>NZ_JBHFIH010000009.1:0-27865 GCF_057334195.1 Brevibacterium sp. AGC70 | reverse complement strand
CCCCCCCCCCCCCTTTCGGTGTTCATTCCCTGCCGCGACAGAATCCCATGATCGCCGAGGCGGCTTCCTCGGGACGCTCATAGTGCACCAAGTGCCCCACACCGGAGAGCTCGACGAACTGTGCACACGCCAACTCCGATGCGAATTCGCGAGTTGCCGGGATCGGGGCGATGGCGTCCTTGTCTCCGGCGATGACGAGCATGGGCATCCTCAGGTCGCCGGCCACCTCGGTGACGGTGTGGGCGACCGAAACCTCGAAGGCCGCTGCCAGCGAATCCCGATCGCTGAAGGTGGAGAAATGCCGAGCATGCTGATCGTGGATATAGCGGCGCAGACCGCGGTCACTGGTGGTGGCCATGACCTCACTCATCGCCCGCACGATGATCGGATTGGCCAGCAGCTGGTGACCGATCGTCTCCGGCAGCTGGGCTCCGAGGTTGTAGTAGAGACGGGTCAGAGCCGTCAGCACTTTGGCGGAGCCCTCGAGCGCCGGTGTAGTGATCGGGTTGATGAGGATGAGCTCACCGACAGTCGCCGGTCGGCGCGCAGCCATATGTGCGACCAGAATCGAGCCGAAGGAGTGGCCGAGAACGATCGGCGCGGCCTGCCAACGCGAAGCCACCTCTGCGATGAGCCCGACGAGATGATCGCAGTAGCTGTCAAGACTCAGACCTGCCGACAGTGGTGGCGTGAGGCCGAATCCGGGAAGATCGCCGACGATGACATCGCGATCACGGATCGCCCCTGCCATGAGGTCCATTCCGTGGTGGTCGCCGCGGAATCCGTGGACCATGAGCACAGGACGCGCGGTCGATCCCGAGGAGTGCACCCACACGGCGGTTGGGTGACCGTCGACGGTGAAGTCGGTGCGCTCAGGAGCAGGGAGGCTCACTTCGTCGAGACAGTGCTGCTCGCGCGCCGGGGCACAACGACGACAGGCACCGGCAGCACACGCAGAAGTCGCCTGGCACGCGCACCGATGAAGACGCGTCCGCCTCGGCCGAGTCTGCTCGAACCGATGAATGCGATCTCGCCAGGTTGGAAGTCCACGTTCGCGGCCGCGTCTTCGATGTCGGCTCCGGCCTGAGACTTGACGACGGCCCGGCCCGACTCGAACATCTCGGCCGCGCGGCCGGCCAACACCGCTCCCCCGTATTCCTCGGCGAATTCCTGAATCTCCACGGTATCGTCCTCGCCGAGCCCGTCGTTCTCGATCAGCGACAGCAGCCGCAGATCCACGTCGAGGGCCGCGGCTGACTGCACGGCGGCACCGATGAGCGCCGCGGCTCCGGGGCGTGCGCCGAAGAGCGTGGTGATTCGAGAGACGGGACCGATGTCCGAGTTGCCTGCAGGAGCCAGGACCACCGGGACCACTGAGGAATGGAGCAACGAGGTCGCGACGGTCCCGATGCGGAATGAGCGCATCAGCGTCGTGGCTCGAGCACCGATGACTATGCCGAGTGCACCTTCGGTCTCGGCGACCTCCATCAGACCTTTGGACTCATTGGACGAGGTGTGGATGACACCGCGGGCCGTGACGTCATCGGGCACCAGCGCCAGTGCCTCGTCGAGCCAGTCTTCGAGCTGCTGCGAGACGATCCCGGTGCCGTCCTGCGGAATCGAATTGCCTGCCGTGAAGGTCGATGACTCCGGACGTACGATCGTCACAATGAGTTCGATCCCAGCAGAACGTGCCAATGAGATGGCCAGAGCGATGGCGTCGCGTCCACGATCGGTGGCGATGTATCCGACGACCAGTCGTCGAGGGGTGGCAGCAGGCTGTGACATTGTCTTCTCCCAGTAAGTCGCGAGTCTGAGAAGATTCTACGTCGGCAGCTCAGCATTCTTCGACCTCACATCCCGAGCCCGATGGAAAGGTGCTCCACGTGACGGTGCGCATCGATGACCGGACCGAATAACCCACGATTCTCATTAGTCACAATAAAGTTCAGAAAGAATGAACAAAACCTACACACAGTTCTTCACCTGTGATAAATTCGACAGTGCAATTACGGATTCGCACAAACCCCAGAATTGCAACAGCCCATCTTGAGCGCTGACGCCGCTCAAACGAGATCCACGACCAAGAAGGGAGCGCAGAACTATGCCGAAACTTATCGCATTTCCGAAGCCCCAGCACTGCTGGACCGGGAACACTGCCTGCTTGATTGGCGGACAAGGGCTCGTCGGCTGAATTTCAGCCGCATCTTACGTCTTTCTCCACCGGTCATCTGAACGCCGGTACTTCCTCTGCCGCTAGATTACCCAGGTCATACCGCTGTGTCGCCACCGTTGGCGCCCACACGGTGCAAGCACGCCTGAGGTGGCCTCGCCCAGGACACCGTTGTTCACCAGGTGCGTTCATTCATGAACACCACCGACCTTTGGGGCCTTGATCCACTATCCGATTGAGCCTGCCTGTGGGCTGCTGCCGCCAATTCATCTGATTCCCACCAAGGCTCAGCTGATTGCGGACATCGATCCGTGAGTTCATTTCCCAGAAGTCGCTTTCATTCGAGTCTTCGGGCCTTTCTTCAGCTCATTGTCCTCGAACATTTCCACTAACCCTCATTTGGGCATTCCCCCTGCCCGAAAACATTAAGGAATCATTTTGTCCACGGCATTTCCAATCACATATCCACGGCGTGTGGCACTGAACACCGGGCTCAAGTTGATCCAATGGGCCCGCCGTCCGACTGCCGCCGCAAAGGATCGCAAGCAGGTCACTCTTCGCGACCGTCGTCGGGCGCAGCTTCGCAGACACGCTCGCGATGAACGGGTGAAGGAGCAGCGCGAACGCGACGTCGCGAAGTACCTCTACTATGTTCGGCCCATGATCTGATGTCCGGTGGCCGGGACCGGGAGTTCACTTGGTCCCGGCCAGCGTCAGATTCCCTGTTCCCGCCACCGGCTAACCACACGAGTGTGGCCAGCGTCACTCTCCGCCGATTTGTCGTCCCGCGCGCACCTGAGTAATATTGATCGAGCAAGCGGGGGTATGGCGCAGTTGGTAGCGCGTCTCCATGGCATGGAGAAGGTCAGGGGTTCGAATCCCCTTACCTCCACCGCATGAAGGGCCTGGTCTCATCACAATGAGGCCGGGCCCATCTTCGTATGCGTGGCTCGTATGCGAAGTTGCCGTCAGCGACCCGCTTCGAGGTCGAGCAGTCTCCGCTTCTTCTCTTCACCCCAGGCATAGCCGGTCAGCGCCCCATTCGCTCCGATCACACGGTGGCAGGGAACGATGATGCTGATCGGATTCCGACCATTGGCGGCTCCCACTGCGCGCGCCGCTGTCGGTCTGCTGATCCACGCAGCGAGTTCCCCGTATCCGGCGGTGACGCCGTAGGGAATCGTTGTCAGCGCCTGCCAGACTTCGCGTTGGAATTCGGTGCCTTTCGGGGCCAATGGAATGTCGAATGCGACGCGGGTTCCCGCGAAGTACTCGGCGAGCTGCTCCCCCGTCGCTGCGAACACCGTGAGTCCGTCGTCGAGGACCGGTTCGGCATCGCCTGACAGTGCCAGTCGCTTAAGAATCCGATCGAAATCATCAAGGTAGAGCCCGGTCAGGTGATCGCCGTCGGAGGTGAGAAGAATCCTCCCCAGCGCCGAGTCGATGATCGAATATCGCGCTGCGTTCGCCGTGGGCTGGGTCAGTGTCATCGTCATTGTGTTCTCCGTTCCTGATTCGCGGTGCTGTTCCTGATTCGCTGTGCTGATCATGGTTGTGGCTGGGAGTGATGGGCCCACAGCAGATGGGTGACGTAGGACCTCCAGGGTCGGGCACGGTCCGACTGGTGGGTCCAGGCGGTCATGTCTGTGTCTGAACCGTTGAGCTCCTCCATAGCCTTCCTGACTCCGAGGTCCGAACTGAGAAGGACATCGGGGTCTCCCAGCGCACGCATCCGAATGTAGCCAAGACTCCACGGACCGATTCCGGGGATGGCGAGCAGGCTGTCGTTGACCTCAGTCCGGTCGCATCCCGGCCCCAGATCGATCGAGCCGTCGGCCAGGTGTGCGCTCAGCGCTCGAAGGGTGGCGATCCTGCGACCGGGCAGCGCCCAATGCTCGTCGGGGATCTCTGCGATTGCTGTTGCGGTGGGAAACACTCGGTCGACAGTGCCGGCCCTCAGCTCATCCGGCAGCACCTGACCATAGGCGGTCACCAGGCGGGTCAGATGAGTCTGCGCGGCGCTGACCGAGATCTGCTGGCCCAGGACCGTTCGAATTGCGAGTTCGACGGGGTCGCCTGTTCCTGGGGAGCGGATGCCCGGGTACCTGTCGATGAGCGCGGAGAGCCCTGCCTCGGTCAGTGTCGCTCGCACCGCGATGGGGTCCGCGTCGAGGTCGAGGATTCGCCTGGCCCTGGCGACCGCGCTTCCCAGGTCGCGGGTATCGGCTAAACCGAGGTGGCACTCGATGTAGTCACCGGCACCCGGTGTCAGGGTCAGGACGGCAGGTCCGTGCGCTAGGCGCAGCGAACGGGTGTAGCGATCGCCGCTGACATCCTCAACCCCGGGAATCGCACGCACACTCAGATACCTGAACAGGTGAGCATGGTCGAACGGCGGCCGGTAGGCGAGGCGGACAGTGATGTCCTGACCGGTGTGCGCCTCCCCGGAGCTGCTGCGCAGATCCCGCGGAGTCGACGAATACACGGCTCGGAAGGTGTCGTTGAATTGTCGAATGCTCGAGAATCCGGCGGCGAAGGCGATCTCGCTCATCGACAAGGTCGTCGATTCGACCAGCGTTCGAGCAGTCCTGACGCGTTCGGTGCGGGCGATGGCAAGCGGCCCGACGCCGATCTCGGACTGCAGCACTCGTCCCAGCTGCCGTGGGCTGTATCCCAATGCCGAGGCGAGGCCGGAGATCCCCGCCCGGTCGACGAGACCATCTTGGATGAGTCTCATGGCCCGGGCGGTGACATCGGCTCGACTATCCCACTCAGGCGAATTCGGGCTGGCATCGGGTCGGCACCGTTTGCAGGCTCGGAATCCGGCATCCGCCGCTGCCGCTGCAGTCTGGTAGAAGCCGACGTTCTTGCGCAGCGGAGTTCTCGCCGGACAGGACGGACGACAGAAGATGCCCGTTGAATGAACCGCGGTGAAGAACATTCCGTCGAAGCGTCTGTCGCGTCCGGCCACTGCCTGGTAGCACTGATCTGTGGTGAGCATGTGACTATTCTGCTCGCCCGAGAGCGACAATACTAGCGGTTTTCGGACACGGCGGTGTCCGGCAGGATTCGTGGGACCAGACGGACGAGGAGGAGCATGAAGACAAGCTCGACAATCGTCTGCGCGACGACGGTCGAGGGACCGATGCCATCTGCAGTCATGGCGCGCACGATCGGGAGCATGACCAGCGAATTGCGGGTGACCGCGGTGAAGACGAGGCTCCTCCCCTGGCCCACGCTCAGAGGCAGCACCCGAGCCAGGATCGCGCCGAGGCAGGTCATGATGATCGCGAACACGACGAATGTCGCTACGGCACCACCGAGATCCGACAGATGCGAAGCGATCAGGGGCACCTGCGCCGCGGCGATCACAGCCAGGGTGAGCATCATCATTGGCACCATCGACCCCGAGACACTCTGGACGCAGCGATCCGCGACCGTCGACCTCCGAGACAGCAGACGCACGACGACTGAGGTACCCAGCGGCAGGAGGATGAAGATGACGAGGGCGGCGATGAAGAGCCCCGGCGCGATCGGTCCGACTGCTGTGGTGCCGAGAATGATCCACAGGTAGACCGGCAGGAGGATGATCTGGACGAGCATGAGCACCGGCGTCAGTGCCAGCAGACTTACGTGATCGCCGCCTGCCGATCTGGTGAAGACGAGGACGTAGTCGATGCAGGGGGTGAGGAGAACGATGAGGACTGGCAGGATGATGGGCTGAGCAGGAGGCATGATGGCATAGAGGCCGGCGACGATCAGCGGGACGATCAGGAAGTTGACGAGGGTGACTGCGCCCAGGAACTTCATGTCCGTGAAGGAAACACGGACGGCATCGAACGGGATGTCGAGGAATGTCACGAACAGGAGCGCGATGAGGCAGGGCGTGATCGCAGTGGTGGCGAGCGATGATGCTACCGGCTGGCCCAGCCCGATGAGAGCGCCTGTGACTATGGCGATGAGGTACCAGAGGACCTGATGTCTGGTCAGTGAAGCGAGCACGCGGGGGCAGTCAGCCGTTCTCGGGCCAGTAGTAGCTGTCAGGCAGCGCCCTTTTGCCGAAGATGGACTGGCCGACACGAACGCAGTTCGCTCCTTCTTCGATGGCCACTTCGTAGTCCCCTGACATGCCCATTGAGAGTTTCCCTGCGCCGATCAGCTCGGGGTCGGTCTCCTGCGCTTGGTCCCGCAGAGCGCGCAGACTCTGGAAGCAGGTGCGGACACGATCGAGGTCGGAGGAGAACACCGCGAGAGTCATCAGGCCCTGCACGTTCAGGGTCGGGAACTGCGGCAGTTCTCGCAGGAAGTTCAGGAGTTCTTCAGGCGGCATCCCGAACTTCGACTCTTCTGCCGAGGTGTTGACCTGAACGTAGACGTCCAGGCTGCGACCCGCCGCTTCGAGACGTCGGTCGAGAGCAGCTGCGACCTTCAGCCGGTCCAGAGCCTGGAACTCGGAGGCGAACTTCGCGACCTCACGTGCCTTGTTCGACTGCAGATGACCGATCACGGCCCAGTCGATGTCCAAGTCAGACATCTCGGCCGACTTCCGGAAGGCCTCCTGGACCTTGTTCTCGCCGAGCTTGTGGCAGCCGGCGGCAACAGCTTCTCGGATCCTCTCCTGAGGAACCGTCTTGCTCACCGGCAGCAGTTCGATCTCAGAGGAGTCGCGGCCGGCCCGTACAGCCGCGGTTTCGATGCGCCGATTCACCTCGGCGATGTTGATCCGGAAGTCCTCAGCAGTCGTCGCAGTCGCATACTGTCCGTTGTGGTTGGGCCCCTCGTTCGCGGCCTGGTCCTCGTCCATGTCCTCATGGTACCCAGACCGTCTCAGGCGACTATCCGCGCTCGTCCGGCCGGGACACGGTCAGTGGACTTCAGAGCGTCGTCCCAGGCGGCGGCGAGGCGGGGGCCGACCTCATCCAATTGAGCCTCGGAGACGGTGTATGGCAGCCGGACCCACCGGTCCAGGCCTCCGGCGGGGGCGAAATTGGGTCCGGAGACCAACCCGAGCCCGTGTTTTCTCGCAGCGACGGCAAGGGCACCGGAACGGTCCTCGGGCAGGCGGCACCACAGCGCCATGCCTCCGCTGGGCACGACGACCTGCCAGGTCGGAAGATGAGCGCGCACCTGCGCGGCGAGATTGTCCCTGGCCGCGCGCAGCTTGTCGCGGTATGCGCCGACGATTGTGTCATGGTCACGCATGAGTTCGACGGCGACAAGCTGTTCAAGCACGGGAGCGCCGAGGTCGAGGCTCAGACGCGTGGACGCCATCGCCTCGATGCGGTGGGCCGGAATTCGCAGCCACCCGACGCGCAGACCGCCCCAGTAGATCTTGCTGGTGCTTCCTGCCGTGATCGAGTCGGGGACGAAGG
Source organism: Brevibacterium sp. AGC70 (assembly GCF_057334195.1). NCBI lineage: Bacteria > Bacillati > Actinomycetota > Actinomycetes > Micrococcales > Brevibacteriaceae > Brevibacterium > Brevibacterium sp. AGC70. Next base: position 20,320 of record NZ_JBHFIH010000009.1, on the reverse strand, counting down.
CCGCCATCGGCGTGGGTGTCGGATCGCCATCGAGCCCCAGCTCGACCAAGGACTCGTCGAAGATCGGCACCATGGAGTTGCGCCGAAGCATGGATGCGAGTTCGGGGCGCCGCTCTTCGGGCAGAAGCGCCCCGGTGGGGTTATGGAAGTCGGGGATCAGGTAGGCCGATCGCACACGGGTCTGGCGTGCGATGTGGTCCATAGCCTCGATGTCCCAATGGTGTCCGGCCGGGCCCACTTCGAGCGGATAGGGAATCAGGGAGGCACCGGCACCTTCCAGGGTCGCGATCGCGTTCGGGTAGGTCGGACTCTCAATGAGCACCCGGCCTCGACCCTCGTTGAGTGCACGCACGGCGATGGCCACGGCGCCGAAGGCTCCCGAGGTGATGAGGATCTGATCCGGATCGGTGCGGACACCGCGAGCGGTGTAGCTCTCGGCGATGAGTTCCCTGAGAACCGGGAGCCCCGAAGGATAGTAACCGGTACCGGGCAGATAGGCGTGGATCTGCGTGACCGCGCGTTCGTAGGCTCCCAACAGCCATGGCGGCGCCACCGAGGCGGTGCAGGTGAGGTCGATCTCCGCCTCGTCGGCTCCGGCCGGGGTCAGGAGATGATCGATGCGACCGCCCGGGACTTCCGGCATCTGGACCACGCTTCCGGAACCGCGCCGGGTGAGGACGAACCCCTGTTCGCGCAGCTTCGCAAAGGCGCGGGTGGTCGTCGTCCGAGACAGGCCAGTCGCGGCTGCGACCTCACGCTCACTGGGCAGCCTGGCCCCGACCGGGATGCGGCCGTCGCCGATGGCGCGCGAGATCCCTGCCGTCAGCGAATCATAGGCTGGTCCTGGCCACGGCCCGGTGCCGATGATGCCTGCCAACCTGGGACCGCTCATGACTGCCGTGCTCATGCCAACCTCGCTGTGTCGATGCCTCGTCCACCCGACCGGTGGCGATATGACCACTTTCTTCCAATTGGCTATTTTTTACAAGGCCAGTTCGAGACAAGATGGTGATATCAGTCAGAACGAACCGGAAAGACCTACGATGTCATCAACACCTGTGCCGAAGCGCGAACTCGCGAATATCGGCCCGATCCAGCAGCTCAAGAGCGGTCGACTCCCCCGTCGACTGCCGCAGCTGCTCCTCGGCCTCTACCTCTACGGCGCATCGATGGCCATGATCGTGACATCCGGGCTGGGCATGATGCCCTGGGACGTACTCCATTCGGGCATCATCAAGCACCTGCCGCTGACCTTCGGCACCATCGTCACGATCACGTCCTTCCTCGTCCTCCTCACCTGGATTCCGCTCAAGCAGCAGCCAGGACTCGGGACGCTGCTCAATGCCCTCCTCATCGGACCCTTTCTCGATCTGACGCGGCTCTTCCTGCCCCGACCGGAGGAACTGTGGTGGAATATCGCACTCCTCGTCGGCGGCATCATCCTCAACGGCATCGCCTCGGCGATGTACATCGGCTCGCAGTTCGGCCCCGGCCCCCGTGACGGCCTGATGACAGGCCTGTCGCGAGTCACCGGCAAGTCGATCCGACTGGTGCGCACCCTCATCGAGGTCAGTGTGGTCATCGTCGGCTGGCTGCTCGGCGGCGTCTTCGGCATCGGCACCGCGCTCTACGCTCTGGGAATCGGACCGATCACGCAGTTCCTCCTGCCCACATTCACCGTCGAGCTCCGGCCGCGGCCCCGGCCTCACGCCAAGGGCTGAGCAGGACTTCGCACCTAAGGTCGAGGAGCCTCAGAACGTCGAATCACTCCATCGTGTCAAGAATGTCGACGAGATCTTCGAAGGTCGTGAGCGGATTGACGATCGCGAACCTGGCATTGGGCCGCCCCTGGTGCGAGCTGGGTACGACGAAGGCCCGCTGGTCTTCCAACAGTCGGTCCGACCACTGCTGATAGTCCTCACGGGACCAGTCGGCACGTTCGAAGACGACGACCGAGAGTTCGGGCTCGCGGACGAGTTTGAGATTCGGACGCTTCTTGATCTCTGTGCCGATCTGCATCGCCAGTTCGATCGAATGGCCGATGGCTTCGCGATAGGTCTCGGCACCGTAGCTGGCCAGGGAATACCATAACGGCAGGCCCCGAGGCCTCCGGGTCAGTTGGATGGCGTAGTCCGAAGGACTCCACTCCTCAGCGTCGGTGAGGGTATCGAGATATTCGGCGCGCTGGGTGTGCGCTCGCCGCCCCAAGGTCGGGTCGCGGTAGATGAGCGCGCAGGCGTCGAACGGGGCGAAGAGCCACTTGTGCGGATCGACGATGACCGAGTCGGCGGATTCGACGCCGGCGAACTTGTGCCGTGCCAGGGGTGAGAGCATCGCAGCCAGCCCATAGGCCCCGTCGACGTGGAGCCAGAAGTTGAAGTCATCCTTGAGCGCCGCAATTCCGGCGATATCGTCGATGGTGCCGAAGTTCGTCGTCCCCGAGGTCGCGACCACAGCGATGACGGCATCGCCGTGTTCTTCAAGCGCAGCCCGGACGCCGTCGGGACGCAGAATGCCGTCGTCCCCGGTAGGAACTGGCTCTACATCGACGTCCATCACGGCTGCTGCCGAGGCGACCGAGGAATGTGCTTCGGCGCTGCACACGATGACCCAGCGCCCCGGCTTCTCTTCGCCGAGCGCGGCCTTGCGCGCATCACGTGCCGCCACCAGTGCTGACAGGTTGCCGATCGTGCCTCCCTGAACGAAGACGCCGCCGGAGCTCGTCGGCAGCCCGAACTCACCGGCCAGCCAGGACAGGACCTCGTTCTCGGCATGGACGACGCCTGCCCCCTCGAGCCACGAGCCTCCGTAGAGCGCGCTGGCGGAGACCACAAGGTCGAACGCCACGGCCGCCTTCGTCGGCGCGCTCGGAATGAAGGACAGGTATTTCGGGTGGTCAGTTGTGATGCAGGCGGGAGCGAAGATGTGCTCGAAGATCGCCAGCGCGCGAGATGACCCGACACCATCCTCGGTGATGGTCGGTCCGGCCAGTCGCTTGAGTTCGGTCTCGGTCGTCGGGTGATCAAGTGGAGTGTCGACGGCCAAGGTGCGCCGACGCGAGTAGTCCAGGACGAGGTTGACGAGGTTTCGGGTCTCGTCGGATACGACGTGCATGCGTGAATGGAGATTGTCGTTCATGGGCCCCTCCGATGTGGGAACAGTGTCATCAGGCGATCGATTCATCCCTTCGAGAATATCCGCTCCCCTCTGATCACGGCGGTCTCCAGTGCACGAACATGGCAACCGCTGCGGACAATGTCACTCGCAAGTATTGATTTATCACCAGCATTACTTGCGATCTGCGCAAAGAGCAGATAGATTGGCGGCCATGACGGATCGCAGCGCAGCCGGTGTCGACGGAGCTGGTGTCCACGGCGCCGGCGTCACAGCCCAACGGGCCAAAGAGGCACTGCGCACCAGCGATCTGTCTCAACGACATGTGGCCGCGAGCATAGGAATCGATGAGACGAAGCTGTCGAAGTCTCTTTCTGGCCGACGCAGATTCGGCACCGAAGAGCTCCTCGCTCTGGCCACCGCTACCGGGGTGACGGTCAGCTGGCTGCTCGGCGACGAATCGCAGGTGTCCGCGACTCCCCTGCGGTACCAACCAGGCATTGACCGGAGTCCTGGGCCACACCCGGACTCCTCGCCGCGCAGGCTCATCGTCGAAACGGCATGGGATCTGTTCGCCCGCCATGGTTATGAGACGGTGCGAATCGCGGACATCGCGGACGCCGCTGGGATCTCGAATGCGAGCATTCACTATTACTTCGATGGGAAGTCTGATCTCTTCGACGCAACACTCGACTATTCGGTCAAGCTCGCCTTCGACCGTCAGATCGCCTGGCTCGACAAGATTCCCAACCCCCATCGCCGGCTCGAACGTCTGCTCGAACTTCAGTCGCCCATCGGCCGCACCTCACGCAGCGAGTGGTCGATCTGGCTCCAGACCTGGGCTCGGCTCGGTCTCGAAGATGCCCATACCTCTGACTATCCGGCTCACTACGAACGCTGGTCGCACACCGTGCGCTCCACCATCGAAGCGGGTCAGTCCGACGGGCTCTTCCGCTCTGGCGACAGCGAGGCCATGGCCGATGAGCTGACCTCGCTGCTCGACGGTCTCGGGGTCAAGGTCCTCACCGGAATCATGGACGTGGCAACCTTCCGCCGTCGACTCTCCAGTTACCTCAAACGCGCAATCGTCAACACCAACCCTGATGAGGAGTCATCATGAATCGCAAGGTCATACTCACCTGTGCCGTCACCGGCGCCGGCGATACAGCGAACAAGAGCGAGCACGTACCCGTCACACCGCAGGAGATCGCCGATGATGCGATCGCGGCTGCTCGTGCCGGTGCGTCCGTTGTCCACATCCACGTCCGCGACCTCGAGACCAAGCAGGGTTCCCGAGAGGTCACCCACTACCGCGAGGTCGTGCGCCTGATACGTGCCTCCGACGTCGATCCCGTCATCAACCTCACCGCAGGAATGGGTGGAGATCTCGTCGTCGATCCCCAGGATCCGACCACTCACATGCCGGGCACGGACCTCGTCAACGCCCTCGAACGCCTTCCCCACGTCGAAGAGCTGCTGCCCGAGATCTGCACCCTCGACTGCGGTTCCCTGAACTTCGGCGACGGATCGAATATCTATGTGTCCACTCCTGACATGCTGCGTGAGGGCTCGAAGAAGATCCAGACGCTGGGCGTTCGGCCCGAGCTCGAGATCTTCGACACCGGAAACCTGTGGTTCGCCAATGTGCTCGTCGAAGAGGGCCTCATCGATCCTCCGCCGCTCTACCAGCTGTGCATGGGAGTCCCCTACGGAGCACCGGTCGATGCCGGGCTCCTGACTGCGATGGTGAACATGCTGCCGACCGGTGCGCAGTTCACCTCCTTCGCCATCGGCCGCAATCAGCTGCCGTGGGTTGCCCAATCCGTTCTCGCCGGAGGCCATGCCCGGGTCGGGCTTGAAGACAATCTGTACCTGGCAAAGGGGGTCAAGGCCACCAACACTTCGCTGACCGAACGCGCTGTCGACATCATCGAGGGCCTCGGCGCAGAGGTCGCCACACCCGACGAGGCCCGCGACATCCTCGATCTGCGGGTGCAGGCGCCGGTTGTGACGGGACTCGACCTGTGAGCGCGGCTGTGACTGCCCAGTCCTACCCTGACGTCGCATCCATCACCACAGTCACCTGCATCGGAGCCGGCACCATAGGCGGCGGTTGGGCCGCCTACTTCCTAGCTCAGGGATACACGGTCAGAGTCTGGGACCCGGCACCGGATGCGGCTGAGAAGCTCACCCGCCTCATCGATGCGGCCTGGCCCGCGTTGGCCGAACTCGACATGGTCGCAGGCGCGGACCGACATGCTTGGACGGTGCACACGGACCTCGCCGAGGCTGTAGCGGGGACCGGCTTCGTTCAGGAGTCGGCTCCGGAGGACCTCGAGCTCAAACGCAGCCTCCTCGCCAGCATCGATGCCGTCTGTGACGAACACGTCGTCATCGGCTCATCCACCTCCGGCTACAGCATGACCGAGATGGCGGTCGACGCCAGACATCCCGAGCGCCTTGTCGTCGGGCATCCATTCAACCCGCCCTATCTCATCCCACTCGTCGAGGTCGTCGGCGGAGAGTCCACTGCCGTTGCGGCCGTCGACTGGGCGGCCGAGTTCTACACCCGTATCGGGAAATCCGTGATCAGAATGGACCACGAGGTTCCCGGGTTCATCGCCAATCGGCTCCAGGAGGCGCAATGGCGAGAGGCTCTGCACATGATCGACCATGGTGAAGCCACGGTGGAGCAGATCGACAGGTCGATCACCGATGGTCCCGGCCTGCGATGGCCGTTCCAAGGGCCGATGCTCACCTTCCATCTGGCCGGCGGTGAGGGCGGGATGGCACATATGCTCGACCACTTCGGTCCCTCGCTGAAATCGCCCTGGACCCGTTTGGATGCTCCAGAGCTCACACAGAAGCTCCGTGATGATGTCGTGGCCGGCTGTGAAGTGGCCAGTGGTGACAAGACGATTCCTGATCTCATCGCCACACGCGACGCAGGCATCATCGCCTTGCGCAGGCTCACGGCCGAGCTCGAAGCCGCGGACGGAACACAGCGGCGGATAACCTCGGCGGATGCCTCCGAAGCAGAAAGAATGTCTGCGGAGACCGAACTGAGCGGTCAACCAGAACCACGGAGCCAATCGCAGCCGATCGAACTCGGCACCTATCGAACCCAGGTGATTTCAGACTGGATTGACTACAACGGCCACATGTCGGAAGCCTTCTATGTTCTGATCTTCGGTTTCGCCACGGATCAGGTGATGGACCAGGTCGGACTCGGCCAGGAACATCGTGAGGCACACTCCACCTCGCTCTACACCGTAGAATCCCACATCCGCTACCTCGACGAGGTCGGGCTCGGCGCGCAGGTGGAGGTCATACCCACCCTTGTATCCGCAGGGTCGAAGAAGATGCACCTGGCCTACGAGATGAGAGCCGCTGGGCAGCTCGTCGCGACCGAGGAGATCATTGCTGTGCACGTGGACCAGAGTTCGGGCGCGGCCGCCCCGTTTCCCAACGGCGTGTTGGAACGACTCAGGATGATCGCGCATGCATCTCCTGACTGGGTGGGACGGAAACTGGGATGAGACCGAGACAGGCTGAGTCATCAGGCTGTCAGGATTCGAGAAGTCACGCGTGTGCCCGGAGACTATCCTGGTGATTATGAGCACGAAGAGGAACACTCCCACAGCCATCACATTCTCCACGCAGCTGGAAATCATCAACAGCAGGCCGATCCTGCGCCTGCCCGCCGATGCCAGTGCGGACCTGCCCTCCCGTGGTCAGGTCGCCGCGCATGGGCAGGTGGGCGGGGTCGACGTCACTACGGTGGTCGAACCCGACGGAATGCGCGGACATTGGATCAACGTCACCGATGAGCTGTCTGCAAAGTTGGGTGCAGACCATGCCGACACCGTGGACGTGTCATTGACTCCGACGAAGGAATGGCCGGAGACCTCGATCCCCGCTGACTTCGCCGCAGCGCTTGAGGACGCAGCCGATCTGACCGAAGTATGGGCTGGGCTGACGCCGATGGCGCGGTGGGAGTGGGTGCGATGGATCCAAGCGACGAAGAACGCCGACACCCGCGCACGCCGTGTGGAAGTCGCGATCTCGAAGCTGGAGTCGGGGAAACGACGCCCCTGCTGCTTCGATCTGTCCTCCTGCACCGATCCTGAGCTGGCGAAGAGCGGGAAGCTCCTCGGCATCTCCTGACACCCTCTTTTGTCTGACCTGTCAGCAACACTGCATCCTCGGCACTGCGGCGATAACTGCCGGGACCGGGATCAGCGGTGCTGGAATCGATGACGTTGCCGGGATAATCGACGAAATCGTCCCAGACGGATCGTCCGCGACCGCCTGTGGTCCTCGCACCTTCGACCTGGAAAGCGACCGTGGCTGCAGAGAGCAGCAGTCAGCGCAATGCCGGTGGGGTGAATTCCGGTAGTCCCTGCCGTTATCAGAATATGCCATGGATGGGGGCTTGCCGCAAGGCCCTGGTCAGGGGGAACAATGGGGTCTTCACTCTTTCAGACAAAGGATTCCGGATGCCCTCGACCGTCTTCAATCTGCCCTCCCGACTCTCTGCCAAGGACACGCCTGAACTCATCTCAGCCGATGACGCCCATTTTGCTCGGATCTCCGGTCGCATCGACAGCGAGCTTGCCGCCGTCGAGTCCCGACTCGCTGACCTCCGTCGTGCCCCTGGGGGTTCTGGCGAAGCCGCACTGGACCGCGATTCCGCCATTCATCGCCTGTCCTCCGAACTGAGTCTGCTGCACCGCTTCGCCCTTGACATATGCCTGGGGCGCATGGTGTTCGCTGATACCGGTGAGATCGTCTACATCGGTCGGACGGGGCTGCGAGATGAAGACGGCCACAACCTGCTCATCGATTGGCGGGCGCCCCTGGCCGAACCGTTCTTCGCGGCCACCCTCGCCTCTCCGATGGGACTGTCAACACGGCGCCGCTACCGGTGGTCGAACGGACGGATCACTGACTATTGGGACGAAAGATTCACTTCGGCGAGCGTCGATGAGAGCGCGGCCCTCGACGATCAGGCTGCGTTCATCGCCTCTCTGGGGGCCAGCCGATCGACCAAGATGCACGATGTCCTCTCCACCATCCAGGCCGACCAGGACTCGATCATCCGCGCCCCGGCCGACTCACCGCTGGTCGTCGACGGTGGGCCGGGAACCGGGAAGACGGTGGTCGCCCTGCACCGTGCCGCCTACCTCCTCTACTCCGATCCCAGCATCGCCAGCAGTGGCGGCCTGCTCTTCGTCGGCCCCAATCCCGCGTATCTGTCCTATGTCGACGACGTGCTGCCGCGCCTCGGCGAGGACGGTGTGCGCCTCTGCACTTTGTACGACCTGGTCCCAGAGACTACTGCGGCCAATGACGACGAACGCGGCGCTCGCCTCAAAGGGAAGCTGAATCCCGGTGCAGTCATCGACCGTGCCGTGAGCATCTATGAGCAGGCTCCCACCACCGCCCTGACGATCGACACGGTGTGGGGTGATCTCACGGTCACTCCAGGCGACTGGGCAACGGCTTTCTCAGCGCACGATACGGACGTCGATCACAACACTGCGCGTGATCTGGTCTGGAACGAACTGCTGGACATTCTCACCGAGATCGTCGTCGAAGCCGATGAAGAGGCCGAACCAGACCAGGTCCGCGCCTTCATCGGACAGGACCCCGATCTTCGCGAGGTCCTGACAACCACTTGGCCGCTTCTCGACCCCTTGGACATCGCGGGTGATATCTGGACCGTCCCGGCCTACCTGAGTCTCGTCGCACCCGAGCTCAGCGACGAAGATGTGTCGTGGTTGCAGCGATCCGGAGCCAGAGATTGGACGAAGGCGGACATTCCACTCATCGACGCAGCCAGGCGTCGTATCGGTGATCCTGCTGATCTGAGCCAGAGACGTCGTGCCGAGGCCGAGGCGGCAGCCGAGCAGGACCGCATGGCCGATGTCGTTGCCGATCTCGTAGCCGCTGACGATAGTGAACTGATGCAGATGCAGATGCTCAAGGGCGAGGACCTACGCGGCGCGCTGGACAATCCCTCGGCTCGGGAGGACCTCGCCCCAGACCGTCTCGCGGGACCCTACGGTCACATCATCGTCGACGAAGCGCAGGATCTCACCGATGCCCAGTGGCACATGCTCCTTGACCGGTGTCCGTCCAAGGGCTTCACCATCGTCGGTGACCCGGCACAGGCACGTCATGGCTTTCTCCAGACTTGGGACGAGCGGTTGAGGCACCTCGGCCTCAACGTCGAGGAAGTTCACCTCAGCATCAACTACCGCACCCCCGCTGAGGTGATGAGCGAAGCGGAACCCGTGATCCGAGAGGTCATCCCGCACGCCAATGTACCGCGTTCGGTTCGCCAGTCAGGTGTCCCAGTCCGTCGCATCCGCACAGACGGGGTACATTCCTTGATCAGTGCGTGGTTGGTCTCCCACAGCGAGGGAATCGTCTGTGTCATCACTATGGAACCGGACTCGTGGAGTGGGATCAGAGCTGAACGGGTCACCGTGATGGGGCCAGCTGAGGTCAAGGGACTGGAATTCGATTTCGTCATCCTCGTGGACCCGCAGGGCTTCGGCGCCGGTGTGCAGGGTGGGGTGGACCGGTATGTGTCAATGACCAGGGCGACGGCAGAGTTGGTCACCGCTGTCCACCAGCCCCCAGTCTGAGGATTCGGCCCCATCACCGGCGATGTTCCAGGCCATCCACACGAGGGGAACCTGCAGCGGCAGACGAGCCAGGGCGATCGTACGTCCCCGAGGATTGTGCCAGTGCTTCTTCACGGTGTAGATGTTGGCCGGAAAGACACCGACCATGAGCGCGGCAGAGGCCGATCCGCCCAGTCTGCGTGTGGCAGGCACAGCGAGCATCGTGGCGCAGACGAGTTCGGCCACACCACTGGCATAGGTCCAGACACGGGGATCGCCCAGTCGGGGCGGAACGATCGAGTCGAAGGTCCGGGGTCTGAGGAAGTGCGCGAGACCTGCGAGGCCCAGAATGCTGGTCATGGTCAATGTCTGCAGCTTCAACCCGCGACCACCTCTGCACCTCTGTGAGACCAAACTGTCTCTAGGAGACCAAGCCATCTCTGTGAAAAAACCTGTGGAGCTTAGGGGAATCGAACCCCTGACCTTTTCATTGCGAACGAAACGCTCTACCAACTGAGCTAAAGCCCCTTCGGCTCTCACTTTACGCCGAAGCCCCCATGGTGCACAAAACGGTGAAGCTGAGCCTCTCACCCCAGTTGACTCTATGTGACTGGCGGTACAGGGTGGAAGAAATTCCCTTTCGGAAGGACAGGCAATGGCTCAGGAATTCGGAACTGTCATCATCGGCGCAGGAGTCGGCGGCGGAACAGCGGTCGAGGCACTCCGCGACGGCGGCTACACCGCGTCGATCGCTCTCATCGGCTCCGATCCGGCCGCACCCTACTACCGTCCGGATCTGTCCAAGAAGGTCATGCTCGAAGGATCAGACCCAGCCGAGTCGGCACTGCGCGGTGCGGGCTGGTATCCCGCCCACGATGTGACGACGTTCTTCGGCACCACTGTCACTGAACTGGATGCGCAGAATCAGAGCATCACCCTCGACAATGGCGAGAGCCTCGTCTACGGTCAGGTCATCCTGGCCACAGGCTCCACTCCGCGCTCCTTGGACGTGCCCGGCGCCGATCTGGGCAACATCCACACCCTTCGCGACGCCGGTGACGCTGTGGCCATCCGTTCGCAGTTCGGTCAGGACAGTAAAGTTGTCATCATCGGCGGTGGCTGGGTCGGCCTCGAGGTCGCCGCGGCAGCGCAGAACGCCGGATGTGATGTCACCGTCGTCCTGCGTTCAACTCCCCCGTTGAAGTCGGCCCTCGGCACGGAGATCGGTGAGTACTTCGAAGAGCTCCACCGGTCCAACGGGATCGAGTTCGTGACCGAGGCTGACACCACAGGCTTCTCGGGAACGAAGGCCGTGGAATCCGTCCAGACCAGTGCCGGTGACCTTCCTGCCGACCTGGTCGTCGTGGGAATCGGTGCAGACCCGACCATCGAACTGGCCGCTGCTGCGGGCCTGGAGACCGATGACGGCGTGATCGTCGATGAGCATATGCGCTCAAGCGATGCCAATATCCTCGCCATCGGCGACATTGCTGCAGCGCAGAACACACTGCTGAACCAGCGACTGCGCGTCGAACACTGGGACAACGCAGTGCGCCAGGCCGAAGTCGCCGCGTCCACCATCACCGGCGGGGACAAGGTCTACGACTGGGAACCGTACTTCTACACGGACCAATACGATCTCGGCATGGAATACGTGGGTCATGGCAGCAGTGACGACGATGTCGTCATTCGCGGCGACAGGCCGAGCGGCGAATACATCGTGTTCTGGACTCGCGGAGGTACCGTCACAGCGGCCATGAACGTCAACATCTGGGACGTCGGTGACGAGCTTCGGGCTCTCATCGGCAAGAGCGTCTCTGCCGCGCGCCTGCAGGACGAGTCGATCGAACTCGGCGCACTCTGAGTTCGGGTGCGTCCTGCCATGGAGTCGCTCTTCGCCGACGAGGCCTTCAACCGCCGCCCCCGCGTCATCGCACCGGGGGCAGTCTGGCTCCCAGGATTCCTCGACGAGGCGGCTCAAACCTGGATCATCAGACAGTACGCGAAGTGGCAGTCCGGGCCGGTGCCTGCTCATGCGACATCGATCGCCGGGCATCCGATGAGCGTGAGAACCATTGGCCTGGGATGGCATTGGCAGCCGGGCCGCTATGATCGCCACGCCCGCGATGTCAACGGTCAGCGGGTGCTCTCATTCCCGGACTGGATGACTCGTCTTGGTCGTCAGGTCGTCTCCACCGCCGCCGAGGTGGTTGCTGAGGATCCTGACTCCCCCGTTGACTCCAAGAGTCTCTGGGGTCTTGTGCCCGAAGAGTATTGTCCGGACGTGGCTCTGGTGAATTACTACGACGCTCGAGCGAAGATGGGAATGCACCAGGACAAGGACGAATCCGATCCTGCTCCAGTCGTATCATTGTCGCTTGGTGATACGTGTGTCTTCCGGTTCGGCAACACCGACACCCGTAACAAACCCTATGAGGACATTCGTCTGGCCTCCGGCGATGCTTTCGTCTTCGGCGGGCCCGCCCGCTTCGCCTATCACGGGGTGACCTCCATCCGGGAGGCCACCGCGCCTGAATATGGTCGTCTGGACCACCTCGGCGGCGGCAGAATCAACATCACGATGCGCACCACAGGCAGAGAATAGCCGGACGGGGTCCCGAACTCAACAGCTGGGACCCAAGCACTCAGGCCCCGGCCCTCGGCTGATCAGGAGAAACCGGGTCGTCGTCGACGACTCCCGCAGGTGGGCGCGCCAACCGATTCGGAGCGGTCTTTCGGTAGACGGGCTGTCCCGACAGCACACTGGCACGCGAGAGCGTGTTGCTGCCCACCGAGGACACGATGATCAGACACAGCACAGCAGCAGCGGCCATCAGCAGAGAGCCCCAGCTGAAGCCTTCCGAGTGAATGTCATAGACGTAGACCGCGACCACGATCAGAGGCATTCCCAAACCTGTAGCCGGGGAGAATACGTTGATCCGGGACAGCGCGTCGCGGACTCGGAACATCGCAAGCGCGGAGAACAGCATGAGCAGGGACCCGCTGATCCCGAAGACACCGACCAGGGTGGTTGCCACGGCATCATTCATCAGCGCAGCCCCCTGGTGAGGATCCGCGACAGTGCGATGGTAGCGAGAATGCCGACCATGGACGACAGGAAGATCGCGTCGAGGACGATCGACGAGGACACGAGGATGCCGAACATCGTGAGCATGCCGATGGCGGAGAAGTACATGAGATCGCTGACGATCGCGCGCGAGCCCAGGTCCTTGGCGGTGAGAACCCGGACGAGGCCCACAATGACGGCCGCGGCGAGGATGGTGATGCAGATGCTGACGACGATGGTCATGGGCGTTCTTCCTCCTGTTCAACCTCAGCGGAGCTGGCAGCCGGTCCGGACGGTGCCCGGCCCCTGGTCATTGCAAGCAGTCGTGACTCCATATCATAGAGGCCTTCCATAGCTGCCTCCTCCGAATCCTCGAACAGGGCATGGACGAAGAGCACCGGCGGCTGTGTGGAGGTGCCCGCGGCGATGGCTGTGACCAATGTCCCCGGGGTGATCGTGATCGATGAGGCGAACAGGGTCACCTCGAGGTCGGTCACGCACCGCAGCGGGATCTCTACGATCATCGGCTGCGCGTACTGGCCGGGGCGCAATACTCGGGTGACGATTGTCACCGACCCGGTCACGATCGCCCAGCCGATATAACCAAGATAGGAGATGCCGTGAATGATGCGCATCATGGGGCCGTCACCGCCTCGACGTAGGCGCTGTGGTCAAGCAGCGCGGTCGCGGCGCGGGTGGTGATCTCCAGCAGCGGTTCGGGGTAGGCGAAGATCGCCACGGACATCGCGATCATGATCGTTCCCGGCACCAACAGGCGCGCAGGGATCCGGACGCTGTTCACGATGGGTTCGGCAGGAGCCCTGCCGGTCTCAGCTGAGTCCGGGCGGTAGGTCTGCATCGGCGGCCCCCAGAAGGTATTGCGCCACGTGCGCTGCAGCGCGAGCAGGCTGATGAGAGCTCCGAGGACGATCGCGGCAACCAGCCACCAACCCAGTGCACCCTCGCCGCCGGTCGCGGCCGTGATGAGTCCGACTTTGCCCCACAGGCCCGAGGTCGGCGGGAGCCCGATGAGGGAGAAGAGGCCGAGGATCATCAGGATCGTGGCCCATCTTTCTCGGCCGGCCAGCCCGGTCAGCTTCTTGAACGAACCGCTGCCGTAGGTCTGCTCGACCGCTCCCATGATGAGCAGCAGCCCCGACATCGTGATCATGTGATGGACCATGTAGAAGGCGCCGGCACCCAGCGCCGTCGAGGTCAGGAGCACCACACCGAGCAGAATATGTCCGACCCCACTCGTCATCTGGAAGGCGAGGACGTTGCGGACACGGTTCTGTCCGAACCCGGAGATGGAGCCGATGAGGATACTGGCGATGGCGATGGCGACGATGACGTTGACCCAGGCGGCGGGTTCGCCGTACACAGTGGTGTAGATCCGGTAGATCGCGTAGAGGGCGACCTTCGAGTGCAATCCCGAGAACAGCGACATCATTCCCGCCGAGGTGTTCGGGTAGCTGCGCACCAGCCAACCGTGGAACGGCGCACCGCCGGCCTTGATGATCAGCGCAAAGAGGACGACTCCGATGGCCAGTGCGCCCTGCCCAGTCGGCGCCCCCATCTGGGCGAGGATCGCGATGTTCACGGTGCCGGTGGCGCCGTAGACGAACCCGACACCGATGAGCAGGATGGTCGAGGTGAGCAGGTTGACCATGACGTACATGCGGCCCACACCGAGACGGCGCCAGGTTCCGGTCACCGCCACCAGTGCGTAGGCCGGCAGCACCATGACTTCGATGAAGACGAAGAAGTTGAACAGGTCCCCGGTCAGCAGCGCGCCGTAGACGCCGGTGAGCATCATCAGGATCAGAGCGGGAACGAACCGGTACTGGTCTTCACCGGTTGTGATGAGGAAGATGCAGCTGGCGATGGCGGTGACTGATGTCAGGACCAGCATCAGCGCGGTGAACGTATCCGAGACGAAGGGGATGGCCAGGCCGGGGACATAGCCGCCGACGGAATGAGCGAGCACCGGCTGGCGATGGTGGACGAAGAGCAGCACGATGCCGGAGATGCCGACGAAGCTCGGAGCCGCCAGCAGCAGAACGCGGTCGAAGGTGCGGGAGGTGATGAGCACGCTCAGCGCGGAGAACAGGAGCGGGACTCCGATGAGCAGGAGCAGGAATGCTGGGTTCATGACTCTCGGGCCTCCCCTGTCTCCGGAGCCCGTTTCTGATCGTCATCGTGACCGAGCACAGCCAGAGCGAGCATGAAGATCGTCACCGCCAGGGTGATGACGATTGCCGTGAGGACGAAGGCCTGCGGCAGCGGATCCGCGGCCAGGCTCTGATCGCCCCGATCGCTCAGAGGCTCGACTCGCCAGGCTCCGACTCCCGCAGACAGGAGGATGAAGTTCGCAGCATGGGAGATGAGCGTCAGCCCGAAGACACCTCTGACCATCGACCGCTGCATCATGAGGTACACCCCGCCTGCGGTCAGCACTCCGATTGTGATGGCTAGGACCATTTCGCATCCTCCTGCTCATCGGTCGGCGGCTGTTCGTTGGTCGGCGGCTGTTCCGCTGTCTCGCCGGTGGAACGTTCGGTGGGAGCATCACCGTGCAGGATATGAGTTGATGAGGCGCGCACCTTCGCATCCGGGTCGGCCACCTTCGATCGCCGGTCACGCGGTGGCCGCTCTCCCCTGATCGCGTCCAGCGGTCCGCTGAGCTCGCCGTAGAGGAGCTCATCGGCACGTTCCCGGGTGCGCTCGACATCGCGGCGGATGATGCCGTTGGTCAGCACATCGTCACCGGCCGGGGTGGCCGCGGAGTCGGAGACGCCGAGCAGATTGAAGGAGGCCAGGATGAGGCCGACCACTGCGATGTACACGCCGAGGTCGAACAGCATCGAGGTGGTGAAGTGCTGACCGAGAAGATACCCGTGTAGGGGTTCGAGGAAGGAGCCTGCGAAGATGAGCCCGATGAATCCTGTCACGACCGCTGTGGCCACACCGGAACCGATGAGGTACAGAGGTGCACGCGGCGGGCCGATGGCGCGATCCTTGGCCGTGGACATGTAGAGGAGGCCGATGATCGCAGATCCGACAAGCGCGGCGATGAAGCCGCCGCCGGGTTCATTGTGACCGCGCCAGAAGATCACGAGTGAAGTGATCGCCAGCAGTGGACCGAGGACTCTGATCGTCAGCTGCGGCGGGATTACGTTGGGCCAGGCCTCATGGACGGCGCGATAGGCCGTCGTGCCCCGAGGCCGGATGGAAATCCACGCCTGCCTCGGCGGTTCGGGAATGTTCTCCGCGGGTGGATCGATGAACTTGTCCTTGACCGTCGACATCACTGCGACGATAGCGATTCCGGCCATGCCGAGGACGGTGAGCTCACCGAGGGTGTCCAGAGCACGGAATTCGACGAGGATCGTGTTGACGATGTTGTTTCCACCGCTGATGTCGGGAGCGTTCTCGATGTAGTACAGACCGAGGTCTGACCGATCCCGACGCCCGTTGAGTGCCAGTGTCAGCATGGTGGCGGCAAGTCCGACGATGAGGGCGAAGATCACGCGGGTGGCCTGCAGGCGCTTCGGGTATCTCCAGAATGAACGTGGAAGTTTCTGCAGCACCAACATGATGACGATGATCGTCATCGCCTCGACCAGCAGCTGAGTCAGAGTGACGTCCGGAGCGCCGAGAGCCAGGATCTGGACAGTGGCGAGGATGCCGACTGCCGACAGAGCAACCACTGTGGTCAGACGGGAGTGGGAGCTGCAGACAACGAGCACGGCCACGGTGATGAGGACGAGGAGGACGATGTCGATGGGTCGCCACAGACCATCCTGCAGAGGCGGCAGGTCCGAATAGATGATCGGGACGGCCGAGAAGGCGAGAACGGCAAGACCACCCAGCGAGATGGCCAGGTAGGGGCCGGAGTTCATCGGAGTGACGAAGATGCTCAGGCCGCGACCGGCACGACGCAGAACCCACGTCAGACCGCTCATCACGTTGGCTCCGTCGAAGCCGAGGGTTGCTCGGTGGAAGAAGACGAAGACGCGGGAACGGTTGACGATGATGATCACGCCGATCGCGATGATCAGCAGCGAGGCTATCAATTCCTTATTCACTCCGTGCCAGAGGGCAAGGTGCACTGCTTCGGTTGCATCGGGAATGGCCGCTTGGACTGCCTGATCGAGCGGATTGTCGAAGACGAACAGGACGAAGCTCAGCGGAATCGAGGCGAGGATCGGCATCGCAGCGGCAACAAGCATGACGGGTGACCCGTGTCCCAGTCGCGCCTTCTCCACCGGTTTGCCGTCGATGAATGCCCCCCAGACAGTCTTCGCGCAGTAGGCGAAGGTGAGCACCGAGGCGGCGACGGCTACCAGCAGGGCCGCCCATCCGGTCCAGGCCGAACCGGGAGTGTCAGCGAATGCCGTGAAGAGGGATTCCTTCGAGACGAAGCCGAGAAGAGGTGGGATGCCTGCCATGGAGGCACAGCCGATGATCATGACGAAGAAGGCCCCCGGGGCCGCTCGCATCAGTTGCGGAATCCGAGTGAGTTCGCGAGTCCCGGCGAGATGGTCAACGACTCCGACCATCATGAAGAGGCCGGATTTGAACAGGGCGTGGGCGATCACATGCAGGCACGCAGCGGCGATCGCCGCTTCGGAGCCGACGCCGATGACAGCGGTGATGAGACCCAGCTGCGAGACCGTGGAATAGGCCATCAGCTTCTTGACATCGTATTGGTTGAGAGCGAACCAGCCCCCGATGCAGGCGGTGATGAGGCCGGCAACGATGAGCAGGGTGTTCCAAGCAGGGGTGGCGTGGAATGCAGGTGTGAAGCGCAGGAGCAAGAAGATGCCGGCCTTGACCACGGCGGCCGCGTGCAGATACGCGGAGACCGGTGTGGCTGCGGCCATCGCGTCAGGCAGCCAGGAATGGAAGGGGAACTGAGCCGACTTGGTCATCGCCGCGACCGCGATGAGAATCGCGACCAGCGTCGTCACCGGTGACAGACCCGACCAGACGGGCGAGTTCAGCGCTTCGTGGACGTTCGTGGTTCCGGTGACCGCGATGATGGTTCCGGTTGCCACCAGCAGGGAGAGTCCGCCGATGAAGGTGATGAACATGGTGCGCAGAGAGGGCCCCTGGCCGGGCGAGCCTGACCGGGCGATGAGGAAGAAGGAGGCAAGAGACGTCAGTTCCCAGCACACGAAGAGCACCAAGAGGTCGTTGCTGAGAACCAGCATCACCATTGAGAAGGTGAAGATGACCATCAGCCAGTAGAAGCTCGTGTTGCGCCCCTGGGACAGGTAGCCGGTTGAATAGACGAAGACGATCGCGCCGATGATCAGTGCGATGTAGGTGAAGATGACGCCGATGCCGTCGGCGCGCAGAGCCAGATCGACACCGAAGGAGGGAATCCACTGGTAGGTCACTTCCGGAGTGGCGCCCGCCATCACCTCGGCGGCGGTAGGGGTGAACAGGCCGGCGATGCCGAGATAGGCGGCGGCCAGGAGCCATCCGCTGGCTCGACCGAGCCAGCGAGTGATGATGGGGGTGAGAATGATGAGTGCGGCAAGAGCGAGAACCGTTAGGATCATGACCGTAGCCTCAGTGCCACGGACGCAGGTGATGGTTCCTTCACTCACTGACCCTTCGTCACGATGAACGTAATCTCGGATGAACGCAGACTTACAGATGATCAGACTATCGACTCGGAGTTCCATGAGCAAAAGCACACACAGCACTCAGACGAACGAAACGATACACGTCTACTTCGATGCCCGCTTCACGCGAACGACGCACCACGATGGCATCTCCCGCTACGGATCCTGCCTGCTCGCAGCTCTGCTCACAGCCGTGCGGGGAACCGGCATCGAGGTCACTGCGATCATCAACGATGAAGCTCAGCTGGATCTCCTTCCCGACTGTGCATGGGTCAGGCTCAACTCCCCCACGTCTTGGCAGGAGATCTTCATTGCGAAGAAGCTCAACGACCTCGGCGCCGATGTGGTCTTCTCCACCATGCAGGTGATGGGATCGTCGGGACGCAGGTACGGCCTCATCCTGACCGTCCACGATCTCATCTACTATTCGCATCCGCTGCCCCCGGTCGATCTGCCCGCGGCACTCCGGCTGCTGTGGCGGGCTTACCACCTCAGCTACGCTCCGCAGCGTCTGCTGTTGGGGCGCGCCGATGCGATCGCCTCCGTGAGTCAGACGACGAAGGACCTGATCGCAGAGCACCATCTGTCATCGAAGCCGGTGACCGTGGTGTCCAATGCCGCCGAGGCTGCTGTTTCCGGAA
This sequence comes from Brevibacterium sp. AGC70, assembly GCF_057334195.1. Classification (NCBI taxonomy): domain Bacteria; kingdom Bacillati; phylum Actinomycetota; class Actinomycetes; order Micrococcales; family Brevibacteriaceae; genus Brevibacterium; species Brevibacterium sp. AGC70. Next base: position 1,227 of record NZ_JBHFIH010000009.1, on the reverse strand, counting down.
TACGCTCCGTCAACAGGAATGATGCGCGTTCGCTGGTCTACATGGGCGCGTTCCTGCCCTATAAGAATGTCGAGACCCTGATTCGATCCCTGGAGCATCTTCCGGGATGGACGCTGCACATCGCCAGTCGAATCGACGGCAGGCGTGAAGCTGCGTTGCGTGCACTGATTCCCAACCGGGCGAAAGTGATCTTCCACCGGGGGGTCAGCGATGCGGAGTATGCGGAACTGCTCGAGGGCGCGACCGCTCTGGTCACGGCCTCTCAGGAGGAGGGATTCGGGCTACCTGTCATCGAGGCGATGGCCCAAGGTGTGCCGGTGGCGGTCTCAGACATTCCGATCTTCCACGAGATCGCAGGCGAGGCTGCTGTCTACTTCGACCCCGATGATGCCAGTGACGTGGCCACCACTATCGAACGTCTCACCGATCCCGCGCTGTGGTCCGAACTCTCGGCGGCCGGGCAGAGGCAGGCCAAGCTCTTCGATTGGGACGCATCAGCCCAGGCGCTGGTGGGCATGATTCGTACGGTTCACGCCTCACGGCAGTGAGTGCACGAGTCGTCAGTGCTCTCTGCACAGGTCAGACCTGTGCAGAGCACGCGTCAGGAGGGGACTGTGCCCCAGCTGCGAAGGATCCAGCTGGTACCGGTGAATCCGAATTCGCCGTGTCCGCAGTTTCCCAGAACTGCGAGCCGACCAGGACCGTCCATGCCGAGCAGCAGTTCTGCGGCTGCGCGCAGGACTGCTCCGTGCGCGACGATGGCAATGGTCTTGGCCTCCGAACCAGCGACGATGTCGGTGATCGCCGAGGCGACTCGACGACCTGACTCTGTGCGGGATTCTCCACCTGGCGGGTTCGTGTCAGCTCCACTGAGCCACTGTTCGAGCTCGTCTGGCCACGATGCACTGAGCTCGTCCCGGGTATGGCCCTCCCACTGGCCGAAGGCGGTCTCACGCAGACGGTCGTCGCGGGTGACACCGACGTTCAGCAGCGAAGCAAGCGCGTCGGCGGTGTCAGCGGCCCGCGACAAGTCGGAGGAGACGATGAGCCCAGGATGAAGTTCGCTCAGGTAGCTCGCTGCCAGAGCGGCTTGAGTCCGCCCGAGCTCGTTGAGCGGAATATCACTTTGACCTTGGAACCGGCGTTCGACGTTGTAGTCGGTCTGGCCATGCCGCCAGAAGATGACGGTCCTGGTCATTGAGAGTCGTCGGCGGCAGCCGGCGCCGG
>NZ_JBHFIH010000008.1:0-18384 GCF_057334195.1 Brevibacterium sp. AGC70 | reverse complement strand
GTCATCTCATCCCGGGGAACCGCCTCGGTGCTGTCGGCCGAGTTCTCCACACCGTGATCGGCAGGCAAGCCGGTCAGACGCTCGGGCTTGAGGATCTCCTCGAGTTGGGTTCGGTCGAGGAGCCCCTGCTTCACGACGAGGTCGGAGATCGGTTCATTCGTCGCCAGCGCCTGCTTCGCCAGTTGCGCGGCAGGGGCGTAACCGATGACCGGGGCGAGAGCGGTGATGACGGTGACGGAACGGGCCACAGTGTCCTCAAGGGCCGCCTCGTTGGCGGTGATGCCGTTGACACAGTTGACACGGAAAGTCTGGCAGGCACGTTCAAGCCAGGTGATCGACTGGAACAGGGAATGAGCGATGACCGGCTCGAACGCGTTGAGCTGGAGCTGGCCGGCCTCGACGGCCATGGACACAGTGACGTCGGCACCGGCGACCGAGTAGGCGACCTGGGAGACCGCCTCGGGAATGACGGGGTTGACCTTGCCGGGCATGATCGAAGAGCCCGCTTGACGGGCCGGAAGGTTGATCTCACCGAAACCGGCCTGTGGTCCCGAGGACAGCAGACGCAGGTCGTTGGCGATCTTCGACATCTTCAGAGCACTGCGCTTGAGCGCCCCGGAGAAGGTGATGAAGACCCCGGTATCCGAGGTGGATTCGACGAGGTCGCCGGCGGTGACGAGTTCGAGTCCGGTGATGGTGCGCAGGTGCTTGATCACCGCTTCCTTGTACCCGACGGGTGCGTTGATCGCCGTTCCGATCGCAGTGGCGCCCATGTTGACCTCCCCGAGGAGTGCGACAGCGTCTTCGAGCCGCTGCACGTCCTCGCGCAGGGTGGTGGCGAAGGCGTTGAATTCCTGGCCCAGGGTCATCGGCACCGCGTCTTGGAGCTGGGTGCGACCGACCTTGATGATGTGGGAGAACTCGCGGCCCTTCGCGGCAAAGGCATCGGCCAAAAGAGTGAGTTCGACGAGGAGGTTCTGCAGTGAGAAGGCCAGTGCGATCTTGATCGCCGTTGGGTAGGTGTCGTTCGTCGACTGGCTGTGGTTCGTGTGGTCGTTGGGGTTGATGAACGAGTAGTCGCCCTTGGCGTGACCACCGATCTCGAGCGCACGGTTCGTGATCACCTCATTGGCGTTCATGTTCGTCGAGGTGCCTGCCCCTCCCTGGATCACGCCGACGGTGAACTCGTCGTGGAGCCGCCCACCCTTGATCTCCTCGCAGGCGGCGTCGATGAGGTTGGCTCGCTGCTCATCAAGGGCACCGATTTCGAGGTTCGCCCGTGCCGCGGCCTGCTTGACGCAGGCGAAGGCGCGGATGAAGTCAGGGTAGACGGAGACCGGGCGGCGGGTGATCGGGAAGTTCTCCATCGCCCTAGCAGTGTGGACGCCCCAATAGGCGGTGTCGGGGATCTCGAGGCTGCCGATCGAATCGGTCTCGGTACGGGTAGGTGGGGTCGAATTGTGTGTCAAAGCGATTCTCACTTTTGTACTCTGAGGCTGCGAACTGATTTGTCGATGCACCAACGTCGCCGGTGAGCGACCAGCATTGGCCACTACGGGGTCCGCACGTGCCTCTTTGCATTCGGTGGCTCATCCCGGCATTCGTTCCGTCATTTGTGTTTCAGAGTCTGATCATTGTGAGACTTCACCTTCTGGCCCAACAATTTTGGCGACGCGCGCGGCGGAGTTCTCAACCAGTCCGGTGAGAGCGGTAACTTCGGATTCGTTCGGTGTCTCAGCAAAGACGATTAGGACATTGAGTCCGGTCAACGAGCCGAACGTGTCAAGTATGCCCTCCACCTCATTGGCATAGACTGTGCCAATTCCAAGCTCACGCGCGACAACGTGGCCGATTACGGTATCTTCAGGCTGGCTCCAAGTCAACACCGTGTCGACTTTGAGATCCTTTGCATCGCGCGCCAGGCTCTGTCCCAGCTTCTCGGTCTCAGGTGGTTGCGGCGGTGTCCATTCACTGTTTGATTTGTAGGCGTTCATCATTGCCCCTCTGCTCTGTTTAACCGGTTCTTCGAATGATTCGACCGGAATCAGCATTTCAACTGTATTCGCGATTTGCTAGCTGCTGGATGGATTCCATGAGTCGGCGGACGGATGCGTTCCGAGGTGCGTCAATGATAGTGTCCCAAATTTCGCCTCCACACTCGTGCAGGTTCACAGCTTTCGTCCGCAGCTCGGGCTCTGTCTTCTCGTCGGTGACGACGCCCTTTGCATTGTTACACCTTGCGTGCAGCGTCGTACCGTCAGTGAGGATAACCTCCACCGAGGCAGGGGCAGCACCCGGCCACTGCGCTGTGAAGGAAGGGTCTTCCTCGACTCGCACACGGGCAGCTGTGGATAGCACAGCCTTACTCGGCGCATCGAAGACATCGGGTTCTGCCCTACCCTCGATGAGCGCTGCCGCGACTGCGAAGGGGATAGAGAACCGTCGTGACAGAGGAGTTTCAAAGCTTCCATCTGCCACTTTGAGGTTGTTCATCGTGGTTCGCACCATCACTGATTCGACGTTGTCCGGCTGGACCCCAGTAATTCCCAGGCCGGCCTCGATGCTGGTATGGGTGAGAGCACAGGCGGAATAGAACTTGAAGTAGCCATTGAAGATCCGCGGATGGTCACGAGTCGGATCTGCTGCTTCCGCCGGCAACGCAAGGGGCCCCTTGAACACGTTGTCAAGTACCGAAGGTCCCCCTGTAAACCCCATCGAGGCGAGTTGCACGGCGCGGATGGCCGCGGCTGCTGATTGTCCAGTCCACGTGTTTCGGGCGTTGGACCCATCGAGGCAGCTGCCCCAATGCGTGGCGAGCAAAGAGGTGGCGGAGACTTCGGCGGCGGACAGAATATCGGTGCCGGACAGCATCGCGACTGCGGCGGCTGCGCCTATTCCGCCGAGATGCCCGTGAGGGTGTACTCCCGGCTTCAGTGCGTGAGACTCTAACAGATAGGCGGAAACCTCGTACCCGAAGAGCAAGGCATCGAGCATGGTGCCGACCTCAAGATCACAGGTTTCGGCAGTCGCCAGTATTGCGGGGACGACATGAGCGGCTGGGTGTCCGGTGGGCCGGGTTCCCTCATCCATTTCTAAGGAACAGATGATACTGCCGTTGATGTAGGCTGCGTTTTCGGCCGTCGACCATCCCCCTCCAGCCGAAAGCAAGGAGGATCTGCTCAGACTGTCTGGAATCCCATGGCGCATACGGCCGGTCAGTGGGTGGTCGGCCACAAGGTTAACAGCTTCCGTCCGTCGACCTGCAGACAATGCTACGGATACGGTGTCAGCGAACACCAGCCGAGCGCGGTGTTCCGCCTCGACGTCGCTCCCACCGTCGACGATCGTTCGAGCGGAGTCGAGCAGTCTTTGCAGGTCGTCGTTGCTCATGCCTGACCGGTTTTCGACGGCTGATGCGAGGCTGCGACGAATGTTCCACGTCGCTCGCCCACAGGCTCGCCATACTTCATCGCCACTTGGCCACGGATGACGCTGCCGGTGATTCGTCCCTTGAGATCCCACCCATCCCAGGTCGAAACGGGGTTGAGGGCGTGCATGTCCTCATTTCGGATAGTGTGACTGCCTTTGGGATCAACGAGAGTGATGTCCGCGTCGGTCCCAGGACGCAGAGAGCCCTTGCGAGGGTACAAACCATACAGTTGAGCCGTCGAGGTCGAGAGCACTTCTGATAGCCGCTGGGGCGTGATCTTGCCGCGCAGCATCCCATCGATGAGCAGTGGAGCAATTGTTTCAATGCCCAGACCGCCAGCGGGTGCCTGGCCAAAGCCGACCATCTTCTCTGATACCAGGTGCGGTGCGTGGTCAGAGCCGATCGACGAGATGGTGCCGTCGTTGATGGCCTTCCACAGTGCGTCCTGATCCTCCTGGTGTCGGACAGGTGGGTAGACCTTGATCAACGGTCCGAGTTCGGGTTCCTTGTCGGCAGTGAGGGTGAGGTATTGAGGGCAGGTTTCGGCTGTCACAGGGGCTCCGGCGGCCTGTGCCTGTGCCACGACGGCCGCTCCCAGAGCCGATGCCATATGCACGACGTGGAACCGGCAACCGGTCTCTTGGGCCAGCTGAGCGCCGATGGCAATCGTGGTTGCTTCGGCGATGGCTGGACGAGCGCTGAGCAGATCGTCGTATGTCTCGATCGGATGTCCTAGTGCCTCAGCCGAGGCTGACAGGATATGCCGATCCTCGCAATGGGCAGCCAGCACTCCTCCGGTCTTCGCGACATTGGCGAAGAGCTGCAGCACCTCGCCGTTCTCGGGTGGCAGAAGCACACTGTCAGAGTCCGCAGGGTCGAAATTGTAGACGAGTCCTTTGGTCTCTTTATCCAATGCGTAGCCCCAGAAGAGTTTGACTGCTGCGGCGCCCGCGGCAAAGAGCTCGGGAATGTCCTCGGCGTTTTCGGGCCCCAGTGCCAGACCCCAGAGTCCGAAATCGACCCACGCTCTCTCCTCGTGTTCGGCGCGACGTTCGGCGAACACCTCGGCAGTAGAGACCGCCGGGATGGCATTGGGCATTTCAATAATTGTCGTCAGTCCGCCACACAGCGCGCCCAACGTGGAATGAGAGAATGTTTCCTTTTGGGTGCTGCCTGGATCACGGGAGTGCACGTGCGGGTCGATGAACCCGGGGAAGACCAGTTGGCCGCCGGCATCGACGAATTCGTCATGAGCGACGTGGTTTGATGAGTCGGAATCGAGGATGGCGGTAATGGTGCCGTCGGTGCAGAGAAGGTCTGCCTTCTGCAGACCGGCCTCCGTTACGAGAGTTCCTCCGGAGATGAGCAGTCGCATATAAGTGTCCTTTACTTGGTTGCGTGTACAACGGTCAGTGATCGCCACGAGGTCGCTCGCGTGCCCAGTGACGATGACGGTTTCAGGCCGAGAGCCTCGTATCGAGGTTGAATAGGGTCTCCAACAGCACATTCGTGCCAGTTGCGATATCTTCATTGGTGCTGAATTCATCCGGCACGTGAGAGAGCCCACCGTTGCGGCTGGGAATGAAGATCAGACCAGTGGGCATGATCGTGTTGATCATCTGTGTGTCGTGGCTGGCACCGGATGTGAGCACTCGGTAAGAGTTTTCACGAGCCTGGGCGGCGATACTTGCCTGCTCGCGGACGAGTGTGGGCAGGATAACCGGTGAGGTGTCGGCGAGGACTTCGAGTTCCATCCTCACACCGCGCCGGGAACACACCTCCAGTGTCTGCTGGGCAATCAAGCTCGCAGCCGCCCGTTGGCGATCGGCGTCAATGTCGCGCACATCGAGGCTGAATGTGACGCGACCCGGGATCGTGGTGATGGAGTTCGGTTCGACGTTGAGTTTGCCCACAGTCGCCCGGGTTCCGCGGTGTTCGGCATCGGATGCGAGCGTCTCGGAAATGAGCACGCACTCCGAGGCCGCTGCTAGAGCATCCGCACGGCCGTGCATGGGGGTGCCGCCCGTGTGCGATGGGATTCCGGAAAGGGTGAATTGTAGACGGGTCGAGCCGGAGATCATATCGACGATTCCGACTTCCGCGCCAGCTCTCTCCAGCACGCTTCCCTGTTCGATGTGAAGCTCAAGGAAAGCGCTCCAATCTCGGGGTGTCCACGGTTTCGTGGTCGCCTGACGTGGGTCGAAGCCGAGGTAGTCCATGGCCTTTGACAAGGTGATTCCATCACGGTCAACGAGAGCTTCGAGTTCTTTCAGTCCGGTCATTCCTGCAGCGAGTTTGGAACCGATGCAAGCTTGACCGAACCGTGCTCCCTCTTCTCCCGCAAAGGCGACGAAGCGCCATGGGTGGCGGGTATTGGCACCTGCCTCGTGAAGCAGTTGGGCGATCTCCACTCCAGCAACCACACCGACGATGCCGTCGAATACCCCTCCGCTGTAGACGGAATCGAGATGGCTTCCTGTTCCAAGTGCTCCCAGCCTCTGTTCGGTGCCTGCGCGTTCGGCGATGGTGTTGCCTGCAGGGTCTGTGGCGACGGTGCATCCCGCCTCGGCGAACCATTGACCGACGAGATCATGCGCGGCACGTTCGTCATCGGTGTAAGCTAAGCGGCTCACGCCCTTGCCTGGCCGGGAGATTCTAGCGAGTTGATCGATCCTGGACTGCAGGCGTTCAGTGCTTGCGACGAGCCCAGATGTGTGTGATTTCGTTGTCATCACAAGTCACCCTCCGCATCGTCGTCTTTGACCGTGGCTGATCGTTTGATCAGGGCGTTGGCTGAGAGTTCAGCGATCGTAAAGAGAGTGGAATATTCGACGCTCTCCCGGGTTAACAATTCATCAGCGCCTTCACCCCGATCGATGATGCCGAGAACGGTTGAAACTAGGACTCCAGCTGTTCGCAGCTCCTGTACGGTGCGCCAGGCGTGTTTACCCGAACTGAGTACATCCTCAAGTAGAACGACCTTCTCGCCTTGGTGGACCTCGCCTGCCAGTTCAACTTCCTCTTTGCCGTAGCGGGCGGACGCATAAGGCAACCCAGTGGCCAACGAAACCGCCACAGCTAAGGGAAGAGAACCTGGTTCGCTGCCGACTACGCGGTCAACGGTTCGGGGAATGCGCAACGCAAGAAGGCTACCCAATCGCCGCAGCATGGTGGGCTTGGTCAGGAACAGGCCAGGATCGAGATGATAGTCCGAATCCAGACCACCAGCTGTGTGGAAAGTCCTTCGCCGGTAGGAAACCGCGATGAGATCGCGAGCCACCTCCGCGCGTCGTTCTTCCGGGTCCTGAATGCTCAACCCCGATGTCTCACCGAAGGCCTTAAGAGATGCTGGACTCATTCACTTCACTTCCATGTGATGAAAACTAGACTTCCGTACTACGCAATCTTAAAGCGCAGGTTCGGGCTGGTCAATCTTTCGAATTTCGTCTTCTCCTGGCGCGGAGAGGGGCCCTTCGAGGTCTCGGGATTTTCGGCTACAGGCCGTTGAAAATTGACACTTCATCTGGATTCTTACTCAGTCGCAGTCATCGAAAAGGGGCCCCGAATGAGCGAGCGCCAAGACGCTATAGGCCACAGGGGCACCAAATGAAGATAGACTTTTCCGTGAGACGAAAATTTTCTATCTTCCACGGAGAGGAAGGCATGCAACCGGTCCACCGAACACTGGACATCCTGGAGGTTATTGCTCAGGCTCAGTCAAGCATGTCGTTAGCTGAAATTTCACAGGCATTATCATTGTCTCCTTCCACGGTGCATCGGTTCATGGCCGATCTCGAAGCACGTGGGTTCGTCGTTCGTACGAATAGAAGGCGGTACCTTATGGGGCCCGCCGTCCGTGCTCTCTTGTCGAATACGCCATCGCACCAAGTTCGTGAGGCTGCCTCCCCAGTGCTTCGCCGACTGGTTCGCCAGCATGGAGAGACTGCGTTTCTTGCGGAGATGAGCGGGTCCGCCGTCGTGTGTATTGAATTCTTCGAAGGCACACGCTCGCTACGCCATCACGTTCAGGTTGGAACGACTTTGCCATTGAACGCCGCATCATCGGCGCGCGCAATCATGTCGCTACTACCCGATTCTGACATCGACGATCTACTCGCGGGAGCAGTGTTAGAACAATTCACTGCCCGTACAATCACGTCAAAAGAGGTGCTCAAGAGCCACCTGGAGAGCACTCGCACACTGGGCTATGACGTATGCGATGACGAGATGGAGAACTTCACATGGGCTGTGTCGGCACCCCTGTTCGACAGTGAGGGATCAATCCCCTTCGCGATCACTATCGTTGCCCCGATTTCGAGCATGCAGTCAGCAGAACGACGCGAAGATCTAATTGAGTCAGCACTGCAGGCCGGGAATGCCGTATCGCATGAGCTTGGCGCAGTTTCTCCAGTCCAAAACCGAGCCCGGACCGATTGACAGAAAGGCAGTGGACAATGCGTGAGAACCGCTTAGGTCGGCGAACTGGCTGGCCCACCTAAGCGTCAATTACAGCAACAATTTTCAGTCGAGATCTTCGCCAGCTTTGTCCGGTATCGCAAACATAGTGAAGAACGCCAGTACGTAGATGCTTGGGAGTACTACCAGAGCGAACGCGAAACCGTGATTTGAAGAGAGCCACGCAACGGTGACAGGCGCCAGGCCGCCAATCGCGCGGCCGATGTTGTAGATACCGTTCTGAGCGGTCCCCCGGATCCAGGTCGGGTAAAGCTCGGCCAGCAGCGCCCCATAACCCCCTAGGGCCCCGTTGGCGAACAGACCCATGAAAAATCCTCCGACGAGCAGTGCCGTCGGGTCGGTCAATTGGCTGTATATGAGCATGGCCACGCCGGCGCCGATTTGGAATGTCCAGAAAGTGTAACGTCTGCCCCATCTGTCGGCCAGCTGTCCGAACACAAAGAGACCTACCAGCATTCCGGCAACAGTCACCGCCGTCCACACAGAGGAATTGGTCAAACTCAGCCCCAGCTCGGATTCCAGATACCGGGGAAGCCAAGTGATGATGCTGTAATAGCCGAAGTTCTGCACAGCACAGAGGATGATTAGCGCGATCGAGATGCGAACAAAATACTTCGTCGAGAACAGGCCCTTGAACAGCTCCAAGGCGCTAGCTTGCCTTTCCTGGGTTTTCTGCTGTTCAAGGTATTTGGGCGACTCATGCAACTTCTTGCGCAAGATGATCGCGACGACTGCAGGGAAGACTCCGACGACGAATAGACCGCGCCAGCCGACAATGGAGATGATCGGAGCGGACAATAGGGACGCGGCCAAGACGCCGAGTTGGAATCCGGTGGCCACCAACGAGGTGGCACGAGCCCTGAGCTTGGCATGTACTGCTTCCGACGCGAGGGCCATGCCACAGCCGAATTCGCCTCCGATTCCGACCCCAGCGAGAAATCTATAAATTGCCAGATCAACATATCCCTGCGCGATCGCGGCGAGCCCGGTAAATACTGCAAAAAACACAACAGACCAGGTGAGGACACGGACTCGCCCGAAGCGATCGCTGAGGGCGCCGAACAGCAACCCGCCGATGACCGCACCCAGCAAGGTGAGAGTTGTCAGCGAACCGGCCTTCGTGTCACTGAAGCCGAACTCAGCGATGATCGGGGACAGAGCAAAGCTCAGGATCAATAGGTCAAAGCCATCCAGACCGTACCCAAGACTTGCCGCGAATACGGCCTTCTTACCGTAGGCGTCCATCCGTGGAGGTTTTTCTCGTTCTACCGCTGGCGATCTTTTCTGCATTACATGCTCTCCTCACGCATATGTAGCGGCCGGACGGTGCTCTCTGGCGACAAAGTTTCCATGGCGCACGATGGCCGGCTGCGCATCACACCAATGTGACGACGATCATCGTATTCTGATCGTCACATGGAAGTCAATATTCCGTGACACGGAAATGTCACGCATCGCCGCAGTTTGCTGAGATGACGACACGATCGTAGTTCGTCGCTTCATGCGTAATAGGCGAGATTGCCTCGAAACTCTTTCGGTTCATGACTTGGTGATTCTTGACACTGCTCTCATCGGATGCATGCAGAAAGGCTTATCGTTGCTCGCATCGCGCTCCGCTAACGTGATATAAATCCGGGGAGTAAGGGGCACTCCCGTTTGCAACTCGCCCAGTCTTTATGGCGGTAGACCCGCCGGATTCAACGTAGGTGTGGGCCTAGTCCCAATATCGCCTAAGCCTCCGTCTAGAAGTCTGGGACGAACTGCCAAAAACTCCCCTAAACGTTCAGAGAGACCAACGGCGTGTATGGTCTCTTTGTAATCCCAGAGAATCTTTTGAACGTTGGACAGGGCTTCGGCTATTTTCTCCACCGCTCCTGAATAGCGATAAAATTCATCCACACTCCTGACTCACTGGCTTAGCGGGTTCGATATGTCAACGTTCTGGCCTGAACGCCAGTATCGATTAGCACTGCGGCTCTTACCGTTGGACTACTTTCGAGGGTGGAATCAGCACATATTCGCGCATTGAGGCAGAACAATTGAGCATTCACGGCTTCTTGCACTTGTGCCGCACTCAATGCCATGTGCGGCAGATCCACGCCTGATCTGTCCTTCGCGGAGCTCGGCCGGATGCTCGAAGCCAATGTGGCCGCGGAGTGGACTCCCTCATGGAGTATCAAGCCAACACGGCGCGTCCCCGCCTTCTTCGAGACCATTTACCGACGATGGCGACATCACACGAAAAGGCGAGATCGCACGGTGGTCGCTTCTGCCACCGTGGGCCGAGTCCCTAAAGCTGAAGTTCCCCACCTTCAACGCCCGCAGTAAAGGGCTGGCGTCGCAGAACACATGGCGGGGACCGATCAAGCACTCCCGCGCAATACTTCCGGCGACCGGCTACTACAAATGAAAAACCGAAGGAAAGACGAAGACCCCGAACTATATTCACTTGCCCGATGGTCCGCTACTCTTCGCCGGCCTCTATTAATGGTGGCGGCCGAAGGGCTCAGATGACGCCTGGACTCTGACGACGACAATCGACACTCGCCCCCGACCGGTGACGTCGCCGAGCTCCACGATCGGGCGCTGGTCATCCTTCCAACGAACTTCGTCGACGAATGGATTGATGCAGGAACAGAATGCGACCAGTCTCACGTCGAGGCCGCAGCTTGAGCAGTTGGGATTCCATGAGGTCGCCAAGCTAATCGGCGACGGACCTGAACTGGTGAAGCCTTCAAGCTGAGCCGACGACAACTTCTACGACTAGCCGCCAGCGGGACTACTCGTTGTCGTTTTCAGCCGAAACGCACGAGTGGATGTCCGAATTTCGGCTCGCAGATTCAGAATCAAACGATGTGGGCTCAGAACCGCCCTTACTCAGATACGAGAGCCCGTATTCGAGTGCGTGGTGCATCCCGCGCACCAAAGGCACCGCGGGACCATGTATATCAATGCCGCTGAGCGATCCCTTGGGTATCACTGGAACGACCGTGCCAGTCAGCCCGCCGACTACCTGAGCAATTGGTGCGCTGGAACTCAATCGCGCCACCACGTCTACTGTACCCACTGTTTGCAGATCAAGAATTGGCTCTTAGTGATTCCTCATGCCGCCGTGATTTGGTTGAAAGTCTAATTTCAGATCATCCATCGACGCCCGCTCAAAATCGGACCTGACGAGCAATGTGGATCGATGCTTATCGAAGTTGTTGAGCTGTGCAATCGACACAACTCCGGAGAGCCATCCAGCCTCCGATTCCCGCAACTTCTCAAACCGCTGAACTAAGCCTGGATGAATCTGCCCAATCGCGTTGATTCAATTTTTCCAATCACTCGGCTTCGAAGCCGTCGGGAAATAGACGTGGTTAGCGCTCGGCGGCTGATGGCCATCAAGGTGCACGATTTGCCAGGCAAATGAGTCGGCAGCGGCTCTTAAGCTCGCTATCGCGTTACCAAGTGTGGCCGACCAATGTGCGAGAGGCGCAGGTGGGCACTCTATAATTTTGAGCTCCACCATCTGCTTGTCGGCGGAAAGATCCGGAACAGCAACGATGGGATGTGCCATATTCCATATGTCAATGTCTGCACTGAGCTCATCGAGAAGCGCTCTCGCCATACGCAACTTTATCCACCGCCAAGCTGTGAGGTCTCTCCCTCGTCGTAGGTCTAGTGGGCATCTCAGCCTCCATCCCATGGACTCCTATCGGTGTCTGTCCCAAACAGTGGCCTGACTTTTCCAAAGTGCGAAAAAACTATTTGGAGCTGTGCACTACAGACGAAGAACTTGGCCGACAGATGGATTCGTGCGGCCTGTACCCACATTTCAAAAATGGATTCGCACATAGGCAGCACCTCTGGGCACGTGAATGAACGTTGATCGTCGTACCCAAAACCGGATCTACGCATAAATGATAGTCACATATTGTAGTCGCCGTACACCGGTTGTATGTGTTGATCGATCGTCCTTCCTGCCCAGTCATGATTCTGCCAGCCGGACCACATTGCTTCAGCAGTCGTCTGAAGATCCCGTAGATCTTGTGCCGTATCGAGGCCCGTGACTTCACCGTCACGCATCACGATCTCGCCATCGACCATAGTTGCCTCAATATCTTCGGCTTCAGCGTAATAGACGATAGAACGAATAGGATCGCGAGTCGGTGTCATGAAGAGGCTGTCAGTTCGCCAGAACGTCAGATCAGCCTTTGCACCGACCTCAATCCTTCCAAGATCATCTCGCCTAAGAGTATTCGCGGCGTCGACTGTGGCCGCATTGAACACATCTGCAGCCAGACCTGCATCCGAGCGCCTCTCGAGAACTTTGGTGATGATCGAAGCCCACCTCATCGAGTGGAGCATTGATTGGGTAGTGGTGTCGGTTCCCAGCAAAACTCGTGTGCCGCGATCTCGATAGGCATCGAAGGTTTCCATCGCGATTCCATTTCGTGCGAATACCCAAGGATTATAGGCCACTGAGGTCCCGGCCGCTGAGATGAGTCCGACATCGTCTCCCGGGAAATTTGTCCAGCTAGATCCCGTCACGAACAATCCGTGACCGATGATCATTCGATCATTGAGTAGTCCAATGCTGCTAAGCCATTCGATTGGAGTCTGTCCATGCCTTCGCGTCATTTCGTAGAACTCGGAATAGGACTGAGCTGCGTGAATCTGCATTAGTAGGCCGTGTTCTGCAGACACTTCTTCCGTCTGTCGTAGGAGCTCTTGCGAACACGTGTCTACTTGGGATGGATTGAGGAACCCGGTAATGAGTCTAGAACGATCGGTGTTGACGTGGCGGGACGCGAAGTCAACGGCGCGTTCAAAATCTTCTTGGCCATCATCGCTAAGCCATGAGTATTCGACAGTCTTTCCGTTTCTCGTGTACCAACTTCCTGACCGATATGACTCACCAATATAGGCGCGAAGACCAACACGGTCACATTCTTGTGCTGTGTAGTCACTGTCGGGCCCCATCTGCATAACCGTGGTGGTACCGGTTCGTAGATGTTCCGCTATGGACACTCGGGTGCAGACTTCACGGTCGTTTCGAGTCAACGCCTCTGATCGAGGTGGAAGTATCTCAATGAGGTTTGTCGACCAGAACTGTCTCTTATCGATGTCCTCAGCGATGCCTTTGTCCACGGGCGATTCGTGCATGTGGGTGTGCATGGATATGAACCCTGGCGCGATGATGTTGCTGGTCTCCACGACCTTGTCGCACTGAATGTCCCCGGGCCGACCGACATGAGTCACTTCGTTACCAGTCACGACTATTGCACCGTCTCGAAGAATTCTATGGCTCCCTGCCTGATATGCGATGATCCATGGTGCACGATATTCAGTGGTTTCAGTACTCAATGTTTGCCCTTCTCTTCGAAATGTCGTCTCCAGGTCTTCCTTCCGTTCTCTAGAACATGACAGGTTCACACCTCCCGTGTGAAACAAGGAGAATTCGCAGAAACTCGAGAATTACTCGGGCCGCTAGTGAACCAGTCTGTCCAGCGATGTCATGGGGTGGGCTGACTGTGTTTATATCGAAACTGACTATGTCCAGTCCCTGAAGTCCGCGCAATATTCGTAGGCCCTCGTTCGCTGTTAATCCACCCCACCCCGGGGTGACCACGCCAGGCGCCACCGCGGGATCAAAGACATCCATGTCCCAGCTCAAGTAGACCTTCTGCCCATGAAGCGAAGATTGAAGCTGGTCGATGAGACTGACAACTCCAACTTGAGCGATGTCATCCATCGTGATGACGGAGTAACCGAGGTCGCGTGCATTCTGTATGACACCGGGAGCTTCCCCTGAGTTGGTATCTCGTACGCCGACGTGGAGAGACTGCTCTGTGGCTATCAGGTTCTCGTTTGCGGCATGAACGAATGCATTTGCGTTGTTGTAGTAGTGAGGTTTGGTCTTCGGGTATGCATCTGTGTGAGCGTCGAAGTGCACAACTGTGAGAGGACCATGATGCTTATGAGCTGCTCTCAACTGTGGGAGAGTAACTGCCCCGTCACCGCCCATCGTCACAGGTGTGATGCCCTGTGAGTAAATCTCGCCCATGGAGCTCTCAATATGTCGGTACGATTCTTCCACCACCCCCGGGATCACATGAATATTTCCCAAGTCGACGAATCCAGATGCGCTGATTGGATCGATTCCGCTATAGCGCGCGGCCTCAGCAACGAGAAGTGAATTGATTCGGATGTGATCAGGGCCACTGCGCGAACCAACCCTGGCAGGATGATGGCCCATGTCAAAGGGTATTCCAACTCCGACAGCAAGAGCACTTGCGATGTCCGAATTATCAGTTGCGAACAGTTGGTTCGCCTTCGTTACCAGGGGAAGTTCCACGTCATTCTCCGATCGTTGGTTTTACATGTAGGGAGCTATTTGGCTCATTCGTGCAGTCACGCTTCCGAATGATGGCCAGTGATGCGAGTACTCCGAAGATATTGATTGCCACCAGCACGACGAGCAATCCGATGGCCAGCGAAGGTGATCCACCCGTAATTGCAAGAAGCCCCGCTCCAACCATCGGCATCAAACCGCCGAAAACTACGCTAGAAAGCTGATAACTGATAGACATACCGGTGTAACGCACCTCGGGGTCAAACATCTTGCGCAGCAGCGCTGGTATACAGGCCCAAGCGCCCGCCTGCGCTGTTTGGCTAATAGAGAGCATCATTGCGATCAGCGAGAACGAGCCGGTATCTGCAATCAAGAAGTGTGGAGTGGCCGCGACTGCTACTGCCACCAGCGACCACATGATTACGACTCGCGGCCCTTTCAAGTCAGCTACGAGAGAAAGCAGTGGGAATGAGATGAAGCTGGTTGCTGCGGCAATGGTCTGAGCAGTCAGAAGCGGTCCATCAGAGAGCCCGACGGTCGTCGTTGCATAGCTAAGGAACAGAGTCCCGGTGATATAGAAGCCTCCAACCCCGACGGCTGTAGCTGCGGAACCTGCGAGAATTGATTGCCAGTTATTTTTTAGCGTTTCGATCAGTGACGTGGTGACCTTCTTCGATGCACTCTTGTCCACATGCTTCTCGAATTCTGGCGATTCTTCGAGGCGAGCTCTGATGATCAGGCTGACGATCAGAAGAACCCCGGCGAACAGAAACGGTACTCGCCAAGCCCAGTCGCGAAGGACCTCGTCTCCACCCATAGCCGCTAGTGCAAACATTCCGGACGACAGTACCGTTCCTGTTGGTGAACCCAACTGAGTGAAGCTACCGTAAAAATATCTACGATTGCTCGGCGCGCTTTCAGTCGAGATAGTAGCGGCACCACCCCACTCCCCACCAATGGCCAGGCCCTGAATTAGACGCAGGAACACTAGTGCCAACGGTGCAAAAATTCCCCAGGATTCATAACTTGGAACTAACCCGACAGCGAATGTAGCTCCTCCCATGATGAGGAGAGTAGTGATCAGGATTGGCTTGCGACCGTATTTGTCGCCCAACGGACCAAAGATGAGCCCACCCAATGGTCTAAAGACGAATCCGACCCCGAATGTCGCGAACGCCGCCATCGTCCCCAAGAACGGATTCTCAACTGTCGGGAAGAACACGTCTCCAAAGACCAGCGCTGAGGCAGTAGCGAATACGAAAAAGTCGTAGAATTCAATACTCGTTCCGACGTATGCCCCGGCTGCAGCCTTTCTAGCCCGGCGCCTGTCGGTCGGTGGTGCATCTAGATGAACGTCATTTTTCTCTTGTGAGTCATCCATTCGAGCTCCTTTGCTCTTCAGATTGCGTTAGTTATTCGACTTTGCTGGCCATCACCACTTGGCTAGCGCCCTCAATGTGAGTTCGCATTTCTGTTTGCGCCCGTGCCTCGTCACCAGCCACGACAGCCTCAAAGATCTTTACATGACCGGTGAAGGACGTGTCGCGGCCGTTTCGAGTAGAATGTATTTGCTTTCGAGCGACGGCGATCCATTCGTACATCGACTGGCTCAAGGTCAGGATCAAGTGGTTTTGCGTTGCTGTAGCCAAGGCAAGATGGAACTGATAATCCAACGAGTACGAGCCCTCTTGATCTAGTTCGAGAGGGTTGGTTTTGCAGATACTCTCTAGCACGATCAGGTCAGCGTCAGTTCGCCGCACCGCTGCCATTGCCGCGATTTGAGGCTCTAACGAGAGTCGAAAGTCTACGATATCCGACATGTTTTGGCCTTGACTTGCGAGGCGATCCAGCATCGATCTGGCTTCGGTGGTGGCAACACGAAGCACAGTCCCTGATCCGTGGCGTCTTTGAACAACTCCCCTGAGCGCAAGTTCAGAAATAGCTTCCCGGACTGTAGTCCTGGAGACACCAAGCTCTTCTGCGAGCCTCCTTTCAGGTGGAAGTGTCGTACCGGAGTCTGCTTGATTCGAATGAAGGACCTGCAGTATGCGCGCAGCTACACTGCTCACCATTGACTGCCGGGCAACACCCCCTGCAGCACCCCAATTCAGATCTTGCATAGAACGAAGTTAGCACAACTGGTTGGACCAACCAACCACGTAGCGACAGTATGCCTAGATGGCTACTTCGCTCATCAGTTTCCTCCAAAAGCGCAGATGGATCCATATATCACGATATTGCCACTAACAATCAAGGCACTTCTGAGGCGAAAAGTTTCTCGTGGCAGC
The DNA here is from genome assembly GCF_057334195.1 of Brevibacterium sp. AGC70. Taxonomy (NCBI): domain Bacteria; kingdom Bacillati; phylum Actinomycetota; class Actinomycetes; order Micrococcales; family Brevibacteriaceae; genus Brevibacterium; species Brevibacterium sp. AGC70. The sequence continues at coordinate 1,850 of NZ_JBHFIH010000008.1, read as the reverse complement.
GTAGCAAGTTGCTCTGCGGCTTCCCGCTATTGTTCAGCCAGGTCTCGTGGGGACCAGAAAATGATCGCTCAAGACGTTTCGAGATCGTGCGAACGGCGGCTGTCGGCTCACCTTCTTCAATCAGTCGAATAAGCGACTCTTCCCGCCGATCAAGCGAGTCACAAGAATCAATCAACTTGAGACAAGTACTGACACTGACGTCGAAGCCGCTGCGAGCATCCTCATTATCGGCATATGACGCCAGTATGTGATGGACAATCAACTCCATTTACGCCTGAAGCTCACAGACTCTGGTCTGCACCCGAACCTCAGCGCCGCAAGCGATCGATATTGGGGCGTTCACGCTCAACGTACCGAAGGAAACATCGACTGGTACTTATCAATCTCGGGAAGCTCGCCGGTCATCTCATCCCGGGGAACCGCCTCGGTGCTGTCGGCCGAGTTCTCCACACCGTGATCGGCAGGCAAGCCGGTCAGACGCTCGGGCTTGAGGATCTCCTCGAGTTGGGTTCGGTCGAGGAGCCCCTGCTTCACGACGAGGTCGGAGATCGGTTCATTCGTCGCCAGCGCCTGCTTCGCCAGTTGCGCGGCAGGGGCGTAACCGATGACCGGGGCGAGAGCGGTGATGACGGTGACGGAACGGGCCACAGTGTCCTCAAGGGCCGCCTCGTTGGCGGTGATGCCGTTGACACAGTTGACACGGAAAGTCTGGCAGGCACGTTCAAGCCAGGTGATCGACTGGAACAGGGAATGAGCGATGACCGGCTCGAACGCGTTGAGCTGGAGCTGGCCGGCCTCGACGGCCATGGACACAGTGACGTCGGCACCGGCGACCGAGTAGGCGACCTGGGAGACCGCCTCGGGAATGACGGGGTTGACCTTGCCGGGCATGATCGAAGAGCCCGCTTGACGGGCCGGAAGGTTGATCTCACCGAAACCGGCCTGTGGTCCCGAGGACAGCAGACGCAGGTCGTTGGCGATCTTCGACATCTTCAGAGCACTGCGCTTGAGCGCCCCGGAGAAGGTGATGAAGACCCCGGTATCCGAGGTGGATTCGACGAGGTCGCCGGCGGTGACGAGTTCGAGTCCGGTGATGGTGCGCAGGTGCTTGATCACCGCTTCCTTGTACCCGACGGGTGCGTTGATCGCCGTTCCGATCGCAGTGGCGCCCATGTTGACCTCCCCGAGGAGTGCGACAGCGTCTTCGAGCCGCTGCACGTCCTCGCGCAGGGTGGTGGCGAAGGCGTTGAATTCCTGGCCCAGGGTCATCGGCACCGCGTCTTGGAGCTGGGTGCGACCGACCTTGATGATGTGGGAGAACTCGCGGCCCTTCGCGGCAAAGGCATCGGCCAAAAGAGTGAGTTCGACGAGGAGGTTCTGCAGTGAGAAGGCCAGTGCGATCTTGATCGCCGTTGGGTAGGTGTCGTTCGTCGACTGGCTGTGGTTCGTGTGGTCGTTGGGGTTGATGAACGAGTAGTCGCCCTTGGCGTGACCACCGATCTCGAGCGCACGGTTCGTGATCACCTCATTGGCGTTCATGTTCGTCGAGGTGCCTGCCCCTCCCTGGATCACGCCGACGGTGAACTCGTCGTGGAGCCGCCCACCCTTGATCTCCTCGCAGGCGGCGTCGATGAGGTTGGCTCGCTGCTCATCAAGGGCACCGATTTCGAGGTTCGCCCGTGCCGCGGCCTGCTTGACGCAGGCGAAGGCGCGGATGAAGTCAGGGTAGACGGAGACCGGGCGGCGGGTGATCGGGAAGTTCTCCATCGCCCTAGCAGTGTGGACGCCCCAATAGGCGGTGTCGGGGATCTCGAGGCTGCCGATCGAATCGGTCTCGGTACGGGTAGGTG
>NZ_JBHFIH010000007.1:40868-53524 GCF_057334195.1 Brevibacterium sp. AGC70 | reverse complement strand
AGACGCCCCCAGTGGGGTCTATTCTCATCCACCGTCGTTTCCCGACGGAGCCTCGGGGCTGATCGGAACAGCAGATGACCTGCTCAAGTTCGCGATGATGCTCATCAACAATGGTCGCTATGAAGGAGGTCAACTGATCCCCAGGCACCTCGTTGCGGCAATGACAACGGACCAACTGACAAGCCAACAACGTCAACAGGCAGGGCCATTCCTAGACTCTGGAGAAGGCTGGGGTTATGGCGGCAGCGTTCGTCAAGATGGTTCGTACGGCTGGACAGGTGGCATCGGCACCACTGCACGAGTCAATACCCGACAAGGAACAGTCAGCATACTGTTGACCCAAGTCGCGCTCTACGGCTCCGGAGGCTCGCCCACACTCACGCAATACGAGCAGCTTGATTGACAGTTCTGATTTCGGGCACCCATCGGCGATCACGGCAAAGAAGGCCGCCGATCCCAGGCCTATCAAGCGCTCCGGGCAGAAGGCACTGACGAGATTGTCTTTGGTGTCAGTATGTCCACTGGTGCTCGCGCCGCTGTGGCGACGGACGCAAAGGCGTTACGCGCGACCCTTCGACGCCAGTGACACTGCGGAGAGGCTGAGCAGACAGAGCACTGCGACCGCACCCAACGACACCGCGTAGGGCATGACGGGCAGCAGGGCGGCGAGCACCGTGGGCAGCAGGAATCCGGAGTAGGCCAGCGAGTAGTAGATGCCGGTGATTCCTGCGAGGTCCTTCGGTTCCGCGATGGCCTGGACGATGACGAGTCCTGCCACCACGCAGATGCCGTAGGCGATGCCGAGGACGATGGCGACGACGAAGGCCATGATCGGATCAGCTGCGAGCGCCGCGACGACCGCAAGGCCCATGCCGAGTGTCATGAGCGTGAGTCCGACGACGAGTGCACGCCCACCCGTCCACCGGTTGATGCGCGGGACAAGGTTCTGCACCAGTGCTCCGGCGCCCAGGGTGGCGACGGTGAGCACGGTCGCGTACATGGTCGTCCACTCCCCCAGTGTGTTTTGGACCAGAGCGGGCATGACCGCGTAGGCGACACCTGCTGCAGCGAAGACCCACGGTGCGGCCGGAATGATGAGGCGGATGAAGGTGCGATTGACGACCAGCGGAATCTGCAGGCCCCGCCACCAGTGCTGAGCCGACCGGCGCTCCCTCGTGAGAGTCTCTGGCGCAATGAAGACGATGAGCAGTGCCGCGATGCTCAAGACAGCGTGAACCGCGTAAGGAATCATTTCGGGCAGTGGCCCCCACTGCGCCAGGCAGCCGGTGACCGCTGCACCCATGGCGAATCCCACAGTCAGCGTCAGTGCGGGGCGGCGAGCGCCGGCGGTGATGCCGGCCTTGCGGTCGAACGGCGGAGACGAAAGTTCCTTGATCCAGCTCGTACCCACCGACATCGCCACACCTACGCCGATCCCCGCCAGCACGCGGCCCAGGCACAGCAGCCAGAAGATCTCGAAACCGAGACCAAGAAGCACGCTGCCTATGATCGCAGCGATCGTCCCTGCGACCAGGATCGGTTTGCGTCCGCGTCGATCTGAGAGCGCCGAGGCCACCAGCAGCCCCGGAATCAGCCCGCCCACGTACATTCCGAGCAGGAGGTTGGCCTGCCAGACGGCGTAGCCGCCGTCCTCTTCGTACATGTGCACGAGCGGGGTGAAGTGGTTGCCACCCCAGGCGAGCAGGAACATGGCGGGCACGATGCGAAGCCAGGCTCCGCCTCGGCCTTGGGGCACTGTTGCTGCGGAGTGAGAGATTGTCGTTGCGATCTGGTGGTCTGCTGTTTCAGTTGCGGGTTCGGAAGTCATTGCTGGCGATTCTGGGTTGAGTGCTGCGGTTTGCGAGGTCACTGGTTCTCGGGGAAGTGCGAGGACTGAATGTGCTCGCGCACGACCTTTCCGAAGCCCTTGGACTCACCGCGTTCTGCGAGATCGGTGAGTTCGGCATGCTCGTCGAAGAGGGTGTGCAGCGAACTGGGCTGATCGATGACCACTTGGTAGGTCAGGCGGGCCAAGCGCGGGCCCATCGTGGTCAGCATCTCCTCGACAATACTGTTGCCGCCGCTGCGGATGATGCGGGCGTGGAAGGCATAGTCGGCACTGGCGAAGTCGAGTGGATGGCTGGCATCCAGAGCCTTCTGCTGCCGGTCGAGGAGCGTGCGCAGGTCTGCCGCCAGCGGCGCGAAGTCGCTGTCGAGAGTCAATGCCTGGACAGCGTCGGTCTCGAACATGGCGCGCACCGCAAGCAGGTCGCGGCGCTCCTGACGGGTCACCGTGGTCACGATCGCGCCCTTCTTCGGCACGAGGCGGACCAGCCTCCAGCGCTCGAGTTGGAGCATCGCCTCCCGAGCCGGTGTGCGACTGGCTCTCTGAGCCTCGGCGAGCTCAGCCTCGGTGAGGAGTTGGCCGGGCTCGTAGCGCTGCTCGATGATCTCGCGGGCGGCCCACGCAGCCATCCGCGCAGCGATCGGGAAAGCATCGTCGGTGGTCTCCCACGGGAGCGTCAGCAGGTCTTTCATTCCTCCACGCTATCAAATGCATACATTGATAGATGCATCAGTGATCAGGGAATTGCAGTGTCAAATATTCTTGACATCATAATGTCAATGATGCTTTACTTTGTATGTAAAGAATCATTGACATTGCAAATGGGGTGCGAGGAAGCAGTATGGATGTTCAGACGTCGAGCCTCAAACAGGTTCGCAAGGCGGCTGGCTACACGCAGGCCCAGCTCGCCCAGCTCACAGGCGTATCGCGTCAGACCATCATCGCCACCGAACGCGGCGACTACGCACCCAGCGTGTACCTGGCGCTTCGGATCGCACACTCCCTCGACACCACTGTCGAAGAGATCTTCTCACTTCAGGAGGAAGCATGAGCAACACTGACAAGGTTCACCGGCCCAACGCTCTGGCAGACCGGATCGCGGGACTCAACGATCCGTCGATGGGAGATGAGCGCGAACGCGATGTCATCCTCCGGGCGTATATGTTCGGCTCGGTCCTCACCATCTACGTCTTCCTTGCCCTCGCCGTTCTCTTCGCAGTCATCGGAGCGGGATTCTGGACCCTTCCTCTGCTGCTCGGCTCAGGAGTGTTGAGTTTCGCAGCGGCCAGTTACTGCAAACGTGAGAACGTCGATTTTGACCTCGCAACGGCGCTCTCTTCGCCGAGGCGGCTCATCATCTCCTACGCCACATGCGGTGCGTTCGCAATCGCCTGGGTCTTCGCCATCGGGTTCCATCAGATCACCGGCCACCCCTTGCTCCCGGCGGGCCTGGGGTCGACCATACAAAGCGCCAGCGGCAGTTCCATCGTGATCGGCGGGATCGTTGGAATGGTCATTGCGATTGCGGCGATGACCATCACCCGCCAGCGCAAGCTCAAACAGGCCCGCCTCGAGGCTGCTCGGGCTGCCGAGATCGAAGACGAGGACTGATACCCGCCTCGTCAGCAGCAAAACTACCCGCCGCAACGGGATGAAGCGGCATTACCCGTCAGCGTCCTGCTCATCGGACGCCTACTGCAGGCCATCGGCACAGGCCTACTCACACCGATCGGCATGAACATCACCCTGGCTGTCTCCCCGCGTGAGGAGTTGGACATGATTATGGGCATCATGGCCGCCATGACCACACTGGGGCCGGTGCGGGAGCAGCGATCTGGTCAGCGCGCCGCGACTCAGTTGACTGACGCGCATGAGGGGAAGCTGCCCGCAGTCTGAACGCCACACACGGCGAGCTCATTTCAGGTTGCTGAAGTTCCCGCGGAAGATCCCGGCCGGGTCCCGCTCCTCCTTGATCCGACGCAGCCGCAGCAGCGACTCTTCGGGCAGCGCATCCGCGAGACTCTCGCTCGGGTTGAGGAACGTCACGGGCTTGCGTCCGGTCGTCGGCAGAGTCCGCGCCAGATCTGCCTGCTTCTTCGTGATGGACTCAGCGGCCTTCTCGGTGATGGGCAGTCCGAACATGTAGACGCTGAACTGTTCGCTCATTGCCCCGTGCGGATTGTCGGTTGCTCGCGCGAGCGCCCCGCCGAGGTGCCTGACCTGTACCGATAGCAGCGGGTCGATGGGGGTCCCCAGTAGAGCGTTGAGCGCGGCATCATCCAGAGTGGTGAGCAGCTCCGCGCGGGAGCTGCCGGGAACAGGGTCGGTCGGTTCGGCAGTGATGGTTCCCAGTTCTGCGACGCTCATCGGTGCACGGGTGTCAGAGAGCGGCGCCGGCAATGCTTCGCTCGCGCGCATCAGGCTGCGGACCTCGGCCTCCGGCCCGAGGTAGGTCGAGTCGATCGCGACCATCGGGTCAGCGCCGGGGAAGCTGAGGAGCTCCAGCCACAGGTTCAGATTATCCGGCGCAGTCTCTGTCATCGACCGGAACACCTCGGCGACCTCTCTGGCATGGACGGCTGGCCAGAGTTGGCGCCCACCGAACACCTCCGGAGCCTCGTGCAGCTGGACCTCAAGACCGGTGACGATGACGAGTTCGCTTCCCGCGCCACGCAGCGCCCAGTAGAGCTCGGGATCCGTATCCGCTGTGACCCGTCGGGTCTGACCCTCGGCGTCGACGATGTCGAATGCGCGGATGTTGTCACCCACCCAGCCGAAGGACCGGCCGAACCAGCTCAGGCCACCGCCGAGGGCAACTCCGGCCACCGTCACAACTGGTGAGCTCCCCGGCAGTCCCGTCAGTCCGTGCTCGGCTGCGGCGCTCTGCAGCTCTCCGGCCTTTGTACCGGATCCGATCGTGGCCGTGCGCTGGCTCAGGTCGATGTCGATCGAGTTGAGCTGGGTGGTTCGTAAGAGGATCGCCCCGCCTGCTCGCCCGGTAGCGCCATGGCCGGACGGTTGGGTCGCGATCGACAGGCCCTGAGCCCGGGCGAAGCGAACAAGATTGCTGATGTCACCGACGTCAACCGCTTCGACCACGGCGAGGACGTCCTGGTCGATGGCGCGATTCCATGGTCGATGAACCTCGTCGAAATCTGAGCTGCCGGGGAACCATAGGCGTCCCTGGACAGTGGCCTGCAGTTCGTCAAGAATGGATGTCGACAGAAGAGTCACAATTGCTCCTTGGCTGGTGTTGGTACGGATGCTGATCAGTCCGACGTCTGCCGAACGTACCCATGAGTCGTTTCCCACGACGAAAGCGTGACGAGTCACCACCGGCAGGATGGCTATGACATCGAATTCGACGCCCCACCCCCTCACCGAGGTGGCCGATCAGTTCTCCTTGCATCGGCCCAAGCTGTTCACCATCGCCTACCGCACCATGGGATCTCCTTGGGCCGCCGATGACGCGGTGCAGGAGACGTGGATTCGATTGCAACGAGCAGACATCGCGGCCATCGACAACCTCGAGGCGTGGTTGACGACGGTGACCTCCCGGGTATGCATCGACCTCATCCGCGGCGACGCCGCGAGACGCGAAGACCTGCGCTGGTCCGCGTCGACCGAAGAGACAGCGGCGGAGGAAGCGCTGGCGGATCAACCGGCAGACAGTGCCGTGCTCAAGGTCGATCTGGCGGCTGCCTTGACCATTGTCCTCGATACTTTGGGGCCCCTGGAACGTCTCGCGCTGGTCCTGCACGACTTCTTCGCACTGACCTATAACGACATCGCTCCTATCGTCGACCGCACGCCCATCGCGACCCGCCAGCTCGCATCCCGTGCACGAGCGCGCCTGCGTGGCGTCGACGTCACCAGCGCTCGACACAGGCAAGAGTCTGCGATCACGGCCTTCCTCTCCGCAGCCCGTGAGGGAGACTTCGGCAGTCTGCTCCAACTGCTTGATCCCGAGATCGAACTGCGCAGCGACCCAACGGCAGTGAGACTGGCCGGGGCTGGCGCAGAATTCGGCGCCCCTCTCCTCGATCGCGAAGTCGCCGGCCCTGACGCCGTGGCCCGAGTCTTCAACGGCCGCGCACAGGCAACCAGGCTGGTCCACGTCGATGGCGTACCCGCTGCCGCATACCTCGTCGATGGCGCTCCTCGGGCACTCTACTGGTTCCGGTTCGCATACGGCAGGGTCGCCTCCGTCGATGTGCTCGCCGATGAGAATCTCCTGGTCTCTCTCGACATCGTGGTCTAGGTGTTGTTCAAGGACTCAGAACTCGTAGGCACTGCAGACAACGCCGGTAATACCGGTAACACAGTCAATACAGAATGCGAGACATTTTTTACTCAATGACCCTTGTCGGTTATTGTAGTCCTCGGCGCTATTCCGCGCTCGATGTCGAGCACAATTGCAGAGGAGATTCCCGGCACCCATGAGTTGGGCATTCGGTGATGTGATCAACGTGGAATCAGTTATCTGGAGCGCCATCACCCTCAGCCTCGTCGCCGGAATGCTGTCGAAAGCTCTGCCTCGAGTTCCGGGCGCGGTCGTGGGAACCACGTGGGGAGCCACTGCACTGGCAGTGACCGGAGCTCTTCTCGTCAGAGACACCGCCGACGCCAACCTTGAGATCGTTGGGCTCGGGCTCTTAGCCACTTTCCCGGCCTTCCTCACTGGCTTCACCCTGATCAGCCTCGTCGGGGATTGGAAGCGCGAGCTCGCCGCCTGACAGTTCTGACGGTGAGCTCGCGGCCCGAAGAATGCTGCCTCACTCCACAAGCTTGCCGACCTGGCTGATCTCCTCGACTCGCATGAGCTCGGCGACCTCGGGATCGACGGCGGGAATGCTCTCCTTCACAACCCCGGTCGATGGCGACCACACGAGGTTGACCTGCAGGTTCTCATCCTGCTCGGGGTAGTCGCTGCGGTTGTGGCAGCCGCGGGTCTCGCGGCGCTCGAGTGCGCATTCCAGCGTGGCGCGCGCTGCCAGAGCCGAGGATTTGAGGTCGAAGGCGTGTGAGAGGTCGGAGTAGCCAGCGATGTCGGGGTGGATGCCCACGTCGCTCATGCGTGCTTCGATCGACGCGAGCTTCTCGAGCCCTTCCGACAATCCAGCCTCATCGCGGACGACTCCGGCATGGGCGGTCATAAGATTTCGGATCTCGCGCTGCAGAGCCCTGACGTTCTCGGTCCCCTCGGAGGACAGGAGATCATCGATCTCAGCCCGCGCCTCGGCGATGGCAGACTGCGACCGCACCTGCGCCTCCAGATCGGACGAGTACGCGATGGCGGACTGACCGACGATGCGGCCGAAGACGAGGAGTTCGATGAGCGAATTGCCACCGAGGCGGTTGGCCCCGTGCAGTCCGGACGATGCCTCGCCGATGGCCCACAGGCCCTCGACGTCGGTGCTGTGCTCGACCGGGTCGACCCACACCCCGCCCATCGAGTAGTGCGCGGTCGGGGCGATCTCGATCGGTGACTGGGTGATGTCGAGCATCTGCGTCTCCATCATCGTCTGGAACACGCGAGGCAGACGGCTCATGATGGTCTCGCGCGGCAGATGCGAGACATCGAGCCAGATGCCGCCGTTCTCCGTGCCGCGGCCCTCGGCGATCTCGGTGTAGGCGGCCAGGGCCACACGGTCGCGGGTGGAGAGTTCCATGCGTTCGGGGTCGTAGCGTTCCATGAACCGCCCCCCCAGTCCGTTGCGCAGGATTCCGCCCTCACCACGGGCGGCCTCGGAGACGAGGGTGCCGGCGGCGTTCTCGGGTTCGATGATGCCTGAGGGATGGAACTGGACGAGCTCGGCGTCGCGCAGTCGGGCTCCGGCCTCGACGGCCAGGCGGAAGGAGTCACCGGTGTTCTCGTCACGGCGGGAGGATGTGCGGCGCCAGATCCGATTGTGGCCGCCGGCGGCGAGGATGACCGCGTCGGCATGGATTCGGTAGCGGGAGCCGTCGACGATGTCGAAGCCGAAGGCGCCGAATACGCGGCCGTCGGCGACGAGGAGTTTGGTGATGTAGACGCGGTCGAGGATGGGGACGTTCAGGGCCTCGGCACGATGAATGAGGGTGCGCTGGATTTCGAGTCCCGTATAGTCCCCGGCGAAAGCGGTGCGACGCCAGGTGTGGGCGCCGAAGAAGCGCTGCGAGATCCGACCGTCGTCCTCCTTCGCGAAGTCCATTCCGTATCGCTCCAGGTCTGCAATTCCCTGCTCGGCTCCCTGGGTGACGATTTCGACGGTGCGGGGGTTGGCGAGGTCATAGGATTCCTTGATCGTGTCGGCCGCGTGCTGCTGCCAGGTGTCGTCGGGGTCCATGGTGGCCAGTGCCGCATTGATGCCGCCGGCGGCCAGCGAGGTGTGCGCGTCGTCCTTGGGTCGTTTGCCGACAGCGAGGACATCGGTGCCGGATTCGGCGACCTCGATCGCGGCGCGCAGGCCGGATCCGCCGGTTCCGATGACCAGCACCGAGGTGGAGATCGTGTGTTCGTGTGCGTGGGCTTTTCCCTGTGTGGAGTTCATGTATTCCACGCTAGGTTCGGCCACCTCATGCGTCCAATGTATTGTTTCGCTTGACTTGATAGCGATACGCTATAGAGATGAATCTGGAACAGCTCGCGAGCTTCGTCGAGGTCGCCAACACCGGTCATTTCACGAAGGCCGCTGCCACTCTTCACCTGGCCCAGCCGTCGCTGAGTCGGCAGATTTCGACGCTGGAGAAGGAGCTCGGCTCCGAACTCTTCCATCGCGCCCATGGACACATCAGTCTCACCGCCGCAGGCGATACTCTGCTGCCGACTGCCCGACGAATGCTCGCCGACGCCGAGGCGGTCCGCCGGGATATGGATGAGCTCGCCGGGCTGCGCAAGGGTCGCATTCGCCTGGGCGCGACGCCGACGCTGTGTGTCAGCCTCGTCGCCGAGGCGATCAGCAGCTTCCATCAAGAGCATCCCGGGGTCGAGCTCGAACTCGTCGAGAAGGGTTCGCGGGAGCTCATTGAGGCACTGGGCGCCGGCGAGCTGGATCTTGCACTCATCACGCGGACGTTGAGTCCGAGCGCGCAGATGCCGAGGTTGCGGATGCGCGAGGTGCTCAGCGAGGACCTCGTGGTGATTGCTGGGACTGACCGCCGTTCGGGCGAGAACACGTCATGGGCGGGCGGCAGCCGTAGCGATGCTCCGCTGCTGCCCGGTGACACGGTCACGTTGGCGGAAGTCGCGGCACTCCCCCAGGTGCTGTTCCATCACGGATACGATCTGCGCGAAGCCACCTCGGCGGCCTTCGATGCGGCCGGGTTGGCACCGAACACCGTCGTCGAGGGAGCCGAGATGGACGCAGTGCTGCGCTTCATCGAACGCGGACTGGGAGTCGCAATCGTCCCGGCCATGGTCCTCGTCGATCGGCCGCGCCTGACCTCGGCACAGCTGCTGGAGCCGAGCCTTTCACGCACGGTCAGCCTCGCCACCCGCGCGGACGTACGGCCGACCAGGGCCGCCTCGGCGATGGAGAAGACGATCCTCGCGACTGCGAGGGCGCTGACCGAGGAGGACACCGGACTGGCCGCGTATGTCCGGCTGGTGGAGTGATGATGCCCACGGTGGGCCTTTCCTACATGAACTCGCTCACCTTTTTCATTGCCGCGTCGAAATCTGCAATCTGGTCGCGGTCTTCGTGGTACTTGCCGATGTCCTCGCGGGTGGTCTGCTGCAGTCCGGTGCGCATCTCATCGGCAGTCATGTCCTTGCAGTAGATGGGTGTTCCGGGCTGAAGCCGCCATGATTGCGCAAGATCGCCACCGTCTACAGGGTCGAATCCGAGCTGGGCGATGAGCTCAGATACCTTCTGCTTGTCCTCGCCAGACGGCCCAGCGACAGTGAGGCCCAGCCGCTGGCCCGCATCTTCCGTTCCTTTGTATTTCAAGCTGGGGGCGACAATATTATTGAATGCCTTGAAAACTGGACGCCCAAGGATGCCAGCGACCCACTCACTGTCAGCAGTGCCCTGATCCAGCGAGTCGATGTTTCCGTCTCGGACAGGGTAGTAATTGCCGGTGTCGATCACGATCGGCACGGACGTCAGTGTGGATTTGAGGGACTCCGACAGTGAGCCGATCGCCTTCTGCGGGAGGCTGAGAATCACGATGTCGACGCCATCAGCAGCCTCATCCGCCCACACTGGCGTGATCCCATCGTCGTTCTCAAACTCAGTCAATGACGATGGCTCCCGCGAGTTCGCGATGCGCACCCGATGTCCGATCGACGCGAGCTTGCGGGCGAGCGTTCCCCCGACGAGTCCAGCTCCGACTATTCCAATTCTCATATCTGTCCTCTTCCATCGTGTGACCCCTCATCCGGGAGACCATCTCACATGCAGTTCGTGACCATCACACGCGATCGTGTCGATCCTTGCCTGCCGGAGAATCCGGTTTACATGTAGAGGACGCGGCTGAGTCGTACCCCGAAGCTTGAATCGGGGTTGGTGGTGCTGTCACCTGCTCGCTCGGCGAAGGCAGCAACACCAATATCTCGCCGTTTCGGCAGCCGTTCCGCCTGCGCTGAGGCCAATGCGTCGGGCAATTCTTCGCTGGTGAGGTCCGTGCAATATGAGGGCGCACCGGGCTGCTGTCGCCAGGAGTCGGCCAGGCGACCAGCATCGAACCCGTCGAATCCGGTGTCGCTGACCAGGTCCATGCCGATTTGACGATGCGCCGGATCGTCGGCTGCGACAGGAATAGCGATGCGATCGGCGCCGCCTGCAGGTTCGCCCTTTTCCGCCAGTGAGGCGGATCCGATGGCATTCCACGCTTTGACGACCGGGCGACCCAGTTGTTCGGTCACCCAGAGACTTTCGACTTGCCCGGCGTCAATCGCCTCGACCCTGCTGTCGCGTACCGGGTAGTAGTTCGAGGTGTCGATGACAATCGCCTCGGGTGCTGCACCGGCAATCGTCGCAGCGATCTGCGGCATGCGATTGAGCGGAATGGAAAGGATTACGACGTCGACATCTCTCACAGCCTCATCCGCTGTGACGGCCTCCGCTCCACCTGCCAGCACCTCGGCGCCGATCGTTTCTGGGCCGCGCGAATTGGCGACCTTCACCTCGTGGCCTGCTGAGCTCAATGTGCGGGTCAAGGTTTCACCGATGTGCCCGACGCCGATAATGCCGATCTTCATATCGCTCCTCGTCTGTCCTGAGTTCGAGTCAGCCTTGTTTCGGCCGATTTTCTCGTTGTACCCCTATCGTCCAACGTTGACATAAATGTCAATGTCAAGAACGGAGCAAAATCACTCGAGGGATCAGGTCAGCGAGACTTCATCCGCACTGGCTCGATCCATCGCCGCGATGTACCGATCGAGGGCATCAAGATTCTGCTCGAGGAACGCGATGCGACCTTCCATCTTCTCGCGCTGCTCGAACAACAACGCGCGCAATTCGGGGTCGGGATCCGCCACTATGGTCTCGCGCGTATCGTTGAGACACGGAAGCATGTCGCCGATGATCCGTGTCGGGATCCCCGAGTCAAGGAGCCCACGGACCTTGCGCACGCGCTCCACGAGGTAGTCGTCATACTCGCGGTACCCGTTGTCGAGGCGACGTGGCGCGATGAGGCCCTGCTCCTCGTAGTAACGCAGCATTCGAGTGGGCACCTCGGTCTTCTTGGAAAGCTCCCCGATTCGCATTTTGGAACTTCCGGAATCAGAACCAGGCGTCGGCGAGCAGCTTCAGGGAACGCTCGGCCGCTGCGGGGTCGTAGGCATAGGTGACGGTGATGAGCTCATCTGCCCCGGTGCGCTCGACGAACTCTGACATCTGACGGGTCGCAGTCTCGGGTGAGCCCACGGCGCTGATCTGAAGCATCGGGTTGTCACCGCCGCCGGCCAGCTCACTTGGGTCGACCGGTGGCTGCAAATGACGGCGGCGACCGCGGCCGATGTCGGCGAACATCTGCTTGACCGACGTGAACTCGCGCTGGGCGGCGTCGTCTGTCTCGGCCACCATCACGTTGATCCCGGCCATGACGTAGGGCTTGTCGATCTGTGCGGTGGGTGCCTCGGTGGTGAAGGATTCGCGGTAGACGCGGATCGCGGCATCGATCTGGTCCGGAGCGAAGTGTGAGGCCAGCGAGAGCGGCAAACCAAGCTGACCGGCGATCGCGGCGCCGTTCGTCGTCGAGCCGAGCACCCAGATGGGGACATCGGTGTTGGCAGAGACAGCAGATTCGATCGGCATCGTGTGAGCCTTGCCCTCGGAGCTGAACCAGCCCTGCATGTCATAGATGTTCTGGGCAAAGGACTGCGGTTCGGCCGATGAACGGCTGAGCGCCTGGGCTGTCATTCCGTCGGTGCCCGGCGCGCGGCCCAACCCAAGGTCGATGCGATCGCCATGGATGTTGGCCAGCGTGCCGTACTGCTCGGCGACCATGAGCGGAGCATGGTTGGGCAGCATCACTCCGCCTGAACCCACACGGATCTTCTCGGTCACCGACGCAGCCTGTGAGATCAGCAGCGCCGTGGCACTCGCAGCCAGTCCCATGGTGTTGTGGTGCTCAGCGAACCAGAGACGACTGTAGCCGAGCTCATCGGCCAGGCGTGCGGCCTGCATCGAGGTGTCGATGGCTTCGCTGGCGGTGGATCCGTCACGGATGGGGACGAGGTCGAGAATATTCAGTGGAACGGACAAGGTGATGGGTTCCTTCGGTCGAGGATGTAAGTGATCAGTCGTTAAGGACAACAGCCGCGCGCCGAGGTTCTATTCCGCAAACGCACTCGGACGTGGGGGGGGGGGGGGGGGGGGGGCTG
>NZ_JBHFIH010000007.1:37255-40782 GCF_057334195.1 Brevibacterium sp. AGC70 | reverse complement strand
CACTTGCGCTCGGGGCCCCCACCATCAGAGCTGATCTCTTATGTCAGCGTCAGATCAGCATCACTCGTTCTTCGGGCCGTCTCCCGAGTCATCATCATTGGTGGTGCCGGGCAGGCCCTGGGCCTTGCGGCGCATGAGGAGGACGACGATGACGATGATCGCCAGACCGCCGACTCCGAGCAGAACGATCATCGGGGTCGACATCCCGGAATCGCTTCCAGTCGATTCGCCGATCTCGCCGCGCTCTTCGGTGTCCTTGCCCGGTTCGTCGACGACGCCGCCGCCGAGTCCAGCCTGTGAGGACTGTTCGACAGAGCCGCCTGCACCTTCGGCGTCAGCGATTGTGAAGTCGAAGTCACCAGAGATCGGGTGACCGTCCGATGACACCACGCGCCAGGTGACCTTGTAGTCGCCGGGCTTGAGGTTGTCGGGCAGTGCAACGGTGAGCTTCTTGCCGTCGACAGCGAGTTCACCTGCGGAGACGTTCTTACCATCGATGACGACCTTGACCTCGGAGCCGACCTCCTGGACTTCACCGGAGAACGTCATCTCGATCCATTCAGGCTGCTGGTCGACCGTCGTTCCGTCCTCAGGGTTCGACGAGACGAGCTGGTCATGAGCACTGGCCGGGGCGAAAGCAAAAACACTCAAGGCAGCCACCAGCAGGGCAGCGAAGCCGAGCTTGAGAGCGGACCACGTGGTTCGAGTCATGTCAGTATTCTCCTTCAACAATTACCTTCAGTATCACCGAGTCTGCTCGGCCACAGAGTGCAGATAGTCCGTGAGTCCCGGCACGGACACTTCTATTGTCTCAAGAGTTTCTTCGAAATCCTTTAATTGCCCCGCCCACGGGTCGGGAACATCCGGTGCGGGAGCATCGACTGCCGTCTCCTGAGCCACCCGCGGATCGAATTCGCGCAGCATACGCAGCTGCGGGCGCACCTCGGCGGGGAGGTCTGCAACGAGGTTCTGCAGGGCTCGGTAGTGTCTGCGGGTCATCGCGATCGCCACGTCACGTTCGGCCAACCATTCGGAGGTGATCTGGCGAGCGACATGATTCTCGGTGCGGTAGCCGGCGGTCTTCAGTACCCGTGCCTGAGTGGGGTCGATGGGGTTGCCGGCCTCCTCATCGCTGATGCCGGCCGAGTCGACAACAGCCTCGGCGCCGCTTCGTTCCAGGTGGCTCTGGAGCACGCGTTCGGCTGTGACCAAACGACAGATATTGCCCGTGCACACGAACACCACGGATGCCGCCATTGTACGTTCCTCCTCGTCGACCCGACACCCACTGCTGCGGTGGGCCACCAGCGCATGCGCGCCGGAGAATCCTGACCATTGTCCCTACTGATCACGATACTGTTGCACCATGACATCTGTTACATCGAACGCTTCGGCGCGCCCTCAGGACGATCTGTTCCGCCACATCAACGGCGAATGGATCGACTCGTTCATCATCCCCGACGACCGTGCCGGCGACGGCGCGATGCGCGAACTCTTCGACACCGCGGAGACCAAGGTCCGCGACATCATCACCGCCGTCTCCGACGCCCCGCAGGAGCCGGGCAGCGAAGGCCAGAAGGTCGCGGACGTGTTTTCCTCGTTCATGGATCTCGACCGGATCAACTCGCTCGGAGTCACTCCCCTCGATTCCTCCTTCGCCGCCATCGACGCTGCCGAGGACAAATCCGAGTTGGCGAATCTGCTCGGCCGCCTCGAGACCGAAGGCGTCGGCGGTGTCATCGGCGGCTACGTCACCGCCGATGCGAAGGACTCCGACATCTACGCCCTCTACCTCGTTCAAGCCGGCATCTCCCTGCCCGACGAGGACTACTACTTCAACGATGACCACGCCGAGGTGCGCGTGAAGTTCGTCGAGCACGTGAAGAAGATGTCGGCCCTCGGCGAGATCGGTGCCAAGAGCGGAATCTCCGACACCGAGGTGGCTGCCAAGGTGATGGCGTTCGAGACCGCCCTTGCCCGCCACCACTGGGACCGCGTGGCCTGCCGTGATGCGGAGAAGACCTACAACAAGTTCACCCTCGAGCAGCTGCGCGAACTGGGCCCGGGCTTCGACTTCGACTCCTGGTTCTCGACGCTGGCCGCCGATGTCGACGCTGAGCTGTCCTACTTGGTCGTCGGCCAACCCTCTTACGTCACCGGCCTGGCCGAGGTGTGGGAGCAGACCGACATCGAGACGATCAAGACCTGGCTGCGCTTCTCCGTCCTCTCGGACACGGCCTCGCTTCTGACCGATGAGATCGTCGAGGAGGACTTCGACTTCAACGCCCGCACCCTCTCGGGCACCCCCGCTCTGAGGGAGCGCTGGAAACGCGGTGTCGGACTGGTGCAGGGCCTCCTCGGCGAGGCTGTGGGCAAGCTCTACGTCGCACAGGAGTTCCCACCGGCTGCCAAGGACGCGATCGACCACCTCGTCGAGATGCTCATCAAGGCCTATGACAAGTCGATCAACGAGCTCGACTGGATGAGCGCGGAGACGAAGCAGAAGGCCCTGGTCAAGCTCTCGAAGTTCACACCCAAGGTCGGCTACCCCGAGGTGTGGCGCGAATACCCGGCCGCGATCGATTCCTCGGATCTGGTCGGCAATGTCCGTCGCTGCTCCCGCGCGGAGCACGTGCGCCAGATCAAGCGCATCGGCAAGGAGATCGACCGCACCGAATGGCTGATGACGCCGCAGACCGTCAACGCCTACTACCACCCGGTGATGAACGAGATCGTCTTCCCAGCCGCGATTCTGCAGCCGCCGTTCTTCGACGCCGCCGGTGATGTGGCCGCGAACTTCGGTGCCATCGGCGCGGTCATCGGCCACGAGATCGGCCACGGCTTCGATGACCAGGGTTCGCGCTACGACGGCGACGGCAACCTCGTCGATTGGTGGACGGCCGAGGATCGGGAGCGCTTCGAGGAGCGCACCAACGCCCTCATCGCCCAGTACGAGGCCCTGGTTCCGGCCGGCCTCGAATCATCACAGCATGTCAACGGCGCACTGACCGTGGGCGAGAACATCGGCGACCTGGGCGGGCTGTCCATCGGCTGGAAGGCACTTGAGCTGGAGTTGGGTCGGGTGCCGTCTTCCGATGAGGCCGCGACGTTCTTCGAAGCCTGGGCCAAGGCCTGGCGGGCGAAGATTCGCACCGAGGAGCGCGTGCGACGGCTGAGCATCGACCCCCACGCACCGGAGGAATTCCGCTGCAACCAGGTCGTGAAGAACATGACCGCGTTCCACGACACCTACGGCGTCAAGGAATCCGACGGAATGTACCTGGCACCCGAAGAGCGCGTCACCATCTGGTGAGCAGGGTTCCGGGGCTGGTCAGCTGGGTGCCGGGGCAGGTGAGCAGGGGGCCTGGGCTGGCAAGCAGAGTGCTTGGGCTGGCAAGCAGAGTGCTTGGCACTCAGCGGCCCTGACCCTCGGAAGTGAGCAGGCGGCGGCTCGGATACTTCGCGGTGTCCGAGCCGTCGCCTTTTGTGCCGCCATCAGTGACCGCACCTGCTAAACCGCCCCGACG
>NZ_JBHFIH010000007.1:33824-37235 GCF_057334195.1 Brevibacterium sp. AGC70 | reverse complement strand
CACTAATTGCGGGCGGCGCCGGGCGCAATTAGTGACGTCGGGGAGGTTTAGTACGATTTGCTGCGCCTGAGCGTTGCGGTTTACCTGCCGACCGCTCCGTCGACTCAGCGGTGCTGGCGGATGAGGCACACCATGCGGTAGTCGAACTCTTCCCAGCTGGTGATCGGTGCGTTTGCCTCCATCGCCGCCTCGAACTCGTCGATCTCGTCGAAGTCCGACTCCAGCGGGATGTCGTAGGACATCTCGACGTAGATGAGTCCGCTTGCATCGGTGTGCACTACGTCGAACCCGGCGTTCTGCGGCGTCAGCTCATTGTTCATCACGATGAGCAGCTTGCCGTCGGTGCCCGCGTACTCTTCCTCGATGCCGTCGACATAACCCTCGGACTCGCGCAGTTCGCGCTGGGCTCGGATGACGAACTCGGCATACGCCCCGATGCCGATCACGGGGATGCGGGATGTCAGGGCCTCGGTCGCGACCTTGACCAGGCGCGACCTAGCCTTGCGCGTCAGCGGCGCGACATCGCCTCCGGACATGGCGACGCCGTCGAAGCCGACCAGCGACTGAGCATGGTGTTCGTGATTCGGGTTGAGCAGCGTGGTGTCGAGTCCGAAGCGGGCATACCACGGCCGGGTCACCTCGGCGCTCTCTTCGTCCCACCACACGTAGAACAGGAACGGCACGTTGATGCCGGCTTCCGAGAAGTAGAACGGCGGGGTGCGCTCCCCCGCGGTGACCTCGAAGGGAACGACGTTGCCCTCGATCGGTGCCGGGCAGGTGGCGAAGGCAGTGAACGCGAACGGGTAGTTGACGGCCCGGTTGAAGTCGACGACCAACGAGCCATCTTGGTTCGGGACACCGAGGTCGAGGGTCCTCCACGCGGGTGTGGAGACTCCATTCGTGGAGTCGTGGAAGTCGAGCTGCAGCCCGCTGGCCGGGTTACCTGTGGCTAAGAGCTTCACCTCGCCTGCCTCACTGGTGAAGGAGACGGTGCCGACTGCCGGAGTCAGCACGTTCAGGTCATCCTGTGCCGTGTTGATCGTGTGCACTTCAGGTTTCTCGAAAGGAGTGAACTTGGCGAGGAACACGAAGCTGAGGTTCGGTTCGAAGACGGGAACTTCGAAGAACTTGCCCAGCAGCGGCGACTTGGAATCGCGCACCCGGATTCCGATCCGTCCGGCACGGTCGATGAGCTCGTAGAGCACATTGCCGACGGTGAACCATTGGAGTGATCCACCGGCAGGCAGCTTCGCGCTGAATCCGTTCTCTTCGACCCGCACCTCGGGCCCTGCGATCTCGGTGATCTTCGGCAGAATCGTGGTGTCGCTCGGCACCGAAGCCGAGCTGGAAGGAGACGCAGCATTGATGCTGGGGCCTGCCTCGGCGGACTTGCTCAAAAGGTCGAAGGTCGCGGCAGCGGGACCGGCTTTGATCCCAGATTCAAGGGCCACACTGACCCAACCGTCAGCGTCGACGGTGAAGTTGCCGGGAGCGTCGGGCCAGGTCGTCGCATCGTCGAGCCAGTGCAGACCGGACACACTCAGCCAGCCGAAGGGAGTCGCCAGTGCCGAGTTCCTCGAATCCCGCCATGTGTTCCATTCGGTCACGAACTGGTTCACTTCGAACACTCCTTGTATTGCATTGCTTCTTGGCGCTTGTTCACGGGCTCTCGGGTGATGGACGGCGCAGCCCGAGCGGTCGATGGCTCCTGTGGCACCAGCCCCTCACCCGCTGCCGTGTCGACGCGGCCTCGAAGACCAATGCCCTTGTGGCCAAAGCTACCGCAAACGATAAGCTGTGAAAATGAGTACATCGCCCGTGAGACCACGTACGAAGACCCAGGTCGCAGCCGATCTGGCAGACTTCATCAGTTCTTCCCCCAGCTCCTATCATGCCACCGCGACGGCGGCTGCACGATTTGAGGCCGCAGGTTTCCTCCAACTCGATGAGCGCGAGAAATGGTCTCTCGAGCCTGGTCAAAGCCACTATGTCATTCGTGACGGTGCGATCATCGCATGGCGGACTCCGGCAAGCAAAGTCGGCGTCTCCGAGGCTGGCGCGGATGAACCCTCCAGCGACTCGAGTGAACTTTTCAGCAACTCGGGTGGACCGCCCGGCACGGTTCCCGGCTTTCGCGTGTTCGGTTCTCACACGGACTCCCCAGCCTTCAAGCTCAAGCCGGGCGAGGAGTTCACCGCCGAAGGAACTCGCCAGATCGGCGTCGAGATCTACGGCGGGCCGCTGCTCAACTCGTGGCTCGACCGGGAGCTCGCGCTGGCTGGGCAGCTCAGCCTCGCCGACGGTTCCGTCGTCCTCGCGCAGACCCCGCCCATCGCGCGCATCCCACAGCTGGCCATCCACCTCGACCGCCAGGTCAATGACGGCCTGACGCTGGACAAACAGCGCCACACCACCCCCATCATCGGCCTGGCAGGTCTGGCTGAAGCCGATGTCATCGAGATCCTCGCCGCCTCCGCCGAGGTGGATCCGGAGCAGGTCGTGGGACACGACGTCTACACGATCCCCGTTCAGTCCCCCGGGCTCTTCGGTGCCCAGGAGGAATTCTTCGCCGCGCCGAGGTTGGACAACCTGCTGTCTGTCCACGCCGGTGTCTCCGCGTTGGTCGACGTCGATGCTGCGTCGTTGGATTCCGTCGCACTCTTCGCCGGGTTCGACCATGAGGAGATCGGGTCGAGTTCACGCTCCGGTGCCTGCGGGCCCTTCCTCGCCGACGTCACCGAGCGCATCATCGCCTCCCTGTTCCCAGCGTCGACGCGCAGTGACTACCTGGCTGCACTGGCCTCGTCGATCTGTGTGTCCTCCGACGCGGGGCATGCGGCCCACCCGAACTATCCCGAACGCCACGACCCTCATGTCCGCCCCCGCCTCGGCGGCGGTCCGCTGCTGAAACTCAACGCCCAACAGCGCTATGCCACGGATGCGGTGGGCACCGCCGCCTGGTCGCAGGCATGTGCGAGGACTGGTGTTGAGTACCAGAACTTCGTGTCGAACAACGCGATGCCCTGCGGGTCGACGATCGGCCCGCTGACCGCAACTCGCCTGGGCATGACCACCGTCGATGTGGGCCCGGCACTGTATTCGATGCACTCGGCCCGCGAAATGGTCGCCATCGAGGATGTCGTGTCGCTGGGTGCGGCTGCGAAGGCGTTCCTGCAGGGTTGAGCGCATGCCCTCGGGGTGGTCGCGTGCCTTCGGGGTGGTCGCGTTCCCGCGGGGTGGTCGCGTTCCCGCAGGGTGGTCGCGTTCCCGCAGGGTGGTCGCGTTCCCGCAGGGTGGGGCTGAGTGCGGCGCTGTGGTGCCGTGGCCTTGGTGCGGTGCCGACATGCTGCCGAGAGGCTACTGGTTTGCGCGGAGTCGAGTTCTACAGGTTAAGTCAGGCTGAGTAGGTTG
>NZ_JBHFIH010000007.1:0-33795 GCF_057334195.1 Brevibacterium sp. AGC70 | reverse complement strand
GTAGGTTGCAACCAACTCAGCCTGACTTAACCTGTAGAGCTCACGCGAAGCACACCTCGCGTGCGGTTGCTGACCGAGCGGAGGACCCGCAGGACTCTGAGCCCACGCGGCTTGATTCCAACCAGCCTCAGACAATCAGTCTCAGACAACCAGCCGTCAGCCAGCTGCCGGCAGCTCCCTACTTGTTCAGTTCCTCCAAGGCCTTCTTCGAGCCCGGGTGGAGTTTGATCGGGTCAGGTGTCTCGGCGTTTTCGACCTCAATCTCCTTGGCCGCTGCGTGGACCTTCTCCAGATCGGCCTTCTTGTCGTAGATCAGCTTCGTCAGAGCGCACGCGGTGCCTTCGTCCATGTCGTTGCGGACCATGAGGACATTGGGAGTGACGATGGTCTTGACGGCCTTCACACCCTTGTATGTGTCGGCGGGGATCTCCTCGACCTCGTAGACCGGGTTGATCTCCTTCATCGGGTCCTCGAGCTTGGTGATGTCGATGAATTCGACGTCCTTGCCGTTCGAGGTGAAGAGGTCGGTGACGCCAGCCGTCGGCAGCCCGCCGGACCACACCATGCCGTCGATCGTGCCGTCCTTCATTCCGTCAACGGTCTTGGTCAGGTCGAGGCGCTGAGTTGTCACATCGTCCTTTTTGAGCCCTGCCGTTTCGATGAGGCGGTTGGCAATGACCTCGGTGCCGGACTTCGGCGAGCCGGTGGAGATCGTCTTGCCCTTGAAGTCCTTGACGGATTCGATGCCTGCATCCTTGCGCACGACCACGTGAGTGAAGTTCGAATAGATGCGCGTCAGTGCCGAGATGTCCTCCGGCTTCTTGAAGTCCGCGTCACCGTTGACCGCATCGGCCGCTGTATCGGCGAGTGAGAACGCGACGTCGTAGTCCCCGGATGACAGCTGCTGCAGGTTCTGCACGGAGGCACCGGTCTCGGCCGCGGTGGCCTTCAGATCGGAGTTGTCGGAGATGATCTGCGCCAGACCGCCGCCGAGGACGTAGTACACGCCCGTCGAGTTTCCGGTGGCGACGGTGATCTGCCCGGAGGCCGCGGTGCAGTCGCCGCCGCCTTCGCCTGCCGGTTTGGCTTCCTGCTTACCGCCGCATGAGCTCAACGCCAGCACCGCGGCAACGGCTGACGCCGTGATTGTGAACATCCTTGTTCGCTTCATGGAATTCGTCCCTTTCTCAGTTGGACTCGGCCGGAGATCCGGCCGAGTGTGTTTCGGTCGATCCGATATCGCTGGTCATCGCCGAGGTGGTCTTCGGTTTGCGACGCAGCAGCAGGTGAAGGATGACGGCGAGGATGAGGGCGGAGAACCCGATCATCATCGACATGGGCTGCAGGTAGAGCAGGGCTCCTGCGGCGATGAAGCACAGGATGCGCTCTGGCCAGCCCGCACGGCGGATGATCCAGCCACCGGCACCGGCAGCGAGTGCGGCCACGGCGAATGCGGAGACGAACCCGGTCCATACCGCGCCGATGAATCCGCCCTGGGCCACGAGGCTCGCGCCCTCGGGTGTGAAGGTGAAGGCCAGCGGCACCAGGAATGCAGGAATCGCGTACTTGCAGGCCTGCCACATCGTTGCGATGACCCGGCCGCCGGTGATCGCCGAGGACGCGACGGCCGCCAGAGCGGTCGGGGGTGAGACCTCGGACAGTACGGCGTAGTAGAAGATGAACATCGCGGCGGCCGCCTCGGGGACACCAAGTGAGATCAGTGCCGGGCCCACGATGACCCAGCTGATTATAAACGAGGCCGTCACGGGCACCGCCAGGCCGAGGATGGTCACGGCCACGGCAGCGAAGATGCAGGTGAAGATGAGGACTGCGGTCGGGTCTGTCGACAATGCCTGCGCGCCCTTGATGAGGATGTCGGAGATGACCTGGCCGAGGCCTGTCTTCGTGATCGTCGAGACGATGATGCCTGCGGCCGCGCAGACGCTGGTCACCGGCAGGACCGAGCGGATGCCCGAGGACAGTGCCCCGTAGAAGACGTCCCAGATCGCGAGGAGAATCGCCTTCGGTTCGCCGAGGCGGGAGATGACGATTTCGATGATCCCGAAGCCGATGCCCACCAGGGTGGCGTAGACGACGGCTTTGAAAGGTGCCATGCCCATTGAGAGGAAGACGACGATGATGCTCAACGAGATGAAGTGGTAGAAGCCTCGCTTCAGGATGGGCCACGCGCGCAGGCCAGGAGGCGGCGTGTAGTCGACCTCGATCTTGCGGGAGTCGATTTCGATGGCGAGGAAGATGCCCAGGTAGTACAGAAGGGTCGGGACCACTGCCCACAGCAGGACGAGTCCATAGGAGACGTTGAGCAGCTCCGCGATGATGAAGGCGGCGGCACCAAGGGTCGGAGGTGAGAGGATCGCACCGATACCGGAGGCTGCGAGCATTCCACCCGCGTTCTCCTTCGGGTAGCCGGCCTTCTTCAACACGGGCCAGGTCACGGCACCGAGCGAGACTGCAGTGGCGGTGCCGGAGCCGGAGACCGTGCCCAGGAGGAAGCCGGAGAGAGCGACGGTTCGTCCCGGCGCGGCCTTCGACTTCTTGAATAGTGAGAAGCTCAGGTCGATGAAGAAGGTTGCTGCCCCGGTCTTGTCGAGGACGGCTCCGTAGATCGTGAAGAGGACGATGTAGGTGGCCGCGACGTCGAGGGGGATGCCGTAGAAGCCGGATGCATCGTTGTACAGGGCATTGACGATCTGGTCGAAGTTCTGGCCCGCATGGGATCCTGGCCAACCGATCGGAATGTAGGCGCCGTAGTAGCTGTAGAGAAAGAAGACGATGCAGAAGATCGGCAGAATCAGGCCAGTGGTTCTGCGCGTCGCCTCAAGGACGAGGAGGAGGAGAACGCCGCCCATGATGACGTCGAGCGAGGTCAGCGAGCCCTGCCGGTTGAGGAACTCGTTGAAGCCGCCGGAGAAGAAGGGCAGCACCGGGTAGGCGCAGGTGAGGAAGGTGAGAACGACGAGCACCCAGTCGATGATCGACGGATTGTCGTTCGACCGGCGCGTTGCCTTCCTGCGTGGCTTCGCGGTGGAGTCAGCAGCCGCACCGCTGCCAGCAGCGACATCGCTGTCGACAGCCTCGGCGACTTCCAGGGCCTGGTCGGCGACGTCACTCTTACGACCGAAACCTGGCCGGTAGCAGATGAAGACCAGTGGCAGGACGAACGCCAGGAACCACATGAGGTAGTACTGATTGCCTTGAGTCAGCGGGAAGAACACCTGTTTGAGAACGAACAGTGACACGACGAAACACACGATTCCCACGCCGAGGTCGAGCCTGCGTGTCAGGGTGCGCTGAGGAAGCTCCTCATCGTACTGCGCGATCAGTTCGTCGACGTTCGTCTGCGGTATCGGGTTCGCAGGCGACGCCTCAGAAGGACGTGCGGACATCATTGTCCTTTCGGATGCTCGGGTCATCATGCTCAAGCCATGTTGTTCAGGGTCTGTTGTGAACTACCTCACAATATACCGAGCGTCCGCTTACCTGCCTCACCCGTGTCCCGACCAGCGGTCATATTGTCGAGATCGTTACTCGCAGTGCCGATAGGTGGGACTGGGACACCGTTCTCACGGCAGTGCGCCCCCACTTCGTCGCAGGACGCCCCCACCTCGCCGCAGGGCACCCTCAGCACACGACAGGGCTCCACAGTTCAAGTTCCGCATTCGCCGACCACGCGGCTACCCTTTGAGATGAAATGTGCCTTGCCGAATACGGGGTAGATTGGGGCCATGGATTCTCCGACCCCGATCTTCGACTCACACCTGCACATCATCGACCCCAAGCATCCTCTCGTCGAGAACAACGGCTACCTGCCGGACCCTTTCACGGTCGAGGATTATCTGATGCGCATCAGCGGTCTGGGCATTGCCGGGGGAGCAGTGGTCGCCGGGTCATTCCAAGGGTTCGACCAGTGCTATCTTGTCGATGCTTTGAGCACTCTTGGCCCCGATTTCGTCGGCGTCACTCAACTTCCCGTCGACACGTCCGATGATCGCATCCTGGAGCTCGACCGCGACGGAATCAAAGCACTGCGCTTCAACGTCGCCCGCGGAGGGTCAGCAGTCTTGGACGACATGGAACATATGGCTCGTCGGGTCCATGACCTCGCCGGGTGGCACTCGGAGCTCTACATCGATGCCCGCAGCATCGATGAGGATCTCAGCGACCGCATCGCCGGACTGCCCGCCGTGAGCATTGACCATTTCGGCATGCACAGCGACGGACTGCCCGCCCTGCTGAAACTGGTCGAACGTGGCGTCAAGGTGAAGGCGACAGGCTTCGGCCGAGTCGAACTCGACCCTGCCACCGCGATGCGAGCGATCGTCGACGTTGACCCCTCGGCACTCATGGTGGGCACGGATCTGCCGTCGACCAGGGCTCCTCGGCCGTTCGAGAACACAGATTTCGACATCATCCGTGACACCCTGTCAGCAGAGGAACTCGCCGCCGTGTGCTGGGACAACGCCGCAGATTTCTATCTGGGACGCGAACGCAACTGATCGCGAAGCCACAGAGAGCCTGATCGCGAAGCCGCCGAGAGCCTGATCGCGGAGCACCGGGGAAAGTTCTGGCGAAGCACGGGGCTCGTCGTGGCCTGCGTTGACCACAATCAAGTAGCATTCCACGGATGAACTCCCCACGATCGAATCTCGCATCCACTCTGCACAACCTCGATGGCCGCAGCTACGGAAATTACAAGCAGATCCGTGGCAGCTACGAGTTCGGGTCGTTCACCGTGTTCATCGACCGAGTCCAGGTCGATCCTTTCGCCTCACCGTCGAAGGTCCGGATCAGGATCAACCGCGCCGAGGCGGGGTTCCCCACTGACATCACCACCGAACGCGCAGATCGCATCGCAGCCGCCGACTTCCTCTTCCGCGTCGGTGATTCATTCCTGCACCGCAATGACCGGCGTTCGATCATCCTCGGCCGTCCGGGACAGGAGGTGCTCGAACGCACCAACGTCCTCATCGATGACGAAGGCTTCGAGGCACGCCTGCTCGTCAATCTCCCGGCTCGAGGCCGTCGCATCCTGGGCCATCAGGCCGCGGACATCCTCACCCGGGATGTGCCCGAGCTCGCTCAAACCATGTTCATCTACTCCAATCTCGCTGCCGCTTACCCGCCCGCTAAGAACCAGCCCGGCAAGAACCAGCCCAGCCAGGTCCAGTCTGGCAGGAACCAGTCCAGCGACGACCTGCGCGAGCATGTCCAACTCCACCGGGATCAGCTGGAACTGCAGAGCCACCTCGGCGAGGAAGGTCTTCTCGCGTTCATCGGCAATGGCGCGATTCTGCCGAGGCGATCCGGGGATTCTGACGTGCCCATGGATTCGAACGCTGTGGCCTTCACCAGCCCGAGTTCCCTCGAGCACACATTCACGCTCTCGAGCGGACGCAGGCTCACCGGCATGGCGATCCCCCGTGGAGTCACTGTCATCGTCGGCGGCGGCTATCACGGCAAGTCGACGATCCTGCGTGCCCTCGAACGCGGCGTCTACCCCCACATCGCCGGCGACGGGCGTGAGTGGGTCATCACGGAACCCAGTGCCACCTCCATCCGGGCCGAGGACGGTCGTGCCGTGACCGGCGACGACATCTCGCCCTTCATCAACAATCTGCCATCCGGCACTGACACGAGAGCCTTCACCACAACGAACGCGAGCGGGTCCACGTCGCAGGCGGCCAACCTCGTGGAGGCTGTGGAAGTCGGTGCTCGTTCGCTGCTCATCGACGAGGACACCTCGGCGACGAACTTCATGATCCGCGACGATCGGATGCGTGCTCTGATTCCAGCCGACCGCGAACCCATCACCCCTTTCGTCGATCGCATCCGTCCGCTGTTCACCCACCGAGGCGTTTCCACGGTGCTGGTCGCCGGTGGATCGAGCGCATTCTTCGAGGTGGCTGATCATGTCATCGCCCTCGATGCGTACGTACCCCAAGAAGTCACCGAGAAGGCGCACGAACTCGTGGGGGTGAAATCAGCCGATGACACAGGATCGGCGTTCGCCACGCCTCGGCCCCGGATCCCAACCGCGAAGGCGCTGCACCCCGGCTCGAAGACGAAGTCGGCGAAGGCGAAAGGGCTTGGCCAGGTTCAGTTCGGCAAGGCCTTCATCGATCTGACCGCGATATCCCAGCTCGTCGACCCGCAGCAGACGACAGGCATCGCCGAGGCGCTTGAGTATCTGGCCGAGATCTTCGACGACCAGACCTCACTCACCGAGGCTCTGGCGGAGGTCGAGGACATGCTCGATGCGCAGGGAGTCGACGGCCTGACCGGCAACCGCGATCATCCGGGGCATGTCGCCCGCCCCCGTGCACAGGAGATCGCGGCGGCGCTCAACCGCTTCCGAGGTTTGCGCCTCGTCGACTGAGCTTGGTTGCGAAACGGGCTCCCGGGCACCTGCTCAATGCTCGTCGACTTCCCTCGAGTCGGTCAACGTGCGAACCCCGATGATCGACATCACCAGTACGATACCGGCGAGGACCGTGAACGAAATCTGCTGTGAGTGCACGAAGCCGGCAACCGTCGCCGAATCCCAGGCCCCCTGCGGCAGTGTGCTGCCGAGAACCGTGGCCATGATCGTGCCGACTATCGCAACGCCCACTGCATTGCCGAGCTCTTGAGCGGTGTCGTTGAGCGCCGATCCGATCGACGTGTGCGTCTCAGGCAGGGCGCCGAGGAGGGCGACCGCACCAGTCGTCATGATCGTCCGCATCCCCATAGTCATGATGAGCATCCCGACCGCGCACCAGAGGAAGCCGTGTGTGAGCGCGAAGATCCAGATGATGAGGCTGACGATGACGAGCGCAATACCGCCGATCGAGGTCTTACGGTGGCCGAATCGGGCCACGGCGCGATCGACGAACGGGCCGGCGAGCAGCATGCCCGCGACGAACGGAAGGTTCGCCAATCCCGCCTGGAAAGCGGACCAACCCCAGGCGAACTGGTAGAGCTGAGTCGAGACGAACATGACTCCGACCATGGCGATCATTGTCGCGGTCTGCAGAATCGCTGACCCGCTCACTGTCGGCAGGGCGAGCAGTTTGAGATCGAGCATCGGATCCTCGGCGGTCTTCTCACGCCAGATGAATCCGGCAAGGGAGAGCACACCGGCGGCGAAGACGAGCACCGTCAACGGTGCAGCCCAACCGTATTCGACCCCAGCGGTGAAGCCGTAGAGGAGGAAGCCCAGCGAGGCCACAGACAAGATGCCGCCGGGAATGTCGGCACCGCCTTCGCGACGGTCTGCCGGGTCGTCCTCGGCGACCCCGAAACGCACACCGAGCCAGGCGATGACCGCGACAGGGGCGTTGACCACCAGGAGTGCCTGCCAGGGCAGATTCGTGATCGCCAATCCGGCGATGGTCGGGCCCACGGCGAAGCCGATCATCGAGACGACCACGATGAGGCCGATCGCCCTCGTGCGCAGGTCATCACGGTCGAAGAGGCGGAAGATCAACGACATGGTCAATGGGGCGATGAATGCGGCGAAGACTCCTGCCAGTGCTCGCACCGCGATCAGCTGTGCGGGCGTGGAGACGAGCAGCACGCCGAGTCCGGTGAGACCGAACAGCACGAGGCCGAAGAGGAGGGTCCGACGGCGACCAAGCTTGTCGCCCATCGTCCCGCCAACCATGAGCAACCCGCCGAACGTCAGCGAATAGGCGCCGACGATCCACTGCAGGTCTGCTGGAGAAGCGCTGAGGTCTCGCCCGATCGTGGGCAGAGCGACGTTGAGAATCGAGTTGTCGACCATCTCGACGAGCATGGTCAGACACAGAGCGAGAAGAGCAGGCCAGGCAGCTCGGAGACTCTGCGGTTTGAGTACTTGCGTATCGACGGATGAGGAGGTCGAGGAGTATGAGGAGGACATGTGGGTCCTTTCGCGGGTAGGTCGAAAGGTCGGCTGGAGAGCCGGCGAGAGAAGAACTTAATGATCGAACAATGTTCGCCAATGGAACTCCGTTCTATACTCGAACTATGTTCGACCATAGAACGGTGTTTGATTGAATGCAAGTCTCTCGGTAGATTCAAGGCATGGCATCTGAGACTCCCCCGCGTCCGCGAGGCGATCACAACGCGAATTCACGCAGAGACAGCCCTCGTGATTCATCGAAGGACGCTCAACGCAGGATCACTCCTCCCCGACGCCGAGGTGGTCGTGGGGTGGCGCGCACGCGTACGTCCCTCTCGCTGGAGCAGATCATCGAGGCCGCGATCACCACGCTCGACGCCGTTGGGGCGGAGAAGATGACACTGCGCGGACTGGCCGCACAGCTCGACAGCGGCGTGGCCAGTCTCTACTGGTACGCCGCCGGCAAGGACCAACTGATGGCCATCGTGTCCGATGAGCTGTTGGGACGTGCATTGGACGAGGCCGAGGCCCTCGAACGTGCTGATCAGCCGCACCCGAAGCAGTTGGAGAACTATCCTCCCCCTGAGCCCGATGGCCGCACGAGCACCGGTACCGCTGAGGGCCTGCTGCAGATTCGACGGCTCGTCCTGTGCCTGTTCGTCCAGATGCTCGAGCACCGCTGGCTGGCCTCCCAGCTCATCAAGGCGGGCCCCGATGAGCAGAATTCGCTGACCTACTGGGAGCTGGTCGGTCAGGCCCTCCAGAATAGTGGACTGGACCTGACCCGCCAGCTTCAGGCGTCAATGGTCGTGTCCACCTATGCTTCCGGCATGGGCGCGGAAGTCTCTCAGCGTGCGATCGAACGCGAAGCCGCCGAGGATGGTGAAGCCCAACACACTGCCCAGATCGACCACTGGGCAAGTTTCAGTGAAGAGGACTTCCCCTTCGTGCACTCCGTGCTCGGCGAGTTCGAGAATCTCGACGAGGCATCGGACTTCATCATGGGCCTCGACCTCGTCCTGTCAGGCCTGGAACGCCTCACCTGGGACTGAACTGCTTTAAGGGTGAGGCTACGACTCAGAAACCGTCGAACTGCTCGAGGAGTTCGCCCACGGTGGCCACGGGCAGCGAGCACTGCGTCCCTCGGCAGACGATCGCTGTACCTTCGGGCACCTCGACCTCGGATCCGCTCACGCCCGGGACTCCGGTTGAAGCGGTCAGGAGCGTGACCGCGGGGTGCCGGGCGGCGAATCCCCTCAACTCGGCATTTCGAGTGGCCACACGCACCGGGCTGAGTGCTCGTTCGGACTGCCACAGCGCGTGACCGCAGCCGCGCGGCGCTCGACCAGCGAGTGCCCTGTAGACACCGAGCAGGCGATCGCGCAGTTCAAGAAGTCTTCCGGTGCTCAGCCCCTCAGCCCCAGCGGTGCCAGTCGACGAGTCACCCATCGCACGACTGCCCGGCGAACCGGTAACAGCACCGCTGTCCAGACCGGTCTCAGCACCGCTGTCCAGACCGGTCTCAGCACCGCTGTCCACACCGATCTCTGCGAGCAGAAGCGCCGCCTCTGCCGCTGCAGATCTGCCAGAGGGCACCGTATTGTCCACTGGGTCAGAGGATCTGACATCCAGGATCTCGTCACCCAAGGAGTCGAAGACCTCGAGCACATCTCCTTCGACGGTGAAGCCCGCGAACATCCGCGCACCCCAAGAAAACAGATCGCTCACCTGCACCGAGGCTCCCGGAAGCTGGCGGACGGTGATGCCTGCAGTGATGAACTGCGCCCAATCGGCGAGGCCTGCCTGGCCGGGCCCCGGGGTGTCACCGGTGAAGCTGCGGCGGACTTCACAATTCGAATCGGCACCGAAGCGCAGGAGCATCGCCTCCCACTGATGTACCGCATCCCTCCCCCAGCTCGCCGGCGGTCCGGCAGCTGCCGAAGTCCCCTCGCTCCCGGACACACCGGCATACAAGGCTGCTTCGGCCAGTGCCGTGATCGCCAGCGAGTTCCATTCGGTGATCGTCTTCTCATCCCGTGCGGGCTGGGGGCGTGTGCCCAACAAGTTCTTCAGACGCTCCTGTTGCGCGACCGTCGCCGAGGTGGTCCACGGGGCCGGGTGCTCCTCGTCAAAGGGCACGTCGTCCATGCCCAACCAGTCGATGATGCGAATGGCGGCGACAACGGAACCGGAGAGTTCTGCGGCGGCCGGCGAATCGACGAGTTGGAGCAGCCCCTCATGCCCCACCTCGGCGAACTCCTCGGGCGTGACGACGTAGGCGGCACCCTCTTCCAGCACACCGTCAGCGTTGAGTGAGTCCGCGTCGAGTGCGGCGATGAAGCGGTCCCCGTCGGACATGTCTGCGTTGAGGAAATTCGCGGTGTCGGTGACCTCGCGTTCGGCAAGCGCCAGCCACTTCGATCCCGGGTTGAGCGCGCGTTCGACCTTCGCCCATTGGACGGCGGCGCGCAGGTAGAGCGCATTGTCGTAGAGCATCTTCTCGAAATGCGGCACGAACCACTGCCGATCGACGCTGTAGCGGGCGATTCCGCCGCGCACCTGGTCACGCATGCCGCCGCTCGCGATCCGTGCGAAGGTGCTGCGCACCGCGATGAGGCAGTCGAGGATGAGTTCACCCTCGAGATGGCCATCGGCTCCCACCGTGTCGACCTTTCCAGGAGCAAGCGCCCCTTCCCTCGCCGAGGTGGTTCCACCCAAGCGCACGAACGTGGCCAAGAGCTGCATGAGGTTCATCAGCGGCGGGAACTTCGGTGCTTTGCCGAACCCGCCCCATGCGGGGTCATAGGAGTCGAGCAGGGACTCAGCTGCCGAGTCGAGCTCTTCGGCGCTCAGCAGCTCTGAGGCTGCTTCGGCAGGCAATGCGTCAGAGACTGCACTGGCCATATCGGCGAGCCCACGATCCATGCGCTTGGTCATCTCGGTCACTTCGGCGCGGCGTTCCGTCCACGACTGGGACACGGCGGCGAGCACCTGCGTGAACGCGGGCAGGTTCCCCCGCGGTGCCGGCGGGAAGTACGTCCCGGCGTAGAAGGGACTGCCTTTGGGTGTGGCGAAGATCGTCATCGGCCAGCCGCCCTGGCCGCGCATCGCCTGGAGTGCGTTCATGTAATAGGAGTCGATGTCCGGGAGCTCTTCGCGGTCGATCTTGATCGGCAGGAAGTTCTCGTTGATGACGCGGGCGATGGCCTCGTCCTCGAAGGATTCGTGGGCCATGACGTGGCACCAGTGGCATGTGGAGTAGCCGATCGAGATGAGCAGCGGCATGTCTCGGCGGGCCGCCTCGGCGAGGTTGTCCTTCGTCCACATCCGCCAGTCGACAGGATTGTCGGCATGGGCGCGGAGGTAGGGACTGGTGGACGACGCGAGTTCATTGGCCATGGTCCCAGCGTCTCATCCGGAGGCCCCTGCTGAGAACCGGCGTCTCTATTCACCGGCCCTGACCGTGGCGTCGGCCACTGATCAGAACCATCCTCTTATCGACAAGACAAGTGGCTGAATATCGTGGAGTTCCGTGCAACTACCACTTCGCCCAGAGCCTGCCCACCGGAATTGCCATGTTCGTCCTGGCTTGTGCGGCCGGTGCCGCTGCCATACTCATCGCGCGCGAACTCCCGCCCATCCCGCGCAGCATTGCCATCTTCGGAATCTCCGGCCTCGCCGAGGTGGTCGGACGCGTCGAACGACCGACGCCGGAACTGATGGTTCTGACCTTCGGAGAAGTTGTCCCGCTCATCGGCATATTCGTATTCCCCTTCGACATCGCAGGAGTCCTCACCTGTGCAACCTCTCGACAGGTCTGCTCGTCTCTGTGGCAGCGGCGAGGCCTCGGCCGTCTTGAGACACACTCTGCCGTCTCACGGATCAATTCTGTCCCGAGTGAACCCGGAGCTGGTGCTCGACTCGGCGCGCTGACCTCAGAGGTCTTCGACGACCGCGACGAGCCGGTCGGGCCTGTTGGTGATGATGCCATCGGCACCGAGGTCGACAGCCTTCTCCATGTCTTCGACGCTGTCGACGGTCCACACCAGGCTCGACATCCCCAGCTCGTGGACGTGGCCGAGGAAGGTGGCATCTGCCGCGATGTACTGGGGATTGACCTGGTCGACCCAGGTGGCAAAGTCGCGCAATTCGTCCGGGCAGGGCCGACCCAGAACCCCGACGGGGATCTCCGGAGCCAGGGCGTGGAACTCACGGATGAAGGCCCAGTCGCCGGACTGGACGACGAGCATCCCCGCCGCCAATGCTCGGTCGAGATAGTCGGGGGATGCGGTCAGAGATTCAACGAGCGCCTGGGCGAATCCCGGGTATTGGGTGGGGTGTTTGACCTCGAGGAGCAGCCCGGTGCGGGTCACGTGCACCAGATCGAGCACCTCGGCGAGGTGAGGGACCCGGACGCCGGCGAACGATTCAGACTTCCAGCTGCCCGCGTCGAGGCTGGCGATCTCGGCCGTGGTCATGGACTTCACGCTGTAGTCCGTGCGGTCAGGATGGGCGACGCGGGCATTCGTCGTCCGCTCCACGGTGACGTCGTGGATGACGACGAGTTCTCCGTCAGCATTCATGTGCACGTCGATCTCGAGCATGTCGGTGCCCTGGTCGATGGCGGCGACGAAGGCCGGGATCGTGTTCTCCGGATAGTCAGCTGACGCGCCACGATGCGCGATGACCAGAGGCGGAACCCGGGTGTGGGCGACGGCCTCGGAGGTGTGGTTTGCGAGGGTGATTGGCATGGCGGGGACTCCTCAGAGTTGGCGACTCGGTGCAGGCTCGAGCGGCCGATGGTGCAGTGGATTGCGGACAACCCTAAACAACCCGAGCAATGAACGGATGATGTCCGGGTAGACGCGACGTGAATGCTGGATGGGTACAACGTCAGTGTCACCGACGTTCAGTTGAACCAACCAGCACCCACTAAGAATGTGTGCACCCTTCGAGCATCAGCCGTAGAATCTCGAAATCGGCCACATGAATATGTAATTTTGAAGGAAACAATCTATTGACTTTGAGTATTTGGCGAATATGATCATACTGCGAATCAAAACACACGATCTGCCGGCGTTCTGGATCCGATCGACAGAGCCATCGTCGATGTCCTTCATCGCGATGGCCGCGCGCCATGGGCGAGAGTTGCAGATCAAGTCGGAGTGTCAGCAGCAACCGTTCGCCGACGCTACGAAACGATGCACAATCAGGGCGTAATTCGAGTGATTGGAGCAACCGACGTTGCTCGGCTCGGTTTGGGAACACCAATCTACATGCGCATCTCCAACGCCCACAGAGACCTGGACGTACTCATTCCCCGGCTCAAGTCACGGAAGGAAGTTCGATCCCTCAACACACTTCTCGGGTCCGTCGACATTGCGGCAGAAATGGTGCTTCCGCAAAATGCAGACCACAGCACGCTCGTAGCAGAAATCACCGAGGGAACTGCAGCGACAGTGGAGACGCTCCTCCTCACTCACGCGTTCGCTTCCGGCCAAGACTGGGCGCCGCCGCGCGACACGGACGAGCCCACGCGATTAGCTTCGGTGAAGACTGAACCAGCTCCACCGATCGAGCTGTCCCGAGCTGAAGCGAAGGTTCTGGGAATACTCATGCACGACGGGCGGACTTCGCTGGGCGACCTCGCAAAAGCGATTGGCAAATCTGAGAACACTGCAACTCGGACCATTGATCAACTCCAAGAAAATGGCCTCCTCGACTTTCGTATACTCGTGGAACCGGAACGATTGGGCTTCGCCACCGAGTTTCTGCTGTGGCTGGAAGTCGAGCCTCAGCATCTCACCGAAACAGCGATCGCTCTATCGGAACACTCATCCACGAAATACCTCACAGCAACAACCGGAAGTTGCAGCTTAGCCGGACAATTCATCGTTCGTGACCGCACCGAGCTGTTCCACTATTCCACAAAGGTTCTCGGCTCTCTGCCCGGAATCCGCAGCGCCGAATTCTCTATCCAGACCACTACTCATAAGCGTGTTTGGACGACGATCGAAGCGGGAGTCTACGCAACCGCAGGCCTGCCGCTGGATCCAATTGAATACCTCCAGCCACATACGTGACAAGCCGAAAAGGTCCACTCAGCCTCGGCAAGGCCGCACGGAATGGCCCGCACGTCCTTGCCGAGGCAACACCACAAAGGAGAATCGATGTCCTTACACAACCCTTCATCCACGGGCCCCGATACTGAGCCGTGGCAGTGGCCTGAGGAGCAGTGGCGCTCTGAGGTCAACCGCGTACGTGCCGGACGCAGCCTGGTCGACAAAGACGTCTCGCGGCGTTGGCCGGAGGAAGCTCAATGTGCCGTTCTCATTGCCTACGATTCCGATCATGAGACCCCCTATCTGCGAGACGGACAAACCTCGCCAGGCTCCCTGGCGCAGGGCGAATATGGTAGTCGGTCA
Source organism: Brevibacterium sp. AGC70 (assembly GCF_057334195.1). Taxonomy (NCBI): domain Bacteria; kingdom Bacillati; phylum Actinomycetota; class Actinomycetes; order Micrococcales; family Brevibacteriaceae; genus Brevibacterium; species Brevibacterium sp. AGC70. The sequence continues at coordinate 19,488 of NZ_JBHFIH010000007.1, read as the reverse complement.
GCCGTGCCGAGAATTCTCGACATGCTTGCCCGTCACGAGGTGCCCACCAGCTTCTACGTGCCCGCAGTGTCGGCCCTCCTTCACCCTCAGGACATTGAAGGATATGTGGCCGGGGGCCATGAGGTTGCTGTGCACGGGTGGATCCATGAGCGGAATACAACTTTGCCCTATGACGCGGAACTCGACCTCATCGGCCGAGCAACCGATGTGCTCGAAAGACTCAGCGGTACTCGTCCGAGCGGTATCCGCACACCGTCGTGGGATTTCTCGCATTCAACGTTAAAAGTCATCAAAGAGCTAGGTTTCAGCTACGACTCATCGCTCATGGCCGATGACGAACCCTATGAACTCAACGCTGATGGCGCACCGACGGGAATCATCGAGATTCCCGTCGAATGGATCAGGGACGACGCACCCTATTTCATGATGGATCGCTTCGGCGGTCTCCGCCCCCACCTCTCACCCTACGATGTAGAGCGAATCTGGGTCGACGAATTCGAGGCTGCGCATGCCGCCGGCGGTGTATTCGAGCTGACCCTGCACCCGCACATCAGCGGACACAGATCTCGTCTCGCAATGGTCGACCGACTGCTTTCACACATCCGCACTTTCGACAATGTCTGGTTCGGCACGCATGCCCAGCTCGCAGACCATCTGCGAACCAACTTCACCCTGACAACTCAAGGCTGACTACCAAACGTCTCAGACCTTAACGCTCAACACGGACCATCTGATCCGCATCTTTGGCGTCTCCGAAAACTCCGGAGCTCCCCGCATATTTTGAAAGCACGGACACCACATGTCTACTGAAACACCAAAGCCCCTACCGCCGCATGACACAAAACTGTCGAAAAAGGGCCGCAAGGCACTGTTGGCCGGCGCCGTCGGCAACACCGTCGAGTGGGTCGACTGGGCGATTTACACCACGTTCTCGTCGGTCTTTGCTGTCCACTTCTTTCCAGGTGGCGACCCTGCCGCAGCACTTCTGGCTACGCTGGCCGTCTTTGCCGTCGGTTTCATCATGCGTCCCATCGGAGCAGCAGTGCTCGGCAATTACGCCGACCGCCATGGTCGCAAAAAGGGCATGGCTCTGACAATCGGCCTGATGGCCGGAGCCTCCCTCATCATCGCGATCACTCCCGACTATTCGATAATCGGCATCTTCGCTCCGATCGTGCTCGTATTGGCTCGCATGCTGCAGGGGTTCTCTGCAGGTGGTGAGTTCGGAGCGTCGTCGGCGTTCATGGTTGAGGCAGCAGCGCCGAAACGCCGCGCCTTTGCCGGATCCTGGCAACAGGTGTCGGTGGGAGCCGGCGGACTCATCGCTGCCGGCATCGGAGCAGTCATCACATCAGCACTCGATTCGGAGGCTCTCGACTCTTGGGGTTGGCGGCTTGCCTTTGCCCTCGGTGCACTGCTCGGCCTGTTCGGACTGTGGCTGCGCACAAACGTCGCTGAATCCGAATCGTTTGAAGCCACCAAGGCGGCCCGAGACGCCGAACCTAAGCAGAAGAGCTCCTATCTCACCATGTTCGCTAAGTACCCGGGCGCAGTGGCTCGCGTCTTCGGCATTACGATTGCCGGCACCTTGCTCTACTACATCTGGGTCTCCTACCTCCCGACTTACGCCCACGTCGCCACGGGCCTCCCCCTCAACTTGGCGCTGACTGCGAATTTCATTGCGATCGCGTATTTCATCTGCATGCTTCCATTCGCTGGGATCCTTTCGGACAAGATCGGCCGTAAGCCGACGATGTCGGCATTTGCTGCAGGGTTCCTAGTTCTGGCATTTCCGTTGCTCAATATTCTCGAGAACAACTTCTGGATCTTCCTTGCTGTGGAAATTGTGGGAATGACACTGCTGCTCGGGTATTCAGCCAACTGTGCGGTAATCATGGCCGAGCAATTTCCGCCGGAGGTGCGCGCCACCGGCATTGGACTTCCCTATGCTCTGGCCGTCGCCATCTTCGGTGGAACTGCGCCTTATGTCATCACTTGGATGAACGATGCCGGAATCGGAGACAAGGTGTGGATCTATTGCGCGGCCGCGGCCGCAGTTGGCTTGGCCGTCTACCTCACAATGCCCGAGACGAAAGGAAAGAAGCTCGCATGAACGAGACATTCAAGCCTCACGTCCTCATCACTGGTGCTGCGAGCGGAATCGGCAAGGAAATCGCCCATCAGTATGCCGAACAGGGCGCTCGTCTGACAGTCGTGGATTTCGATGCCGAGGCACTCCGTTCGGTTGCAGAGGATCTTCGCCGAGATGGCACCGAGATCAATACCATCACCGCGGATCTGCGTGAGCCCCAGGCTCCAGCCTCGGTGATCGAATCCGCTTTTGCCTTCGGTGAAGTTCACGTCCTTATCAATTCCGCCGGGGTCTATCCCGCGGTACCTCTTCTCAACATCACCGCTGAGATCTGGGATGCCGTCCAATCAATCAATGTTCGGGCGCCGCAACTGCTGACAGTTGAGTTCGCGAAGAGGATGGGCGATCTCGGCGACACACTTCCTCTCGGATACCCCTCAATAGTCAACATATCGTCGGGCGCGGCACTACGGGCACGGCCCGGAGCCGCTCCGTATACAACGTCGAAAGCGGCATTGGAAATGGTCACCAAGTCATGCGCACTGGAACTTGGTCCCATGGGAATCCGAGTCAACGCCGTTGCACCGGGATTCGTCGTCGTTGACAGCGACCTCAACCGCCTCACCGATGACTATGTGTCCAAAGTATCGGCCAATCCGCTTGGGAGGAAGGGTCGACCCGATGATATCGCCAGAGCTGTGCTGTGGCTTGCGTCCCCTGCCGCGGAATGGATCACTGGAGAGATCCTTCGAGTCGATGGAGGGTCAGCAGCCGGAGCACTCAACCTCCCTGTGCACTGGCCGGAGACACGTACTGAGATCGACGACGAACCAACAACTTTGACAGCAACGAAAGCGAGCACAAACGAATGACAGCTGCACCTGCCCCTACAGAAGTGATCTACACCGTCGTCGGCGGGGGCGCCATCGGTGGCACACTAGCGGCGCACTTGGCTCTGGCTGGCCACCCTGTGCAGATCGTGGACACCGACCGCAAGCATGTAGCTGCCATTCGCCGGGATGGTATGAGGATCGAAGGCCCTTCCGGAGTACTCGAAACTCGTATCCCCGCTTTCGAGCTCGCAGACGCACCGAGCGAGCTAGGTCCCGTACTGCTGGCGGTGAAGTCACAGGCAACCGAGTCAGCAATGGAATGGGTCGCCCCTCGGCTCCGGGCCGATGGCTATGTGGTCTCCATGCAGAATGGACTCAATGAGGCTGCGATCGCCCAGCACATCGGGGTCGACCGCACAGTGATTGCATTCGTTGACCTATTCGCTGACCTGCTCGAGCCCGGCGTGATCCAGGACGGAGGCATCGGCACAATTGCGCTGGGCGAGTACGCCGGGGGCACAAGCAATCGCGTCGTTCGACTTGCCGACGATCTCTCCCACTGGGGTTCACCGATCGTCAGTGACAATGTCAGCGGATTCCTGTGGTCAAAACTGGCCTTTGGCGCCATGCTCACAGCAAGTTCGTTCGTCGACGAGGATATGTCGTCTGTGATCAACAAGAATCGCGCCCCGATGCTCGGGTTAGCACGCGAAATCTTCGCGGTTTCCGACGCCCTCGCTCTGCGACTGGAGAGCTTCGACGCATTCGATCCCGATGATTACCGGGCCGAGTCGCCGGAGAGAACAATCAATGCCGCATTCGATTCGCTCACAGACTGGTTAGCAGGGCAGACAAAGACCCGCTCGGGCATCTGGCGTGACATCAATGTACGAAAACGACCGACAGAAGTCCCATCTCACTACCAACCTGTCTTCGCAGTTGCCGAAGACCAAGGAATCGAGACGCCGAAGCTTCGTGCAATGGTCGAACTAATCGGGGAGTTGGAACGCGGTGAAACGTCCATGGGGGCTTCGCTGATGAGAGGTATCGAGGAGGCGTAGTCCGGGCCTTCCTACAGGGTCAGCGTCCTGAGCCGGATCCGTCGAGTGACACAATGTTCTAAAGAAACGCTCAGACCAGCTCTAGAATCGGATGTTCTGTATGCTCTCCCTCGACGAACTCATCACTGTCGTCAACGACTGGCTCGGATGGGTCCTGGTCGTCGTTCTCGTCGGCGTAGCCATCTACCTCAGCATTCGGACGAAACTCGTCCAGCTGCGACTCGTCCCCGAAATGTTCCGCGTCATCGGCGAAAGCCCGGGAAAGGACACTGACGGCACGAAGTCGATCTCATCGTTCAAGGCCTTCTGCATCTCGGCTGCCTCGCGTGTGGGCACCGGCAACATCGCGGGCATCGCTTTGGCGATCTCCATCGGCGGGCCCGGCGCGGTCTTCTGGATGTGGGTGATGGCCGTCCTCGGCGCAGCCACCGCGTTCATCGAGTCGACACTGGGCCAGCTCTACAAGGTCAAGGACAAGGGCGCCTACCGAGGTGGCCCGGCGTACTACATGAGCGTGGGCCTCAAGCAGCCGTGGATGGGGGCGTTCTTCGCCGTCATCATAACCATCACCTACGGCTTCGTCTTCAACTCACTGCAGGCGAATTCGATCGTCGACGCCACTGCCACCAGCTTCTCCGTCGACACCACCCAGAGCTTCTGGTTGCCAGTCGGGCTCGGCATCGGCCTGGCCGTCGTGACAGGCCTGGTCTTCCTCGGCGGAGTGCAGCGGATCTCGAACTGGTCGTCCGTCATCGTTCCTATCATGGCCGTGGCCTATCTGATCCTCGGCGTCATCGTCGTGGTCCTCAACATCACCGAGGTGCCCACCATGTTCGCCCTGATCGTGAAGAATGCGCTCGGCTTTGATTCCATCATCGGCGGTGGCATCGGAATCGTCATCATGCAGGGCATCCGACGCGGACTGTTCTCCAACGAGGCCGGCATGGGCTCGGTGCCAAATGCCGCAGCCACCTCGTCGGTCTCACACCCTGTGAAACAGGGGCTCGTTCAGAGCCTCGGCGTCTACTTCGATACCATTCTGGTCTGTTCGATCACCGCGTTCATCGTTCTGCTCTCCAACCCGACATACGACGAAGCGCAGGGTGCGTCGCTGACCCAGACCGCTTTGGCTTCGCAGCTTGGCGACTGGGCGGTTCACTTCCTCACAATCGCGATATTCCTCTTCGCATTCTCGTCCATTCTGGGCAACTACTACTACGGCGAGGCCAACGTCTCGTACTTGTTCAAGAAGAAGCCGAAAACCGCGGTCGGAATCTACCGGATCATCGTCATGGTAGCTGTGTTCACCGGATCGGTCATCGCCCTGCCTCTGGCATGGTCTGCGGCCGACGTGTTCATGTCGATCATGGCGCTGACCAACCTCGTCGCAGTCTTCTTCCTCGCGCCGACGGCCATGAAGCTGCTGAAGAACTATCTGCAGCAGCGCAAACTGGGGCTCGAACCGGTGTTCCACAAGGACGACCTGCCGGGTGTCGACGGGATCGACGCATGGGACGGGTCCGACGACGTCACCAGTCGCGAGTTCTGGGATCAGAAAGTGAGCCAGAAGAAGTGACTGTGGCGCGGTCCGAGCTGGTCGAAGAGTTCGCCGAGGCTACGGGCTGAAAAGCTTCCGCAGCCCCGTGTCGTTTCACGTTCATCAGCGACGACCCACCGCAGGTGATTGGCTGAAGTGGCCGCGACTCCGAGTTGGGACAGCTGCGCTACAACGCTGGTGCCACAGCGAAGGCCTCAGGAAGTCGCAGGTCAGCCAGGATGGCAGTGGTACGCCGACATGGACGAGGCAATCGCATCGCTCGAAGACACACGCGAAGAGGTCCGAGGAACAGTGTTGGGAACGATCATCGAGTAGCCGATGTCTTGCGGGCCCTCGGATCAGGAACTGGAGGCATATGTGCGCCTCCAGTTTATTCCGGGCACCATGAATACATGCTCCTTACTGGCGAACCGGCTGACGGTGCAGGTTCACGACCACTTTCCGAAGCGAGACCCGCATCGTCAGAGCGACGCCGATCACGATGAGTGGAATGATCACATTACTCATTGAGGAGGGTACAACAACCGCGATGAGCACCACCGAGACTATTGCGGCGACACGCCCCTTACCCTTGAGCAGCTTAATTCCTGCAATGGCAGCAGCTAGATACACGAAGACGACCAGGGTCGAGGGAACGACCACCAGAGCCTCCGTGCCCCACGAGCACAACCAGGCCAAGCCAAGTCCGACGAAGGCCACCAGCGCTACAGCCAGCACTCCACCGACCGGCACCGAAGTTGAAGAGACGTGTGCCGCCGATTGGGGCAGCCACCCCTCCTTACCCAAGGAATAGCCGAGGCGGGACACTCCTGCAATGAAGGCATTCGTCGTCCCCAGGCTGATGACGACGGCAATCACAGCTGCCGCAAGAGCGGCATTTCCGCCGAATGCCTGCTCCAGCAGCAAGCCGATAGCAACGTGGTCTGTCTCCGGTGAGCCGTATGTTCCCGTGAGCACCACAGCTGCGGCGATTCCGAGGTAGAGGACGGTGACGATGACGATCGTGATGCCGACTGCGCGTGGAACGTCACGGTTGGGCCTGCGAAACTCTCCGACGAGATGAGCCACAGCTTCCCACCCGGCGAAGGCGAAGAACAGCACGATGACCCCGCTGCCGATCGGGGGCAGTCCGTGCGGAGCGAGGGGAGACAGCCGATCCGAATCCATTCGCGGTATCGCCACAATGATGGTCGCCAGCAGCGCCAGAGCCACGGTCAGCGCCAGGCCCAGCTGCGCTCCCGTGCTGACCCTCGCACCGACAAGATTGGCGCCGACCGCCACAGCCAGGATCCCGGCCGCCGTGAGGTACGCCCAACCGCTGCTGAGGGAGAACGCCTCTGCGACGTAGTATCCGCCAGTCAGAGGCACGACGATCTGTCCGATGGCGCCGGCGCTGAAATACATCCACCCTGCCAAACCGCCCGCAGTCGCACCATAGGCCTGGCCGACATAGGTGGCGATCCCTCCGGCTCCCGGCAATCTGCGAGCAAGCGACACGAACAGCAAAGCCAGCATCGCACCGATCGCGCAGGCCACGACCCACGACAGCAGCGACGCGGGCCCGGCCGAACTCGCTATCTGACCAGGCAGCACCAGTACCCCAGCCCCGAGGATCGCACTGACGTACAGCGCGACCCCCTGCCCCAGTCCGATGTGTGCCGTCAGTTTGCCTGTGCTTGCACTCTTCGTGTCCATATCTCAAGAGTCGTCCATTGACCGCACCGTAGGTGAGTGGCAAACTCGTCGCTATGCGAAAGAAATCGGACAGAAGCAGGGTGGCCCTCGTTGCCACCCCCGGAGTACCGCTCTTCGAACTGGCGGGAGCCGCTGAGATCTTCGGAATCGATCGGAGCGATCTCACCCCGGATTGGTACGACTTCGAACTCGTCGGCACGTCACCAGAGACCACGATCGGCTTCGGGATGCAGGTGCCCGACGGGCGTGGATTGGACGCGCTGAAAGACGCAGATACGATCATCGTTCCTGCCTGCGCGAACATCCATGGCGGGGCTCCCCCAGCGCTGCTCGAGGCCCTGGTTTCCGAGCACGCCCGGGGTGCTCGGATCGTTTCGCTGTGCTCCGGTGCATTCGTACTCGCCGAAGCCGGGCTTCTCGATGGCCGATGCGCCACGACACATTGGATGCACGCCGAGGAGCTGGCTCGGCTCTACCCGAGCGTGACTGTCGACCCCGGCGTGCTCTACGTCCATGACGACGTGTGGACATCTGCTGGCAGTGCCGCCGCCATCGACCTCTGCCTCGAGCTCGTACGCAGGGACTTCGGCGCCGCGACTGCCAACGAGGTTGCCCGCCGTGTCGTCATCCCCCCACACCGTGATGGGGGCCAGTCGCAGTTCATCCGCTACCGGCCGCACACCGCTTCCGCCAGAGAAGACGATGTCGAACACTGGGCACGTTGCCACCTCGCCGAAGTCACAGTCACAGCCATGGCACGGTACGCAGGAATCAGTGTCCGTTCGCTGAACCGACAGTTTCGCAGTCGGGCCAATCTCTCACCGCAGGAATGGCTCCGACGGGAGAAGCTCCAGACTACCCAAGAGCTCCTCGAGTCCACCGATCTCACGGTCGAAGCAATCGCAATGCGAGTAGGACTCGGCACCGCGACCAACCTGCGCACCCATTTCGCCGCCGAATACGGTGTCCCACCCGGGGCCTACCGGCGAACCTTCAACGCTCACGGCGCGAACGACGCCGCACCCGTTGCGATTGCGAATGCTTCCTAAGGCAGCCGCTCCACGAACGAGACAAGCGAGGCACAAGAAAGGTGGCCACGGAACCGAAGTCGACCCCGCACAATGCGGGTTCTCCTCGGGCCCGTGACCACCTTTTCCGGTGTCCGTCGATGCATCAGCACCGAATCTGAACAACTGCCAGCGTCAGTGTCTGATCAACGATCAGCCACCTCGGCGAGGGAGCATCTCAGCTCACGAGAGAACTCAGTCCTCTTCGACGATGAGCGGGTAGACACCGTTCTCGTCGTGGGTCTCACGGCCGGTGACCGGCGGGTTGAATACGCAGGCCATGCGCAGCTCTTCATCGGCCACGACGGTGTGCTTCTCGTGTCCATCCAGCAGGTACATGGTGCCATCGGAGAGTGGGTAGGTCTCGCCGGTCTCCTGGTCGGTCAGAGTGCCCTTGCCCTGCACGCAGTACACGGCTTCAACGTGGTTCTGGTAGTGGAAGGTCGAGGTCGTCCCGGCGTAGATCACGGTGTCGTGGAGCGAGAATCCGACACGTTCCTTGCCCAGCACCATGCGGCGGCTGCGCCAGGTCTCTGACTTGATGTCGCGGTCTGTGTCGTTGAGGTCATCGCGGTTGACTACGTACATTCGTGGTCCTTTCGTTTGGTATATCAGACGGGTTGCCGATGTTTCAGTCGAAATGTCGACCGATCCACCGGCAACGCGTCATTCAAGTTTCATGGTTGAGTCTCGGCAAACCGAGGCTCAGTTTTTCAGGCTCTCGCGCTCAGCTGGGAGCAGGCTCAGACCGCCGCTGGTTCTGCGGCCGGAGCGAACTTCAGCACAGCAGCCTCGATGATGTCGAGACCCTGCTCCAGATCGTGCGAGGAGATGGTCAGCGGAGGCATGATCTTCGTGACCTCGTCCTTGGGACCGGAGGTCTCGAGGAGCAGGCCGTTGTCGAAGGCTTCCGCTGCCACCTTGCCGGCGATCTCGTCGTCCTCGAAGTGCAGTCCGGCGAGGAGTCCGCGTCCACGGATGGATGCCCCCTCTGCCTTCTCCACAATCGAGTCGAGGCGCTGGTGCAGTGCGGCGATCGTGTCGGCCAATTCGTTCTGGAAGGTGTTGTCGGCCCAGAAGTTCTTGATCGCGGCGGTCGCCGTGACGAATGCGGGGTTGTTTCCGCGGAAGGTTCCGTTGTGCTCGCCTGGCTCCCAGGCGTCGAGCTCGGGACGGAAGAGAGTCAGTGCCATCGGCAGGCCCGAACCGGAGATCGACTTCGACAGGCACACGATGTCAGGTTCGATGCCGGCCTCTTCGAAGCTGAAGAATGATCCGGTACGGCCACAGCCAGCCTGGACGTCGTCGACGATGAGCAGGATGTCGTGCTTCTTGGTCAGCTCGGACAGAGCACGAAGCCATTCGGCGCGAGCGGCGCGGAGGCCGCCTTCGCCCTGCACGGTCTCAACGATGACAGCGGCTGGCTTATCGACGCCGGAGCCGGAGTCTTCGAGGACCTTCTCAAGCCACAGGAAGTCAGGGATCTCTCCGTCGAAGTAGTCATCATAAGGAATCTTCGAGCTGTTGGTCAGCGGGATGCCTGCGCCTTCGCGCTTCATCGAGTTGCCGGTCACCGACAGCGATCCCAGGGTCATGCCGTGGAATGCGTTGGTGAAGGACAGCATGTGCTGACGGCCGGTGACCTTACGAGCCAGCTTGAGGGCAGCCTCGACGGTGTTGGTCCCCGTTGGTCCGGGGAACATCACGGTGTAATCGAGTCCGCGCGGCTTGAGGATGAGGTCCTGGAAGGTCTCGAGGAACTCACGCTTGGCCGGGGTCTTCATATCCAGCGAGTGCAGAACAGCACCTGACTGGAGGTACTCGACCAGAGGGTTCATCACGACAGGGTTGTTGTGCCCGTAGTTGAGAGCTCCGGCGCCGGAGAAAAAATCGATGTATTCCTTGCCGTCTTCGTCCCACTGCTTCGCGCCATGTGCCTTGGCGAAGGTGGCGGGCCAGGAACGCGAGTATCCTCGCACGGCTGATTCGCGGGTTTCGAAGATATCGGGAGTTGTGGTCTTAGAGGTTTCGGTCATCACTTGAGTCCTTTCGACTTCTGGATTACGCGCTTGCCTCGTGAGCAAGCACCTGGGCGGTGGCCGCGACCGATCAGTTTCGGGTACGACTATCGCCGGTCGGCGTCCTCAGACGGGATCCACTGATCCCCAGGACGCCTGGTGGCACCACGCTTCTCAGCGGTGCATCAAAGTGGTGCGATTTCGTACAGGTACTCGGTGTCGTGGCCATCCGGGTACAGATCCGGAGTGATCAGCGCACGTCGTTCGCAGTTGGCGTCACGCTGCTCAGCGAATGACTGGAACAGACGGTTTGACGCGTCGTTGTCATCGGTGATCGTCGTCTCCAGGCGGAGCGCATTCGTGCGATCAGCCAGCTCGTTGAGCATAGTCTTCGCCAGTCCGTGTCCGCGGAAGTCCGACGAAACTGCGACCTGCCAGATCATCAGCGTGTTGGGCCGATCCGGGCGGGTGTAGCCGGTGACGAACCCGGCGGGCTCTCCGCCGATTCGCGCGATGGTCGAGGTTGCCGAGAAATCACGACACCAGAGGATGTACGAGTACGAAGAGTTGAGGTCGAGAACGGCCGAATCTTTAGCCAGTCTCCACATGTGTTGCCCGTCCTCCATGGTCGGAGTACGGACATCGGTTTCTGTTTGAGGTTCAGCGACTGCGTTTCTCACGCCCCCAAACCTAACGACCTGAGGATGAGCGTCAACTCCGAAAACGGCGATTCACGCCACATTCGGGGGTGATTCCCGCGCGTGTCCCCCAAGTCATGAACCGGGGCTTCCCCGTGGCATCTCTGGGATGCGCCAGGGCGCTCCTGCGCGCTCATTCCGGGGCAGAGCTTCGTTATCGTTTCGTTACATTCCAGTGGCTTTGGAACAGCGGTTCCACGACTGTTCCACGTTTCGACTCCGCCTCTGAGCATGACTGAGGGATGACTTTTCAGGGTGTGGGGCAACAGCTGTGCGCGACGCAGGATTAGGCAGCCAGAGGAGACCACTGACCGATACAACGCCGGAGCCCCCAGACACCGGTGCACGCAGCGGCGTATCGGATCGCAGGCGTGGTCTCGGCGGCGGCACCGCCTCTGACCGGGGCTTCCAGGCAGGCAGTTGTGGTCCCGAGGAGAACTGGCAGCAGAGCAGCAGAATAGACGGTCTTCGGCCACACAGGAGAGCTGGCAGCCGACCGGCCCAAAGGACTGGCCCACTGCCGGGTGAGGCCCGCGTCAGACCGCCTCAGACCGCGTCAGACCGCCTCATGCCGCCTCATGCGTGCCCGTGAAGCTGCCTCGCAGCCCGCCTCCTGCCGCCTCGCAGCCCGCCTCGGGCTGCCTCGCGGACCGCCTCATGGCCGCTCATGCCTACCACGTGAAGCCGCCTCATGGCCGCCTCGCGGGTTACTTCAGCATTCGACGACGTTGACGGCGAGACCGCCCTGCGCTGTCTCCTTGTACTTCGAGCTCATGTCGGCGCCGGTCTGGCGCATTGTCTCGATCACTTCGTCGAGGCTGACTCGGTGCTGGCCGTCGCCCCACAGTGCCATCCTCGAGGCGTTGATGGCCTTGCCTGCCGCGATCGCATTGCGCTCGATGCACGGAACCTGCACCAATCCCGCGATCGGGTCGCAGGTCAAGCCCAGGTTGTGCTCCATGGCGATCTCGGCGGCGTTCTCGACCTGCTCGGGAGTTCCGCCCATGATGGCGGCCAATCCTCCGGCAGCCATCGACGATGCGGATCCGACCTCACCCTGACAGCCCACCTCGGCGCCGGAGATCGATGCCCTCTCCTTGTACAGGACACCCACCGCCGCCGAGGTGAGCAGGAAGTCCACGATCGCCGTGTGTTTGGCGGCCTCGCCGCCCTTGACCACGGAATCCACGTAGTTCAGCGCATAGTGGAGGACGGCAGGGATGATGCCGGCGGCACCGTTCGTCGGCGCGGTGACGACACGTCCGCCCGAAGCATTCTCCTCGTTGACGGCCATGGCGATGAGGTTGACCCACTCCAGGTAGTAGCCGGGGTCGCGATCCGGGTCCTCGGCTTTGAGCTTGAGGTACCAGTCGTGGGCGCGGCGGCGCACCTTGAGCCCACCCGGCAGATAGCCCGAACGATCCAGAGACGCTGAGGCGCATTCCTCCATCACGGAGTAGATGTGGAGGAGTCCGTGGCGGATCTCGTCCTCATCCCGCATCGACTTCTCGTTGGCGAGCATGATCTCAGCAACGGACATGCCCGTCTCCTTGCATCGCTCCAGGAGTTCAACGGCCGAGTGGAACGGATACGGAAGCTCTTCGCTGTAGGACTGCAGCTCGGCCTCGACGACGGAGTCGGCCACGGCGAACTCGATGTCGCCGCCGGCGAACTCGTCGGCGTTCGAAGGATCATCGTTCTCATCGTCAACGGCTTCATCGTCGACTGCATCGTCAACGGCTTCATCGTCAGCTTCGTCATCAACGGCGGCCTCGGCGGCCAGCTCCTTCTCACGGAACTCGGTTTCGGAGGTGACGAAGCCGCCGCCCACCGAATAATAGGTCTCCTCGGCCAGAGTCTGGCCCTCGGCATCGAAGGCCGCGATGGTCATGGCGTTGGTATGGCGGGGTTTGATGGTCAGCGGGCGTTTGACCATGTCATCCTCGGTGAAGGCGATCTCGACGCCTGCAGGTTCACCACTGCTGGATCCGTCTCCGGCTGCACCCTTCCTAGGCGAGTCTCCACCGGCAGCGTCGCCGAGGAGGATGGTGCCCGTCTCGGACATGCGAGTCCGGCGGGCGGTGAGTTCATTGGCTTCGATGCGATCAGGTGCACAGCCTTCAAGGCCGATCAGGATGGCGTCGAAGGTGCCATGTCCGGCACCGGTGGCGGCGAGGGATCCGAATACATCGACCTTGATGCTGGAGACCGATCCGAGTTTGTCGCCCAGAAGTGTGAGGAAGCTCGATGCCGCTCGCATCGGGCCGACGGTGTGGGAACTCGACGGGCCGATGCCGACGGTAAAGAGATCGAAGACGCTCAGTGGCATGGAAGATACTCCGATTCTTTTCGGGTGATCGATGGGACCGGTCAAGGCCGGAAGTTCCAGCCCGGTCGGACTGCGTCGTTCCAGCCGTGGCCGGTCCCATCGGTCGGAGGGTGTGTCAGAGGGAATTGGCCTCTGCGTAGCCTGCTGCGTCCATCACGTCGCCCAGTTCGGTGACCTTGACTTCGAACAGCCAGCCGTCGCCGTAGGGATCGGAGTTGAGCAGTCCTGGGTTGTCCGTGGCTGCCTCGTTGATGGAGGTGACTTCACCGGTCACGGGGCAGTACAGGTCAGAGACCGACTTGGTCGATTCGACCTCGCCACAGGTCTCGCCTGCGGTGACGGTGTCGCCGACCTCGGGGAGGTCCACGTAGACGACCTCACCGAGGGCGTCAGAGGCGACTGCGGTGATGCCGATCTTCACCGTGCTGCCGACGATGGCGTCAGCGCCGGCATTGATCCACTCGTGTTCGGCGGAGTAGGTGAAGTTCTCTGGAAGTGGGGGCAATTGCGCCATGATGGTCCTTTTCTGCTTGATTGACAGCTGTGTGGGTGAGCAGGTGCCCCCAGTGTACGAGTCACCGGGGGCATCAGCACCAGGTTCAACGGATCAGTTCTCGCCGCGTTTGTAGAACGGCAACTCGGTCACTGAGAATTCATGCGCCTTGCCGCGGATGTCGACGAATACAGGTGTGCCGGGATCGGCGAGTCCGCGGTCGAGGAACGCCAAGGCGATGGGGTGCCCGAGCGTCGGCGAAGGCTGTCCGGAGGTGATGGTCCCGACGGTTGTCCCGCCTTCGGCACCGACCTCGTCCGCCGAGGCGAAGATGCTCGCTCCCGATCGTGCGGCGCGACGGCCCGCCGAGGTGAGTCCGACGAGCACGCGGGCCGGTTCAGTCTCCCCCAGCTTCGCCAGTGCCTCACGGGCGGCGAAGTTCTCTTTCGTCTTGAACCCGATCATCCGGCCGAGTCCGACGTCGAAGGGCGAGGTCTCGAGGCTGAGTTCGTTGCCGTAGAGCGGCATGCCCGCTTCCAGGCGCAGCGAATCACGTGAGGCCAGGCCGCAGGGCACGAGGCCGTAGTCGACTCCGGTCGTCGTCAGGGTCTCCCACAGGCGCTCGGCGGCGATGTTGGGAATATAGAGTTCGAAGCCGTCCTCGCCGGTGTAGCCGGTGCGCGCGAGCATCAGGTCGATGCCCGCGATCGTCAGCGGCATCCACGCGTAGTACTTCAGCTCCCGAACCGCCTCGCCGACGGTGATCCCGGTCGAGTTCACCGAGGAATCATCCGCGGTGCCGTCGACGGCTGCATCGTTGGCCGCTGATCCGTCCGCCGCAGTGGTCGCGGGTCCGAATTCCCCATGTGCACCCTCATCGAGGGCACGGAGGATGATGGCCTCGGAGTTCGGTCCCTGCACGGCGATGAGCGCCGTTTCCTCAGACTCGTCGACGAGTTTGGCATCTGCCCCTGGGGACTCGTCCCGCAGGAAGTTCTGCAGCCTTTCTTTCAGGGTCGCGACGACAGTCGGGGTGTTCGAGGCGTTGGGGACGATGAGGTACTCTTCATCGCCGATCCGGTAGGTGATGAGGTCATCGAGGAGGTAGCCCGCCTCATTGACCAGCACACCGTACTTGGCCTTGCCGATCTTCATCTTCGAGTACTTCGCCACGAGCGCGTAGTCGAGGAACGCAGCAGCATCGGAGCCGGTGAGGCGGACCTCGCCCATGTGGGAGAGGTCGAAGATTCCCGCGGCCTCACGCACGGCACGGTGTTCGGCCAGCTCGGAACCGTACTTCAGCGGCATGTCCCAGCCGCCGAAGTCGGTGAAGGAAGCGCCCAGCTTGTCGTGGATTGAGTGCAGCGGGGTCTCGCGCGTCGAGTTCTCAGTACTCATCAGTCGTCCTCTTCATCGTTGACTTCGAAGGCCTCTGGCGGCGGGCAGGTGCACACCAGGTTGCGGTCGCCGTAGGCACCGTCGATGCGACTGACCGGCGGGAAGTACTTGGTTGCCTTCAGTCCCTTGACCGGGAACACGGCAGTCTCGCGGGAGTACTTGGCATCCCAGTCGTCCATCACGACGGTCGCCGGGTGCGGGGCACCGGCCAGCGGGGACTCCTCGTAGGTGTACTTATCGCCGATCGAATCGATCTCTGCGCGGATGACGCGCATGGCTTCGATGAAGCGGTCGAGTTCGTCCTTGTCCTCGGACTCGGTCGGTTCGACCATCAGTGTGCCCGGCACCGGGAACGCCAGTGTCGGAGCGTGGAAGCCGAAGTCGATGAGGCGCTTGGCTACATCCTCGGCGGTGACACCGGACTGTGCGGTGACCTCGCGCAGGTCGAGGATGGTCTCGTGTCCGACGAGTCCGTGCTCACCCGAGTAGAGGATGGGGAACACGTCGTGGAGCTTGGCCGCCAGGTAGTTCGCACCCAGGAGTGCGGCACGAGAGGCCTCGCGCAGTCCGTCGCCGCCCATCAGTTCGAGGTAGGCGAAGCTGATCGGCAGGACGCCGGCTGAGCCGAACAGCGAGCCTGAGATCGGCAGCTCGTGCGCGTCTTCATCCCCGGCCACGAGTTCCGCCGAGGTGGGATCGCCGGGCAGGTACGGGGCGAGGTGTTCGCGCACCGCGACCGGTCCGACGCCGGGTCCGCCACCGCCGTGGGGGATGCAGAAGGTCTTGTGCAGGTTGAGGTGGGATACGTCGCCGCCGAATTCGCCGGGCTTGGCCAGACCGACCATGGCGTTGAGGTTCGCGCCGTCGACGTAGACCTGACCGCCGGCTGCGTGGATCTTCTCGCAGACCTCACGGACCTCGGATTCGAAGATGCCGTTGGTCGACGGGTAGGTGATCATGATCGCGGCGAGCTTGTCCGCGTTCTTCTCGATCTTCGCGTCGAGGTCGGCGATGTCGACCGATCCGTCCTCGGCTGTCGCGATGACCTGGACCTTGAGTCCGGCCAGGACCGCGGAGGCGGCGTTGGTTCCGTGAGCCGACTGCGGGATGAGCACGACGTCGCGGTCGGTGTCACCGTTGGCGAGGTGGAAGTTGCGGATGGCGAGCAGTCCGGCAAGTTCGCCCTGGGAGCCGGCGTTGGGCTGCAGGGACACCCGGTCGTAGCCGGTGACCTCGACAAGCGAGTTCTCCAGGCGGGTGATGAGGGTGCGCCATCCGTGTGTCTGCTCGACGGGGGCGAAGGGGTGGATCGAGGCGAACTCGGGCCAGGTGATGGGTTCCATCTCTGCCGCGGCGTTGAGCTTCATCGTGCACGAGCCCAGCGGGATCATCGTCCGGTCCAGCGCCAGGTCCCGGTCGGCCAGGGTGCGCAGGTAGCGCATCATCGAGGTCTCGGAGCCGTGTGCGCTGAAGATCGGGTGGGTGAGGAACTCGGTCGTGCGGTGGAAGCTCTCGTCGAAAGCCGGGGTGGGCACGTGGTTGGCTCCGAATGTCCCCGCCGAGGCGGCTTCGAAGTTCGCTTCATCGACCCGGGCGATGATGCCCAATGCTTCGAGAAGTCCGTTGGCATCGGCGACCGAGTGGGATTCGCCAAAGGAGACGCCGATGGTGTCGGCATCGATGACGCGGACGTTGTAGCCGCCGCGCTCTGCGACGACTCGGGCTGCTTCTGCGTCGGCAACGCGGATGGCAACGGTGTCGAAGAACTCACGGCTGACCACCTCGGCGCCGGGGGCGGTGTGCGCTGCGGTCGCGAAAGCCTGGGCCAGGCGGTGGATGCGGGAGGCGATGCGGGTCAGGCCGACGGGGCCGTGATAGACGGCGTACATCGAGGCGACGTTGGCCAGCAGGGCCTGGGCGGTGCAGATGTTGGACGTCGCCTTCTGGCGACGGATGTGCTGTTCACGGGTCTGCAGGGCCAGACGGTAACCGGGCTTGCCCTGGGCGTCCTTGGAGACGCCGACGAGGCGGCCGGGCAGCTGGCGCTGGAGGCCTGACTTCACGGCCATGAAGCCGGCGTGGGGTCCGCCGAAGAACAGCGGGACGCCGAAGCGCTGGGCCGAGCCGACGGAGATGTCGGCACCCTGCGAGGCGGGATCCTTGAGCAGGGTCAGAGCCAGGAGATCGGCGTCGAAGGTCACGAGTGCGCCGCGGTCATGGGCGCCGTCGACAGCTTCGGTGCAGTCGCGGATGACGCCGGTGGTGCCGGGCTGGGCACAGACGATGCCGAAGATGTCCTCGCCGGCGAGCCCCTCGGCCAGGTCGGCGACGGTGACGCGGAAGTCCATGGCCTTCGCACGGGCCCGGACGACGGCGATGGTCTGCGGGTGGAGTTCGGAGTCGAGGACGACGGTTGTCCCCTTCTTCACTGCTCGACGCATGAGAAGGACAGCCTCGGCGACGGCGGTGGCCTCGTCGAGGAGTGAGGCGTTGGCGATGTCGAGACCGGTGAGATCCTGGACGACCTGTTGGAAGTTGAGCAGCGCTTCGAGGCGGCCCTGGGAGATCTCCGGCTGGTAAGGGGTGTATGCGGTGTACCAGGCGGGGTTCTCGACCAAGTTGCGGCGGATGACGGCCGGGGTGATCGTGTCGTAGTAGCCCTGGCCGATCATCTGCTTGCGCATGATGTTCTGGCCGGCGATCGCGCGGAGGTCATCGAGGACCTCGGCTTCGGAGCGGCCCGTGGGCAGGTCGAGTCCGTCGATCTGAATGGATTCTGGGACGGCTGCGGCCGACAGTGCTTCGAGGGAGTCGTAGCCGAGTTCGGCCAGCATGGCCGCGGTGTCATCGGCGCGGGGGCCGATATGCCGGTCGGAGAAGGGGCGTTCGGTGTCTCCGGTGGGCGCCGTGGTGTGCGCGAGTGAACTTGTGTGGGCGAGTGAACTGGTCAATTGCCGTCCTTGGGTCGGTGTCGCGCCCGCCTATGGAGGACGCACTGAGCAGTGGCGGTCCTCCCCGATCTGTCAGACGTTCAGCGCGCGAGCGCGGTGGCGGTCCTTCAGATATGCCTGCAATCGGTGGTACTGGGCCTGAGAGTTTCCCGGGGAGGGAATTGCACCTACGGCGCTGCTTCGCACTGTTCGGGCAACCTGTGGTTGCAACAGCTGAGCAGCTCTCCCACGTCATGTCTTAACGGCAGTATTCAATTGTGTGGTTTTGCGTGTTGCTGGTGTGGCTAAATTCTTATAACTAGTGTGGCTATGAACTTATGGGGCCAAGTCTAGTGGCTGGGATCACGGCGGACAAACACCGTGATGAGGCTCGAATACCAGCAGTCGAACATCGTGTTCAGCGCCTTCAGCGAGACCCGCGAGATCCGCGCCTTCAGCGAGACCATCCGCCCTGAACGCCCTCCTGTGGCGGAGTAACGGCAATTGATGTGGAGGAATGGTCGTCCGAACACGGTTTGTGCGACCATTCCTCCACAGTCAATTCAGCCAGAGGGGCCGATTCTCCTCAGCGAACGAGGAGAATCAGGCCTTTCTGCCCGGCGAAGAACCGCATCAGATCTCGGCAAGGTCCTTGCCCTTGGTCTCCGGCAGCAGAACCATGGCGGTGACCGTGCCGAGACACAGCAGGATCACCCACCCGCTGGAGAGCCAACTGAGATCGAGCGAATTGAACAGCCCGTTGAGATAGGGCGCCGCAGAATCTGCCGCCACGCGGCAGGACAGCCCGCCTCAGACCTTCCGCGCTGAACACCTGCCTGTGGCGGAGTGACGGTTTCTTGTCGCGGAGTGACGGTTTTGATGTGGAGGAATGGTCGCCAAAACACGGTTCGGGCGACCATTCCTCCACAGTCAATTCAGGCAGAGGGGCCGATTCTCCTCAGCGAACGAGGAGAATCAGGCCTTTCTGCCCGGCGAAGAACCGCATCAGATCTCGGCAAGGTCCTTGCCCTTGGTCTCCGGCAGCAGAACCATGGCGGTGACCGTGCCGAGACACAGCAGGATCACCCACCCGCTGGAGAGCCAACTGAGATCGAGCGAATTGAACAGCCCGTTGAGATAGGGCGCCGCAGAATCTGCCGCCACGCGGCAGGACAGCCCGCCTCAGACCTTCCGCGCTGAACACCTGCCTGTGGCGGAGTGACGGTTTCTTGTCGCGGAGTGACGGTTTTGATGTGGAGGAATGGTCGCCAAAACACGGTTCGGGCGACCATTCCTCCACAGTCAATTCAGGCAGA
>NZ_JBHFIH010000006.1:220880-234896 GCF_057334195.1 Brevibacterium sp. AGC70 | reverse complement strand
GAGCACAAGAGATGTGCTCTGCCCGAGGTGAGTTGTTCAGCTGTGTGTAAGTAGGCTCAGCTGTTGCTTGAGTAGACCGTGCGTGAACCGCCGGAGCTGCCCTGGCTGCGGTGGCGTCCCCGAGTCTCGGCACTCGTGCCTCGGTTGTCGGATCCGCGCCGGTTGCCGGTGTTCCCACGAGTGTTGCTGCGGGTGCCTTCGCTGCGGCGGTTGCCTGAAGCACTCGCACCTGAACGACTGCCACGGCCGTTCGCTGCGGGGCGTCCCTCCTGGGCATTTCCACCCGAGCGGCTGCCCTGCGAGTTGTTCCTGGCGGTGCGACCACCCGAAGCGTTTCTGGAGCTGCGGCCGCCTGCTTGGCCACCGCGACCGCTTTCACCGCTGCGACTGCTGTCTCCGCCGCGGCTGTTCTCACCACTGCGTCGACTGCTTCCGCCGCGGCCTCCACGGCGACGCCCGGATGAGCGCTGTCCGCCCTGTGATTGCTCAGCCTTCTGCTTCTCTGCTGCGGCCTGGATTGCGATCTGCGGGTCGACATAGTCAGCGGTTTCGCCCACCAGGTCGGTCACCACGGAGGATTCGGCCGTGACCTTCTGCGGAGTCACTTTGATGGCTGCCTTGCGCAGCAGCACCATCGTGTCCTTGCGCTCACCTGGCTGCATGATCGTCACAACTTCGCCGGAGCTGCCGGCACGTGCTGTGCGACCCGAGCGGTGCAGATAAGCCTTGTGCTCGGTCGGCGGATCCACGTGGACGACGAGTTCGACGGAGTCGACATGGACTCCTCGGGCGGCGACGTCTGTGGCGACGAGCACGCGCACGTTCCCCTCGCTGAATGCTGCCAGGTTGCGATCTCGTGCCCCCTGAGACAGGTTGCCGTGGAGATCCACGGCGGGAATGCCCTGCGCGGTCAGCTGCCGGGTGAATCGCTTCGCCCGGTGCTTGGTGCGGGTGAAGAGGATGCGGCGACCGGTGCCGGAGGCGAGCCGCTGGATCAGATCGTTCTTGTCCTCATCGGCGACCTCGAAGACGTGGTGCGTCATGGCGGAGACGTGCGAATTGGGATCGTCGACGGAGTGGCGGATCTCGTTGTGGAGGAACCGGCGGACCAGTTTGTCCACGCCGTTGTCCAAAGTCGCAGAGAAGAACATCCGCTGGCCATGCTCCGGGGTCTTGGCGAGGATGCGGGTGACACCGGGCAGGAAGCCCAGATCGGCCATGTGGTCGGCCTCGTCGAGGACGGTGACCTCGATGTCGTCCAGGGAGATCAGGCCCTGCTGGAGCAGGTCCTCGAGCCGTCCCGGGCAGGCCACGACGATGTCGACGCCTGCACTGAGGGCGATTTCCTGGCGCCTCTGCTTGACGCCGCCGAAGATGGTTGTCGTCGACATGCCGTAGGCCTGGGCCAGGGGATCGACCACGTTCGTGATCTGGGTTGCGAGCTCACGCGTGGGTGCCAGGATGAGGCCGCGTGGAAGGCGGCCCTTCTTCCGGCCGGCAGCGGACTCTGACAGGCGCGTCACCATGGGAATGGCGAAGGCGAGTGTTTTGCCGGAGCCGGTCTTGCCTCTGCCCAGCACATCGCGGCCGGCGAGCGTGTCCGGAAGTGTGTCCTTCTGGATGGGGAAGGCCTCGGTTTTGCCCTCCGCGCGAAGACGATCGGTCAGGACAGAGGGAACGCCGAGCTCGGTGAAAGTGACGGGAGCGGCATCTGTCTTGTCCGCGACGGCATTCGCCACCTCGGGATTCGCAGCCTTCGGTGTGGCTGGTCGTCGCTGCCTGGTGGAGGAAGAGACGGCATTGTTGCTGGAGTCATGTGGGGGAGTGATGGGATAGCCCTTCGACATGCCGGAGGACTCACAGATGCCACCGAATGGTGACGGGAGCCGGTTCCGGACAAGGTGTGGGAACGCCGTTTGGCGCTCTCGATCGCCGAGAGGAAACGGCTTCGGAAACACGCGCCGGATATTGATTCACGGCCGCAGAGACGAGGCGTACTGTCGACGCAGGGAACCCGAATACGGGTTCGCAGGTACTACCAGCATACATGCCTCAGCGGTGTCGCCTTGACAGGGTTGCTCGATGTCAGCCATCTCATACTCCCGGATACCCCACGCCCGGTGCGCCGAAAGCGAGCAAGGCGCTTCGGTTCTACCACGCTCGGCTGTCTTCAGAGCCGCAGCTGCAGCCGGTCGGCGGCGAAGGATGCAGCCTTTCTGAGCACGTCTGTGGTGTCGTCGAGGATGCGACCGAAATGCAGGAATGAGTGCAGCACCTGCGGGTACTCCTCGTAGACGACATCATTTCCGGCCCGTCGCAGTCGCATTGCCAGGGCGCGACTGTCATCTCGCAGCGGATCGAGCCCAGCTGCGGTGACGAAGACCGGCGGCAGTCCGGCAAGATCGGCGCCGAGGTGGTTGTAGAGGGGCGACTCGGCGTCCCTGGCTGAAGCGAAGTACTCGGACATGATGCTGCCGAGGTCGTCGGTGCCCATACCGTCCCAGCTGCCGCCGAAGTTCCGACGGCTGGCAGAATCGCTGAGTCCGTGACCCCCATAGAACGACATCAGCGCCTGCACGGAGGAGAAGCTCTCAGGCGATGCCCCGATGTCCTCAGGTGCATCACGCAGCAGCAGTGCAGAACCAATCGTGAGCATGGCTCCTGCCGAATCCCCGGCGATCGCGAGGCGAGTACCATCCACCCCGAAGTACCTGCCGTTGCCGACGAGGTGATCGATGACGCCGGCGCTCTCGTGCAGCGCCTGCGGGAACTTCACTTCGGGGGAGAGTGAATAGTCGACGCCGACAACAGCTGCACCGCTGGATTCGGCGAGGACGCGCATGATCCGATCGTGGGTGTCGAGGTCACCAACGGTGAACCCGCCTCCGTGGAGGAACACGATTCCCGGCACGACCGCCTCGGCGCGGGGATAGTGGATCCGAACGGGTACGTCGACTCCGGCCGCGGAGATTGTGCCATCGACGGTGCGGACCATCGTCGGACCGCCCTCGTTCCAGGTGGAACGCTCGGCACGGTACTCCGCACGAGATTCGATGAAGCGGGCAGGTGTTTCCGACGGGTTCACGATCGCACGCACGGCATCCTTCCCGACTTGGCGGCAGGCTTCGGCACGTGTGGCTTGGACTGCGAGCACGTCCTTCATCTGGTCAGACATGGCGTCGACGATGTCCGGGGGGATTGTGGCCAGCAGAGCCGCGGTGAGATCGACGGCAGGGGTCTTACGGGAAATGGTCAGTGCCTTTCGTCGACAGCATCTCGCAGCTCAAGGCTACTCGGCGACGGTGCCTCGCCGGATGGCGGTCTTGCCGGCGACTAGGATTGGCACCATGACCGAGCACTATCAGCCTCGCTCGGGGAGGCTGTTCCATCGGTTTTTGCACTCGGGGCATACGGGCATCGCTTCGTGATCCTGATGGGCAACGAAAAAGACTCCGCAGAGTGCACGAATGCCAGTCCCATTGATCGTGCTCCCAGCGATATGCGGCTGGTGTGAATAGTGACTGTGGGTTCCTGGCTCGGGATCTGCGAGCTCTCCACTTGCGTTCAACATAGAGAGGTCCTCTGTTCGCTTTGTCCAGTAACCAGGATCTGCAATCGTTGTGAATTGGTTCTGGTATCGGTCCCACGCCTGAACGGGTGGATGAAGCGAGATGAGTGCTCGAGTGATCATCTGCCATTCGAGCTGAGAGGCTTGAGCGCAGTCGCCTGAACTTACAGTAACCAAAATCTCGTCGGCTTCGTACCCCACGTCGCGAACCTCAGTAACTTCGACTATCAGCTGCGCCAATCGAGTGGACTTCTTGACGGGATGCCAGATGTCGATTCTCGTTTCTCCACCTCGGCTGACAATCTGCAGTGCAGCTTCGACCTCGTTCTGTATGTGAAGCTCCCACTCTGTGACTATCCGTGCTGCGGTCTCCTGTCTGAGAAGCCGGAAGTCGTCATCGTTGGGAAACCACTGAGCAATGGCGTCTGCCTTAGCCGCGCGTTCGATCTGTTGATAGAAGTCATCTGAGTCTTTGTGACCGCCTTTGGCAAGTCCTGCTTTGATGAGCCAATGAACCCCGGTAGTCGGGTCCTTCCAGACAGCTCCACGCCACTGCTGAACCTTAATTTCCAAGAGAGGGATCTCAATGCTTGATTTGATCAGGCCTTGAGTGTTGTCGGTTTGCTCGTCATTGCTGAGGCTCTCGGCAGCTTTGGCAATGATTGGGTGTGGAAGTTCGCTGAGGGGGTGCAGATCGTCGAATCGGGTGTCAGCGAGGATTCGTTGAGTCACGGGTGACGACCAGCCGGAACCCAGGTCGGTCGTCAACAATCGCAAGGTCGGTCGAGCTTGCCTGCTGTGACTCATGGCCTCATTATGCCCGTAGTCTCTGACACGACAGAGGCGCGAATTTACAGCAGGTCCGCGATCTCGTCGACGGTGCCCTTTCGAGTCTGCTCTCGGTTCGCGAATTTTTCTGCAAGCTCGCGGCGATCGCGCTGACGCTGTGATTCGAATTCGGCGAGGTCAGCGACCCGGATTCGACGGTCTCTGCCAACTCGATGGGACGCGATTTCGCCACTGTCAAGAAGTTTGTACAAATGCGTTCGGCTCATTCCGAGACGAGTTGCGGCCTGGTTTGGAGTGAGTTCCGCAGACTCAAGATTCAAAGACACTGCGGGTGCGCCGCCGTTGACGCATTCGACGATGGCATCAATGAGGTCACGCAGTTCGGGTCCGGCTGTGGTGTGAGCGAACTGGTTGAGTGCCTCTACTTCGGCTTGCGGGATACTCGTTACATCGAAGGTTGGCATGGCGGAATCCTTTCGGCGACATCGCCACGGCATAGTGTTTACTCTTGGCCTGCAGGTGTCACAGATGATTCTACTGGCTCAGGTGATTCGGCGTCAATGCCGAGTGGGCCCAACCCTGCGCATCTCGGTTCTGAGGATCTCGCTGAGAGGCAGGTCGACCTCGATAGGATTGGCACCATGACCGAGCACATGCGCAGACACGAGTACGACCATGAGATTCCGTGGTCGCTGCCGATCGTGGTCCGGCGTTCGAAGACGAACATCGCCCGCCATATCGATGTCGTCGAGGCCGCTGCCCGAGCTGTCGTCGCCTTTCTCGACGATCCTCGCTCACAGCCGGAAGGTGAGTGGCACGAGGCAGTCGAGTACTGGCGTGACGGGGCCATCCGCAAGGTCGTTCGCCGCGGAGACGGGCAGAAGCTCGACGATGCACGAGCCTTGGGGTGTGTTGAGGTGACGTTCGGCGGCACGGATGACTTCGGTCCCGCCGAGGCGTTTGTCTTCCCTCCGGGTCCGGTCGAGCCGCTGCCGAAGGAATTGAAGAAGCTGCAGGTCGGCGGTACCGAGTTCCCGGATGAGGGAGGCACCTCTGTGACCGCGGACATGGCCGTCGTGACGATCGAACTCTCACCATTGGTGACGCTGACGACAGGGAAGGCTGCGGCGCAGTGCGGCCACGGGGCACAGCTGGCCTACGAGCAGATGCCCGCCGAGGTTCGCGATCGGTGGCGCGAAGCAGGATTCAGTCTGCGCGTGGTCACACCCACGAACGCGGAATGGGCGAATAGCGATCGGCCCGTGAGCGTCGTCGATGCGGGTTTCACGGAGGTAGACGGTCCCACCGAGACCGTGCGTGCGTGGTGGTGAGAGTCGGGACTACTCCGCGGCTTCCGCTTTCTCGTCGTCGTCGAGGGGACGCGTCTTCGTGCCGTTTCCGAACTCGTCGAGGATGATCATGTGCTTGACCATCTGGCCGGCTTCCTCATCCCAGACGTCGATGATGTCGCCGGGATGGGTCCCAGGCTGATAGAAATCTTCGTTGACTCCAGTCATTGAACTCACCTCCTGTCGTGCCTATGACGCTACGCCACTGTGACGTAAGTCTCAAGGCATTTCCCGGTGCTTTCGGCGAGGTGGTCAGTGTGCCCCGCCGAGGTGGCCGGCGGTTACGATTGTGCCGGGCCGCTCAGCAGAGGGCCGTATGGACGAGAGAATCACGGAGCTCAGGTTGACGTTCACGGGCCACCTGGTGAGCATGTTCTTCCCAGGCGCATGTTTCATCTTCGTCAGCGGATTGTTGTCGGAGGCCCTCCCCGGCTTGGCCCTGGGCATGGGATTTGTCGGATTCTTCGTCCTCATCGCATGGCCGATCTTCACGATCGTCGTCCACGTCCGTCACGACCGCCGCCTCAGACATCAGCAGAAGCGACGTATCTCGGACCACAGGAACATCACTGAGACCCAGGTATCGGCTTCAGAGGTCCCAATCAACGACCCGCTGTTCACATTCGTTTCGGGTGTCGAAGCCGTGATCATGATGTTCGCCCTGCCGATACTTCTCCTCGGCGGAATCGGAGTATTCTGCCTGGTCACTCTCAACGATGACCCTGGCACAACCATTGTCAAAGGCGTCGCCGGCGTAGCGTCTCTGGGTCTACTGGGCGGCTACCTGTTCATGCTTTTGCGCCGACGATCCCCGTCGACTTTGAGGATCGTCGGTATCGCAGTCGCCGTGTTCGGCATTGCTGGTCTCATCGCAGTCGGCACGGTGCTGCGCAGCGACGGACTCACCAACCTCGGCGACGTGATCATGGCGGTCACCAGTGTGGTCATGATCGCCGCCGGAATGTGGCTGGCGATCACCGGGCGCAACTCCTTCACACACACCGGCTGAGAGCGGCCGGCTCGACTACAGACTGCTCCATCAGATCGTGCGGACCATGACGATGAGGCAGCACACCTCAAAGCAGCCAATGCCTCCTTGTCACTCCAGGTCGGGTCGGCGATTCTGTAGGCTGGGGTCATCATGACGGAGAGACTGAAACTTCACAATGACGGTGGACGCGAGCGTGACGTCGCCGAGGCGGCCCAACCCGGCGAGGACGAGTTCCGCGTCGATATCGAACGAATCCGATTCTCCCCCTTCTTCTCACGACTGGCCGCCGTGACCCAGGTGATCCCGCAGGCCGGTTCTGGCACAGTCATTCACAACCGGCTGACGCATTCGCTCAAGGTCTCTGCCGTGGCCAGGTCGATCGCCATCACCTTGAACAACTCCGATGAGCGCACCCGATCAGTGCTCGCTGAACTCGGCGGGTGCGATCCGGTGGTGGTCCAGGCTGCCGCCGCAGCCCACGATATGGGGCACCCTCCGTTCGGCCACCTCGGCGAGAAGGAACTTGATCGTGTCTCACGGTCGGTGCTGCGCCTGCCTGACGGCTTCGAGGGCAATGCGCAGACCTTCCGCATTCTCACAGCTCTCGACAGCTGTGATGCCACAGCGCGGGGGCTCAACCTCACTCGGGCGGTCAAGGCCGCAGTGCTGAAGTACCCGTGGGCGCGCGGCGATTGGACGCAGCATCAGCGACTGAGCTCGGCCGAGATGCCCAGGGGAGTCGGGGATGAGGTCTCGCAGGGGGCGATGAAGTTCTCCGCCTACGCGACCGAGACGGCCGAGATGCACGATGCGCTGTCGGTGTTCCCGCGGATGGACCGGTACCAGCAGACGCTGGAGTGTGCGGTGATGGATGTCGCCGATGACATCGCCTATGCGGTGCATGACCTCGACGATTTCTACCGGTCGAACATCCTGCAGTACACCAGCGTCTCTGCCGAGTTGGGCCGGTGGCTCAGCGACTGCCGCGAACTCGGCCGGTTGTATGACACGGAGTTGGATCGTCGCAGGCCAGGCCACGCACTCGAGTCGATGTGGCGCCACATTCAGGAGAAAGACCCGTGGATCGCCGATGAGGATGCGTTCCGACAGTCGGTGCAGCGGGTCAATCGGGATCTTGTCGAGGGTCTGCTGGCCGTGCCTTATGACGGGGGACTGGAGGCCGACCGGGCTGTCACCGCGTTCACGAGGCGGTGGATCGATCGGCTCAAGGCCTCCATCGTCGTCGATGCGCGGCCACACGTCCGCAGCGGGCATGTGCGTCTGTCCGACACCGCCTGGCACGATGTGGTGGTGTTGAAGTTCGTCCACTCGAGATTCGTACTCGAACGTTCAGATCTTGCGGTGTATCAGCGAGGGCAGACCCGGATCATCGCCTCCCTGGTGGAGGGTTTCCACGAATGGCTGCGCGATCCCGACGAGGCGACCACGATTCCTCGGCGCCTCCTCGATTCGGTTGAGGCGGCCACACAGGAATACCAAGATCTCTACGACAGGGATCCGTCCAGCCTCGGCGAGGAGGGCGCCAGCGCCATCGTCAGGTTGGGGAGGGCCAGGGCGGTCGTGGACTACATCGCCTCATTCACCGATGCGCAGGCCATGTCCGTCAACGCTTTGATCACCGGTTCCTCGGAGGAGCCGTGGGAGGCTGGCCGCGGACTCTAGCACGTGCGTTCGTGGTGCCGACGCTTACAGTCAGACGAAGGATTTCAGACAGACGAAAGGCGGGGCCGGAGTTTTCACTCCGACCCCGCCTTTCGCGTGGTATCAACCGTTCACACGGCCATGAGACTCAGTCTCAGAGGCCTGCACGGTGGCGGCGCGTCAGGTAGATCGCGATTCCACCGCCGGCGACGAGGAGGGCAGCGAGCCCGCCCAGAGCCAAGGTGCCGTTGGCACCGGTGCGGGGCAGATCGCCACCGTCAGCAGCAGCCGATGCGTTGGCATCGTCGCTGGCGTTCGCGTCATCAGCTGAGCTCGCCGAGGCGTTTGCCTCGTCGTTGTTGTCAGCGGAGGCGTTGGCGTCATCGGTAGCAGCTGCGGAGTCGTCCGCGTTTGCCGATGCGTTCACGTCAGCGTTGGAAGCAGCCGAGTCATCAGCGTCAGCCGATGTGTTGGCCTCTTCGTTGGCGGCTGCCGAGTCATCAGCATCTGCGGTTGCCGAAGCCGAGTCATCAGCGTCAGCGGTTGCTGCTGCCGAGTCGTCTGCGTCAGCAGAGGCCGAATCATCGGCGTCAGCGGAAGCGGTGTCATCAGCGTTTGCGTCATCGCCTGGTGCTTCGTCGGCTGCGGTCGCACGGACCGAGGACGAGGCCAGGTTGATGTCAGCAAGTGCGTCGGCTGCCTGAGGGGCGGCCTGTGCGCCGCCTGCTGCGGGGACGCCGTCTGGCAGCAGCTCGAGGCTGACGGCGTTGACGGTGAAGCCGTCAGCGTCGGTGCCCTTGACGTTGCTGTCTTCAGCAGGATCGCGCTTGGTGGGCTGCTCGTTGATCGTCAGGTCGACGATCTTGTTGAGGCCCTCGAAGACGGGATCGAGACCGGAGAGGATCGGATCGACGGCGTCGGTGACTCCGCCGGTGACCTGGTCAGCAGTGGTGTTCAGGATTCCACCGATGACGGGTTCGGTGACCTTGAGGAGCTCTTCGAGCAGAGGATCGGTGATCGAGTTGAGGAGTTCTCCAACGTCGATTCCGAGGAGCTCGAGGTCTGTGGAAATCTTGGGATCGCCTTCGCCGGTGCCGGCGAGCTGACCGAGAGTGGCGTCGATGTTGACCTTGCCATCAGCGGCTGGGACTCCGACTGCTGTGGCCTTGGCCGGCAGCGAGATCTCGACTCGGGCTTCGTTGAGAGCATCCTTGAGAGTCTCGTTGAACTTACCGGAGAGGGTTCCGAGTGCTTCAGCAACTGCGTCGGTGATCTTTCCGATTGTCTCGGAGGTCAGCACCTGGGTGTTGGGGTCGAGGCCGTTGAGGTCCTCGCCGTTCTCACCGTTGACGACCTTGGCGAGGTCGATCTTGATGTCACCGTTCTTGAGGTCGATCGAGGCGATGCCCGCCTTATCCTCGAGCTTTTCGTTGATGACGTTTTCGACGACGCTGTTGAGAGCGTCTGCGGTCTCAACGTTGACGGTCGTGCCTTCGCCGCCGAGGCTGATGTCGGCCAGACCTGTCTTGACGTCGATACCAGCGTTGGCCAGCTGGTCGGCCAGGCCTTCCTTGGCGATGACGTCTTCGAGGGTGCCGCCGGCTCCGTCGACAACCTTGGTCAGCGATTCGTTGAGGTCGCCCACAGCTGGGCTGGAGACGGTAAGGACTCCATCAGCAACGACGTAGTCGGAAGTGGCCTCGTCTGCGCCTTTGGCTTCTGCGGTCGAAGCAACCGCACCGAGGGAGAGCGAGAGCTCGTCGACGATGTTGTCGGTGACTCCGTCGATGCCGGCCTGTCCCAGAACCTGGGTGAGGTCGACTTCGGCGTTTCCGTACTCACCGTTGTTGATGTCGTCCACGTTGAGGGCGCCATCCTTGCCGACTGCACCGGCACTTGCCTTGGCACTGTCTGCCGAAGGAGCGTAGCCGTAGGAGTTGAGCGCTCCGGCTTCGCCGAGCTTCAGGAGGCCTTCGCCGCCTGGCTGGCTGATGACTGGCAGTGAGACACCGTCACCCAGATCCAGGTCGATGGCGCTCAGTGCTTCTGCATTGAGAGGGGTCTTGGCTTCCTCAGGATTGCTGGGGAAGCTGCTGTATGCACCAGCGGCATCGACGAGCTGATCGTCGAGGAGATCCGACTGGACCAGCTGACCGAGCGCCTCAGCGTCTTCGTTCGGGTCCTGCTCGATGGCTGCAGCGCTGGGTGAGGTGACCATGACAGTCAGCCCAAGGGCGGTGACTGCGGCTGCGCTACCGACGGCGATCTTTCGTACGGGCGGCTGCCCGTTACGGAGCTTCTTCATACTTCTCCACTTCCATTTGTGAGGATCGACCGACGGTGTTTGCGTACAAGGGACATGGTGCTTTTCGGCCGAACGGATTTAACCCTACAAGCTCATTGGCAAATAATGCGAAAGTAATGTGAAAGGTAACGGAAACGTAACGCGAACTGTGTGCTCGCAGGTGGTTGGGGTACAAATGAATGATCAATGAACGATGCTCAGAGGTGTCGGACGAAGGCTTTTTGGTGTAGCCGAGGCTGTTCCTTGAGATGCTGGGGATCGCGCTCACCGCGCCCGGCGTAGTCAGGTGGCCTTGTGTCTCACTGAGTGAAATGGCGATACTTTTGTTCGAACTAAAGTCCAACTTCTGTGGGCCGAGTCACGGAGCGTAATATGACGAAATTGTCATGAGTGGCGTGTCGGTAATTACTTATGAGTAACGACTATTTGTGTCGCAGGTCACCAAAAAGGCGGGGCCGGAGCTTTCACTCCGACCCCGCCTTTTAGGCGCTCAGCTCAGTGGCTGAGTGTCATGTGTATCAGTGCTGACCTGCCGAGGCGCGGTAGCGGCGGGTTCCGTAGATCGCCGCTGCACCGCCTGCAATCAGCAGGGCTGCGATGCCGGCCATGGTCAGGACGCCGTCGGCGCCTGTCCGTGGCAGGTCTCCGCCGTCGCTGCTGCCTGAGGCGTTGGTGCTGGCACCGGCTGAGCTGGCCGAAGCGTTCGACTGGCTCGAGGAGCTGGCCGAGGCTGCCTGATCGGAATCCGCGGATGCAGATGCCTGATCAGCGTCGTCATCCGAGGCAGCGCTGGCTTCAGCACCGTCAGCGTCCGCGGAAGCGGTAGCTTCTGCTTCGGCTCCGTCTGCTGCAGCGGTTGCTGCACCTTCAGGATCAGCTTCTGCGTCTGCTTCTGCTCCATCGGCGTCTGCAGCGGCAGTGGTGTCGACATTGGAGTCGTCTGCCTCTGCAGCAGCGTCAGCTTCTGTGCCGTCGGCGTTGGCCGCAGCTTCGACCGAAGCATCGTCGGACGACGTTGCATTCGAGGCGACTGCGGCAGCTGCTGCCGGGTCTGCGTCTGCAGCGGCAGTGGTGTCAGCGTTTGCCGTCTCTGTGTCATCAGCGTTGGCAGCCGCGGTTGCTGCGGCCTGTGCTGAAGCATTCGGATCAGACGTTGCGTCCGCCGAGGCTTCCGAAGAGGAATCTTCGGTCGCTGCGGATTCTGCTGCTGCCGAAGCATCGATGTCCGCAGCTGCAGAAGCGGTGGTGTCAGCGTCTGCGGTAGCGGCGGCCTGTGCGGCTGCTTCTGCAATGGCATTGTCATTGTTGTCAGCGTCGGCCGAAGCTGCGGCCGAGGCCGAAGCATTGGCGTTGACGTCCGATTCGTTGGAAGCGTCGGCCACTGCCGAGTCATCTGCGTCTGCCGCGGCCGCAGCAGATGCTTCCGAAGACGAGTCCGCGTTCGAAGCAACGCTGGCGGCTGCTGCCGGGTCAGCGTCTGCCGCTGCAGTTGTGTCTGCATTGGCTGCGTCCGTGTTGTCAGCGTTCGACGCTGCCTCTGCTGCTACGGTCGCCGAGGCGTTTGTCTCGGTGGTCGCATCGGCTGAGGTTTCGGACGACGCATCTTCGGTTGCTGCTGATTCCGCTGCTGCTTCTGCGCTGGCATCGGCTGCTGCAGTCTCGTCGGTGGTTGCATCGGCCTGGGCGGCAGCCTGAGCTGCTACCTCAGCCGAAGCGTTGGAGTCGTCATCAGCGTCTGCCGAAGCTGCAGCGGAAGCCGCAGCGTTCGTGTTCACATCATCGTCGCCCGGTTCTTCAGGTGCCTCAGCGGTCGCACGGACCGAGGAGGAAGCGAGGTTGATGTCGACTGCTTCAGAGGCCGGGAGCAACTCCAGGCTCACAGCGCTGACAGTGAAGCCAGGACCATTGGTGCCCTTGACCTGGCTCTCCTGATCCTTCAGTGTCGGCTGCTCGTTGACCGTCAGATCGACAACCTGGTTGAGAGCTTCAAAGACAGGATCGAGGGTGCCC
This sequence comes from Brevibacterium sp. AGC70, assembly GCF_057334195.1. Taxonomy (NCBI): domain Bacteria; kingdom Bacillati; phylum Actinomycetota; class Actinomycetes; order Micrococcales; family Brevibacteriaceae; genus Brevibacterium; species Brevibacterium sp. AGC70. The sequence continues at coordinate 222,222 of NZ_JBHFIH010000006.1, read as the reverse complement.
AGCAGAGGATCGACGATGTCGGTGACGCCAGCGGAGAGCTCCTCGACGGTGGCCGTGAGGATTCCGCCGATGAGTGGCTTGGTGATGTCGAGAACTGCAGTGATCAGCGGCTCCGTAATGGCGTTCAACAGATCGCCGACAGGGATGATTCCCAACAGATCCAAATCAGTGGTGATTGTCGGATCCGAATCGTCGGTGCCAGCCAGTTGGCCTAGCGTCGCATCAATGATGACGTTTCCACTGGCGAGCGGTAGCAACGCGCGAATCTCGGCCGGAAGCTCGATCTTCAGGTGCACGTCGTTGAGAGCATCAGTCAGAGTTTCCGTGACCTTGCCAGTCAGTTCGCCCAGAGCGTCAGCCACTGCGGTCGTGATTTTCGAAATGGTGTCCGAGGTCAGGACCTGGGTGTTTGGATCGAGACCGTTGAGATCCTCTCCGTTTCCGCCCTCGACAACCTTGGCGAGATCGATCTTGATGTCGCCAGTCTCAAGATCGATCGAGACGATTCCCGATTTATCCTTGAGCTCTTCATTGATGATGTTCTCGACGACGCTATTGAGTGCATCGCGAACTTCGACCGATACTGTGGTGTCGTCTCCGCCGATTGCGATACGGCCGACAGAGCCGAGATCGACATCGAGGCCGAGGCCAGCGAGATCATTGAGGAGGCCCTCATCGCCGATAACCTCTTCGAGGGTCTCGCCCGTGCCGTCGACGAGTGTGTCGAGTGCGCCGGAGATCTCTCCAACAGCAGGGCTGGAGACTGTCAGAATGCCGTCTGCGACGACATATTCTGAAGTGTCGGTGGTTCCGTCATTGTCAGCAGTCGAGGCGATTGCCCCGAGTTCCAGGCTGAGCTCGTCGACGACTTGATCGGTGATTCCGTCCAGTCCAAGCTGGCCGAGGACCGAGGTCAGATCGACGTTGGCGTTGCCGAATTCACCGTTGTTGATGTCGTCCAGGTTAAGGGCGCCGTCGGTACCGACTGCGCCGGCGCTGGCCTTGGCCTCGTTATATGCCGGGGCATGGCCGTACGAGTTGAGTGCTCCGGCGTTGCCGAGATCGAGGAGCCCGTCTCCGCCTTCTTCGCTGATAAGTGGGATGCCGATACCGGGAAGTTCGAGTCCCAGGGACTGCAGCACTTCGAGGTTCAGCGGGGTGGTGGCAGCCTCTTCGTTCGAGGGTGAGCTGCTGTACGCAGAGAGGGCCTCGATTGCCTGAGCATCAAGCAGATCAGCGTCGATGAGCTGACCGAATGCTTCGGCATCTTCGTTGGGGTTCATTTCTTCGGCTGAACCTGGTGACGTTGTCATCAGGGTGAGCCCTAACGCTGTGGCGGGGG
>NZ_JBHFIH010000006.1:154955-220823 GCF_057334195.1 Brevibacterium sp. AGC70 | reverse complement strand
CCCCCCGACAGCAATTTTACGACCGGTCGTGTGCCGGTTTCGGAGCATCTTCATGGTTCTCCACATCGTTCGAAACTTGAACATCCGCTGGACGGAAACAGGCAGTCTCCTGGCAGATCCCTCACAACAATACGTAGTAACCAAAAAGTAATCACGAAATCACGGACAAAGTTACGATCTCGTTACATTCACGCTAGGTGACTCGGGGGATGTGCGTGAACTGTTCATGAAGTCAAATCTCTATGGGCCCGGAAATTCTGTAGTTGCTCCTGTAGGTGACTGTAGTGAATATGCCGTTCTGTTCCGAGAGCATGAGTATTGCCCCAGGTCAGAGCATCGTATACGCAAGACCGTCGGGTGGCTATCCCCACAGGGGGTCATCTGGGTATGGCGAAGGAGCCCGTCTGGAACCGAGTCGGGGTGGTGATTGTGTGGTAACTACCGAAGTGACAGTGCAGTAATTTAAATCATGACAAGATTGTTGGATATGAGGCCGTACTGCGATAATCCGCAGAAAATGCGGCTAATCCGAGACCTAGTCTCCGGCTGCTGGTCTGGGAGAAGGCTGACTGCGGCCTGTTTGCGCGGTGCACAGCGCCACAATAGGGTCGAGACATCCGCAGGAACGGGCAGAGAGGTGGCGAGTGGGCGTGAAGAAGCGTTTCGCCGTGATCGGCGCTGGCATCATCGGCGCGGCTGTGGCCCGCGGCCTGGTCCAGAAATACGACGGTGCAGACGTCACCCTGTACGAGAAGGAAGACCACCCTGCGGCTCACCAGACCGGTCACAATTCGGGCGTCGTCCATGCCGGCCTCTACTATGAGCCTGGAAGTCTCAAGGCGCTGCTCTGCCGTCGCGGTGTCTCGCTGCTGCTCGATTTCGCGCGCGAACACGATGTCGCATTCGAGGAGTGCGGAAAGGTCGTCGTCGCGACGAACGACGTCGAAGTCGAGCGGCTGGAGGGAATCCATGCTCGCGCCAGAGCGAATGGGGTCCCTGATGTCGAACTGCTGGACCGCGACGGACTGCTCGAGGTCGAGCCGAACGCCGAGGGCGTGGCCGCATTGCACTCACCGCATACCGGTATCATCGACTATCGAGGTCTGACGGAAGCGCTCGTCGCGGATTTTCGTCGTAGCGGTGGTCGAGTTCGCTTCTCCACCCAAGTGAAGAGGATTGAGCAGCGCAGCGGCAGCGCCGGGACTACCGCGATCGTTCACTCGAGCGTCGACTCGCAGGAGTACGACCAGGTCATCACGTGCGCCGGCCTGCAGGCTGACCGACTCGCGGCACGCTCAGGCGAAGACAAGAGCCCCAGCGTTGTGCCGTTCTTCGGTCAGTACTTCATCCTTGAGCCACGATTCAATGATGTCGTCAACGGCCTCATCTACCCGGTTCCGGACCCGAAGTACCCCTTCCTCGGAGTTCACGTGACCCGCCGCATCGACGGCGGACTGATGATCGGACCCAACGCCTTCCTCTCCTTCTCTCGGGAGGGGTACAAGGGTCTCGGCCTCAACGTCCCAGACTCCCTGGCGGTGGCAATGGATCCGGGATTCTGGAAGTTCGCGGCCGGCAACATGGCAACGGCTGCACGTGAGATTGGCGGGGTCCTCTCGATCGAGAAGTTCGTCGCCGAGGCCGCCCGCTACGTCCCGGCCCTCTGCGGAGCCGACGGTCACCGGGCCACTAGGGGAATTCGCGCTCAGGCGATGAACCGGGACGGTAACCTAGTCGATGATTTCGTCATCGATCGTGCGGGAGCCACGATGTTCGTCCGGAATGCACCCTCGCCGGGAGCCACCTCGGCGCTGGCGATTGCCGAACATCTCATCGACACCGCCGCCCTCACCTGAATAGGCGAAGACCGCAGTATTCTCACCTGGGATCTTCTGTTTTCCGTCGGGCAGACTGTTTACAAGCATCCGCGAGAGGTGCAAGCCTGGGGAGAGATCCAACATATGTGGCACCGAGTACGAACGGAGCTGATGATGAACCTCGAGAATCTACGCGCTGTGTATGACAACCAGAGTCCCTTCGCCACCGTCTATCTGGAAGGACGCTCTCCCGTTGCCGATGCCGAGAAGCAGGTGCGGCTGCGGTGGGACGAACTTCGTGCGAACCTCACGGACGCCGGGGCGGCAGACAAGATCCTTCAGCACCTCGACGACACCTTGATCGTCGAAGACATCACTGAAGTGCAGACCGATGGGCGCGTCGTCGTGGCGAACGCAGAAGGGGTTGTTCTCGACGAGCACTGGGATGCTGCCCTGGGCACCGGTGACACTGCACATTACGGAGAGGTCCCCGAGCTGGGTGCCTATGTCCGTGAAGGATGCCGCCTGGTCGATATGGTCCTCGTCATCGCCAATCAGGAAGGCGCGACCATCCGTGAGCTGAGGGTGTCCCCTCAGCATGAGGTGAAGCATCAGGATGAGTCACGCATCAGCGGTGACAGCGACGAGGACATTCATGCACCACGTCAGGGCGCGCTGTCGCACAACCAGATTCGACGTCGCGCCGATGAAATCGTCAAAGACAACGCCCGCGCAGTCGCTGACCACGTCGATGAGATTGTTCGCGCTCGTGAACCAGACCTCGTTGTGGTGGCCGGCGAGGTCCAGGGCCGCACCGCTGTGAAGGGTGAGCTTTCGGCCCGAGTCACCGAACTCCTCGAAGAAACCGATCAGGGAGGCACGGATGACGACGCTGGGGAAGAAGCACTCTACGATGCCCTGAAATCGCTGGCTTCTGATCGCGTCCAGGCGAAGCAGACCGAAGACACGGAGAACCTGTCCTACAGCAAGGCTCACGACCTTGCGGTGGAAGGACAGGAAAAGGTCTCTCAAGCCGTTCAGCGCGGAGCCGTGGCAACAGTGCTCCTCGACTACGATGCCGGTTCGGAAGGCGAAGGAGCGATCCTGGCCGACGCAGTCTTCTCGTCCGCCGATGTCGGACTCATCAGCGGGGACGTCGAGGACGGAATAGCGGCGATACTGCGCTATGACGCGGCCACGGCCTTGGCCGACTGACCATCGCCGCGTGATCACTGCTGGCTGAATTCCCGCATTTGACGGTGCCCACGGGTGCCGTTGGGTGCGGGACTTCTCGTTGAGAGGCCACCACACCGGAAAGTCATGACTTACAGATGACTTGATCAGGATCAGACATGCATCGATACCTTGACCGGTGCATGCTGTGGGGCATCTCCGGCACGGAGTGTCAGGCTAGTTGGCAGTCATGTCCTCACATGTCGGCTTGCTCCTATCTCGTGAGGTACTTGAACAGGCAATATTCATAGTCTGGCCACGGACGGGCTGAAAACCGCCTCAAAGAATCTGGGTCCCCCTTGACGGAATCGAAATCACGCGGAAGATTGATGTTCCAAGGGCAGATTGCTTGCGGCTTCTGAAGAACAGAAGCCCGAGGACAAAGTGAGGATTTTGCGAACAACCCAGACGACGGCCAGTCGCGTCACCAGCTGACGGTCATCCGGGAGCAGAAAGACATTTCATATCGAGACACGGCTGGCGATCACTGCTCAAAGCAATCACAGATCGCCAAGCTCAAGGGTCATCAGCCACACGCGCCATAGGCGCAGATTCGGAGGAACCCAGTGAACGACAAGATGAAACTCACAGGCCTGATATTGGCGGGCTACATGCTTGGCCGAACGAAGAAGTTAGGCATGGCACTGACGATCGCCTCTACCGTGGCTGGATCAAGTGTGGTGAAGAACCGCGAGAGTCTCATTGGCGGATTGAAGGAATTCGCCAATGCCACACCAGAACTCAAAGAGCTTCAAGAGAAGATCACCGGACGTCTGGCCGACTCAGGTAAGGGTGCAGCTAAGGCTCTGGCAGCCAAGGGCATCGACGAACTGAGCAGCCGGCTCCAGGACCAGACCGAGAAGATGAAGTCAACCTTGGATGAGGCCGCAGACGACCTCGACCCTTCGGTTGATGAGGAGGATCCGGACAGCGAAAGCGCGGAAGCCGATGCTCCCGAGCACCTCGACGAAGCTGAGACTCCTGAAGCTGAAGACGAACAGCTTGAGGAAGATGAGGCAGCTGAAGAGGCCGATTCTGCGGAGCCCGTCGATTCGGACGAGGCCGAAGAAGTAGACGAAGAGCCGGCAGCGGAAGAAGCGCCTGCGAAGAAGCCAGCCAGGAAGCGTGCCTCGACAGCGAGCCGGCCTGCAGGCAAAGCAACCGAATCCTCCACATCGAAGAGGTCAAGCACAGGCGGGACCACCAAGAGGACAAGCGGAACAGCATCGAAGACTTCGAGCACCCAGCGCCGGTCGGGCAGCAAGACGGCATCTGCTTCCAAGTCGACATCGACATCTAAGTCGGCACCGACGCGGAAGCGTTCGGCGGCTGCGAAGAAGCCTGCAGCTTCTCGCAAGACCAAGGAGGCCACCGGTGAGTGATGACTCCATTTTCAGTGGTTTGAAGGAGCAGGCGGCAGACTACGCCAAGACCCTCGGCCGCAAGGCAATCAAGTCCGCTGGCGACAAGGTCGATAAGTTGTCTGACCGTTTTGACGGATCGTCCGATTCAGCAGGCGCGGCTGCCCAGGCCGGTGCCCAGGAAATTGCGGAAGGCAAGTCGCCAGCCAAGGCGGCTCTCTCCGCAGCGACCGCTGGCGCCAAGGACAAGATCAAAGGTGTCTTCGGCGGGGGTTCTTCCGGCAGTTCCGGTGGCTCTGGCGACTTCAAGTTCTCGAACATCATCGAAACGGCCGATGTCGGTGTGCCGTTGTCTGTCGCGTACAACGCGTTCACAATGTTCGAGAACTGGCCCGACTTCATGAAGAAGGTCGAGAACGTCGAACGCACGGATGACGTGAAGATCAGCGTCAAAGGCCAGGCTGTCTGGTCCCACCGCACGTGGGAGGCGACGATCATCGAGCAGGTCCCGGACTCACATATCGTCTGGGAATCGACCGGTGAGAAGGGCTACATCAGCGGCAGCGTTTCCTTCCACGAGTTGGCCCCCAGGCTCACCCGCATCATAGCGAGCGGCGAATACCATAAACAGGGGTTCGTCGAGGGAGTCGGTGCCCTCTGGTTCACGGTGCCGCGCAGATTCCGGCTCGAACTGAAGTTCTTCGTTCATCACGTGATGAACGAGATCATGATCGATCAGGACGGCGTTGAAGGATGGCGCGGTGAGATCCGCGACAGCGAACTCGTCATGTCACATGAGGATGCTCTCGAAGATGAGCAGGCTCAGGCCGAAGCCGACGAGGCCGAAGAAGAGTACGAGGACGCTGCGCCCTATGAAGAGGACGAAGAGCCTCGTGAAGACGGCGAGCCCGAAGACGAGACCGAACCGGTTGAGGACGAGGATGCCGAAGGCGAATACGTCGACGAACCCGTCGACGAGGAGCCGGAAGAAGAATACCTTGACGAGCCCGTCGAAGAGGAGGAGATCGACGACTCAGGCGAACCTGTGGAATATGAAGAGGACGAACCAGAAGAGTACGAAGAAGCAGCCGAAGACGAAGGTGGACGCAACTGAGCGTCTGCTCCCTATCGGAAGTAGGTAATGAAAATGAGTACCAACACCGCTGAACGTTCACGTGGCAGTTATGTCGATCGTCCCTCATCGAGTTCTCTGGCTGACGTCGTCGAGATCATCCTCGACAAAGGACTCGTGATCGATGCCTATGTGCGAGTCTCACTCGTCGGCATCGAAATCCTCACCATCGACGCCCGCATCGTCATCGCCAGTGTGGACACGTACCTTCGCTTCGCCGAGGCGACCAACCGACTCGACCTGACGCAGCAGGGCGGTCGGGATCTGCCGGAGATGCTGGGCGGAATGGCAGAAAGCGGCGCCAAGGGAAAAACCCAGGGTGCCGTGGAGGGCGTCAAGAACGCGCTGACACCTGACGATTCCGATGACGAGGACGAGAAACCACGTCGGCGGACCAAACGTCCCGCTCGCAGCTCCTCTGAGTCCGAGTGAGCGGCGACATCGACACTGACAGCGACAAGTATCTCTACGGCATCGTTTTCGCAGATGCGAATGTGTCGGAGGGAACCGGCGGTGTGCAGGCAGCTCAGCTGCATGCCGTCGGCTCCGGTCGGGTCGCGGCGGTGGTGTCCGACCTCGTCGAGACGGACATCCTGGGCAGCCCGGACGATCTGAAGGCCCACATTGCGGTCCTCGACGAGCTCGCCGCGACGCAGCCAGTGCTGCCACTCGCCTTCGGGACCGTCATCCCAGCAGAGGCCGACATCGCTGGCGAAGTGCTGGCCCCACGCGAAGCCGAATATGTCGAGGCTCTGGAAGGACTGGCGGGGCTGTCGCAATTCACTCTTCTGGTCCGGTACGACCGGGACACCATCCTTCGAGAGATCATTCTCGACAACCCTGAAGTCGCCGAGTTGAGGGAGAACATTGCGGGCACGGATGAGGACGAGACACGAAACGAACGTATCCGCCTCGGCGAAATCGTGGTGAAGACCATGGAGAGTTGGAAGACCTCGGAGGGTCCACCGATTCTCCATCAGCTTGAACCTCTGACTGCCGATATGTCGGTGCGTGAGAGTGGACAGGCTGAAGACGTGGTCGAAGTCGCTGTGCTTCTTTCCCAGGAATCGCTCGCGGAGTTCGACGACACCATCGACAAGTTGGCAGAAGCGAATCAGGACCGTATGAGGTTCCGGCTCGTCGGACCACAGGCTCCCTATGATTTCGTTCCTGAGATGTAGGAGTTAGTCATGGGAATTTTCTCAGCGATCCTCGGTGCACCTCTGGCCCCTCTCAAAGGGACCGTCTGGGTGGCTGAACAGGTTCGCAACGAAGCTGAGAAGCGCTATTACGATCCCAGTGCGATCAGACGGCAGTTGGAAGAGGTTTCCGCGGCCAAAGAATCCGGCGCCGTCAGCGAAGACGAGGCCGATGAGCTGGAGCGAGACCTGGTCGCGCGTCTACTCGAATCGACTCGTCGACGAAAATCGAAGGAGAACCCATGAGCGAACAGACAAGCACCGAAGACAAGCAGACTGCACGAGGCGATGACTCAGCCGAAGGCACGACTCAGCAGGACAGCGGCGAAAGGAGAAGGCCGAGGCGGACCTCCACGTCCGAATCGCCACGCCGCTCGACCGCTGCATCACCCTCCAAATCTCGACCCGTGAAATCGAAGGCCAGCGCGACCGAATCCAGCGCGACGAAGATCAGCGCATCGAAGTCCAGCGCTGCGAAGTCCGAGGACACGAAGACGGCGTCGGAACCCGCCAAAGTCTCCACTGTGCAGGCGGTCAAGAAGGCCGTCGAACAGTTCAGCGCGCTCACCGGCCGGTCCCCGGAATCAGTCGTCGGCGCACGTTGGGTAGATGACCATTGGGCCGTGCGACTCGAAGTCGTGGAATCTCGGCGCGTTCCCGACACCGCTGATCTGCTGGCCGAATACGACATCCAACTCGACGGGCAGGGCGAACTCCTCGAGTACAGCCGACAGAACCGCTACGTCCGGGGACGGCCCTCCGAGTGATCAGCTCAAGCGGGTTTGGTCCAGTGCTCCGTGTCCACAGGGCCAGGAGCCGACCGACGACCACACATTCACACTCGGACAGCACCCGATAGGAAGCCGACGATATGAGCATGACGAACCAGTCGAACAGTGCGATGCAGCCACAGCGCAGCCAGGAGGGGACTCTCCTCCACGTGGTGGAGACGCTGCTGGACAAAGGCCTGGTCCTCAACGCTGACATCATGGTCTCGGTAGCCGGAGTCGAACTCCTCGGAATTCGGATCAGGGCAGCACTGGCATCTTTCGAGACCGCAGCACGCTACGGGCTGGACTTCCCGGCAGGCACGGATCGCGAGACTGTGGCGTGGAAAGAAGCTATCGAGCAGAAGGACACCTGCCCAGAATGCGGTAAACGTGCTGAGTTGGCTCAACTGATGAACGCGTACTGCCCCTGGTGCGGTTGGCAGAGCGCTCATTCCAAGCGAGTGGAGTCGGGCGGCTCAGCGGAACTCAAACGGTCCTCCAAGGAGCCCGAGAAGTCATCCGAGCGCAAGTAGCTTGCTGATGGCCGACGACGCGATCATGCAGCCCACCCGGGATCCACGTGCGACCCTGCCTGACCTCATTGAGGTGCTCCTCAACAAGGGTGTGTACCTGAATCTCGACCTCATCATCTCGGTTTCCGACATACCGCTCATCGGGGTCAATCTGCGTGCGACCATCGCCGGAATCGAGACGATGCTCGAATACGGAATGATGCGTCAATGGGATGAGGACACACGAAAGTGGGTCCAGCAGTCGGTGCGCGCGCATCTTCCCTTGGCCGAGGACGAGGAGATCATCGCCAAGATGGCGGGTGGGCATTATCAGGACAACTTCTATCGCACCTGGCGACCAGGCAGCGCCTATCTCACCTCGCAGCGGCTGATCATCCACCGACGCGATCCGGCGGAGACACTGTGGCAGGCGAAGCTGAGTTCAATAGAATCCATTGCGCCGTTGTCGGAGCCGTCGATCGGGGGAGAGGAACGTATTCGCATCCTCGTCCGACTCGACGACGGGAGCGAATCGAAGCTGTCTGCCCTTGAGCCCGAACGTCTGATCCGTCTGGTTCAGGAGCAACGAGGGGCAGCTCTTCAGCCCTCGACGGGCCAAGCCTCGAGCTCCTCGCCGCAACCGCTGAAGCAGGGCCGAATGTGGTATCTGGAGGCGCTGTCGGGCGGAGGGACATGGCGGGGCGGCGAAGGGACCCTGACGGGGCACGACCTCACCTGGAAGTCCCCGATGGACAGCCGCGCACTGGTGAGGATCTCTGCCTCGCAAGTGCGGAATCTGCACTGGGAGAAGCACGACAACCCCACCGGCAAGGCACATATTCTGTTCGTCGAGACCGAACGGTCTTCGATACGTCTGGCCGCGGATGACATTGACGGCTGGTACGACGAACTCGAACAATGGAGCGCATCTGAGCAACAGGATCCGGCTGTCGGTAATCCGCGCGAGAAGACTGATGAAGGAGAGTCATGGCACTGAATGTGGATGAGGAGAGCCTCAAGCACGGCGTTCTCACCTTGGTCGTCACCCTCGTCGAGGTGATTCAGGAAGCGCTGGAGACACAGGCTGTGCGGCGTATGGAAGGCGGTGACCTCACCGAGGACGAACAGAACCGCCTCGGCGAAGCACTTCTGGAACTCGATGAGGCCATGGACCAGATCAAAGCCGAGCACGGCATCACCGGCTCCGTTGACGATCTGCATCGCGGGCTCGACGACGTCGTCGACGAGGTGGTCGACAAACTCATCAACCCAGCCAGATGGGCCGAAGAGACCTCGAAGGACATCAAGTGACAGAAAACAGCGCGAGGCACAGCGAAGAATCAGGAACGATTGCAGCTGCGCCGTCCAAGCTCTACGTCTACGCTATTGTGCCCGCCGGTGATTACACACCCAAGGTCAATGGCATCGACGGTTCGCCGGTGCATCTGATCGGGGACACCGAGGGGCCCCGTGCGATCGTCCACACACATGATGGCGGGCCCTACGACGGGGCCGACGACGACGTGAAGCGATGGGTTCTGCAGCATAGCGAGGTCGTCGAAGACGGATGGCAGGGAGCTGGAAGCGTGCTTCCAGTCTCCTTCAACGTCATCGTGCGCCCGGACGCCGAATCGGGGGCAACGTCGACCGATCAGCTCGAAGGGTGGCTGGGGGAGTCGAAGGGTGCGCTGTCCAAGCGATTGGGCGAATTGGACGGCACTTCGGAGCTGCGAGTCGAGATCTCGCTGGACCGAGACACCTTCGTCGAAGCCAACGACGAGGTTAGGAGAATCAAGGACGACATGGAAGGCCGCCCAGCTGGAGTCCGTCGACTGCTGGAGAAGCGACTGGAGAAGACCGAGAAGGAGCTTGCAGATCGAGAGGCCGACGACCTCTATCCTGCCCTGAGAGCCCGAATCGCGGAGCAGTGTCTGGCCATCGAGGAGTACCGCAGGCCGGCCCGTAACGCGGGCAAGACTCCCATTCTCACGGCGTCTTGTCTGGTGACGGAGCCCGGCATCCAGAACCTCGGAGCCGAACTCACCGCCATCCAGAATGAGCTCACTGACACTGAGATCCGCTTCCTGGGGCCGTGGCCACCGTACTCGTTCGCAGATATTTCCGATTCCGTCGCTGACATGTCCGGCCCCGAAGCGCAGAAGCCCGAAACTCAGGAGAGCACTTGAGAGTCGCAATCACCGGAGCCACCGGCAACGTGTCACCGCGATCCTGAAGGTCCTCGCGCAGACCCCAGAGGTCACCTCGGTGGTGGGAATCGCCAGACGAATGTCCGACACCTCCTTCTCCCCATACTCCGCATGTGAATGGAAGTCGATCGACATCGCTGCCGCCAGCAGCGAGAGTGTGGCCATCGAGCAGCTCGCCGAGGTACTGGCCGGTGTCGATGCCGTCATCCATCTCGCGTGGCTGATCCAACCCAACAGCGACCGTGATCTGCTTCGCCGTGTCAACGTCGAAGGCACCCGCCGCGTGACAGAAGCGGCAGCGCAGGCGAACGTGCCGCACCTCGTCGTCGCTTCATCCGTGGGCGTATATTCTTCCGACGACACCCTCGAACGACGTGCTGAGGCGTGGCCGACGACCGGCATCAGCACCTCGCACTACAGCGTGGACAAAGCTGCCCAAGAAGACGTGCTCGATCGCTTCTCTGGCGCTCACCCGGACATCACAGTGACTCGATTGCCTCCGGCGCTGATCTTCGGAGCTGACGCAGCATCGGAGATACAGCGCTACTTCCTCGCCCCCTGGATGCCCTTGCAGCTGCTCCGCTCGGGCCGTCTGCCGTTCCTCCCAGTTCCGAAAGATCTGCGAGGTGTTCAAGCAGTACATTCCTCAGCCGTCGCACGTGCCTATGTGGCCAGCGTCCTTCACCGCATCCCCGGGGCACTCAACATCTGCGCAGATAATTTGCTCGGCGCCCAGGAGCTTGCAGATCTGATCGATCACGGCCGATTCGTGAAACTGCCGACGCACGTATTTCGCACCGCCTTGGGCGTGGGCCACGGGACGAAACTGGTAGCAGCCGACGCGAGGTGGCTGGACATGGGCGTGGCCGTGCCCCGAATGGATAACTCGCGTGCCAAGCAAAAACTCGGCTGGCGCCCAAAGTACAATGCCAACGAGGCGGTGTGTGATCTACTCCAAGGCATGGCCGATGGGCAGGGGGCCGAAACAATTCCGCTGCGGCCTCGCGATCTCGATCTGCCCCCTCCGCTTCTCACACAGACGACCAACTGGTCGGGGCCCAGTCGAGCCTCCGACGCCGAGAGCTCGGGGGCCGAGACTCAGTTCTGAGCGGGTCGCGAGCCCGCTCGGCTTCCCACATCTGCTCTGCAGACGGGGCTTGCCGATCGACCGCCTGACGACCAAGATGGACATCAGCAGCACGCCGTCGGACGGAAGAAGGATCAACGATGATCGGTACCTTGAACACGACAGTCATGGACTGCCCCGTTCCCTTGGACTCCGCCAAGTTCTATCAGGCGCTCCTCGGCGGTTACATCTCTCCAGACGAGGACACGGATTGGGTCAACCTGTTCGAGCCGTCAGGGAGGCAGATTCTGTCCTTCCAAAGGGCAGACGACTATGTGGCTCCGACCTGGCCGGACAACACCGTCCCATTGCAGGTGCACATCGACATTCGGGTCGATTCCTATGAAGATGCCGAACCGGCCGTCCTCGCTGCAGGCGGGAAACTGATCGATGATTCCACACAGCACCCTGATTTCCGGGTTTATGCCGATCCGGTCGGCCGACCGTTCTGCCTGGTGCTGTTCTGATTCCCCTGAAGATGCGTGGTAACTGACCAGGCGCAGAAGCAGCAAGGGATGCGATCAACCGTGGGTGCTTAGGACCGAAGGGACTTTTCGGGAGCTGACAGGGCCTCAACAACAAGGACGGTCTGACCCAACCGCTCATTTGCAGTGACGGCGTACCGGCACCAGCCGAAAACACTTTTGGTCGCCGACTAGTCTGCCGTCAGCTCGTTGGCGTCTGTTCCGCCAAATTGTCGTAGCGTTTCTGGAGCGCCTCGAACAGCATTGCCAGCGCGCGTTCCTCGGTGTTGGACAGGATGTTGATCGGATCCCCTCGGAATCTGTGAAGTTCGGACTGCACCTCGTCGGCAACGAGAACCGCGATCCACGTGGTTCCCGGCTCCTGCCCGTCCTGGCTGGTTGGGCCGCCTGCGCCGGAGGCGGCTACAGCGGCATCGGCTCCCATCAAGCTGCAGACGGAACGCGCCATCGCTTCAACCGAGGTTTGGGAGATGACCGAACCGCGCGGCACCTCGAGAAGATGGTGCTTGACCTCGCTCGAGTATGCCACCAAGCCGCCAGCGAACCAGCTCCCCGAACCAGGTGCGGCAGCTAGCTGGCTGGAGATCTTGCCGCCGGTGAGTGATTCGGCGACGGCCACACGGACGCCGTGCTCGTCACACAGCTCAGCAAGACTGCCGGCGATCTTGGCAGCATTCTTCTCGTGCTTCTTATAGCTGGTCACCTACGTACTCTACTCTGGTCCACGGTCGGTGGTGAGGACGTGAAGCACGGTGCGTTGTCAATTCGGAGTGACAACCTCGACAGCGCACGTGGAAGCCGATGGAAGATGGCACTGGACATCACGAAATCGCGAGCATCAACCCCGCCGGTGCATTGTCTTTGCCCAAGCCATGGTCAAGTTGAGCGGCGAGCAGTATATTTGCACGATCAATAGCAATGATGCGCCGGTTGAAGTGCTCGACCAAGTTCACCATTTCTCACAGACGACTCGAGGACTCTCAACCCAGTTGGTCGCAGAATGAGCCTGTGCCTACTAGGAAAGCTCCGACATGAGGAGGTCAGATGTCTGCTTTCGGTATCGAGGAGGAGTTCATCCTCGCTGACCGTTCTACCTTGTTGCCTGCGTCGCCAACGAATCAGCAGAAGAAGGCATTGATGGCGCTGACGTCCCACAATGGGCGGTGCACTTCTGAATGGCTCGACTGTCAGATCGAGTACGCCACCCCAGTGCTGAGAACCGCAGCGGAAGCTCTCGAATCGCTGATCACCTTCCGAGAACGGCTCTCTTCGACAGCCCAAGAACTTGGTCTGATCGCCACAGCATTGGGAACTGCGCCTCAGATTTCGAGCGTTCCACCCGTCATCAGCGATGGCCTGCACCACCGTGAGATGGCCGAGCTGGCTCCTGCAATTGCGACTGAGCAGTTCATCAATGGCATGCACGTACACGTCGGTGTCCCTGACAGAGAAGCCGCTGTGCTCGCGCTCAACGGAATGCGCAGATGGCTCCCTGCGCTCACAGCCCTGAGCGCCAATTCCCCTATGTGGCGCGGTATTGACAGCGGTTTCGCGAGCTGGCGATCGATACAGTATCGCCGATGGATCATCTACGGTACTCCTCCCCACTTTCGCAACGCCGACGATTACGAATCTCAGGTTGCAGCGCTAATCCGCTCTGAGGTGGTGCCCGGTGAGGCGGTGGTGGGCTGGTTGGTTCGATTGTCTTCCCGTCATCAGACGTTGGAGATCAGAGCCTGTGATGTACAACTGCACGCAGAAGATGCTTTAACGCTCGCGTTGCTTATCCGGGCCCTCGTCAACGTCGAGATCGATAGCCCAGTTGCGAACATAGTCTCTTCTGAACACATCGACATTGCTCATTGGCAAGCTGCACGTTTCGGGCTGACGGGTAATCTGATGGATGCAGACGCTCAGAGAAATGTGCCCGCGGCTACAGCGGCGTGGACCGTGTTCGAACGGGCTCAGCCAGACCTGCTTCGAAGCGGGGACGAAGAACGTGTCCGGGTAGGAATCCGACGATTGCTCCGATTCGGCACCGGTGCAGCCCGCCAGCGTGAAGTCGTCGCAGAAGGTGGGATACCTGCGTTGCTGAATTACTCCGGCCATCGGTTGGCTTCCCGCGACGCGTAGGCTGCCGCGCTTCCGAGACGACGTGAAACGCCTCGTTCAATGACGTACCCTCTCCGACACCGAGATTGAACAGCCTACTGCGCTACCTGGGCCAATCGTGTCAGACTGTATTCATGAGACCATTGCGTCTACTTCTCGTCTTGGTCACGCTCGTCGGTCTGACCGGATGCGGCATGCGCATCCCCAGCGACCCTGACGACACGCTCAACCGAGCCAAGAACGGTGAACTGGTAGTAGGCATTTCGCATCGTCCTCCCTGGACCGATATTTCGAAGCCAGATGAACCCAGCGGCACAGAAGTGGAACTCGTTGAAGCTTTCGCCTCCAGCATCGACGCGGATGTCGCCTGGCATGCCGGAAGTGAAGAAGAGCTGATGACGATGCTCAAGGACGATCAGCTCGATATGATCATCGGCGGCATCACTGACAAATCTCCCTGGACTTCCCACGCTGCGCTCACCACCTCGTATACAGAGAGCGCCGGCCCTGACGGGAAGAAGGAGAAACATGTGATGGCCGTCCGAATGGGCGAGAACGCATTTATGGCCGAACTTGAGAAATTCCTCCTCGCACAGGGCGTTCAGCCATGAACGCCCGCTTCGGACACACAGAATTGCCCGACGAACAGGCCAACGCACTGCGCCGGGCAATTCGTCTTGAGAGCATCACTCTCGCGATCATGACAGTGACACTCCTTCTCGTCATCCTGGTGGCAGGAAGCTCCCAGGCCATGAAGGCCGCATGGGTCGAGGACGCTTTGTCGCTGCTCCCACCGCTTGCATTCCTGGTAGCCGCCAGATTCATTCGTCGCATGCCCACTGCTCGACACCCTTACGGTTATCACCGCTCCATCGGAATCGCCCATCTGGTCGCAGCCGTCGCTCTCCTGGCGATGGGTGCCTACCTCATCATCGACTCTGCAGTCGGTCTTCTTGCCGCTGAGCATCCACCGATCGGTGTGATGGAGATTTTCGGTACTCCGATCTGGTTGGGGTGGCTGATGATCATAGTGATGACGACTACGGCGGTGCCTCCAGTCATATTCGGTCGACTCAAGCTCAGGCTTGCCGCCATCCTGCACGATAAGGTCCTCTACGCGGATGCCCAGATGAACAAGGCCGATTGGATGACCTCTCTGGCCACGGTGGTGGGCATCTTGGGGATTGGCATCGGCCTGTGGTGGGCGGACGCTGCTGCCGCGATCTTCATATCCTTCAGCATCGTCAGCGATGGCTGGAAGAACCTCCGCGGTTCGATCAGTGACCTGATGGACGCGCGGGCCACGGAGTACGACGGCACAGACCCGGACCCGATCACCACCGAAATCGTGGATACGCTGTTGGCAGTCGACTGGGTTGAGGAAGCCGATTGCCGTATCCGCGACCAGGGCCATGTCCTCCATGTCGAGGCTTTCGTCGTACCCAGTGACAGCCGAACCCCGAGTCTGGGTGAGCTAGCACGGGCGCGCGAACAGTGTGTCGAGATTGCCTGGCGGATCCAGGACATCGTCCTGGTGCCCGTTGAGTCGCTCCCGGAGGAGTTCCTTCCTCAGCTAAGAGATATTTGAGGCCTGGCAAATCGCGACTCGCGGTGCCGATCTTCTCGCCGTAGCGTTACTCTGGCAGGTTCGGATGAGTGGCATGATCGCGACAAACTAACTCCAGAGCCTCAGGTCACTACGGGGTGATCGGGGGTGACGGCGCACGGAATCCCGTCAGTTTATGAGAGCCATCGCATAGGGGCGCGATTCCTGTTTTGCCGCAGCGGCATAGTGCCACAACTTTTCGGTCTGGCCGTTCGGGTGTGCGCCCTGGTGCTTCGGCGAGGGAGAAATCGCCTCGTACGAGAAGCGGACCATCAGGGCATGCAGTAATGGTCACCGGGCTAGTGTTGTCATTCTTCACGTGTTGACCCTTCTTCACGGATCGATCTCATCCTTCGTGCCCGGGTGAAGTTCTCAGTGCGGTCTCTCCGTTGGTCCATCTGTCATAGAGGCGTTTGCCGACGAGATCGTCGACAAACAAGCAGGCTGAGGCGCCGAAGACAATATCGGCAATCAGTCGGGGGTCGTCTTCGGCGGCCCCTCCCGCAAGATCGCGTCCGGCGATCTGCTCGTGCACGGCATCGGCTTCGACATGCTCGTCGAAGTACCACGTGACGTCCTCGTCGTAGCCGAGCCGAGCAAAAGCGCGGGAGTAGTACTTGTTGGGGATCGACGAAGTCATTTCGAAAGCTGCCAGATGACCGATGGTGGCGCCCTGCAGACGTCTGTTGAGCCCGAAGAAGCTCATTGTGTTCATCGAATTGAGGATCACGGCCGGAACAACGTCAATGTAGGCATCCGGGCGGTCGTCCAATCCGAAATTGCGGAGGGTTCGAGCGAAGATCTCTGCGTGGATGCAATCTGGTTTGCCTCCACCGTATTCATCGGACTGGATTTCCACGAGCGCTGCCTTGGCTCGACCTCTGAGACGAGGAATCACCCAAGTATGCGGGTCGGCTTCGCGGAGAGTGTAGATGGACCGGTGGATGAGAAATTCGCGTAGCTGTTCGACAGTGGCATGTCGGGCCATCCACGTGGCCAGGCTGGGTCGCGCCGCGTCTGCAGTCATGGAGAACAAGGTCTCGGCAACCTCTTCGCCAGTGACCGGCAGAACTGCAGGGACCGGGTTGTGCAGTCGCAGTACGTTCTCGAGTTGACCCTCGATGAGTTGACGAATACCGATCAGCCGAGGGTTCCATTCCCAGTCGCCCTCAACATATTCTGCGGGGCCGTAGTGTAGGACATACAAGAGGAAAAGCGTCAATTGCAGGTCATCATCGGACAAGAGGTCCTCAGTGGCGCGGAGAGCGGTGGAGACATTGTCGGCAAGGGAGCTCAGCTCGACATCGGCCGTCTCACTTCTTCCGGTGATGATTCTGATCAAAGTGTCGCTGGCGGGACCACGCGGACTCGGCGCCGTGCCGGTGAGCTGATCGGTCCACTGCGTTGTCATGAGAAAGCCCTTCGGTTACGGCTATGCAGCTCGAGGTGGAATCGGCGGCGCCCTCGGAGCTCTCACATCCCCACGGCACCACCGATATGAAAGAATCAGGCCACGGTCGTGAATCACCTTGACATGACTGTCACGAGCTCTTACTGGTCGCCCGATTGCTCACCTTCTCAAGGGCATCGACGAGCTGCTTCTTGGTCATCGTCGATCGCCCGGAGATGTCGAGCTTCTTAGCTTCCTTGTACAGATGGTCCTTCGACGCATTTGCATCGATACCACCAGCGGTCTCGCGATTCGTATTCTTTCCACCAGCGCTCTGTGCGTCTGATGGTCCGGAAGACTTCTTCGGCTCCCAACTGTCGCCGACCTTCTCATAGGTGTGCTTCAGCGCGTCATAGGCAACCTGGTGTGCGCGCTTCTCGTCGTTGTACTCCTTCAAAGCGGAGTCGTACGCCTTGGCGAACGTGCGTTGAGCCTTCTGGTCCGACTTCTTCAGGGTGGACGGCAGCTCCGACTTCTTGGGTTTTCCTGACGCTGTGGTTTTCGGCATGATGACCACGTCTCCTCACCACGTGTAGAGGTCACGGTTGTCGTCAGGATAGCTCACATACACAATCTCCGTAAGGGGGATTGTCTTCGCGGGAATCTAGTCATAGCGTGACCCTGAACAGGAGCAATCGCCGAGGTGAAGACAGCAGAGATGCCATCCGAAGAGAGCCCGTTCATCCCAGGTAAACCGGCGTCCTCAACGCCGAAGTTCGATGAGCCACTGCATCCGCAAGGTCCTCCGTCGCCGAAGTCGGACCAGAGTGGGCTCAGGCCGACGACTCCCACCGGAGCCGACAGCGCCGATGGGCAGGCCGAACAAGGACAGCAAGGCGAATACCACACGACGGCGCAAGGCGGCAGACTGTCTGAGACGAACCATTCGCTTTAGGCCGGGCACCGAAGGCCGGTGCTCTTGCAGGACCATCACCTGCGGGAGAAGATCACCCACTTCGACCATGAGCGCATCCCGGAACGGGTCGCCCATGCCCGTGGTGCAGCCGCGCACGGGACCTTCGTGTCATACGGAACTGCGAGCAACGTGACGAAGGCAGGCTTCCTCCAGCCCGCTGCTCAGACCGAGGTTTTCACACGCTTCTCAACCGTCGTCGGATCACGCGGGTCAGCCGATGTCGCTCGAGACACACGAGGCTTCGCCACGAAGTTCTGCACCTCCGAAGGAGTGTTTGATCTCGTGGGCAACAATTTTCCGGTGTTCTTCATCCAAGACGCGTTGAAGTTCCCCGATATCGTCCGCGCTGCCAAACCCCACCCGGACCGAGAGATTCCACAGGCACAGAGTGCTCACGATACATTCTGGGACTTCGTGTCTCTGCATACCGAAGCGACCCAACACAGGCGTCCACACCGTCCGCCTCGAGAATGCGGCCGGGGAGACTTCCTTGGTGAAGTTCCATTGGAAACCGCAGAACGGGGTCCACTCCCTTCTCTGGGAGGACGCTCAGATGGTCGATGGATTCGATTCCGATTTCCATCGCAGAGACCTTGCCGATGCTATCGAAACGGGCGCCTTCCCCAGGTGGGAGCTGGGTCTGCAGGTGATGTCGGACACCGAAGACAAAATGTCCAAGGGAATCGACCTATCGGACCCCACCAAGCTTGTGTCCGAGGAACTCGCCCCGGTCAAAGCAGTGGGGTGCTCACCCTCGATCGGAATCCGGAGAACTATTTCGCCGAAACCGAGCAAGTGGCGTTTCATCCGGGTCACCTCGTACCGGGAATCGATGCCACCAATTACCCCCCCTGCTGCAGGGGCGCCTATTCTCCTATCTCGATACGCAGATCAGCCGCCTCGGTGGGCCGAACTTCAGTGAGCTGCCGATCAACCGTCCCCGATGCCCCGTCAACGACATGTTCCGCGCGTTCATCTTCGAGCTCGGCAAATAATATGAGGAGACGATTCGGCACCGCGAACTGAAGAACCTCGCAGCGATCGATCGGTCGCGGTGGAGCGCACGTACGCCACGATGAGATCAGTGGATCCTGGCGTCACCTCAAGGCAATAGCCACCTGCGGCGAAGCCAAACATCTGCTGGAAGAACCAAGGATCATGCTCGATGCTCCGGGGATTTTCTGCGAATCAGATCCTGGTGGAGTGACGAAGCAGTTGGTCAAAGCGCTTTCTGAGCACCGTGCGTGGGCACGAGTCGGCATGTGATCGTTGCAGCATTCAATCAGATTCTTCCTCTGAATAGACCCGCATTCGCATTCGCTGCCCATGAGTCAGATTCTTGATGTCTGCATCGGAATCGAAGCTCGACCCCAAAGCACCGGCAACTACTCCCATCGCGGCGCTGAGCCATGCGATGTCCAGATAGTTGATGAAGGTTGCGGGGGCCTCGATGGTCTGGCTCATGAAGTCGGGATCGATGACGATCAGGCCGCCCAGGAGAATTCCCGCAACAAGCGAGCAATACAATGCGACCACGCAGAGGAACAGAGTGAGAACCGTCGAGAGGTTGTAGTAAAGGACGACTGGAGCCAAGCGTTCGCGAACGGGGCGATCCCACAGGTGATTGACCGAAATGAGCCACACGACCATGACTGTGATAGCGATCAAACCGATTGAGATCAGCCGCATGGTCGACAGATGGTGCGACATCTGCCAGATGGAGTTGTAGAAAATGCCGAACGCGCCGGTTGCTGAGGCCGCAGCCAGAGCGCGCGAGAGTTTCGACGCCACCCGCACAGGGTTGTTCGCGCTGGTCATCCCGAGTATCAGGCGTGGACCGCCGGTGAAGGTGTGTGCGTGAAGGGTTTGGTTCCCCGACTCTTTTCCGTCCGACCACTGGCCCCATCGAGGCATGAACGGGTAGGTGCTTGAGGGAGGACCGTAAGGGAGAAGCTGGTTGACGCAAGTGGTCAGCACCCGCGTGACTCGTCGTTTCGACGGCCAGGCCCCCAGCGTGGGAAACGAGACGACAGCGACCCTCCTGCCAGCCAGGATCTCGGCCACGAGTGGTTTTCCGTGCGTATGCCTGGGGATGCCCGTCAGCATGAGAATCACGTCGACATCAGGGTAGCTGCGCATGAATGAGTCGAGAACCGTCAGTTCCAGTTGATGATCCGATTGCACCCGGATGGTTTGGGTGCACGCTTCGATCTGAACATCCATGTCGAAGATCTGGCGCAGCCGCTCTTCGAGCTGATTCTTGAGCGAGTCGATCCTCCTGCTTGCAGCCCCGGGGTCGGCGATGATGAGCACATGCAAGGTTTTCTTCGTCGTTTCGGACATCAGCGCCTTCTCAGTCTGGAATCGTGAGGAGCCTCATGGTGCGAGTTGCGTCCAGAATACGGATTCTGTTGGGAAAAGTCCCCCCTCGAGCCGAGGAGTATGAGCGATTGTGGATGTGCCGTGGACGAGTCTCCAAGCGAAATCACTATGGTAATGTGACGAACGATACGTTTACACAGTAAACGTCGGCGTCGTGTCGACTGCCCGGGCAGGACGCCCTACGGAGTCGAAGCCCTGCAGTCAATGCGCCAGTCGGTCTGCGACCTCAGGACGATCGATCCGCGCCTCGGGAGGGTCGGTGAATGCAGTGATATATGGAAATCATTCTCTGGTAGTGGTTGCCAACCGCTTACCGGCGTATCGCTCTGAGGGAAGCTGGTCGCCTTCTCCGGGCGGACTTGTCTCGGCGGTGGCGCCGATGGTCAGGGAGAGCCACGGAGCATGGATCGGGTGGGGCGGAACTAGCGAAGAGGAGTTCGAGCCGTTCGAGTTCGACGGGATGAGTCTCGTCCCCGTTGCCCTCGGAGCAGAGGAACACGAGAGGTACTACGAAGGGTTCTCCAACGCCACATTGTGGCCCCTCTACCACGACCTGGTCGTACCGCCGCAGTTCCATCGCTCCTGGTGGCAAACATATCGCTCCACCAATGCTCGATTTGCTCAGGCGGCTGTGGATTCCGCCGCCCCTGGGGCGACGGTGTGGATCCACGACTTCCACCTGCAACTTGTGCCAGAGATGATTCGAGCCCAACGGCCCGACGTTCGAATCGGATTCTTCAATCACATTCCCTTTCCTTCGGAGACAATATTCGCTCAGCTCCCGTGGCGTGATTCGATCCTGCGGGCCCTGCTCGGTGCCGACGTGATTGGTTTTCAACTCGCATCAGATGTGAAGAACTTCCGCAGTGCAGTCTCGCGGTATTTGGACATCGACAGTGAGAGGCTGTCGAACACCGTCCACGCCTATCCGATTTCAATCGATACTGCGGCGATTCATGAGGTGGCTGAAGCGGAAGAGACACAGGAGTTGGCGCGGCAGATGCGGGTGGAGCTTGGCGATCCGCGAACGCTCATCGTCGGCATCGACCGCCTCGACTACACCAAAGGCATCCTCCACCGGTTGCGTGCCTACCAGGAACTCCTCGAAGACGGGGTGCTCGACCCGCAGGACACGACATTCGTCCAGGTCGCCGAGCCGTCCCGGGAGGGGGTTGAGTCGTACCAAGACTTACGCGATGACGTTGAGCAGCTGGTGGGAAACATCAACGGCAGTTTCGGCGCCTTGGACGGTGCTGCCGTTCACTATTTCCATCATTCATATTCCTTTGAGTCGACGGTGGCTCTCTATCTCGCAGCCGACGTGCTCCTGGTGACTTCACTGCGTGATGGGATGAATCTCGTTGCCAAAGAATACGTGGCCGCGCGACACGACAATGGTACTCTCGTGCTCTCTGAATTCGCCGGTGCGGCAGCCGAACTGCACGACGCGCTGCTGGTCAATCCTCACGACATCGCCGGACTCAAGGACGCCATTCGGCTCGGAGTGGAAATGCCAGCCGCGGAAGCCGGTAAGCGGATGGCCTCCATGGCTGAAGTCGTTGAGCGTCACGATATTCACCGGTGGGCACGAACGTTCCTGGCTGACCTTCAACCAACGGCACCGACGCGAGAACTCACGACCTCAGAATCATCGAACGAGTCGAGCAGTGCCGGTCACATTAAAAGGATTCAATATGTACACACTGCTGAATAATCAGGAAGCGTCGAAGTTCGATCTCTATCTTCCGGGGAAGCTTGTGGCGTCGTTGCACTACACGATCGACGAGAAGGAGGTCATGTTCATCTATTGCGAGGCGATTGAAACCCATGAAGCAACCCGTCATTGCAAGGAGCTCATGGCCAGATCGTTGAAGGATGTGCTCAATCGCCATATGAAGGTCACCGTCACCTGCCCCATTGCGCTGAAATTCCTCGATGACTCCGCTCTGGATCTGCCGCCGGGAAGTAGGACCATCGTGTCCGAAAGGACTTGGACCTAGTATCATGGGATGGCTCGTGCGAGGGAGCCCTTCTCAAGCTTTGAGGTTTCATCAGGGCTGATCGTCGCGCCTGCAGTCGCGACTTCAAGCAGCAGAGCGCCGAGAAAGTGGTCGACCCATCTCAGGCTGCGCAACGGCGGACTCAGACGGTGCTGATCAGCATCGTCTGAGTGCGAAACTTGTGCTCAGGCCTCGGCCGGCTGTCGTGCCACTCCCGAACGCTCAACTATTCTCCGCGACGTAGACACGTGAGCGCAGGCGTTGAGCGTGGGTCATGTTCTTGACGTCGACATCGCTGTCGAAGGTCGAGCCCAGAGCACCGGCGACGACGCCCATCGCGGCGCTGAGCCAGGCGATGTCCAGATAATTGGTGAACTTCGCTTCCGGGCGATGGATGATCTGGGCCATGAAATCCGGGTCGATGACGATGAGACTGCCCACCAGAATTCCCGCAACCAGCAGAACATAGAGCGCACCCACACAGATGATCAGGGTGAGAACAGTGGACAGGTTGTAGTAGAAGACGACCTGAGCACGACGTCCCCTGACCGGTCTGTCCCAGAGGCCGTTGACGGTCAGCAGCCACCCCACCATCACTGCAATCGCAATCATGCCTATGGAGACCAGCCGAGCCGTCGACAGGTGGTGCGACATCTGCCAGATCGAGCTGTAGAAGATTCCGAAAGCCCCCGTCGCCGAGGCGACGGCCAGGGCCCGGGATAGCTTGCGCGCCATGCGCAGCGGTTCATTGGCCGTCGTCATTCCCAACACCAGGCGAGTTCCGCCGGTGAAGGTGTGCGCGTGCAGGGTGCGGTGCCCGGAATCGGCTCGACTCGACCACTGACCCCACCTGGGCAGACTATGCTTCGGGGCCGTATGGCCGTCGGGCAGCAGCTGGTTCGCACAGCTCATGAAGATCTTGAGTAGGCGACGTCTCGTCGTCAATGCGCCGAGGGTCGGATTCGAGACCACGGCGACCTTGCGCCTCGGTAGGACCTCGGCGATGAGTGGTTTGTCCTGGGTGTGGCGAGGAATATCCGTGAACATGATGACGAGGTCCGCGCTGGGATATCTGTTCACCACCGAGTCGAGAGTCGACATCTCCAGTTGGTGGTCTGTCCGCACCCGAATGGTCTCGGTGCACGTGTCGACATGAACATCGGCGTCGAAGCTCTGCCGCAGGACTTCTTCGAACTCGTCCTTGATCGCCGACATTTCCACCTTCGCAGGGATGGTGGTGTTTGACCAGAGGCTGGGTCCGCATGGTCGTGACTTCGGGCAACTCCACACTGGTCGTTCAGTGCGCCTTGATGTCTGGGATGCTGGACGGGTCACGTATTCTGATGTGGGTATGACGCAGCGTATCGACCGCTGTGAGAGAGCTAGTGAAAGAGAGATCGGCACATGAGTGTTCTGGTGACGGGAGGTGCCGGATACATCGGCTCCCACGTAGTACGGCTGCTGTCCGAGCGCGGCGATGACGTCCTTGTCGTGGACGACCTTTCCACCGGGATCGAGGCTCGCGTCACCGGCCGGGCGATCGTCAACATCGACCTTGCCGCCGCCGACGCCGAGGATCGTCTCGTCGCTGCGATCGAGGAGCACTCGGTGAACTCGATCATCCACTTCGCTGCGAAGAAGCAGGTGGGGGAGTCGGTCGAAGAACCCATCATGTACTACCGCCAGAACGTCGGCGGACTCACGAATGTCCTCGCCGCCGCCGAACGCACCAACATCGAATCCCTTGTCTTCTCATCCTCGGCTGCGACCTACGGCATGCCCGATGTCGAGATGGTCGCCGAGGACCTCGACTGCCGACCGATCAACCCCTACGGGCAGACGAAACTCATCGGCGAATGGATGATCGACAATGCGATCACCTCGGCGAGGATGCGCGGTGCGAAGTTCAACGCCGTGAAGCTGCGCTACTTCAACGTCGCCGGAGCCGGCTGGCCTGAGCTCGCCGACACGGCTGTCATGAACCTCATCCCGATCGTCCTCGGACGCATCGCAGACGGCAAAGCCCCCATCGTATTCGGCGACGACTACGATACCGCTGACGGCACATGCATCCGCGACTACGTTCACGTCAAGGATCTGGCCGAGGCGCACATCGCCGCGCTTGACTACATGAAGTCCGGGGACACCTCGGAGACGGTGTTCAACGTGGGCACCGGCACCGGTGCCTCCGTCAAGGAAGTCATCGATGCCATCGCCGAGGCGACCGGACGTGAGATCGTGCCCGAAATGGGCGAGCGTCGTGCAGGTGACCCACCTGCACTCGTCGCCGACGTCTCCCGCATCGGCGCGCAGTTGAGCTGGAAGGCCGAGTTCGACCTCGACGAGATCGTGCGCAGCGCTGTCGAGGCCGCAGGGATGGAACCGGAGAAGGGCTGACGCCGCACCGCCGGGTCGTGGTCTCTCCGACCAGGGGTGTGTGATTTTCGAACCTCAGTGGCCGATACTACGATGTGTAGAAGAACGGTATGTGCTGTGTGGCTGAAGGCGGGGAAATGACGGGTATGCGGAAGATCGTGATGGCGGGAGCCGGACTGGTTCTGCTCCTGAGCGGCTGCTCGACCGGAGGCTCGGACGCTGCAGGGGAGCCGGGTGACAACGGCCCGGCGGGCCTGCTCTCTGGCCACGGCCTCGACGATATGGACGTTACCGAAATCATCGACCACCTCGACCGTGTTCCCGTCGACGAGAGATCGACGACTCTCATGGCCTCCGTCCAGCCGGACGAGCTGCAGCTGTCGGATGAGTCGGCGGAACTCGGGCTGGACCTGCCTGAGGACAGAAGCTACATTTCGATTGCGCCGTTCGTCGACCAGAGCCACGAATGTTTCTACCACAGCTTGACGACCTGCCTTGGTGAGCTGAGCGGAGAGGCCGTCGACGTCACGATCACCGACGCGGCGACAGGAGAAGAGGTCGTCGACGAGACTGCGACGACCTTCGACAATGGATTCGTCGGATTCTGGGTTCCCCGGGGCATCACAGGAACTGTCGAGATCTCCTCCGGCGGCAAGGACGGAACGGCTGACTTCTCGACGAAGGACGACGGCGCCACCTGCATCACCGGTCTCCAGCTGACCTGAGACCACTCACGCCGAGTCGGTGGATCCCGGAGCGACGACGACCTCACCCACACTCGGCAGTGCCTGTCGGAGGCGATCCTCCACAGTGCGCTGGAGCTCAGTAAACTCGGCGAGCGAAAGTCCACCGGGGCCGGGGCTGGACTCAGATTCAGGGCGTCTGCTGTCTGCGTCAATGACGGCGTGGACGTGGAGGCGATGGCCGATCCAGCGCACCTGCAGATCAGTGATTCCGACGATTTGGGGAAACTCGTGGATCGCCTCGGCGGCTCGCGCTGTCAGGGAAGGGTCGACCCCGTCGAGCAGGCGCTGGCCGATGTCCTTGGCCGTGGAGACGAGCAGGGCGAAGATGGCTAAGGAGATGACGATGCCGACAACCGGATCCGCCCAGGGCAGTCCGATCCAGATTCCGATGACACCGACGACGACGGCGAGCGAGGTCAATCCGTCAGTTCGGGCATGGACACCGTCGGCGACGAGGGCAGCCGAACCGATCTTCCGACCGACGCGGATCCGATAGACGGCGACTATCTCATTGCCGAGGAAGCCGATAACTCCGGCCGCGAACACCCAGCCCGTGTGCTCGATCGTGCGGGGCTCGATGAGGCGGTGGATCGATTCGACGCCGGCCAGAACTGCAGAGGCGGCAATCATCGCCACAATGAACAGGCCGGCCAGATCCTCGCTGCGGCCCAGCCCAAAGGTGAATCTCCTGGTCGGAGGTCGGCGTGAGAGCGTGAAGGCGATCCACAGCGGAATGGCCGTCAGTGCGTCGGCGAAGTTGTGGATGGTGTCGGCCAGCAGCGCGACCGAGCCGCTGATTGCAACGACGCTGACCTGAAGCACAGCGGTGATGAGGAGCGCGACCAGAGAGATCTTGACGGCTCTGATCCCCTGAGTGCTCGCTTCAAGTTCGTCGTCGATCGAGTCGCTGGCGTCATGGCTATGCGGGACGAAGAGGCCGTGGAGGACACCCTTGATGCCGCGCGGATGGTGGTGACCGTGGTCATGGTTGTGACCACGGTCGTGAGGTTGGTGACGATGGTGGCCGTGGTCGTGGTGGAGATGGTCGCCGACCGCCATGTCAGAGCCGGTCTGCACTGTCTGCGGTGTGGTGATGAGGGCGTCCGATGGTGTGTTCGGCCTGCTCGATGGCGTCGACGACCAAGCGGCGAGCGTGTTCATCGGTGAGACGGTA
This sequence comes from Brevibacterium sp. AGC70, assembly GCF_057334195.1. Classification (NCBI taxonomy): domain Bacteria; kingdom Bacillati; phylum Actinomycetota; class Actinomycetes; order Micrococcales; family Brevibacteriaceae; genus Brevibacterium; species Brevibacterium sp. AGC70. The sequence continues at coordinate 194,219 of NZ_JBHFIH010000006.1, read as the reverse complement.
GAACACCTTCGTGCCCTCGTGCCGGGTCGTGACCATTCGGGACATGCGCAGGCGCGCCAAATGTTGTGAAACAGATGTCGGCGATTTGTCGACGATGTCGGCGAGGTGATTGACCGACAGCTCATCATCGCGCAGAGCCAGGATGATCTTCACCCGAGTGGCATCGGCAAGGAGAGTGAACACCTCGACGGCCAGATCGACGAACTCGCTGTCGGCGGTGAGAGAGCATGTCTTCTTATCTGCGTACATACGAAGATAGTAAGATAATCGGGCGGCCAGGGCAATGCTGATTCGAAGTATGCGCCTCCGAAGTCTGCGGCACCGAACCGCCTGGTACCGAGCTACGTGGCATTGATCTGCGTGGTACTGAGCGGCGCGGAGCCTAACCAAGCGGCGAGGTCGTCGCTCAGCTCTTGCGCTGACTCCACAGGCACCAGGTGGCCGGCGTCTCTGAACGAGGTGATGTCCGCTGTGCCCGGCAGCCGCTGTGCCAACTGCTCGGCCTGCCCAAAGGGAATCCACGGATCCTCGGCACCCCAGCCGATTCGAACGGGGCATCGCACCTCTCCGAGACGCCTGGCTATCGGCTCCGTATGCTCGGGGCGAAGGCTCGCAATCTGATGGTAGAAGGCGGCCTGGCCTGCAACCGTGCACCACGGTTCTGCGAGGATCTCGGCCCAGCTGCGTTCGAGGCGTGCTCCGCCGGCTCCAGCGATGTACTCGGTGACCAGCGCACGATGCAGCTGTGGTGGCAAGGACGTGAAGACCGATTCGTTGTCGGCCACGAGGCGGAAGAACGGAGAGCCCCACGGCGGCAGTGTCACAATGTCGAGCAGATACAGCGATGCGAATTCGCACCTTCCGAACAAATGCGCGCCCAACGCCACCGCCCCACCGATGTCGTGGGCGATGACCTGAGGGAACTGCGCATCCCAGACCGTCATCAACTCCGCCAGCCGGCGACCTTGGGTGACGAGATCGACAGGGAGGGCCGCCTCGGCGATGGATTCACCGTATCCGGGCATATCCCACAGGAGAACGCGATGGCTGCGGCCGAGTTCGCGGGCAATCGGCAGCCACATCCGCGATGACCATGGTGTTCCGTGACAGATGACGATATCGCCGAGGTTGTCGTGCCCTGGTGCCGGCCCGATTGTCTGGGTTGCCGCCTCGGTTCCGTCACTGAGGATGATTCGTCGAGTCGTGATCTCAACTGAAGGTTCAGGTTCGTGCGTCTGCTCGTTCATGATCCGAATCTAGAACTTCAGGTCAACCTGAAGTCAAGGTGTCATCATGGTGTCATGAAGATCGGTGAAGCGGCGCGGCGCCTGGGGATCGCCGCACATGTGCTGCGGCATTGGGAAGACGAACGGGTCGTGGTCCCGGACCGCACGGTCACAGGCCACCGACTGTACGGGTCCGAGCATCTGGCACGGTGTCGGATCGTGCTGTCCTGCCAGGAGGTGGGGATGAGTCTGGCGGAGATCCGGGCGATCGTGCACCGTGGTGAGGCGGGGCGTGCACAGATCATCGCGGCCCGGATCGCCGCCATCCGGGCCCAACGCTCTTCACTTGACTCAGCCGAGAGATTCCTGCTCCATGTTCGGCAATGCCGGCACGACCTCATGGCCAGGTGTCCGGAGTGCTCGCAGTATTCGCAGGCCTGATGCCCAGAGCCCGAGGCGAAGACGAGAAATGGCGTACGCGATTGATGAGCAGCGCCACCTCGTTGTCGGGTGAATTTCATCCTTCGAGGGTGGTCACAAAACACCGCAGAAGCGGCATGATGGCACTATGACCATTGATCTAGAAATTGCGCTCAGTGCCGAGCTCGATCCCATCATCGACGTCGCCGCTGGACTGGGTCTGCAGCCAGAAGACATCATTCCCTACGGATGGACCAAGGCCAAGGTCCCCATCGATGTTCTTGACTCCGCCGCCGAGGCCGCCACGGATGGGAAACTCATCCTCGTGACGGCTATGAGTCCGACTCCTGCCGGTGAGGGAAAGACCACGACGAGCATCGGTCTTGCCGACGGACTCAACGAACTCGCCCGGTCGAAGCCTGAGGTCGGCAAGGCAGTCTTGGCTCTGCGCGAGCCCAGCATGGGTCCGGTCTTCGGCATGAAAGGTGGAGCAGCCGGCGGTGGATACGCCCAGGTGGTGCCGATGGAGGACATCAACCTCCACTTCACCGGGGACTTCGCGGCGATCGCAGCTGCGAACAATCTCGCCGTGACCATGCTCGACAACCACATCCATCACGGCAACGAACTCGACGTCGACGTCAGACGCGTCCACATCCGTCGCGTCGTCGATCTCAACGATCGAGAACTGCGTGGCGTCGTTGTGGGTCTCGGCGGCATCAACGGGGGAGTGCCCCGCGAAGACGCCTTCGACATCGTCGTCGCCAGCGAGGTCATGGCGGTCTTCTGTCTCTCCACCTCATTGACCGACCTCAAGGAACGCCTGGGACGGATCGTCCTCGCTCACAGCCGCTCACGAACCCCGATCACGGTCGCCGACATCGGTGCTGCCGGCGCGATGACTGCTCTGCTGCGCAACGCGCTGGCGCCCAACCTCGTCCAGAGCCTCGAGCATTCGCCGGCATTCATCCACGGGGGCCCGTTCGCCAACATCGCCCACGGCTGCAACAGCCTGCTGGCGACGAAGGCCGCGCTGACCTTAGGCGATTGGACGGTGACCGAGGCCGGCTTCGGTGCCGACCTGGGTGCAGAGAAGTTCCTCGACATCAAATGCCGCGCCGCTGGTATCTGGCCCTCGGCCGTGGTCGTCGTCGCCACCCTGCGGGCGCTGAAGTACCACGGAGGCATCGAGGTCAAAGACGTGCAGACGCCGAACAGTCACGCCGTCATCGACGGCATGAGCAACCTGGAGCACCACTGCGGCAATCTCCTCAACATCTACGGAATCACCCCGGTCGTGTGCTTCAATCGGTTCCCCACCGACACGGACGAGGAGATGGCGGACGCGATCGCACATCTGCGGTCCAAGGGGATCTCGGCCGTCGAATCGACCCACTGGGCCGATGGCGGCAAGGGTGCGCTGGGCCTCGCCGAGGCGGTCGTCGAAGCCGCCGGTGGTGCCGGAAATGCGGGGCCGGCAGTCGACGATGGCTCGGTGTTCGTGGCGGGAACAGCCTCGGGCGACGCGCAGGCCCCACCTCCGGGTGAGTCGGCGGCAGAATCGCCTCGGGCACAGTACAGCTATGAGCTCGACCGGCCACTGGAGGAGAAGATCCGGACGATCGCCCAGCGGATCTACGGTGCCGCTGACGTTGAGCTGCCGACGCAGGTCAAGCGCAAGCTGGGGCAATTCACGGACGAAGGCTATGGCGACGCCCCTATCTGCATCGCCAAGACTCAGTACTCCCTGAGCACCGATGCCACCCTGCGTGGGGCGCCGAAGGATCACATCATCGAGGTCAAGGACGTGCGCCTCTCGGCCGGTGCCGGCTTCGTCGTCGTCATCGCCGGAGACATCATGACCATGCCCGGCCTGCCCAAGGAACCTTCGGCTCTGAAGATCGACGTCACCGAAGACGGGAACATCACCGGACTGTTCTGAGTCATCTGCCCGGGACGTCGAGAAACGGGCTCTGCTCCGAGAACCGCACGCACGCACCCGATATTCGGCACTGCGTGCGGTTCTCGGGGCGGGTTGGCAGTCAGCGGCGAGGTTTCTGCAGCCACGGGCGCAGCAGCCGGGTGCTCACCGGTAGGAATATGTAGGTCATCAGCGGCGTGAGAATGCAGATGTTGAGCAGCACGGCCAGGACCGTCGGCCAACTTTCGAGGTGAGGCATGAGGAGCAACGTCGAGAGCAGACTCAGCGGAAAGAATGGCAGGAAGATGCTCACTGCCTGCTTCCACCGAGGGGGAACGACTGTCTCAGGGATCGTGAGAGTCTCCTCGCCCTGCGGTTCGAACCATCCCTCGATGCCCGTGCGATGCTCGACTCGCGTGGTCTCGACGAGTTCGGCCGCGCTGTCGATCCACCAGCGGCGATCCTCGGATTCATCCCAGGCTCGCAGCGACTTCTCGTCGGAGAACCGGTACAGCACGTGCCACTCGTCCGAGTTCGCCGCGGCCCTTATCCACCCGGATCCCAGATAGCCGCGCCGTTCACGCACCAGCTCCTGCCCGGCCTGCACCCAGGCATTGAACCGACGATGATGTTCGGGCAGAACGGTGCGCGTGATCGACACAGTGATCGGAGAATGTTGGGATATAGAGGAGATTTTAGCGAAGTCTGCCCTGCAGGCTCCCATCCTTGCCGAACCACACTCTTATCGAATCGCGCATGCATCACCGCGTCGGCAGATCTCTGGTCAGTCGTCTCCGCTCACGCGTGCGAAGATCCGATCAAGTGATCGGGAGAGTGCGGCGTGGTTGTTCGCGTCCATCCACTCCCGGTGGAGCATTTCGTTGAGGCCGCCAGGGGTTTCATGGCCCTTGACCAGATCAGCGAAGGGGGTCTCGGTAGTCGCGAGGGTATTGCCCAAACCGGCGAATTGGCCGCGTACGATGCGTTCGGCCGCTGCCCTCTCCCATCCTTGTTCGACGAGCCAGTCGGCAACGCCCTGAAGAAAGGCATAGTAGGACGACATCGTGGCTGTTGTGGCCGACAAGGTGCTGAAAAGTTCTTCGGTCGCTGCCACAACGGTGCCGCCGAGAGTATCGAAGAACTTCTCGACTTCCGAGTGGCCAGGGTAGACCGGGGTGACACCGCGGCGTTCGCGCACGGGCGGCAGCGGGATGACGCGCACGATGTTCGGACTCTTCGGGAGAAGCGAGGCGAGGATATCGGTTGAGATCCCGGCGATTGCGCTCACGATGGTGCGGTCGGCCGGAATGCTGAGCTCGGAAAGCACAGCCTCAGTCTGCTCAGGCAGCACGGCCAGGATGATGTGTTCGCTGCGATCGACGACGTCCTGATTGCTCGTGCACACCTCGACCCGGTCGAAATCGCTGGCAAGTTGTGCCGAACGTTGGGCATTCCGAGGTGAGAGGAAGAAATCCGGGTGGTCATCGCTTGAGCACGCACCTTGCACTATCGCCGAGGAGATCTCGCCGACTCCGATGATCCCGATGCTTGTACTCATGAACTGCCTCCTGGAAACGCCGTTGAGAAGATCGGCGTGGAGATCCCGCCTCGTCCATTCAATAGCATTCATGTCAGGCCGCGTCCAGAGCCGATGAAGCTCTAGCGGGCTTCGATGACCTTCTTGATCGCTTTGAGAGTCTCGGGGATTCCTGACCGCGCAGCTGAGGTTCGTTCGGCGATCTGCTCGGCGGCTTGGTCCTGGTACTTCTCGCCGAAGAAGGCTTGGCCCTCCGGAAGGAACTCCCACGATTCGGTGAGCAGTGTGCCGCCTTCTGCTTCCTGCATACTGTATGTCCAGTGAACCCGGCCCGGTCCCACGCTCCACCCGAACGCACGTCCCTCATCGGCGACGATGACCTGGCTGCGGGTCTGCCACTCGCGGTCCGAGGTGACGTTGCGTCCGGTGAACCAGGCTCCGATCCGAGGGCTGTCGCCCTCGTCCCACCAGCACTCCCTGCATATCGGTGACCATTCGCCGGTTCGAGTCACGTCTGAAACGGTTGCGTAGACGGTTGCCGGGTCGGCCGCAACGAGGATGGAATCGGCGAATGTGAGAGATTCAGTCATGCTGGCAACTCTACCGATTTCTCAGGTCCGCGCCGATTCGCACCGTGTCATCGCTGTGCCCAGTGCGCCGCGCTGAGGCTGCCCTCAGGCGAAGGAGTCGAAGACGGCCTCAGCTGTTGCCGCGACAAGGGCCGGGCCATCCTCGGAGTCGGGGTCCTCGCTCTGTGTGAGCACGGTGATGATGATCGGATCCTCGTTGGGAGGGTAGACGACGGCGATGTCGTTCTGGATTCCATCCGAGTGGCCGGACTTGTCTTTCACCGTCCATCCCTCCGGCGCGCCGGCGCGGATGAGGGGATCGCCGGTCTCATTGTCTGACATCCATTCGAGGAGCACCTCACGGTCGTCGTCGGGCAGGCGATCGGAGTCCAGCAGCCCCTGCAGATCAGCGGTGTAGGCCTTGGGGGTCGTGGTGTTATCGGAGCTGTCGGGGTCGACGTCGTTGAGCTCCGGCTCCTCGTCGATGACCTCGGTGGTCGGATCGCCGGCGTCTTCGAGTGCTGCGTCGAGTCCCTGAGGTCCACCGATCTCGTCGAGCACGATGTTCATGGCTGCATTGTCACTGACACGCAGCGCGCTCTCGGCGACGTCCCTCAGTGGGAGTCCCGTGTCGACGTGCTTCTCCGTCACCGGGGTCCAACCGGCCTCGTCGACGTCTGCCTGGGTCCATGTCACCTGTTCGTCAAGGTCAGCGGACGTGGTGCGAGCCAACAGCTCGGCGACTGCGAACACCTTGAGAGTTGAGGCGAAGCCGAAACGTTCATCGGACCTGTAGTCGACACTGGTCCCGTCTCCCGTGTCGACGGCGCTCACTCCGATTCGTGCTTCGAAATCCTCTTCAAGGGACTCGAGTTCGCTGCTGACCTTTTCTTGGCTGCTTCGGTCCGAATTCGGTGTCTGGGTACCCGGTTCCGATTTCGCATCAGCAGGTGAGCAGCCTGCGACCAGCGCGCAGGTCAGTGTCGTTGCAGTCAGCAGTCTCCACGGTCGTACATTCATCGGGTTGATCCAATCTCTCGTCAGTCTCTTCAGCCCTGTCGGGCTGGATGGAAACTACTCTTCTGCACTCTGCTCATGCTGTCGAAGATCAGTTCTTCCATATTCATATCAAAAGCGCATATCATGAGGTGATGGACCTGGTTGAAGCCTGCCGCACATTCACTGCGGTCAGCGAACTCGGCAGCATGACACTCGGAGCCGCGGCCAATGGTGTCCCACAGCCGGTGGCCAGTCGTCGCATCGCCGGGCTTGAGAGACAGTTCGGTGCTCGTCTGTTCGAGCGGACCGGTCGAGGGGTGAGTCTCACACCCTTCGGGCGGGACATGCTGTCCTCTGCCGCTCGGCTGGTCGAGCTGGCCGACGAGATGATGCTCGATGCCGACCGGGCAAAGCTGCGGCCGGTGTCGCTGGCGGTGCCCGACTCGTGCTCGACCAGAAATCTCGCTGTACTGGCTGCCTCGGCGAATGCTCGGGGACTGCGCATCGATTTCCATCCAGGCACGCCCGGACGAAGAGTCGAGGACCTCTCTGCTCGACGAGTCCGAGCAGCGCTTCGATCCGTTCCCGCAGCTGAGGGGAGATGGACAGTCCCGCTGGGATGCGCCCACCGTTCCGAGACCTTGCCTGGCGTGCGCGTTGCCGATCTGCGACGATCCCGCGCGCCGATTCCGGGAAGCGGAGCGAGGCTGGCCGGTCAGCGGCTGAGACTGCTCAACGAGGATGATGTTCCGCACGTGCGAGGTCGTATCCGCAGAGCATCCGAAGAAGCCGGTCTGCTTCCCTACCAGGTGCTCGTCGGGCCCTCTGATCCCGCAGCCGTCGCCGGAGTCCTCGCCGCCGGTGATCTGCTGATCTGCGGCATCGATGAAGCCAGGCAGTTCGGTCTCTCGTGGTCCCCGCTGGTCGACCCTGTCGTTGAGCGAGGATATGTGCTCTCGGCCACCTCCGCGGAAGACGCTTCGGCACTCGGGGACTTCGGTGAGGAGATCGCAGACTGCCTCGGCGGTACCTCGAATCGTGTGTCCGAGGCCGAGTCGACGTCAGGAGATACGGCGGCAGGGGAGGCCAGATGACGACCGCAGCTCGCCTCGTCAGGGAGGTCGGTGATCAGCTCGAAGCGGCCGGATTGCGGGCTCGGATCATGGTCAGGGACCTCGACTCGCAGGCTGAGATCTCAGTAGGATCTGACGTTTCCCTGCCGCTGGCTTCCGTTGTGAAAGTTCCGATTGCCCTCGCAGTACTCAGCCGCATCGCCAGTGGAAAGCTGGACGCTGATCGTCAGGTGCTCGTTGAACCTGGTCGATTCAAGCCGGCGAGTTCGACGGGCACGAGTCGCTTTCGCCATCCCGCGCGGATTGCCGTTGATGACCTGCTCATGCTCTCGGTGTGCTTCAGCGACAACACGGCCACCGATGCCCTGCTTCAACTCGTGCCGATCGAGCTGGTCCAACGCGAACTCGCGGACCTGGGTTTCGGCGAGATCCAGGTCAGGCACCATCTCGATGCTCTCGTGAGGACACCGCTGGAGAGTCTTCCGTCACCAGAGGCTCACTTGGCCTTCGAGCTTGCACACGCGGGTCTCTCAGCAGGAGCCGGCCATAGGATCTGGCAACTCGACTCTGCGCAGGCGAATGTTGCCACAGCCTCCGTGTTGACAGAACTTCTTGCTCAGCTGTGGCGTCCGGATCGCATCAGTCCCGCGGTTGCCACCCGCTTGCGTGAGCTTATGGCAGGCAACGTCGTGCGGCACCGCTTGGCGCCTGATCTCATGTCCGATGCGGCTCGGTGGTCATCGAAGACTGGGACTCTGCTGCACCTTCGGCACGAGATCGGAGTTGTCGAGCACGCCGATGGGCAGACGATCGCTGTCGTCGTCCTCAGTGAGTCGAGAAACCCAGCTGCTGTGCAGCCGGCTGCGGAGGCGGCTCTCGGCGCGGCCGCTCGGGCACTGCACGATGCGATCAGGTGAGGTCTTTCTGCCTCGTGCGAGGCCGCGCCCAGCATGCGAACACTGATCGAATCACCTGTCCCGGTTGTATTCGCTCAATTCAGGTCCGACCCTCAGATCCGACCCGTTCGGAAATGTACTCAACGGTTGGCGCCTTCGCTTCGAAGATCGTCAAGATTTCGAAGAGAAGGCGCCAACCGTTGATTCCAGCGACTGCTCTGTTCGCAGATGAGGCGACTGCTCTTATCGCAGATGAATGTTCTGGGTTCAGAAGCTGGGAAGAACCGATCCGTCGGACCACTTCTTCTCGATGAACTTCTTCACCTCGGGGGAGTGGAGGAGTTCGTCGAGCTTCTTGATGTTCTCGTCGTCCTTGTTCTCGGTACGGGAGGCGAGGAAGTTGCCGTAGGGGTTGTCTTCGGCCTTTTCGAGCAGGATTCCGTCCTTGGCAGGGCTGAGTCCCGCTTCGAGGGCGTTGTTGCCGTTGATGACCGAGGCATCGACGTCTTCGAGGGTGCGCGCCAGCTGAGCGGCGTCGGCCTCGACGAACTCGACCTTCTTCGGGTTGCCCTCGACATCAGAGAGCTTCGCATCGACCGCGTCGACACCGTCCTTGAGCGTGATGACCTTGGCCTCTTCGAGCATCTTCAGTGCACGACCCTGGTTCGCAGGATCGTTGTTGATGCCGATCTTCGCACCCTTGGGCAGGTCCTTGACGTCTTTGATGTCGTTGGAGAAGAGGGCGAAGGGTTCGAGGTTGATCGGGTCGAACGCGGTGAGCTCGTAGCCCTGGCCTTCGACCTCGGAGTCGAGGTAGGGCTTGTGCTGGAAGTAGTTGGCGTCGATGTCACCGTCGGACAGAGCCTTGTTCGGCAGCGTGTAGTCCGTGTATTCGGTGACCTCGATGTCGAGGCCGGCATCCTCGGCGAGGTTCTCGTCGACGAACTTCAGGATGTCGCCCTGCGGCACCGGGGTGGCACCGACTGTGAGCTTGGTGATGTCGCCGTCCTTCTCGCCGACGGAGTCGGATCCGCCGCCGACGAGACCGCAGCCCGAGAGCAGCAGGGTCGCGCTCGCAGCGATGGCGATGAGCTTGGTCTTCATGGTTCTCCTTGAGTGATGTGGTTCGTCGAAGTGACGAGATTTCAGGTGGTGCAGCCTCAGCGGTGGTCGACGGCGCGGGCGATGCGGTCGCCGATGAACTGGATGAGTGTGACGATGACGACGAGGACGATGATGCAGGCGATCATCGTGTCCGCCTGGTAGCGCTGATAGCCGTACGAGATCGCCAACGCACCGAGTCCGCCTCCTCCTACGGCACCAGCCATGGCCGTGTAGGACACCAGGGTCACCGAGGTGACCGTTGCCGCTCCGATCAGGCCGGGCTTCGCCTCGGGGACGTAGACCTGCCGGACCACCTGTCCGTTCGACGCCCCCATCATGAGTGCCGCCTCGACCTTGCCCTCCGAGACCTCACGCAGAGAGTTCTCGACCAGGCGAGCATAGAAGGGGATCGCACCGATGGTCAGCGACACCACGGTCGCCTGCCAGCCCAGGGCTGAGCCCACGACGAAGCGGGCGAAGGGGATGAGGGCGATGATGAGGATGATGAAGGGTATTGAGCGCGTGATGTCGACGATGATCGACAGTGCTCGGTAGAGCACGGGACGCGCTTTGAGCCCGCCTTTTGAGCTGGTGAACAGCCAGATCCCCAGCGGCAGTCCGATGAGGACGGCCAGCCCGGTCGACCACAGGGTCATGAGCAGGGTCTCGATGGTCGCCGGCAGCATCTGCTGCGTGATCGCCGGGTTGTCGAACCAAGTCGGATCGTTCATCAGGCTGCCTCCTCCGCATAGATTCCGTCTGCTTCCAAGGCCGTGATGAGCTCCTTCGACGCAGCGGCCGAGCCGACCGTGAAGCGGATCCGCCCGACCTGCCTGCCCTCGATGGTCTCGACGGCACCGGCGAGGATCGCATCGGCGCTGACTCCCACGGACTGGGCGCGGGTGAGGACATCCGGCAGGCTGGTGCCGGCCAGGGAGACCTCGACGAGTCGGGCAGCCCCGGACTCGGAACCCTCAGCCGCACCCTTGTCATCTAGGCCGATGGGCGGAAGGGGGACGAGATCCTTGGCCAGGGTTGAGCCGGGTTCGGAGATCACCTCGGCGAGTTTGCCGGTCTTGGCCACGCGACCATCGGCCAGGAGAGTCACCGAGTCGCAGATCTCGCGGATGACGGACATCTCGTGGGTGATGATGAGAACGGTGATGCCCAGGCGATCGCGCAGGGAGCGGATGAGGCCCAGGATCTGGTCCGTGGTGGTGGCATCCAGCGCCGAGGTGGGCTCATCGCACAGGAGGACCTTGGGTTCGGCAGCCAGCGCCCGGGCAATGCCCACGCGCTGTTTCTGTCCGCCGGAGAGCTGGGCGGGGTAATTGTCGGCACGGTCGCCGAGGCCCACAATCTCGAGCAGCTCACGGGCCTTGGCCAGACGTTCAGCCTTGGCGACGCCGGCGATCTGGAGTGGGTGGGCCACATTGTGCAGGGCGGTGCGCGAATCGAGGAGGTTCACGTGCTGGAAGACCATGCCGATGCTGCGGCGAGCCTCGCGCAGTCCCGAACCGGACTGGTCGGTGATGTCCACCTCGTCGATGGAGACAGTGCCGGAGCTCGGGCGTTCGAGTCCGGTCAGACACCGAATGAGCGTGGATTTGCCGGCACCGGAGCGGCCGACGATGCCATGGATCTCTCCGGCGGGGACCGACAGATCGATCTCCTCCAGAGCGACGGTGTCTCCGAACACCTTCCGCAGACTGCGCAGCTCGATCACAGGCGTCTCCTCATGTGGGTGGGATGGGGGAATGGCGACATGAACCTACGGTTCAGTAGTGCCGATGATTCAGCATGTCAAGGAGTCCGCTCTGCCTCGGGCAGTGGCGTCATAAAAAGACGCACAACCGGGCGTTCGTGACCAAGGACACGCGGTTTGGGTGCATTCGCCCCACCTTCGCGGGAGCGATGCTCAGGGTGACTTCTTGGCACGGGCATCCTCGAGAGCGAAATAGATTTCGTCATGAGCCCGAATGGAGTCAACCCCTAGTCCATCTAACTCCTCTGTGATCACAGCAAGAAGAACATGGATGAGGGCTGATGCTGCGACAAGTGAAGGGAAATGTGAACTTCCCTCGGCAGGGATGACCAGCATGTCATCGATGTAAGGCGTCAGGTGGGAGAATCGGGTGTCAGAGATGAGCATGACCCGAAGCCCACGGTCCTTGGCTACCCTGGCAATTGCTTCGAACTCGGCGGGAGTGCGCCAAAAATTCATGATGAGGATGACATCTCCGATGTCGGCGGAGGACATCGCAGTGTGAGCGGCCCTGCCGCCCCATCCCACGGGTATCGTAGTGAGGCCAAGTCGCGCACCGACATGAGCGAACTGTGTCAACGGGCCCAAATAGCTTCCCGACCCGTAGAGGAGAATCTTCGCCAATGCTTCGGGGTGCTCATGAGTGCCATGGATGAGGTTGTGCGCAAAATTGCGACACATCTCGGGGTCGAGTGAATTCCTCAAGTTGTTCATGGTCACGACATCGGAGAGAAGCGCCGCGTCGATGACAGAACCTTCATGATTGGAATGGATCTCCAATAGGTCATTGGCATCGAGGTCGGCGAGAAACATTGCGCGCAGCTCCTGCTGCAGATCGGTCCATCCATTGCATCCGAGTAGTTTTGCACTGCGCATTACGGTGGCCGGGTCCACCCCGACGCGACGAGCGAAGTCAGCGACCGTCGCAGACGTTGCATACTGCGGCGAGCCCGCTAATGCTCGAACGACGCGCGACGATTGCTTCCCCAGGCGGCGATGTCCGAGCTTGGAGAGAATCCATTCCTCAACGCGACTCACTGGGTCGGCAGACTGAAATTCACGGTCTTCATCAGAACTTTCGTATTGCATAATCCCTACTTTGCAATATAGCCTCGTGTTTGTCACAGAGTCGTGCCCACCAGATGTTGAGGAACTCATACATGTCCGACAAGCACACCTTGAGCCGACCCGGGGTCGGAATCCGTACGCTCAATGTAATAGAAAATGTAGGAAACCGACTGCCGCACCCAGTCTGGCTCTTCGTTGTACTTTCGATCGTGCTCGCGCTGGCCAGCGCTTTGTTGAACCTCGGCGGAGTCATCGCAGTCAAGCCAGATGGCGAAGAAGTACCCATCAACAATCTTGCCAGCATTGATGGCATCCGCTTCGCTTTATCAAGCGTGATCGACAACTTCATGACCTTTCCGCCTCTGGGCGTTGCTCTCGTCGCCCTGCTCGGACTGGCGGTGGCAGATCGTTCTGGGTTGATCACGGCATTCATGCGCCAATCGCTGGCACGGGTCTCACCGCGGTTTCTCACGCCCGTCGTTGCCTTCACTGGTTCAGTGGCACACGTGGCGGGTGACGCTGGGTACATCATCCTCATCCCACTTGCAGGAATCATCTACCGCTCAATGGGGCGAAGCCCTATCACCGGTGCACTCGTCGCATTGGCGGCGCTCTCCGGAGGATCGTCAGCAAGCCCGATCCTCATTCCCAATGACGCCATCTTCTCCGGATTGACAACCGCAGCCGCACAGACTGTCGACCCGAACTACGTGATGACTCCAGTCGGCAACATCTACTTCACCGTCGTCTCCTCTCTGTTTCTCACCCTTGTCATCACCGTCGTTGTCGATGGTTTTCTATCTAAACGCATCGAGGCAAGACTTCCTGTCGACACCGCCAAGCTCGAAGAAGCTCACCATGAACCTCTATCTTCCATTGAGATCAAGGCACTGCGGAATGTCGGAATCGCCCTAGTCGCGTATACGATCGCCATCGTCCTCGCGATGATACCGGCCGGATCTCCTCTGCGTGGAGAGGACGGCGGCGTCATTGATTCGGTGCTGATCAAAAGCGTCGCAGTATTCCTAGCACTGTTCTTTGCCATCGCAGGAACGGTATATGGAATCACGATCAAGAAGATCCGGACCAGCTCGGACATTCCAGATCTTGCCGCCGACGGACTCAAAGACATCACACCCATCTTGGTGCTGTTCTTTGCCGTTTCTCAGTTCCTTGCCTACTTCAATTGGACCAACATCGGAACTCTCATCGCCACTCGCGGCGCGCATTTTCTCGAAGGTATCGATGCTCCCGTACCGATCATTTTCGGCGGCATGCTGGTCATCGTCAGCGTCATGAACTTCTTCATCACCAGTGGAAGCGCTCAATGGTCTCTCGTTGGTCCCGTCTTCGTCCCGATGTTCATGCTCTTGGATATCTCACCAGAGACAACTACTGCGCTTTACAGGATCGCCGATTCCTGTACCAATATCCTGACACCTATGAGCCCCTATTTCGCGCTGACCATCGGAATCATGCGTGGATATCGCAAAGACATCGGAATCGGCAGTCTCTTTTCACTGACCCTTCCTCTATCGATCGCGCTCTTCGCCGTGTGGACAGTCGTCTTCGCGCTGTGGTACCTCATTGGTCTCCCACTCGGCCCTGGCGCACCAATTCGTTGAACTCGTTAGTGAATGCTGTCGAACGAACCCGGAAACGAAAGAGATGAAGTGAACGAACCACGCACTGCCCCACAGTCGGCCACCGATCGCAACGCCTATTCCAGTTGGCGACTCTCACCGACGGCATACAGCGCCAAACGCAGTTTCGACTTTGAGGTACCCGTCACCCCGCAATCTCTCTACATTTCCATGGCTGACGAGGTTCGGCTGGCGGCCGACGTATTCCTCCCCTCGGTGTCTGGGGCGCCAGCGGAGGGAGAACGTCCAACCATACTGATCTTCACTCCGTACTACCGCCGATTCGCGCTCGAGGCCGACGCCGATTCGTCAGCGGTAGAAACGTCACCCAACACCGCCCGCTATCGCGATTTGTTCACACCCGCCGGATACAACGTCGTCGTCGTTGATGTGCGCGGCACTGGCGCAAGCTTCGGCCATCGGGAAGGCTTTCGTTCGCCCACCGAACGCAATGACTATTACGAGGTGGCGGAATGGGTGTGCCGACAGAGCTGGTCGGACGGGCGAATAGGCGTCACCGGAATCTCCTACCTCGGCGCAGCAGCTGACTTCCTTGCGAGCACCGGACATCCGGCGGTGAAGGCAATCGCACCCCTGTTCTCGGTATGGGACACCTATGAGAACAATTATTTTCCCGGTGGAGTCCAACTCTTCGATCTTATCGAGTCCTATTCGCAGTTGATGATCGGACTGGACCAGGACGATCGGGAGGCAATTCGACCGTTCGAATCATACGCACACCCAGCATTCGACGGTCCTGCTCCTGTTGATGAGGGCCTCAACGAAGTGGACCGGGATGCAGCGCTTCTTGATCACCGGGCGAACTATCGTCATGCCGACATGATGCGCGAGTTCGTGATGAGGGAGAAGCCACTGCCTTATGATCCGGACTACTCGTCGGCCAGCTTCAGTCCCTACTTCTATAGCGACGGCATTCGAGAGGACGTCGCAATCTATTCGGTATCCGGTTGGATGGATGGTGCCGGGTATGCCAACGGAGCGATAGCGCGCTTTCTGACGAAGAATCGGAACCCGCATCACTTGCTGCTCGGGCCCTGGGACCATGGTGCGCGCAGTCATGTTTCGCCGTGGAGCGACGAGGGGAAACCCGATGAGGTCTGGTGGTTCGAGATACTCCGTTTCTTTGACGAATATCTCGCTGGTCAGGACACCGGCATTCGCGAGGAGGCTCCGGTCCACTACTACACCATGCATGCGGAAGAATGGCGATCGAGCACGTCCTGGCCATTGGCCTCCGCGACAACACGGTATGAACTTGCCGCTGATGGAAGTTTGAAACTGCAGCCGAAGACTGCCGTGGCAAGTGAGCTGGTCGCCCAGTCGAACGTACGGGCTGACCAGCATTCGACGATCACACGCGATTGTGACCTGGTCGACTACGCGGTCGATTTTGGTGCGGGGACTGGAAACAGTACAAGATTTGAGCGCATTGCTGGTAAGTCGGTATCGAGGTACTACTCCGATTGGCAGGGCCGAACTGACCACCACCTCGTCTTCGAAACATCTGCATTGAACGAGAACATCGAACTCGTGGGACATGCAATTGTCTCCCTCCAATTGTCGAGCGATCAGGCCGATGGCACGGTGTTCGTCTACCTCACCGAAGTGGAGGCGGATGGGACCGAACGCTACGTCACCGAGGGGCTGCTGCGCCTCATTCACCGAGTGGAGTCCGATAATCCAGGCACCATAGAGACAACCTGGCCTTATCGCTCCTTCAATGAAAGCGATGCGCAGCCAATGATCCCGGGCAAACTGGAATCAGTTCGCATTCCGCTCCTCCCCACGGCCTGGCGTTTTTCACCGGGCAGCTCAATTCGCCTGTCCCTTGCCGGCGCTGATGCCGACCATGCAACTCAAAGTCCGCACGGTCGCCCGCCTCATTTGAAGTTCGGAGTCAACGGTCCGTCCACCATTGAATTCCCTACAAGTTGACCGATAACTCTGAACAACTGAAGTCACGATCTTCGCTCACCGCTGAGCCATACCGAGGAGGCCCCTTGCATTTCACCCCCGTTCCCCGAAAGAACTCGTACAGGTCAATGATCGTCACGCCACAGCCTGAGGCCACCGATGCAGGCGCGATGGTCCTGGGCAACGGCGGGAACGTCGTCGATGCAATCGTTGCGGCATCTCTTGTTCAATCGGTTGTCGATCCGCTGATGTGTGGAATCGGCGGCATGGCCGTTATCAACATCACTGCGCCCGACGGGCAGCGAATCATTATCGACGGTTTGGGATCTAGCCCCGCGGCTGTCACGCCCGACATGTGGGAAGCCGATCTTCTGGGCCCAACTCCCGATGGATTCGGATACAGAACAAAAGACTACGTAAACGAAACCGGCGCCCAGGCGATCATGACCCCTGGAACCCTGAAGACTCTCGCCGTTGTCCACGGGCGTTTCGGTTCTCTGCCCTGGTCGGATCTGTTCGGTGAGGCCTTGCGGTTGGCCGAGAGCGGTTGGATAGTACGTCCCCACCTGCAGACCTTGATGGTTCAGGATGAGACCAAATACGGCCGCATGAACTTCGGCGATAAATTAACCTCGACGCCTGATGGTCAGCGAATCTATGCCCCGAGCGGAGGGTTACCCAAGTTGGGCGACATCATTTCCAATCCTGACCTTGCCGAGGTGCTGAAGCATATCTCTGCTGAAGGTGCAGAAGATTTCTACCACGGAGAACTGGCGCAGGCGATCAGTGACAGTGTGCAACTCGACGGCGGCGTTCTCAGCGCCGATGACCTGGCCCAATACACGGTGAAAGACCTGACGCCTATCACCGGACACTACCGCGGGCTCGAGCTGTCACTTCCTCCACAGCCCGCTGGAGGTGTGCAGACCATGCAGACACTGGGCATCATGAATCACCTCGACTTCTCGACCCTGGATCACAACAGCCCCGAGCACCTGACGGTTATCGCTGAAGCAATGAAGCATGCACTGCGCGACAAGGAGGACTTGTGGAATCGTGGCCAATCCACGGACGACGACTATTCCGCGCTACTCGATCCTTCGAGATTGGATGAGACCGCACATCGGATCCGGAATGGTGAGAAGGTAGACGTTGACGGTCCACGGTACGAGTCCAGGAACACAACTCATCTCAATGCCATGGATGCCGAAGGCTTCACCGTCTCGATGACGCATACGCTGGGAAACCCCTCCGGTTATATTCCTCGCGATCTCGGATTCATGCTCAACGGCGGAATGAGTACGTTTGATCCTCGTCCTGGAACAGCGAATTCGATCGAGCCGGGGCGGAGGCGCAACACCACATCCTGCCCCACTATCGTGTTCGATGATGCCGGTCCGATGATGGCGATCGGCGCACCGGGGGCCTCGTGGATCACGCCGGCCATTGTCCAGACGATCTCGAACGTCATCGATTTTGGGATGAACGTCCAGGACTCCGTTTTGGCACCCCGAGCCGTGGCCACCTCGAACACGATCGATATCTCCAACAGGATCCCGCGCTCGACGGAACTCGGTTTGCACGATCGCGGCTATGAGGTCAGACGCTCTCCATTGAGTTACGCGTTCGCTGGAGTTCATGCGATCACGCGTCACAACGGAGTGCTTTCCGGAGCCGCCGATCCACAGCGCGATGGGTATGCAGCAGGAGTTCGCTGAGTAAGACGGGATCTATTGGTGCGCCCCACCTTCGCGGGATCGATGGACAACCTCGGTGGGGAAGTGACGGGAGTGTGAACGTTGGGGGAAGCTGGGGGAAAGCAGCGGCGCAGTTCGCGTTCTCGTAACCTCACCGTCACTTCGCGCCCGTATCCCTGAGTAGCTAAGGCTCATGGCCGCTTGCTGTCTCGGCACGGTGGTCTGGCGAGGACGACGATGGGAATACCGCATGCTCGAGGACACCACCAGGATCGCTGCGATCGTCCCCTGCCACAATGAGGAGATCACGGTTGCGACGGTGGTCAACGACCTGAAGAAGGCTGTCCCCGGGATCACCGTCTACGTCTACGACAACTGCTCCACCGACCTGACCTCGCAGAGAGCCGCCGAGGCGGGCGCGATCGTTCGCAAGGAGAACTCCCCGGGCAAGGGCAACGTCGTCAGGCGTGCCTTCGCCGATATCGAGGCCGACATCTACGTGATGATCGACGGCGATGACACCTACGAGGCCTCCCACCTTCCCGAGATGATCGAGACCCTGGTCTCCGGGCCGTATGACCATGTGCTCGGGGTGCGCCAGGACAATCAGGAGTCCACCTCCTACCGGCCCGGGCACGAAGCCGGGAACATGATGTTCAATCGGCTCACCGGGTGGCTGTTCCAATCCCAGGTCACCGACATGCTCTCCGGCTACCGGGTGTTCTCCCGCAGGTTCGTGAAGTCGTTCCCCGCTATCAGCAAGCGCTTCGAGATCGAGACGGAGCTGACCGTGCACATGATGTCGTTGCGTCTGCCCAGCACCGAGGTGCCCATCGACTTCCGTGACCGTCCCGATGGCAGCGAGTCCAAACTCTCGACGTTCAAGGACGGGTTCCGCATCCTCGGCCTCATCTCCGCCCTGGTCAGACACGAACGGCCGAGGCTGTTCTACGGTGTCATCACCACGATTCTGGCCGCATTGTCACTGCTGTTCGGGTTGCCCGTGGTCTGGGAGTTCTGGCAGACCGGACTGGTGCCCAGGTTCCCGACGGCTATCCTCGCCGCTGCCCTCATGGGACTGGCCTTCCTGCTCGGCAGTGTGGGACTGACCTTGGACGGTCTGCGCCGTGCCAGGCGTGAGACTTCGCGGTTGGCCTACCTGGGGTTACCGGCGGTCAGTGTGCCTGAAGCCAGCACCTCGGAACTTGACCTGCCGCGTCAAACTGTTCGTCAGTCGCCAGCAACGAGGACCTCGCTCGCCTCATGACGGCACCGAAACCAACGAAGCTGCGAGGCTTCTTCGCCTCGGCGCTTGCCTGGGATGTCTTCCTCGCGCTGCTGACACTCGTGCCCTCCCTGGTCTTCATCAAGCTCTTCCTCCCGGGGCGGGCCAATGTCGACATCGGCAACCAGTATGCCCAAGCCACGGGCGATATCCCGTTCTCCGACTGGCACCCACCGGTGATGAGCGCCGTGTGGCGAGTTCTCATCAGCATCACCGGTGCAGCCGGAAGCCTGTTCGTCCTGCAGGTCGTCATACTCGCATTCGCCTGCTGGGCCCTCGGCGTGATCGTGCACCGGTGGGGAGCACCTCGGTGGGTGTCGCTGGTCGGGCCGGCGATCATGGCCACCCCGTGGGTGATGTCGCAGATGACGACGATGTGGAAGGACACGCAGATGGCTGTGGCCATGCTGCTGGCCGTGGTTCTCCTCATCATCACCCGGTTCATCCCGAAGACGTGGCTGCTCTGGATTCCGGCTCTGGTGCTGCTCGTGTATGCGTTCGGACTGCGGAAGAACGCCATCTTCGCCATCGTCCCGATCGCCGTCTATTTCGGTTATCTGTTGGTCAAGCGGCTGCGCAGCAGTCGACGCTTCGCCACGTTCGCAGGAGGGGCCGGTGCCCGGTTGGCCGCACGGCGAGGCGTGGCCACGGCTGTGGCCTCTCTGCTGGTCCTCATCGTCCTGGGCGCGGGCCTCAAAGCCACGGATGCGGCCATCGAATCGCAGGAGGACGTGGCGGCCACCGGTCAGATCTCGCAGATCTTCCTCGACGACGTCATGTTCTCCGTGCCCGACGGCGATCTCCAGGCCTCAGACGCGCCAGCCGAGCTCAAGGACAAGATCAGCACAGCTCGAGACAAATGCTTGGAGAAGGGCGAGATCTGGGACGCCTACTGGAACTGCTACGGCAAGGGCGCAACAGGGAAAGATTTCGAACCGATCGCTCACCAGGATGAGCTGAAGGACCTGTGGTTGAGCGAGGTCATCACCCACCCGCTCCGTTATGTCGAGTACCGATCCGCCGTATTCTCCTTCTACTTCTTCTCTTCGGCTCTCGAGTATTGGCCCGCCGAGTGGCACTTCGACGCGGCGAAGGCCGGTCTCAAGCAGGCGGGCGTCAAGGCCGACTACATCGTCAAGCCCTATGTCGAGGACTTCGCACTCGACACATTCCCGATGCTGTTCAAGCCCTGGTTCTGGACCCTTCTCGCGAGTCTCCTCCTGGTCTTCGCTTTCCGCGCTCGAGCCCGGCACGCGACGTCGGTGGAGGCTGTCGGGGCACGGACCTTCTGGCCGGAGATCACGATGCTGTCCACCTCGGCGCTGTTCTATGTGTTCGGATACTTTCCGATCGTCCCGTCGAACCATTTCCGGTACACGTTCTGGCCGGCGCTCGCCGTGACCACCGCACTGCTGTTCGTCCTGGCGATGTGGCGGGCTCGGCGAGGTTCGGCAGCCCAGCGAGCACCGGCAGCCCGGCAGTCACCTGCAGCCACAGACGCTTCGGATCAGGGGAAGGCCCCGTGATCGCTGGGCACGCCGCGATCGAGGACATTCAGCGAGTCCGAAACCTGGCCGATTAGACTCGGTGACTGTAATGAAAGAGTCTTTGTCGGCCCGTGTGCGGCGCCTCGCGGCGGAAGCGTTCAAGTTTCTCACTGTCGGTGGTTTGGGATACATCGTCGACGTGGGACTCTCCAACGTCCTCGCCTACGGACTGGGATCGATCCCCCCGGTGCTCGAGGGCAGCCCGATCAAGGCCAAGATCGTCTCCACCATCATCTCGATGGCCGTCGTATGGATGGGCAACAGACTCTGGACCTACGGGGACCGGACGACCGGTTCGAATCTGCGCGGCATCTTGCTCTTCGTCGCCGTCAACATGGCCGGAATGATCATCACCGTCATTCCGCTGGGCGTGACCTGGTACCTGCTCGACATGCGTGATCAGCTGACCTACAACATTTCGACCAATATCATCGGCGTCGGCCTGGCCATGATCTTCCGCTTCTACGCCTATCGGACCTGGGTATTCAAGGAAGCAACGCCGGCCGCCGAGGTGGTCGTGGAGATGGACGAACCGAGCACCGTTCCCGATGATCGTCAGTAGGGTTGCAGCGCTGACTTCACTGACGCATCGTTGCTTGCGGGGATGACAACGAACAGAGGGAATTTGTGATGAGCGAAAAGGCGATGACCGTCGACGAGTATCTTGATGGTGTTGATCCGGCGTTCCGAACGCAGCTGCAACGGATTCGTGAGCTCGTGACCGAGCTCGTACCGAGTGTTGAAGAATCGATGAGCTACCGCATGCCGACCCTGAAGTACAAAGATCGTGCATTGGTGTACTTCACTGCTTCGAAGAAGCACATGAGCCTGTTCCCGTCGTCATGGGCGATCGAAGAATTCAAGGACCGACTGGAAGATTACAAGACCACTGTGCACGCGATTCAGTTCACGCTGAGAAAGCCGCTGCCGACCGACCTGATCGAGGATCTCGTTATCTTCCATAAGCGCCAGATTGATGAGGACCGGCGGTGATCAAGTCCTGGAGGGCCGACGACTGCGGGACTCGGAGGCCGTCCCAGGAAATTCACCATCTCGGTGGAGATCGTCGCGACGCGACAAGCTGAACGCTGGTGGTTCGTTGACGATCATTTCCTCAGCCGCCGGTAGGCCCGAGCGGACAGCGGCATGAACACGGCAGTGATCACCAACGGCCAAGCGATGGCTGCCACGATCCCGTAGTCGGCCAGCCACCCGCCGGTCATTCCGGAGGGATTGCCGAACAGCTCGCGAACAGCGGTCGAGGTGGCCGAGATCGGATTCCATGTCGACAGCGCTCCAAGCCACGAGGGCATGAACTCCGGGGCGACGAAGACGTTCGAGAGGAACCCGACCGGCCAGACGAGAACCTGCACAAGCACGGTCGCTCCCTCATTCCGCCCCGCAGTGAGCCCGAGGAAGATGCCGACCCACAGAACGGCGAAGCGCAGCCACAGGAGCAGTGCCACTGCGACCAGTGCCGCCAGCGGCGAGTTCGTGGCCCGCCACCCCAGCAGCAGACCGCCGATGATGAGAATCGCGATCTCGACCATCGAGCTGACCGTGTCTGCGCCGACTCGTCCCAGCGAGACAGATGCGTCACTGATGGGCATCGACCGGAAGCGGTTGGTGATCCCCTTCTTCGCATCAGCCGCCATCGTCGTCATGGTGGATTCGAGTCCGAACATCATCGCCAGCGTCATCATGCCCGGCAGCAGGAACTGAATGTAGTCGCCACCACCGGGCAATTGGATGGATCCGCCGAAGATGAATGCGAACATGAGCAGCAACATGATGGTGAACAGCAGGCCGAAGATCGGTGACCACGGTTGACGCACCCAATGGGCGAGGTCTCTGCGGGTGAGGATGAGGCCTTCTCTGACAATGTTCATGCATGCTCCTTCTCGGTCAGGGCGAGGAAGACCTCGTCCAAAGTAGGTCGGCGCAGGATGATGTCGTCTGCGATGACTCCTGCATTGTCGAGGCGGCGGATGACCGTGCTGAGATCACGCGAGCCGTGTGTCGCAGGGTAGGTGACGACACCGGTCTCCTCGTTCAGATCAATCTCGCCAGCCTCGTCGTCTGCTGCTCCGGTGCGCAGTGCATCGCGGATGGCCCGGGCCTTGGCCTCGTCGCCTCCGGTGATCTCGATTCGGTCACCTCCGCGCTGCTGTTTGAGTTCGCTCGGGGTGCCCTCGGCGATGATCCTGCCCGACTTCATGATCGAGATCCGATCTGCCAGAACATCTGCCTCCTCCAAATACTGGGTGGTCAGCAGTACGGTCGTGCCGCGGCTGGCGATCTCGCGCACAGAGTTCCACACATCTGTGCGCCCGCGCGGATCGAGACCGGTGGTCGGTTCGTCGAGGAAGAGGATCTCGGGGTCAAGGACCATTCCCACGGCGATGTCGAGGCGTCGACGCATTCCTCCCGAATAGGTGCTCACAGCACGGTCCGCCGCCTCGGTGAGGGAGAACTTCTCAAGCAGCTCATCGGCCCTCGATCTGGCGTCACGGCGAGAGAGTCCGAACAGCTGGCCGAACATCACAAGATTCTGGCGGCCGCCGAGGACTTCATCGAGGGCTGCGCTCTGGCCGATCAGTCCGATGCGCCGGCGTACCTCGGTCGCCTGGGCGCTGACGTCGAAGCCGACGACCTCTGCGCTGCCTTCGGAGACGTCGACGAGCGTGCTCAGGATGTTGATCAGTGTCGACTTCCCAGCTCCATTTGGTCCGAGCAGGCCATGGATCCGTCCTGCTGGAAACTCAATCGAGAGTTCGTCGAGAGCACGCATCTTGCCGTAGGTCTTTATCAGCCCCGAGGCTCGCACTGCCGGACTTCCCAGGTGTCGTTCGCCTGTTTGGCGCATTCCGATTCCTAACTAGTAACACTGTACGGAATTGTTCTGGTTGAAACATTGTACACCGCACGGAGTAGACTGCAAGAATGAATTCCGAAGCCGACTCGCAACGGTTCGATCCGGAGAGTGCCGACGTGGTCCTGCGCCTGCTGTGGCGTGAGCATCTCGACGTGGAGCAAGGCCGGCGCGGTCCGCGGCGGAAGCTCAGCGTCGATCAGGTCATCGATGCCGCGATCGTCCTCGCCGACGCGGAAGGACTTGAGGCGCTCTCGATGCGCAAGGTCGCCGAGGCGGTCGGAGTCTCGGTCATGACCCTGTACAGCTACGTGCCGCACAGATCCGGTCTGATCGGGCTCATGGTCGACAAGGTCATCGGGCTCAGTCCGCAGCCTGAGCATTCGGGGTCGCTGGCGGACCGGGTGCGCACCTTCTCGGGGATCCTCTGGGACGAGTATCACCGGCATCCGTGGTTGGTCGATACACAGTCACACCGGCCGTGGATCGGACCCGGGATCTCGGCCCGCTATGAATGGGCGCTCGAGGCCTTCGAGGGCACCGGACTCGACGACATCGCCATGGACCACACGGTCTCGCTCATCGAATCGCTTGCCTCGGCCAGCGCGGCCGGCAGCATCAATGCGCAGAGGCTCATGGCCGGTTCGGGTGTGAGCGACCTCGAGTGGTGGAGCGCCAATGCTCCACTGCTGGAACAGGTGATGCCCGCAGGCTCATTTCCCATATCGAGCAGGGTGGGGTCAGCTGTGGGGGAGAAGTACCAAGCGGTGACCAGCCACAGAGCGATCTACGAATACGGGCTCGAGACCATCATCCTCGGTGTGGAGACTCAGTTGCAGAAACGTGCCTGAACCTGCCGCGCTGGTGCCATCGACGCAACGGCGGAGCTTCGAGACTCCGGTGCGTGCACAGTGCTGTGGGGGCTCCACCGTCGTATCGACGCGCAGTGGCTAGGTGGCCCCGCGCCAGCTGGCCTTGTCAGCGCAGCGTACGCAGTTTCCGGTAGGCGCGGACGACTGAGGTGGGGGCCAAGGTGCGCAGCTCGGCGCGGATGAGCAGACGCTTCTGCTTCCATACGGCGCTGCGCCGGTTCGGCAGCTGACATGCCCGGGCACGCGTGGCCAGCAGCTCCAGATGGTGACGGAGTCTCCCGTCATCGGAATGGAAGTAGTTCTGAGCCAACCACGCCGAGGTGGGAAATCCGATGGACCCGGCCGCAACCTCGGCGAGGGTGCCGGTGGCACCGGAATCGGCAAAGGCTTCGTTGAGCAGATCTCTGTCGTAGCCGAAGTCGGAGATCAGCAGGGTGGGAACACCCCGGTCGAAGGACTCCAGCGCGGCCGTCGATGACACGGTGACCAGGGCGGCACCTGGCACGAGGAACTCATCGAGAGGACCATAGCCGAGCCCGATGCGCTCTGCGCCAGGCACACCCTGTACACGCAGGGAGTCGAGGATGTCGACGTAGGAGTGCTGTTCGTGATGAGTTTCGTGTTCACCGGGCCTCGAGCGCATCTTGATGACCGCGTTCGAGTCTGTGTGACGGGAGGCGAATTCGGCGAGGGCGCGAATGATCGCCTCGCGATCTTCCAGCGACTCGGGCACCTTGGCCTGCGGAGCGAATACCAGTGTCTGGGGGACTTCGGTGCGCTTGAGTGGCACAGAACCATCAGCAATGACGGGGGAAGCAGCTGCGGCGGCACGCTGAGGCACTTCGGGTGAGCGCAGCATCGGCAGGCGGGCCAGGTAGATCTCGCACGGCACCTGAGTGAGCGCGCTGACCTCGGTGTATTGGGCCACCTCGGCGAAGGAATGGGTGATGAACCCATCCATCAGACGGCGATAGTTCATGCCTTTGGTGCTGGCTGGAAGCCCCATGCCGGGCAGGCCCGAGATCAGTGCCGGGCGGTGCTTGTGCATATGCGCGGTGAGGAAGAGCTGGGCGACGATCGGTCCGGTGGCAGCCCCGAGCACGATGTCGGCGTGATGGTCGGCGATGATGCGGGCCAGGTCGGTGCGTGTCACGACGGGGATCGTGCGACCGGCCCAGGCGGTGCCGGCGATGGCATGGGTGATCTGCTCTGGGGTGGGCAGGATCGGGCTGTCGATGAGATAGACATGGGCCTCGACGCCGGGCAGGCAACTCAGCAGCTGAGTTGCCCATTTGAGGTAGGACTCGCTGTCGGAGATGGAGACGATTCGGATTGGTGCGTCTGAGCGCGATGGTGGTTCAGGTATCGACATCTGCCTTGACCGATTGGGCGTTGAGGGACTTACGCAGACTATCGGCTGAGGCACCGGTCCACCATTCTGCCGGAATCTCGGTGACGGAGATCGTCACGTCCGGGTTCAGCGTTGCCAGGGAGATCGCTGCGGTGCTGGGCAGGCTGCGGATGGTGGAGTTCGGCGGCAGGTTGACCAGGCGCAGTTCGATCGGCAGACCGACGTGTTTGATGCGTACTCGCTCGTCACGGCTGAGCTCGGCGAGGAACTCGTCGGTCTCGCGGCGGTGCGGGTAGTAGGTGATCGGACCATTGGCCATCAGTTCCTCGAGCCAGGCACGGTAGGAATCTGCGTGGATCAGCCCGTCGGCGACCAGGGCCGAGCCGATGACAGGGTTGTCCCGCGGGTGGCTGCCGCCGGTGGGCAGGGTCTGCAGGTGCTCGAACTTGTGGCGGGTGATCTCCGCACCAGTTTTGAGGAAGGCCTTGCGCATGGCCTTCGAGACCGGCAGTGCGGTGTGCCAGCGCAGTTTGCCTACCGGTGCCAGCCCGCGCAGACGGTCCGCGACATGTGCGGACATGATTGCGCGGGAGGCCTTGAGCTTCTGCCTCGGACGCACAAGGGGTCCACGTCTGGCGGTGAGGATTTCGATGGTCGAATAGGTGGCCAGACCGTCATCGAGGATGACGATTTCAGGCATGCGACGCTCCAGGTAGGCCAGCGCAAGGGCCTTGTGGACCTGCCCTGAGCAGGCGTCGCCGATGTAGATGCGGTCGAAATTCTGTCTGCGCAGGATTCCGGGCTTGGCTCCGACACGTTCGAGGGTGATGTTCTCCGGCAGCCATGCGGAGTCGAAGGCGTCGAGGAACGAGGTCATGCCCTTCGCGTTGGCGCGGGCCCGAATCAGCAGGTCCTCAGCGGGGTCGTGGGCCTCGAGAGCGGAGAGGAACTGCAGGGGAGACTCGACGAAGGCGATCGAAGCGAACAGAATCTCCTTCGCCTTCTTCGTCTTCTGTGCGGGGGCTTGCGCATCCTGCGTGATAGTCATGGTGACCTCGTCTTCCTTCGGGTCTGACTTCTTCTCAGCTGACTTCTGCTTATCCGACTGCTTCTTGCTCGGCTTCTTCTTAGAGTCCTTCTTCGCCGAACCCTTCTTGGACATCATCGGTCCGGCTCCGATCTGAGTTTCATACTCAGCTTCGAGTTCAGCGTCGACTTCACCTTCGGGACGAGCTTCGGGGTGTCGATGGAGATCCCGTAGGTCTTCAGGGTGTGCTGAGCGCGCTTCGCCTGCGTGCGCAGACGCCGCTTGGCCGAGCTGAGCCCCTTGCGATGCGCTGGAATCTCCAGTTGTCCGGGCAGGTCCAGCTTCGACAGGCGCTTGCGTTTGAAGTACTTCATGTCCTCACCGCCGACGGCCGATTCGAGGAACTCGATCGCGTTGTCCCGCAGGTAGGAAGCGGTCTCGGACTGCATGCAGTAGGTGACGGCGTCGATGAGCGGGCCCAGGTCCTTCAGGGCATATCCGCCCGAGTGCAGGGCATCGACGATCGTCAGCGGGATCCGGTTGCTGTTCTGGTACGGAGCCAGGACCTCCAGCATCATCGAGGTGCCGATCGCGGCCGTGGCGGTCCCGAACAGGGCACGAGCGGTCGCGAGTCCCGTCGAATAGCAGGACACGACGAGCTGCGGTCGGGTGGTGGCGATGACGATCTCGGCCAGCAGGGGGACATCGGCGAGGACGAATTCCAGTCCCAGTTCGTGGCTGCGCTGGCGCAATGGTTCGATCGTCGTCCGCGCCGAGGTGGGGTGGGGTTTGAAGATGACAGTGGAGAGTCCGCGAGCCTTGACCTCATCGATCATCTGCAGGTGCAGATCCAGCTCCTCCTCGGCGGTGATGAGGTCGATCTGAGCGAGGTACTGGCCGAGGACCATGGCAGCGTCGGGGATCGGATCGGCGAGATGCGCCGCCGCCAGGTCCGGAGCCACCTCGGCGGCCATGTCCTCGATGACCGATTTCAGATCCGCAGCCGGCAGGACCACACGATCGGGGGAGTGCTCGGCAAGCTGACGTGGGGTGATGCCCGGCAGAAGATCCGTGTAGTAGATCGTCGACAGCCGCTGGTACTGCGGCAGGGACAGCGGATTGCGGATCGGGCCGTAGCTCATCAGCCCATCGGAGTGCACCGAGATCCTCGCCGTGGTGAAGATCTGGGTGAGCACACCGGCCGGATGACCGGGCAGGGACTCGACGATGAGATCGATGGGCTCGTCATCGGCGATCGCCCATCCCGAGCGCAGTGAGCGCTGCATGAGCGGGGCACGTTCGCCGGAGATGCCGAAGGCCTTCGGATGGTTGGGCCAGATGGTGGCGTTCCAGTCGATGATGAGATCGAAGTGGGTCAGCAGGCCGGCCGAGCCGGGCATGTCATCGGCGGCCGGGGTCAGCTCGGGGGCGAAGGAGTTGTTGGCGATGACGAGGATCCGCCGCTCCTTCGCCTCACCGAGGCGTCCGGCGCGGATCAGGGCAACGATGTTCGCGAGTTGGTACTGGGTGGAGATCTGGATGATCTGGGTCATCAGCGGGCCCTCCTGACGATCGACTCGATCACGGGCAGTCGGTGCTCCCCGTAGTTGTGCAGGGCCTGGTCGATGATGTCGTTGTCGACGCCCTGCAAGGTGTTCACCGCACCCACGTTGAGCTTCGACCTGACCTCGTGACTCATCGAGGAGCCGCGGTTATGGATCTGGAAGTAGAGGATGGAGAGGAAGTTGCGGACGGCCTTGCGTTCGAAGCGACGGAACTCCGGCTTCTCCTCGAGCATCGCGAACACGGAGCGGAAGGCGGGGATGAAGTCGAGCTGACGTTCGTCGAAGATCGCCGTCAACGAGGTGGCGCTGCCCTTGCGATAGCACAGGCCGGCGGTGTCGACGACGGCGAAGCTGTCGGTCTCGAGGTGGTGGCGCCAGGTCCAGGGGCGATCCTCGCAGGTCCGCAGTGCCGGGTTGAACTCGAGTAGGCCCCGCTGCGCCATGGACCGGGAGTAGATGCCGGTCCAGCACTCGGGGAAGTCGACCATCGTCGAGGCATCGTGGGGGAGGATGAAATCCCTGGGATTGAGCGCCGTGTTGTGGGTGAGGCAGGGGGCCGTGCGCAGTTTGCGTTTGAACCCGTTGACGATGAGGTAGTTGGTCTTGACGAAGTCCACGCCCAGACCTGTGATCGAATCTGTCAGGGAGCGCAGATGGCCCGGGGCGTACCAGTCGTCGCCGTCGAGGTAGGTGATCGTCTCACCTGTGGCAGCTTCCAGCGCGCTGTTGCGTGCTGTGGAGACGCCGCGTGACTCCGTGTTGTGGATGGTCACCAGGTTGAGGAGGTCGGCGAATTCGGCAATGACTCCCGCGGTGTCATCGGTGGACCCGTCGTTGACGACGATGACTTCCAGTTCGTCACGGGTGAAGCGCTGGTTGACCAGGCTCTTCAGGCTCCCGCCAATCGTTTCCTCGGCGTTCTTCGCAGCGATGATGACACTGACGACTGGGACTGTCATTGGGTCCTTTCGCGGTGGTGCTCTTCTGTCATGGAGCTCGTCGCGTGCGCTGGTGCATGCACGTGTTCTCCTGGGCGGACGGGCTGTGTGGTTCGCATTCGATTGATCGTAGAATTCCTAAGCGAACGGTGGGTTGCGCCGAGGTTGACGGTTCAGACAGCGCGAATTCACCCGGCGTTCGCTTGCCGCCCACGATCACGTTGTCGACCACTCATAGCCTGATGTGATGCCGAACCTGAAGCTGTTCCACTTCGACATCCCGACCTGGGGAAACTATGGCGACAAGGCCCTGTTCCCCGTGGTCAGAGACGCTTTCCGAGTGATGGGCACGGGTGGTTCGGCCGCCTCAGGTTCCTCGGGGCAGTCGGTCGGAGAGGTCGATTTCACCTCGGCGGCAGCCCTGCGACGCGAGGTGGACATGGCCCTGGTCGAGCGGATCAATTCATCGGCCGATGCCGTGGTCATCGGCGGTGGCGGACTGTTCCTCCAGGACACGAACCCGAATCGGCTCTCTGGCTGGCAGTGGAAGATCTCCGCCGAGGCGCTCGCCGCCATCGAGGTCCCGTTGATCGTCTATGCGCTCGGCGACAACCGGTTCCCCGGCCAGCCCGAATTCGACGAACTGATGCGCACCCATGTCAGCCAGGTCCTCGACCAGTCCGTGTTCTTCGGCCTGCGTAACACCGGCAGCATCGAGACGATGTCCCGGTTCCTCGGTATCGAAGAGGACGGTATGGGGGAGTCGTCGAATTCGAGGACTGACTCGATTCGCTTCCAACCCTGCCCGACGACCATCGCGGGTCTGCTCTACGAACCTCTGCTTGGTCGACGTCCCGATCCGAGCCAGAAGGTCCTGGCCATCCAGATGCTCGTTCATCCGCGCCAAGAGGCTGCCGGCTATGACGCCGAGGTGATCCACCGGGCAACGATCGAAGCCGCCCGCACGCTTGTGGCCAAGGGGTGGACCATCCTCAGCGTTCCCTTCCATCCTGATGACGCCGAGGTGTCGCAGCAGTTGATTGCCGAGGTGCCCGAAATCGAGGAGGTCAGGCTATATGGCTCCGACGTCGGGTTCTTCGCCGGCTTCGACCTGTTCGCCACAATCCCCTATGTGTTGGGCGGTCGCGGGCACGCGCAGATGATTCCGTTCGGAGTCGGCTCGATCCCGATCTCCCTCGACCTGCACGCCAAGCTGGGCTACTTCGCACACGACATCGGGCACCCGGAATTCGTCGTGCCGGTGGGGCAGGAAGGAATGACGGCGGAAAGTGCGGGCGAGGACAGTGATGGCACCGGCGTCAGCGGCGACGCTGTCAGCGGCGACGTCGCACGGCGGGTACAAGCTTTGGCCCAGGGGATCGTCGACACGATCGAGCACGCCTACGCGCAGGGCAATGACCTGCAAGATGACCTCGCATCGACGCGGCAGAGGCTCTTCGACATCACGGCAGAGAACCACGCCGATATCCACGATGCGCTGCGGCCCGCGTCGGGCACTGGACGACAGGGGACAGATGCGGAAAGCCTCGGTGTCGGTGTCGGTGCGGATGTGGGGCACTTTCCCGCGGATGCCGGGAGCCCGGGCGCAGACGTGGATCTGCGTACAGGCTTCGACATCCGAGCCGAGGAATTCTACCTCGCGGCAGTCGCCGAGGCTGAGGAGTTCAGCACCGCTCAGACGCGAGAACTCTCGAAGATCCGTCGCAAGCACAAGCAGAAGCTCGACAACGCCGCCACGCAGCGTAAGGACCTCGAAGCTGATCGCAAGAACCTTCGACATGACCTCAGCCAGAAAGAAGCTCAGCTCGAGCAGCAATCTGCTGAGCTCGCCGCCCTGACCACAGAACTCGATGCTCGAACAGCTGAGAAGAATCGTCACGCCGGCGAGGCAGCCGGACTGCGGAAGCGGCTCGAGAAATCTGATGCCCAGCTCAGGTTGGTCACGGACCGTACAGCCACCGCCGAAGCGAAGGTCCTCGTCGACAAGACGGCGCATGGGCTGGCTTGGAGAGCGCGGAGAATCAAGCGCAAGTTCGGGCGCTGAAGAACGGCGCGCCTCGGAAGACGGAGCCGGCGATCATCGCCCGGCCTAGGCTCCCGTTGACAAGGAACCCGGTGCTGAGGCGCGGACACGACAACGGCCCCACCACCTCGCCGAGGTGGTGGGGCCGTTGTCAGCTGATCAGGTCAGAGCGCGATCAGACCAGCCGAGGATCAGGTCAGATCAGACGCTGATCTTGCTCAGACGCTGACCTTGCGGAGGGAATCGATCTTCGACTCTTCGCCCGGCATGACGCGCTTCTCGCCGTCGCCGAAGGCGGTTTCGAGGACGCGCACGCCCTTGACGAGCGAGGTGAACTCGCGTGGTTCCATCGAGGCGGACTGGTCCGAGCCCCACATCGAGGAGTCGAGGGTGATGTGGCGTTCGATGGTCACGGCGCCCAGTGCCGCGGCGGCGAAGGAGATCTCGAGGCCCAGCTCGTGGCCGGAGTAGCCCACGGGCACACCGTAACGCTCACGCATTGCCGGGATTGCCTTGAGGTTGACCTCTTCGGGAGGCAGCGGGTAGGTCGAGGTGGCGTGCATGAGGACGAGCTTGTCGCGGTCGAAGACCTCGACGGCTGCATCGAGCGTGGCCCAGTCGGACATGCCAGAGGAGCACAACACGGGCTTGCCGGTGGCGGCGATTGCACGGAGGAGCTCGAAGTCGGTCAGCGAAGCTGAGGCGACCTTGTAGGTCAGTGCGTCGAACTCGTTTTCGAGGAAGTCCACGGAGTCAGTGTCCCAGGGGGAGGCGAACCACTGCAGACCGACTTCCTTGGCGTAGCGGTCGATCTCGGCGTATTCTTCCTGGCCGAACTCGACGCGCCACTTGTAGTCGAGGTAAGTCATCTCGCCCCAAGGGGTCGAGCGCATCTTCGACTTCTGGTGTTCGGGCACAGCCACATCGGGATTGCGCTTCTGGAACTTCACGGCCTGGGCACCGGCGGTGACGGCGACATCCATGAGCTGCTTCGCGATCTCGACGTCGCCGTTGTGGTTGATGCCGATTTCGCCGATCATGTACACGGGCTGATTCGGGCCGACGAGGTGATCTCCGAAGGCCACGGGGGCGAGTTGATCAGTCATGAAACCTGCTTTCGATTGGTACGCAAACTTGCTGCGTGATTCGTGAGCAACGGCTGTTGCTGCTGGATGGATGGTCGGTGAGCATTGGTGTGGTGTGAGTCGGAGTCCAGTACGGATGTCAGGCCCCGCGTCGGCAGCTGCTGCGTTGCCTGGTCGGGCACGGGAATGAGGTCGCAGACTTCGCGGACCGCTCCCTTTCCGCCGGGCCGATCGAGGACTACTCGAGCCGCTGCGAGCACCTTGGGGTGGGCGTCCGCGACTGCGATGGGCCAGCCGACGACGTCGAAGGCTTCGAGGTCGTTGATGTCGTTTCCGACGTAGGCCACTCGGGTTGCGTCGAGGCCCTGTTCCTCGATCCACGACTGCAGGACCTTCGATTTATTGTCGACGCCCTGGGTTACGTCTACGTGAAGTTTTTCCGCCCTGCGGGTGACGACTGGGTTGCGTTCCTTCGACAGGATCATGACAGGCAGTCCTGATCTGACGAGGCGTGAGACTCCCATGCCGTCGCCGCGATGGACGCGGACCTGTTCGTTGCCGTCCTCGTCGACGTAGGCACCGTCGTCGGTGTGGACTCCGTCGAAGTCGGTGACGAGGGCGTCGACGTCGATGACCTGCGCGGTCTCCTGCGTGGAGGCGATCGCGCGGACCAGTGACAGGTCGGACATGTCGTCGATTTCGCGGGCGTGCTCGGGTGGGACCTCTTCGATCGTGACGCGGCCGAAGAAGCGGTGCTCGTGTTCGATCAGGCCTTCGGTGCGCATGACGTAGAACGCGCCGGTCTCGTTGTAGTGCTTGGCACGGTCCTGGCGGCGGGGCCGGAAGCTGGCTTCGTGACCGACGGCGACTGCCGAATTGCCGTCATCGAGGCGCCACAGGAACGAGTGGTCCTCGACGGCGGAGAACACGACGTCGGCGTCCCCGTCTCGCACGGCGGCGATCGCGTTGTCGATCGAGGCTGAGTCGATGAACGGCGAGGTGCACTGCATGAACACGGTGGTGTCGAATTCCTCGCCGAGGTTGGCCAGCGTGTAGATCAGGGCCGATTCGCTGGTCGCGGTGTCACCGGCGATGTCAGCGGGACGGTGGCACACCTCGGCGCCGGCGCGAATCGCCTCTGCGGCGATGCCCTCATGATCGGTCGAGACGACCACGCGGTCGATGCTCGGTGTTGAATTGGCTGCGTTGATCGCGCGCGCAAGAAGCGAGACCCCGGCGACCTTCTGCAGGTTCTTCAGCGGAATTCCCTTGGAGCCGCCCCGGGCGGGAATGATCGCCACGGCCCGATGCGGCCGTGCTGCGCTCTCATTGTCAGCGGGCGCTGTGGCCACGCGATCGGTGGGCGCTGGGGGAGTCAGAGTCGATTGGTAGTTCACAATGATTCGACGCTAACGACGGCATGTGGCCCCCAGGTGAACGAGCAATGTCGCACAGGCGACGCCTTCGTGGCGGGTGTGTGTCGAGGTGCCGTGGGGCCGGGTTTGTCGCCCGAGGCGGGACTGAGCGGTCAGCGCCAGGTGACGCCGGAACAGCTGGGAGCGGTCAGCGCCAGGTGACGTTCCACATGCGGTTGTTCCAGGCGTCGAACGGAATGACTTCGCCGGTGTAGACCGGCCAGAAGTAGGCGAAGGCCATGATCGCGGCCACAAGGATGAGCCCCACGGCCATCCGACGGCCGAACAGGGACCAGGGGATTCGCGTGCCGCGACCGGCGAACACGAGGCCCCGCGGTTTGGGCGCGGAGTCGAAGAAGCCTGCAGGGTTACCCGCCGCCGTCGGGGCCGCATTCGCAGCGGTGGGGACTCGGCCCCACAGCAGCGTCAGGCAGTAGGTGTACGCGAGGACGACGAAGGGGACCATGACGATCGTGTAGAAGGTGAAGATTGTGCGTTCCTGGTAGGCGAACCAGGGCAGCCACGTCGCGGCGAGTCCGGCCAGGATGACTCCGGCGCGAACATCTCTGCGGATGATCCAAGCGATCAGCGCGACCAGGATGGCGATGGGCGCCAGCCCCCAGATGACCGGATTGCCGAGCGAGGTGATCGCCGCAGAACAGTGCTCAACCGCGCAGCCCATGCTTCCCTGGTCAGGGGATTCGTAGTAGAAGGAGGTCGGCCGCCACTGGACGATCCACCCCCACGGATTCGACATATAGGGGTGTTCCGAGTCGAGGCCGACATGGAACGAATATGCCGTGTAGTGGTAGTGGGCCAGAGACGGGAGCCACAGCAGCCAGTCCGGCAGTGCGCTCCACCAGCCGCCGTTCTCGAACGCCCACTGCCGGTCCCAGGCATCATCGGATCGGATCCACCCGGACCACGTGACGACATAGGTCAGCAGCGCCACGGGCACGAGTTTGATGAACGCAGGAATGCTGTCGCGGATGAGCATGCCCAGCCAGGGGTGGACGGTCCCGGAGCGGTGGCGCGAATGCACGTCCCAGGCGACGACGAGGATCCCGAATGCGGCAACGGCATAGAGCCCCGACCATTTCACTCCCATTGCCAGACCCAGGCTGATGCCTGCGGCGATGAGCCAGGGGCGCACGCCGAGGCGGGGCCCGAAATTGATCAGGTCCTTGCTTCGCGATGGGTGACGGTCGCGACCGCGGACGGGAAGTCCCGCCGAAGAGGTTGCCGACGAGTCGCCGGACGAGGCGGGTGGCGCCCCGGCGGACTCAGGGGGCCGGGCGGCGGCCTCGGAGGACTCAGCGTTCGGGGCTGCCGGCGAGGCTTCGACCGCCTCGGCGGGGGTGCGCCGTTCCGAGGCGGGAGTCAGAGAGTACGAGCGCGATCGGTCCGGGGGAGCGACCGACGCTGTGAAACGGGCGAGGCGCTTCGTGACGAACTCTCGGTCGAGCACGATGAAGGCGAAGGCAAGGAGGACGAAGGCCATGAGGATGATGTCGAGCAGACTCGTGCGCGAATGCACGAAGTGCTCACCATCGATCGAAAGCAGGCCAGCGGCCACACAGGCGAAGAACGCGGAGCGGAAGAGCTTCCACGCGATGAAGCCCATGAGGAAGATCGTCAGGGTGCCGACGATGGCAACGGAGAACCGCCAGCCGAAGGAATCGTCGGCGCCGAAGAGGTGGATGCCGGCACCGATGATCCATTTGCCCAACGGCGGGTGGACGACATATTCAGGAGTGGACTCGATGACGCTCGGGTCACCGGCGTTGAAGGAGTCATCGGCATTCTCCGGCCAGGAGCGTTCGTAGCCGAACTTGAAGACGGAGTAGGCGTCCTTGACGTAATAGGTTTCGTCGAAGATCAGACGGTGAGGGAAGTCGA
Organism: Brevibacterium sp. AGC70; assembly: GCF_057334195.1. Lineage (NCBI taxonomy): Bacteria > Bacillati > Actinomycetota > Actinomycetes > Micrococcales > Brevibacteriaceae > Brevibacterium > Brevibacterium sp. AGC70. The sequence goes on along the minus strand of NZ_JBHFIH010000006.1, from coordinate 158,466 downwards.
GATTGAAGAGTCGGAGTACACCACCGATAGCTGTGATGATCAGCAGGGCCGGCCACATCCAGACCGGTGCGCGAGTCGCCCACATTCCGGCGCTGAAGGTGCGCCTGCGGATGGCAGCGGCATTGGCGCGGATCGATTCGCGCCGGTCAGCACGACGTTCCCGGGCGATGAGCCTGGCGGCAGGCGAAGCCGTTGCAGACGAGGGTGCGTCGGTTACCGGAGTCGTTGGGGATGAGGGGGAGTCGGTTGGGGAGTGTGTGGGGTCGGTGGACTCATCCGCGGGGTCAGTGGACCACCTCGGCGCCTGGGGATCTTCGGGTTGAGTCATTATCGTCAAGTTTAAGGTCCGGGGAGACGCTTCTTCCCATCTGGTCCTCAGGGTGAGTCGTTCATGTGGGCCGGGAGATCGGCGCGAGCGGCGGGTTGGGGACGTCGGTGTATTGTCGTTCGGGCCCTTGGGACGACTAGGGTAGTCATCAACAGGCGGCAAACGAATGAAACGGTGAAGAGCGTGTCATACAACCCGAACTATCGCCCGAGCGATCCACCACAGGTCGGATCCCAACAGTTCAACAATGGGTACGGCGCGTCACAGCCGCAGACGGGGTACGGCTCAGGCCAGTATCAGGGCCAGGGTCAGTATTCGAACCCGAACCAGTATTCGAACCCGAACCCGTATCAGCAGACCCAGTCCGGCCCAGCGGTCTACAGCCAGCCGGGCACGTATGGTTATAGCCAGCCGGACGCGTACGGGTACAGCCAGCCGGCGGGATACAGCCAGCCGATGACCTACGGGGCACCGATGATGGTGCGGCCAGCAGTGAACACCCTGTCGGGCTGGGCGATGTGGATGGGCATCATCGGGCTCGGCGGCGGCTTGGTCTGCAGCATCCTCTCCCTGGTCCCTGTCATCGGCATATTGTTCTCAATCGTGGCGATGTTCCTATGGATCGCCCCGATCCTCGCCGTCATCTTCGGCCACGTGTCTCGCGGCCAGATCAAGAGAACCGGCGAAGACGGCCGAGGCCAGGCCACCGCAGGGCTGGTCATGGGCTACATCGGCATCGGCTTCGCTCTGCTGATGATCGTCGTCTTCGTCGGCGTTCTGGGTCTCGGATTCCTCGCTGCCGGGATGGGCTACTGAGGGAACGTCAGGATCGTATTCTGGGGAACCAAGTGCTGGGAAACCGACTTCTGGAGGCACAGCTCATGAGAATCCATTTTCTGCCCCGACACCGGTGGTGCAGGATTGCAACAGGTTCGGCCCCGTCGGAACTGTGCGGCTCGATAGCGTTGTAGTCAGACGCAAGGGGAGCATCCCTTCAACAGGGCTCATCCCATGAGCAGCCACAGCAACAGGAGCGAACCAGATATGTACACTCGGCAACTGTCCGCCAGCGGCAGCAAAGCAGCTTCGGGTCATTCGGCAATTGGTGGCTACTCAGGCTATTCCGCCTACCCACAGTCGGCCGCATACGGACCCAAGCCAGGGTTCGGACCCAATCCAGGATTCGGACCCGCCCCAGGGTTCGCGGGCCCCGTCACGTACATCTACCAGCCGATCGCGCCGACCAACACGGTGGCGATCATCGCCATGGTGTTGTCACTTGCAGGGGCCATGACGTCCTTTGTCCCCGCAGGCATCGCGGGGATCGTCATGGGCCATGTCGCTCGCAGACAGATACGTCAGCGGGGTGAACGGGGAGACGCGATGGCGCTGACCGCACTCTGGGCAGGCTACCTCGGTGCTGGATTCTGGCTGATCTTCTGGGGTCTCTACATCGGGGTCATGGTGCTGGCAATCATGGCGGGCGTTGCTGCTGAAGAAGCGAGCTACTGACTGAACTGAGACGCATCTGTAACAACCTCATCTTTTGTCCCAGAGAACGACTCGGTACCGTTGTAGGCATACGCAAGGAGATCGCGCCATGAGCAGTCAGAACAACTGGAACAATCCAGACATGTATTACCAACAGCCGCAGTCGGGCCCCGCAACGGGCAGCGGCTACAACAATGCGAATGCCAACTACGGCGCTGCAAGCTATCACCCCAACGCCGCATATAACCCCAACGCCCAGTACACCGGTGGGGCACCAGGGGCGGCCTACGCCTATCAGCCGCTTCCTCCTACGAACACTCTGGCGATCATTGCCCTCGTCGCCTCGATCTTCGGAGTGATGAGCAGCATCTTCCTCGCGGGCATCGCCGGAATCATCATGGGCCATATCGCCCGGAAGCAGATCCGGCAGTCAGGTGAACGCGGAGACGGTATGGCCGTAGCCGCGCTGTGGGTCGGCTACGTCGGCACCGCATTGTGGGTGCTGTTCTGGGTCGGCTACGTCGGAATCATGGTTCTCGTCTTCGGGGCCGCTATGATCGGTGCGGGGTCGGCCGGTTGATGTCCGGAAGACCGGACGCCGACGCCACTCATGACAACGCCGCCGAGGATCACACCGCCGCCGAGGATCACGCCGCCACCGACGATCACGCCGCCGCCGACGATCACGCCGCCGATGATGCAGACTCATCCCTGGTTGTGCAGGAGGACGCGGACGAGGTGCAGGTTGAGTTCGACCCAACGGGTCCTGACCCAGCCTCAGCCTCAGCCGGCGGCAAACTCGTCCTAGTCGGGACTCCTATCGGCAACCTCGGCGATGCGAGCGAGCGCATGCAACGCGCCATCGCCGGCGCCGATGTCATCGCAGCCGAGGACACTCGCCGTTTTCTGTCGCTGACGCAGCGTCTGGAACTCACGCACACCAAACGTGTCATCAGTGTCTTCGACCACAACGAACAATCTCGCGCGCCCGAGCTGGTCGAACTCATCCGCTCCGGCCAGACCGTCGTCCTGCTCAGCGACGCTGGTATGCCGGCTGTTTCAGATCCCGGGTACCGCGTCGTCAAGGCATGCGCGGAGGCCGGACTTCCTATCACTTCCACACCCGGACCGTCAGCCGTGCTCATGGCGCTGGCAGTATCCGGGCTGCCCAGCGACCGATTCAGCTTCGAAGGCTTCCTGCCGCGCAAATCCGGGGCACGCAAGAACCTCCTCGAGGAGCTGCGCGGTGAGAAGCGGACCATGGTGTTCTTCGAAAGCCCCCACCGTATCGCCGACACGATGGGTGACTTCCTCACGGTCATCGGGCCAGATCGACCGATGAGCATCAGCCGCGAACTGACGAAGACCTACGAGGAGACCCTGCGCGGCACCGTGTCCTCGCTGCGCGAACTTGCAGCCGACGGACTGCGCGGGGAATTGACCCTCGTACTCGCCGGAGCAACCGCGGTCGAGACGGCACCAGAGGACCACCTCGACGCCGTCGGTGAACTCGTGGAGTCAGGAGTGCGCGCGAAAGATGCCGCGGGGCAGGTCGCGAAGCAGTTCGGACTGTCCAAACGTGAGATCTACGAGGCCTGGCTGCACCGGGAGTGAGGCCCGAGGGCCCTCCGAGTTGCGCGTATGAGGGTGTGGATAGATCCGAGCACCGTGTTCCACAGTCGAAGTCAGATT
>NZ_JBHFIH010000006.1:146899-154877 GCF_057334195.1 Brevibacterium sp. AGC70 | reverse complement strand
CAGATTGAGTTGGTTGCAACCAGCTCAATCTGACTTCGACTGTGTATGTGCTGGCACGGCTCTCTGGAAACAGCGCGGCCGAGCCAGCAGGCTGTCCGTGCAGCTGCTCAGATGGGGATCAGCCACTTACGTGCGAAGCCCTGTGAAGGAACGAATGTCCTCGGCGTAAGTGTCCGGTGGACGAATGCAGCTCGTGCACAGGGCTCGTTTTCGGACTGGTGAATGTGGGTTCCGTCAGCCGACTATGGCGTGATGTACAACGTTGTCTATTTTCGTGATCTCAGAGCCGCAGGTGCGACGACGACGCTCATCCGTTCGTCACTGGGCTGCTGTCTGCTCAAATTATGCCGAGGAGTGTACTCGGTGGTCCGGCGGTGTGGCGTTCCTGCCCACAGCGTCTTCCTGATCTTCGCAGAGAATGACGAGTGGATTCGTTATCACGAAGAAGGCACATACCTGGAGCGCTCGCAGAGACCCAGATACCTCGAACACCTCGATCGCCTACGGGTCCTCACCTATCCGTCGTATCGAGACGGTGATGTGGTCTGGGGCGTATCGGCTGCGCGACTTCATAAACTCGGGATGTTCGGGATCGACTCTCATCCGATATCTGTGATCAATCCACGGGCCGGTTCGAGAAGCGGTGAGCTCGTTCGCCTTCAACGTCGGATCGTAGCTGGGGATGTAGAGATCCTGGACGGGGTTGCTGTGACGAACCGGGCCAGAACTGCACTCGATCTCATTGGTGTCCTCGGTCCGGCAGGGGGATTCGCTGCTATGGAGCAGGTGCTCCGCGCCTCGATGCTCGGCGACGACGAAGAAGCAATCTTTCGAAGAGGTTACCCGCCTGACCTCATGCACCACCTGCCCGAGAAAGTCTCGGAGCTGTTCGGTCCGGCGAGAGCTCGAATGGCCGCCGGGCGGAAGCGCGCACTGACTCTGTGCGGGTTGGTCTCGCCGCTGTCAGAAAGCTACGCAGAGAGTCGTGCTTCGTTGAATCTGCACCTGCTAGGGCTACACGTTTTCATTCAGCAATTCGACGTCAAGGAGGGGTACCGAACCTTGACTCGACTGGACTTCCTCTTCAAAACTGCCAAGGTCGCACTGTATGTGGACGGGACCCAGAAATACGTCGGTGCCGGATTCGACCGGATGAATAAGGAGAGCCACCAGCACAACCGTCTGCTGTCCATGGGATACACAGTGATCCGCTTCAAATTCAACGAGGTTCTCGACGTGGCGACCTTTTCACGGAAACTGTTTGCCCAAGCACCACAGCTGAAGAAGAGTTGTCAGAAGAAGACGGCTATCTGAGGTCGTTACAGGTGCAGGAGAGGCGTCGGGTGTGGGACTCCCCGGTCGAAGTCAGGTTGAGCTGGTTGCAACCAACTCAACCTGACTTCGACTGGAGAACGGCACCTACTCCGCCCAGCCCGCGGCCCCTATTCCGCCCACCCCGCGGCCCCTACTCCGCCCAGCCCGCGGCGGCGCACCACCTCTGCGCCCCAACGCACCCACCCGTGCACGCTCGGGGGTCGACTCCCGCGGACCCTTGCGCGCCTGCGCGCTGGCGTCCCTTAGACTGAGTGACCTATGGGTTATTACTTGACGACAGCTATCGCTTACCCCAATGGGGCCATCCACATCGGGCACGCATATGAGTACATTGCGGCCGATACGATCGCGCGCTTCAAGCGCCTCGACAACCACGATGTGTTCTTCAGCACCGGTACCGATGAGCATGGGCTGAAGATGCTGCAGGCGGCGAACAAGCTCGGGATCACGCCCAAGGAGCTCGCCGACGACAACGCGAAGAACTTCCGCGACACACAGCTCGCGCTGGGTTCGACGTTCGACCGGTTCATCCGCACCACCGACGAGGACCACTACGAGTCGTGCAAGGCGATCTGGCGCAAGCTCGAAGAAGCCGGCGACATCTATCTCGACACCTACTCCGGCTGGTACTCGATCCGCGACGAGGCCTACTACACACAGGACGAGACCGAGGTCGTCGACGGTGTTCGCCTGTCCACGGAGACCCGCACCGAGGTCACCTGGACAGAAGAGGAGTCCTACTTCTTCCGTCTGTCCAAGTACCAGGACAAGCTGCTCGAGCTGTACAAAGAGCACCCGGAGTTCATCGGCCCCGATTCGCGCCGCAATGAGGTCGCCTCCTTCGTCGCCTCGGGTCTGAAGGACCTCTCCGTCTCGCGCACGACATTCGACTGGGGTGTGCCCGTGCCAGGCAACGAGAAGCACGTGATGTACGTGTGGATCGACGCGCTGACGAACTACATCACGTCCGCCGGATACCCGAACGACGAGGAGTCGTTCAAGAAGTGGTGGCCCGCCGATGTCCACATCATCGGCAAGGACATCATCCGCTTCCACAGCGTCTACTGGCCCGCGTTCCTCATGAGCGCCGGCATCGAGCTGCCGGGGCGCGTCCACGCCCACGGGTTCCTCTTCAACGCCGGTGAGAAGATGTCGAAGTCCGTCGGAAACGTCGTCGACCCCATCGATCTCGTCGACGCATTCGGCCTCGACACCCTGCGCTTCTTCCTCTTCCGCGAGTTCTCCTACGGCAACGATGGGTCCTACACGAAGGACTCGATCATCACCCGCAAGAACTCCGACCTCGCCAACGAGTACGGCAACCTCGCCCAGCGCTCGCTGTCGATGATCGCGAAGAACTGCGAGGCACAGGTTCCCCGTCCCGGTGAGCTCACCGAAGATGACGAGAAGCTGTTGGCGCTGGCCCGCGCGGTCCCCGAAACCGCCCGCCGCCACGTCGACACACAGGCCCTCCATCTCTACGTCGAGGCCTGCTGGAAGGTGCTCTCCGAAGCCAACCGCTACTTCTCCGCCCAGGAACCCTGGAAGCTGAAGAAGACAGATGCCGACCGCATGGCCACCGTGCTGTGGGTGACGATCGAGGTCGTGCGCATCATCTCGATCCTCATCCAGCCGGTCATGCCCGATTCCGCCGGCAAGATCCTCGACCTCCTCGGCGTGCCCGAGGGCATCGGTGAAGCCGGTGCGAAGGTGCTGCCGACAGCGACTGACAGTGATGCCGGCGCCGAGGTGGATCCTCGTTCATTCGCTGCGATCGACTTCCCGCTGGAGCCGGGCATTCCACTGCCGAAGCCGGTCCCGGTGTTCCCCAAGTTCGTGGAGGAGACCGAATAATGGCCTCTCGCGCCGCCGGAACCTATCCTCCGGTGCCTGAGCCGCTGGCCCACCCCGTCGTCGATACCCATACGCATCTCGATATCTGCACGGGTGTGCGACTGCCCTTGGGCGCTGGCGAACCCGAGCCCGAGGTCCGGCCCGACGAGGACGAAGAGTTCCCGAGCCTCGACTTCTTCTTCGACACCGCCCAATCTGCTGGAGTCCAGCGCATCGTGCAGATCGGCTGTGACCTGCCGGCCGCACGGTGGACGACCGAGCTGGTCACGCAGCAGTCACAGCAGGGCCGCTCGTGGATGCTCGGTGGTGTGGCTTTGCACCCGAATGAGGCGCCGAGGCTGGCCGAACGAGGTATGCTCGACGACGCCCTCACAGAGATCGAGTCGCTCGTGGCCTCCGATGACCGTATGCGTGTGGTGGGGGAGACGGGCCTCGACTACTTCCGCACCGGTGAAGAAGGTGTCGCCGAGCAGCAGCGCTCCTTCCGTGCCCACATCGAGATCGCCAAACGCACGGGCAAGGCCCTGCAGATCCACGACCGTGAGGCCCACGCCGACGTGCTGCGCATCCTCCGTGAGGAAGGTGCCCCCGAGGTCACGATCTTCCACTGCTATTCCGGTGACGAGGCGATGGCCCGCGAGTGCGCAGACGCCGGGTACTACATGTCCTTTGCCGGCAACCTCACGTTCAAGAACGCCGATGAGCTCCGACGTGCCGCGGCTGCGGCTCCGCTGGATCGACTGCTGACCGAGACCGACGCTCCGTTCCTCACCCCGCACCCGCACCGCGGCAAGCCGGGCGGTCCGTATCTGGCCGCGGTGACGGCACGCAAGCTCGCCGAGGTGCGCGGGATGAGCGAAGAGGACCTCTGTGCCGCAGTGTGGAAGAACGCGGAGACCGCGCTGGGAGGCTGGGACTGAACGACGAACTCGATGAGGCGGTGACTCAACGACAGCCTCGGCGGGGGTGGGGTTGACGCTCGATCAGCCACCTCGGCGGGCAAATGTCACGATTGTGACCAAGCCCGGAAACACGGGGAAGTCCTGGTCAGAGCGCCAGCTCAGGCACCCCCTCTGTTACATGTTCGTAATGTTTTGCGTATCTTGTAACGAATCGGTTACAGTGGATGAGTTGATGACCTCTGCCCCAGGGATATTTTTGTGATTGATTTTCTCAAGAACCGCAAAGTGCAAATTGCTGCACAGGCGGTCGTGATTACCGGACTCGTGGGTGGCACGGGTGCCGTGGTCACCATGAACAAGCCAGTGACATTGGATGTCAATGGTCAGTCCGAGGAAGTTCGGACCTTCGGTGGAACCGTGGGGGACGTCCTCGACAGCCGCGACCTCGACATCCAGAAGAACGACCAGATCAAGCCGGGCGTAGACAAGAAGATCTCGCGGGATATGACGATCACCGTCAACACCGCGAAGGAAATCTCACTGTCCGTCGACGGCAAGAAGAGCGATGAGACGACGCATGCGAACACCGTCGGTCAGGCATTGGCCGACCTCGGTGTGGACGCGAAGAACGCGGATCTCAACACCAAGCCGAATCAGAAACTCAAAGATGAAGGCAACGACATCGATGTGACGACCGCCAAGGATCTCACAATCGTTGCCGATGGCAAGGACCACAAGGTCTCGGCCGCAGCAGAGACCGCCAAGGAAGCCCTCGCTGAGACCAAGCTGAAGCTCGACAAGGACGACTTCATGTCTGTGCCTCTCAGGTCCAAGGTCTCCGACGGCCAGGTCCTCACCCTGAACCGCGTGAAGAACGACACGGTCAAGGAGAAGGAGGCCATCGAGCCTAAGACTGAGACCAAGAAGTCGGACTCCCTCTTCGAAGGCGTGACCAAGGTCGAAGACGAAGGCAAGGTGGGCCAGAAGCAGGTCTCCTACAAGGTCAAGACCGTCAACGGCGAAGAGGTGAAGAAGGAGAAGAAGGGCGAGAAGGTCCTCTCCAAGCCTGAAGCCAAGGTCGTCATCGAGGGCACCAAGAAGAAGGAAGCCCCTGCTGAAGAGCCAGACGACTCCGACGGTTCGGACGCCGGAACAGGTGACGGCTCTGACAGTGGTTCGGGAGGCTCCGACGACGGTGACAAGAGCACCGGCGGCGGCTCCGGTGGTGGCGACATGAGCACCCAGGAGATCAAGGACATGCTCGGCGGACCGGGATCCAAGTGGTACCAGGTTGCTGAGTGCGAGTCGCAGTTCAACCCGCGCGCAGTGAACAAGTCGAACAACGCCCACTTCGGCCTGTTCCAGTTCAAGCAAGCTACATGGGAGGCCATGGGCGGCAGCGGCAACCCGATCGATGCCAGCCCACAGGAACAGTTCGATCGTGCCAAGAAGCTGCAGGCTGAAGCCGGCTGGGGACAGTGGGCCTGCGCCTGATCCAGAGCGCAAGCGCTGGCCTGAAGTGCCACCGCTGACCTGAAGCGATCAAGTCACAGGCGACAGCCACAAGTACGGACCCGGGAGACCATCTCCCGGGTCCGTACTTGCATTCACGAGAGGGCCATCTTGCACGGGAAAGTGGTCCAGCTTTGCCCTCGCCGGGCCGTCTTCGAGCACCTTTCCTGGAGTTTCGCCCAGAGCGTGGACAATCCTTGGCACTCGAGTTGACCGAGTGCTAAGAGCGTTCTAAAGTCGAATTAGCACTAGCACTCATTGAGTGCCAGTTTTATGAGACGGTCGATCCGCTCGGCACCCGCGACGACGAGTGGATCATGGCATACGCCGCCGTCTGACTCAAAGAAGAATTGAACCCCAGCGAAGGGAGAGGGCCCGATATGTCGGTCTCCATCAAGCCACTCGAAGATCGGATTGTCATCCGTCAGGTCGAAGCAGAGCAGACTACCGCCAGTGGTCTGGTCATTCCCGAAACCGCCAAGGAAAAGCCTCAGGAAGGCGAAGTTGTCGCAGTGGGCCCAGGCCGCGTTGCTGACAACGGAAACCGCGTCCCAGTTGACGTGGCCATCGGCGACAAGGTCATCTACTCCAAGTTCGGCGGCACCGAAGTCAAGTACGCAGGAGAAGAGTTCCTCGTGCTCTCGGCTCGTGACGTGCTCGCCGTCATCGGCTGAATCCCCTGAACAACTACATCACTGACAGGAGGACGAATGCCTAAGAATCTGGAATTCAACGACGAGGCCCGTCGTGCACTCGAAAAGGGTGTGAACATCCTCGCGGACACCGTCAAGGTGACGCTGGGACCCAAGGGCCGCAACGTTGTTCTCGACAAGAAGTGGGGCGCACCCACGATCACCAACGATGGTGTGACCATCGCTCGTGAGGTCGAGGTCGACGACCCATACGAAAACCTCGGCGCTCAGCTGGCCAAGGAAGTTGCCACTAAGACCAACGACATCGCCGGTGACGGAACCACTACCGCGACTGTCCTGGCACAGGCCTTCGTCAACGAAGGTCTGCGCAACGTTGCCGCCGGCGCCGCACCAGGTGCCCTCAAGCGCGGAATCGAAGCCGCCGTCGAGGCTGTCTCCACCGAACTCGGAACCATCGCTCGCGATGTCGCCGACTCCTCGGAGATCGCACACGTCGCCGGTCTGTCCGCTCAGTCCGAAGAGATCGGCAAGCTCATTGCCGATGCCTTCGACAAGGTGGGCAAGGACGGCGTCATCACGATCGACGAGTCCCAGGCCGCATCTGTGGAACTCGAGATCACCGAGGGAATGCAGTTCGACAAGGGATACCTCTCGCCGCACTTCGTGACCGACGCTGATCGCCAGGAAGCTGTGCTCTCCGACGCGCTCATCCTCATCAACCAGGGCAAGATCTCCAACATCCAGGAGCTCCTCCCCGTGCTGGAGAAGGTGCAGCAGGCCGGAAAGCCTCTGTTCATCGTGGCCGAGGACATCGAAGGCGAAGCTCTGTCGACGCTGGTCGTCAACAAGCTGCGCGGCATCATCAACGTTGCCGCCGTCAAGGCTCCCGGATTCGGCGACCGCCGCAAGGCGATCCTCGAGGACCTCGCAGTCCTCACCGGTGGCCAGGTCGTCACCGCTGATATGGGCATGAAGCTCGACCAGGTCACTCTGGAAGAGCTCGGCAACGCCCGCACCATCACCGTCACCAAGGACAACACCACCATCATCGATGGTGCTGGCTCCGACGAGGACGTCAACGGTCGGGTCGCCCAGATCCGCAGCGAGGTCGAGAACACCGACTCCGATTGGGACCGCGAGAAGCTGCAGGAGCGCTTGGCTAAGCTCTCCGGCGGTGTCGCAGTCATCAAGGTCGGCGCCGCCACCGAGGTGGAGCTCAAGGAACGCAAGCACCGCGTCGAAGACGCTGTGTCGGCTACTCGTGCAGCCATCGAAGAGGGCGTCGTCGTCGGCGGTGGATCGGCTCTGATCCACGCATCCAAGGTTCTGGCCGGAAACGACCTGGGCCTGACCGGCGATGCAGCCACTGGTGCTGACATCGTCAAGCGCGGCGTCGTCCAGCCTCTGCGCTGGATCGCTGAAAATGCCGGCCAGGACGGCTACGTCGTCGTGTCCAAGGTCGAGGAGCTCGCTTCCGGCCAGGGATACAACGCCGCCACCGATTCCTACGGCGACCTCATCGGCGCCGGAATCATCGACCCGGTCAAGGTCACCCGCTCGGCACTGCGCAACGCCGCTTCGATCGCCGCACTGGTTCTCACAACTGAGACACTGGTCGTCGAGAAGAAGGAAGAAGAAGAGGACTGAGTCCCCATCTGATTCACATCGGCGCGCAGCGACTGCGCTGAACTGATACACGTGTGGCCCGGAACACTGTTCCGG
>NZ_JBHFIH010000006.1:130040-146838 GCF_057334195.1 Brevibacterium sp. AGC70 | reverse complement strand
ACACTGTTCCGGGCCACACGTGTATTCACGATCAGCTGGTGAGCCGGCCGGCAAGCTGGTCGACATCCAAGCTCACACACTACGCGAATTGCACAGGCGGCTCACACCTACTGATCAGTCAGATCCTATGTTTCTTGTCGTTGCGGGTCGTTAGTCTGGATGAGACAGTTTGACGCAGCAATGTAGGGACCTTATGACGACCGCCTCACCGATGCCCATCGCTCAGCTTCGCAATGTCTCGAAGATCTTTGATCCCGACGGGGCAGCGCTGGTCGCTCTCAACCAGGTCTCCCTCGATATCGCCCCCGCCCGGCTGACGGCCGTGATGGGGCCCTCGGGTTCGGGAAAATCCACGCTCATGCACATTCTCGCCGGACTCGACCGGCCGAGCTCGGGCACCGTGCACATCGGTGAGGGTGAGATCACTGCATTGCACGAGGACGAGCTCACAGCCTTGCGTCGGCGGCGGATCGGATTCGTGTTCCAGGCCTTCAACCTCGTGCCGACCCTCACTGTCAGGGAGAACATCGTGCTGCCCTTCGAGCTCGATGATCGCAGGCCCAATTCCGATGAACGCGCCTGGATCTCCAGCATCATCAAGCGGCTCGGCCTCGACGAGCGGCTCAAGCATCGGCCCAGTGAGATCTCGGGCGGACAGCAGCAGCGCACCGCCATCGCCCGTGCCCTGGCCACGAGACCAGACATCCTCTTCGCCGACGAACCGACCGGCAACCTCGACGGTCGGTCGGGGCGCGAGGTCATGGCCATCATGTCCGAGGCCGTGCGCGAGCTCGGACAGTCGATCGTGCTCGTGACTCATGATCCGATCGTGGCCGCCTATGCCGACCGCGTCGTGTTCATCGCCGACGGCACTCCCGTCTCAGAGCTCAACGACTCGATCAGCGCCGAGGTGATTGCACAGACGATGCTCGATCTCGACGCGAAGGCCGAGGCTGCGGAGAACGCAGCCGCCGGGTCCCTGCAGGATCCCGCACGGTCCCCGCAGTATGCCGCGGAGACCGGGGGGCGCCGATGAACCCTATGCGGGAGCTCCGGGCCAACCCGCGCCAGTTCGCACCCAGCTTCCTCGTCGTCTTCATCGCTGCTCTCTTCGGCACCGTCATCATGCAGAGCATCGAAATCCTCACAGCCTGGATGTCCTCTGCGAAGATCGTCTCCGAGTCAGACACGGCGCAGGGGCTGCTCACAACGGTGGGGCTGCTCTTCTTCGTCATCGCGCTGTTCGTCTCAAGCATCGTCATTGCCAACACGTTCTCCATCATCATCGCCGGTCGCAGCCGTCAACTGGCACTGCTGCGTCTCATCGGAGCGTCCTCGCGACGGCTGCGCCGGGCCGCCTCGGTGGAGGGACTGCTCGTTTCGATACCCAGCGCCGTCGCTGCGTTCCTCGTCTCCACCGCTCTCGCGCAGGGTACGACGGCCTACCTCGGCGGACAGATCACCGTGGAGCCAGATCTGCTCAGTCCCATGATGTTCCTTCCGGGGGCCGCGACCATCGTCGTGACCTGGTTCTCAGCGTATCTGGGTGCCCAACGCATCAGCGGCATCTCACCGATCGAGGCCACCTCGCAGGCTGTCGAGCGTCGGCCCGAGGATACGCGTGCATCGATGGGGGCCCTGGCGGGTGCACTCATCCTGCTGTCCATGGGAATTACCCTTCTCATCAGCGGCGTCATCGGTGCCAGCGGAAACACGGTGAGTGTCCTCGGCGTGCTCCTCGTCGCCGTCGGTGCCGCTCTGACCTTCGTCGGTGTCATCGTCGGCAATCCCTGGATCCTGCCTCCGCTGCAGGCGCTCACCGGGTGGCTGCTCGGCCGAACGGCAACCGCACGTCTGGCTGCCTCGACGATCGCTCGTCACCCCACTCGCAATGCGCGCACGGTGATCGGTCTCGTCATCGGCATCACCCTCATCGTCATGTTCGCCACGGCCATGACGACATTTCGAGACCAGCTTCTCGACTACGCTGAATCGCTCGGGGACGAGGGGTGGGGCGGCTTCGAGGATGTGCTGAAGACCATCATCGACCAGACGATGATGTTCTTCCTCGGCATGGTCCTCTTCTCCGTCATCATCGCCGTCATCGGAGTCGCGAACGCGCTCACGCTCTCCGTGCGGCAGCGCACACAGGAGATCGGTCTGCTCATGGCCCTCGGTCAGACGCCGCGACGGGTCCGACGCATGATCGTGGCCGAGGGCATGCAGCTGAGCGTGACCGCCTGCCTGGTCGCGGTGCCCCTCGGCATCGCATTCGGTTGGATCGGTGCCCTGGTTCTGCTGTCCCCGCTGACGGGATTCTTCGCTCCGTCCGTGCCCTGGTGGGTCATCATCTCCGTCGTCGCCGGCTCGCTTCTGGCCGTGCTCGCCGCCAGCCGTGCTCCGGCGCGCGCGGCCACGTCGATCAGCCCCGTGGACGCTCTCCAGGCGGTATAGGCTATGGACCTCGCCGAGGCGGTCGTGCACTCGCGAGCCGACCTCGCCGAGGCGGGCCTCAGCTCGGTGTCACCGTGCCGTTGCTGCCGTTGACGCTCACCGTCTGTCCCGAGGTGAAGCGGCTGGTGGCATCCCGGACGGCCATGACCGCGGGCAGGCCCAGCTCACGGGCCGTGACCGCACCGTGGGAGAGCGCACCGCCGCTTTCCGTGATGACGCCGCTGGCCTGGTAGAACAGAGCCGTCCAGGCCGGGTTCGTGGTTCGGGCGACGAGGATCGCCCCGTCAGGGAAGGATGAGAAGTCCTCGGGACTGTGGACGACGAAGACCTCGCCCGTGACCTCGCCGGGACTGCCGGCAGTTCCCTTGATGAAGTCGCCGTCCGTGTCATCACCGGCCTCGGGCGCACGTCCGTGCTCCCACTCGGGGGTTCTCTCGACTGCTTCCTGATACCCGGCCTTGTTCTTCTTCGCGATCGCAGTCAGACCGGCCAGAGCCTCGGCGGGGGAGTGCTGCCCGTTGCCGGCGCGGATCGCCGCGTCGAGAGGCTCGAAATCGATGAAGTAGACGTCCATGGGGTCGGTGAGGACACCTTGGTCGACAAGTCTCTGACCCAGCTCGCGCAGGGCCCTGCGCATCGGCAGCGTCAGGCGTGTGGTCTGGTAGTGCTCCAGATCATCGAGCGCCGTGTACGAACGTGCCAGGCGGATGACCTCCTGCACCAGATAGCGCAGCTTCTCCGGGGCGGCATTGACCACGGCCCGCTCGGTCTCGGCCTGCAGGACCTTGCGCTCCAGATCGGAGTCCGCCGAGGCGTTCTCAGCTCGATCGGCCAGCAGACGGACCTGATCCAGGACGATGTGCGGTGCCTCGACCCAAGTCGGATGGTAGGCGTCGAAGTCGAGTTCCCGATGGCCGTGCTTGGCGAGGAAGGTCGCAAACTCATTGAAGAACTCGGGGAAGTCACCGAGGACCGCCAGCCCGTCCTCGCCAGTGTGGCTGCGCAGCGTCGAGGACAGGTCGGGATTGCCGCGCACAATGCGTGAGAGCTCCCAGATTTCGGCATTGACCTGCGAGGTCTTCGTCTCCGTCGATGCCAGCAGTCGCTCGAATACGAGGCGCGCGGTCTCCTTGTCCAATGCCATCTCGAGCATGTGCGAGAGCGCACCGTAAAGTGTCTGCTGAGTCAGGGAGATCGCGATGTTGGGGCGGAAGTACTCCGTGCCGAGGTCGCTGATGGCGATCACGTGCTTCCACACTTCGGCCAGCGACTTGTCCTCGAGCGGTTCGTGGGAGAGCTTGCCGATGCCCATGAGATACGTGTCGAGGTCCCGCATCCACCGCACAGGAAGTTCCTGCACCCAACCGAACTGAGAAGCGATCTCCGGCAGCGATTCGGTGATGGTCTCCACGCTGGAGAGCATCTTCGTCGGCAGTCTCCCGGCGTAGAGATCGACGGCCGTCTGGTTGCCGTAGATGTAGAAGTCGCGCATCACGAACCACTTGTCGTCGAAGGGCGGCAGACCCATGAGGTCGAAGCTGTGGTTGAGTGAGCAGTGGAATCCTGCCTCGACAAGGTCCCAGGTCAGAGGCGTGACCGGGGTGGGGAATCGTTCGGCGGATTCGTCACGGGTCCAGCGGGGTGCGACGCGAGTGATCGGCCGCGACTGCAGGAGGAAGAGGTCGTCACCGCTGAAGGCCCACTCGATGTCCTGCGGGAAACCGAAATGATCCTCCGCGCGCACGGAGAGTTCGGCCACCGTTCGAGCCTGCTCCGCAGTCAGTGCCGGACGCGTCCGCTGATCGTCGCCGAGGTGGACCTCCCTCGTCCGCGCATCGCCGTGTTCGTCCTGTCCGTTGTGATCGTCGCGCCCGTCGTCGTCAACGTCCTCGCCCCCGTCGTCGTCAACATCGTCGGCTTCCGCAGGCTCACGCATGACGAGGGCCTTCGGCTTGTCCGCGATCTCAGCCGCGATCTGGGTTCCGTCGGAGCGGGCGATCCGGAATTCGTCGACGGGTTCCTCCCCGCCGACGACGGTCTCGCCCAGTCCGAACGCCGCATTGATGAGGACTTCGTCCGTGTTGCCGCGCACCGGGTCGACGGAGAACGCGACCCCGGCAGCCTCCTCAGCCCCGACTGCGACCATGAGCTGAACGACGACGGCCATCTTCGCCTCCAGCTGTTCGACGCCGAGCTGCTGACGGTAGCGGAAGGCGTGCGGATTCCACAGGGAGGCATAGCAGTCGCGCACCGCCTCGGCGATGGACTGCGTTCCGCGAACCCCGAGGTAGGTGTCGTGCTGCCCGGCGAAGGCCGCCCCGGGCAGATCCTCCATGGTCCCCGAGGAACGGACCGCCACCGCCTTGCCGTTCAGGCCGGCAGCCTGGGCCGCCGCCGCGAAGTCGGCGAGCCAGGCATCGGGGACCGGGGCGCGCCGGATGAGCTCGCCGATCGCCTCGGCGGGGTGGTCTGTGTCCATGAGCTCACTGATCCGCGACTGCAGGGGTGCGACGAATTGTGTGTAGGCGTCGGCGGTGACGATGAAGCCGCCGGGCACGGGCAGATTCCGCGCGGACTTCGCGAGGCTGGCGCCCTTGCCGCCGCTGGTCGCAAGTTCGGTGGCGAGAGGATCGGTGAAGCCGAGGGTGAGTGTCACGAGAGCTCCTAGAGATGTCTCAGATGGGCCGAAGGGGCGGTGGTCGATCGGGTCACAGACGGAAGCGACGCAGGCCCAGAAGCAGCCAGCCGCAGACCGCACTGACGATGCCGATTCCTATGACCAGGGGCCAGAAGAACACAGCAACGATGAGTGCTGGTACCCAGACCATAACCGCTGCGAAGCCGCCGAGGAGGCGGAAGAATGTGACAGTATTGCGACCGTCCGCGCGCGATCCGGCAAGGGCAGCTGCCGCGAGTACGGGGGCGAAGAGCCACATGAGCGCGATCCCGACCCAGCGCAGCACCGTGATCGCAGGGCCCGCCGCGGCGGGTGGCCCGTCGGCTGCGGCAGTGGAGGCGTCACCCTGCAGGTCCAGAAACGCCTTCGCGAACGTGGCCGCTCTGCCCGGTGTGCTGCGGGCGACATTGAGCGCCTTCGCCTGGATCCGCTCGAAGGTCTCTTCGTCGGGACAGTTCACCGAGATCTCATCAAGGGCCGATCCCATCGCCGAGGCGACCTCGGCCTCCCATACGGATCGCTCCTGGCCATTGCGGGCCGGAATCGTGATCGACTTTCCGCGGACCACCTCGGCGCGGGAGCGGAACCTGTCAGGAGTCGAGTAGAACAGGCCCACCGGGATCACCTCGAGATCGATGCCCTCCTCGCGCAGGGTGCAGGCGATGCGGGCAGCACCAGATTTGTAGGGTTGGGGTCGGTGGCCCCATTCGCTGCTGGCTTCGGGGAAGATTCCCAGGTCACCGCCCCGGCGAAGGTGTGCAGTGCCGGCTTCGACCGGGCTGGCTACCGATGTGGGATCGAGGTTGTAGCGTTCGACGTCCTTGGGTCGGACGACGGGGATGCCGGCGATGAAGAGACGCAGGAACCAGCTGCGGATGAGCTGGATCGAGATGAGGAACTGCGCTCGCGGGAATGCGGCGAGCACCTGATGACCGTCGATGGCTCCATTGCGGTGGCTGGAGATGATGAGGCGCGGGCGAGGGGTCGCTCGTGTGGTGGTGCCGCTCGGGGATTCCTCGCGGTCGGCGGACTTGTGCCGGGCGGCGGGCTCGCCACTGACGTCGTGGACGCGGATGCGACCGAAATACACAGTGCGCATGGCGGCATTGATGAACCGGTGCCCCCACCCTAGGGATGCAACAGGGGCTAGGGGAGCATTCGAATGGTCAGCCTTCGAGGACATCGCGGAGTCGTTCCAGATCCTTCCGCACGGCTTCGATGTCGCGGGCGAATTCCTCATCGCTGACGTTCGGAAGGCGGTAGACGGTGAAGACGACCTCGCTGACATCGTCGTTATGGAGCACACGCAGCGGATTGTGCACGGTGGTGCCGTCGGGGAAGATCACGTCGTGGTCGAGGATCCCGAACTCGATTCCGGGCCGGAAGCTGACCTCGACTTCGCCCATCGGCGAATCGGTGATCCAGCGTCCGGCCTCATTGCGGATGCCTTCGCTCAGACCGGCCGCCCACTGTGGGAGGTTGGCCGGATTGCCGGCGAAGACCGCGATGTCGGAGGGGTCTGTGTGGATCGTCTGCGAGATGTGGCGTGCGTCGAAGCTCATGCACCAAGTGCACCACAGCTGTCACGATCGGGCCAGAGGCCGCAGTCGAGTCAGTCTCTGCGGTGGGCGGATCGGCATCGGCGCCGATCGAGCCGGAGATTGCGCGAGCGGATCCTCAGCAGGCGCGTCGCGCAGTCCGGAGGTCCGCTGAAGGTCGGGCGAATCGCATGTCTGAGACTTGGGCGAGGAGCCTTGTGTTCGTCGGCCTCCCACTCCTCGTCGCGGCGCTGCCCGATCGCCGACCGGTCGATGAACGCTTGGAGCTCGGCGATGAGCTTCAGCTGGAGGTCGTTGACCGACTCGATGCCTTCCGAGTACTCGAGGGGGATGTCGACGGCTTCCCAATTGGCGACGACCCTGACAATCCACTTTCGTGCGTCGGTCGGGTCGTGATTCATGCCGTAGCTGTCCCATTCGTCGTTGGCGAACATGCCGAGAACGACCGGAGCGATGACCTTGTTGAGGAGGAACTCTTCCGTCAATTCGGTGTTGTCCATACCTCCCACCATAGGACTCCACGCTCCAGATTTCTCGCAAGCCCACGGCAGGTCCCGCAAGTTCAGAGCCGAGTGCGCCATCACGTCGACAGCTAGACTGATCCGATGCCACGCAGCCCGCTTTCACCCCGAGAAGGGATCTCCGCGACATCGCTGCGCGCACCTGGTGGGAAGGCGACGCACGATAAGAACCATCTTCCGGTCCCGGATACGATCGGCGGGTGGTTGGAGGCAGAGTTCCCCGTAGCCGACGATGAAGCGCGACGTAGCCTGCTGAGCACGGGCGATATGCGCGATGAGACGGGAGAGCCAGTGAACTGGGATGATTCCGTCATCCCGGGCGGCTTCTATTTCTTCCACCGACCTGTTCCGGCCGAGGAGAGGATTCCCTTCGAGATCAGCGTCGTCTTCGAAGACGACGATCTGCTCGTCGTCGACAAACCCCACTTCCTCGCCAGCACTCCCAATGGGCGGTTCGTGCGCGAATGCGTCGTGACCCGGGCTCGCCTGGATTTCAACCAGCCCGATCTGGTGGCCATCCACCGTCTCGACCGCATCACGGCGGGACTGCTCATCCTGTCGAAACGACCCGAGACCCGTGGTCGATATCAGAGTCTGTTCCAGGACCGATTGGTGACCAAGACCTATCGCGCCCTCGCAGCCATGCCGCCGACGGATATGGAGTTCCCGCTCAGCAAGGAGTCCAGGCTGGTCAAACCGCGCGGCGGCAGACAGGTCCTCGAAGTCGACGGTGAGCCCAACGCCTTCAGCACGATCAGCCTGCTGGGTGAACGAACCCCGACCTCGCCGAGGCGGTCCGAGGCAACCGTGCCCCCACCTCGGCGATCGGTGGAGGAATGTCCGTCGATCGGCGAGTACGAACTTCATCCGTTGACGGGCAAGACGCATCAGCTGCGGGTGCACATGAACTCGCTCGGGCTGCCCATCCTCGGTGATCCGGTCTATCCTGTCGATCTGTCTCCGGACCCCTACGATTTCAGCTCACCGCTGCAGCTGCTGGCGGCGTCGATCGAGTTCGACGATCCGCTGACGCGGCGCCCGCGACGCTTCGAATCTAAGCTCACTCTGGGACCGACGCCGTAGACCAGTGCAGACGTATCGTGTGTCTCGACTCGGTATCATCGCCGACGGCTGTGCCCAGGCTTTGCCCACGAGCGGTGGGGACACGGTAGCCTGGTGATATGAGCCCAAACGCACCCGGATGTACCTCAGAGGCGATCGTTGCCCTGGTCCGGTCCCGAATCACGACCGGCGAGTACCCTGCCGGCTCTCCGGTCCGGGATGGTGCGCTGGCGAAGGAATTCAACGTCTCGCGCAACACTGCCCGTGAATCCCTGTCCCTGCTCCGCTACGCCGGACTGCTGACACAGGAGACGAACCGCGGCTTCTTCGTCCGTACCTTCGACCTCGACGAACTCAAGGACCTCTACCAGGCCCGGCGTGTCTTCGAGATCCGTGCCGTTCAGGAATCACAGGACGCCACAGAGGCGGCGATGAACCGTGTGGAAGCATCGGTCGTCCGTGCTGAGACTGCTCCGAACAACGAGAGCTGGACCGACGCACAGGAGCACTCCGCCTCATTCCACCGGGCGATCGTCGGCCTGCTCGGCTCTCCGATGCTCGACGAGTTCTACGTCAACCTCATGGCCCGCCTGTCGACGACGTTCGCCCGCTCGCGGGAACCAGGCAAATACCACTCCCACTGGGCGAACCCGCACCGCGACATCCTCGAGAAGATGCGCTCGGGGGACCGACACGGAGCCGAAGGCCTGCTGCGGATCCATCTCGATGACTCGGAAGCCTCGACGCTCGACCTGGCACGCTCCGTCGGCGAAGGCCGCTGACCAGGGAACAGCAGGACCGCCTCGGCGAACATTCCTGAGTATTGATGTCGGCAGTCTCACAGTGCTCGGTACTTGAAACGCTAGATAAGCGGTGTATGACTTCGATAGCATTGAGCCACCGAACTCACCGCGTCGAAAGGCTGTACCCATGGGGATTCCCGAGCAGGAAACACAGGCCGCAAACGATCCGTTCTCGCTGACGGGCCTCACGTATGACGATGTCCTCCTCCTGCCCGGTGACACCGATGTCATCCCCTCAGATGCCTCCACTACGACCCGTCTGACCAAAGAGATCGAGCTCAATATCCCCCTGGTCTCGGCCGCCATGGACACCGTGACCGAGTCGCGCATGGCCATCGCCGTGGCCCGCATCGGCGGACTGGGCATCATCCACCGCAACCTGTCGATGGAAGACCAGGCCGCACAGGTCGACTACGTCAAGCGCTCCGAATCCGGGATGATCAACGACCCGTTGACGATTACCCCCGAGAAGACTCTTGAAGAACTCGACGAGATCTGCGGAAAATACCGGATCTCAGGTCTGCCCGTCGTCGATGAGAACAATGTGCTGCTGGGCATCGTGACCAACCGCGACCTGCGCTTCGTCACCCGCAGTGAATTCCCGACCCGCACCGTGGCCGAGACTATGACCCGGATGCCGCTGATCACCGCCCCGGACGGCGTCTCCCCGGAGAAGGCATTCGAACTGCTCGCCGAGCACAAGGTCGAGAAGCTGCCCCTGGTCGATGAGAACAACGTCATCAAGGGCCTCATCACCGTCAAGGACTTCGTCAAGACCGAGGAATACCCCCTGGCCACGAAGGATGACGAAGGGCGCCTGCGCGTGGGTGCGGCCGTCGGATTCCACGGCGATGCCTATGAACGCGCAACCCTCCTCGCCGAGGCGGGCGTCGACGTCCTCGTCGTCGACACTGCCAATGGACACGCTCGCGGCGTGACCGACATGATCAGGAAGATCAAGGCCGATTCGACGTTCGACAAGGTCCAGATCATCGGCGGAAACGTCGCCACGAAGGAGGGTGCACAAGCCCTCATCGACGCCGGTGCCGACGCCATCAAGGTCGGAGTCGGGCCGGGCTCGATCTGCACCACCCGTGTGGTCGCCGGCGTCGGCGTCCCACAGGTCACCGCCGTCTACCTCGCCGCTCAGGCGGCCCGCGCGGCTGGTGTGCCGGTCATCGCAGACGGCGGACTGCAGTACTCCGGCGACATCGCCAAGGCCATGGTCGCCGGCGCGGACACCGTGATGCTCGGCTCCCTGCTGGCCGGCTGCAGCGAATCACCCGGCGAACTCATCTTCGTCAACGGCAAGCAGTACAAGGCCTATCGCGGCATGGGTTCACTGGGTGCCATGGCCCCACGTCAGGGCAAGTCCTACTCGAAGGACCGCTACTTCCAGGACGACATCGACACCGACACCGACCTCATTCCGGAGGGCATCGAAGGCCGTGTCGCCTATCGCGGACCGCTCAAACAGGTCGCACACCAGCTCACCGGTGGTCTGCGCCAGTCGATGTTCTACGTCGGCGCCCCCACGATCGCGGACCTCAAGGCGAAGGGCAAGTTCGTTCGCTTGACCACAGCGGGCCTCAAGGAGAGCCACCCGCATGACATTCAGATGACCGTCGAAGCACCTAACTACGTCGTCAAATAGGTTTCTGTGGAGACCGCTCTCTGACAGCGCGTCGCGACCGACCTCTGCTTGTCCCACGACTGCCGACGGCCGTAGCTCCTGCCTCCTGGGCAGGAACTACGGCCGTTTTCGCTGTCTCAAGATGTCAGACGAATCGCCCGGATGTGATGAAGGCCACGTGCGATTTTTTGGGCCGTATATACCTGTAGTCGATCGCGGGCTTGGCCGCGCGAGGATTGACGAAGGCACTCCTTGTGTCGGGTTGAGGTTACTTGTGTAGTGCTCTCCGGCGCCACCACTCGCCTTGCTTCTTTCTTTACTTAGGGTAGGTTTCCCTAATGTAGTCCGGCCTTACCGGACCCTGAACCGAAGGAGGCAACCGTACCGCTATGACTTCACTGCTCTCTGACACCCCAACTCCACTGACCGAGGCGACCCCGCCGAGCGAGGCACGATCGCTGCCCGATGCCCCGCCGAGCGAGGCACGATCGCTGCCCGGTGCAGCTCCACTGCCGAACACCTCGCTGCGCACTGAGGACGCCCTGCTGGGGTCGCACAGTGCCGATGCCTACGCCGAGCTCATGCACGAGGTCGTCGATGCACTTGCCCAGCGTTTCACGAGCGTCGATGCGCCCACCTCTGCGAATGACCGGACCAGCCTGGAAGCCGAGGTCGCAGACTTCGACCTCGACGGACAGGGGATCGGGAACATCGCAGCCTTGCGCGAGGCAGATGACCTCTACGCCCGCAACGCCGTCTGGTTCCACCACCCGAGCTATGTCGCGCACCTCAACTGCCCCGTCGCTGTGCCAGCCGTCGCGGCCGAGGCGATGCTGGCTGCGATCAACACCTCCGTCGACACCTACGACCAGTCCGAGGTCGCCACACTCATGGAGCGCCGCCTGGTGCAGTGGGCCTGCAGGCACGTCGGATTCTCCGGTGGCGACGGAATCTTCACCTCGGGCGGCACCCAGTCGAACCTGCAGGCACTGTTTCTGGCCCGCGAGAACGTTCTGCGCGCACAGCAGGCACAGGTGCTCGGCAGTGCCCAGTCCGGCCGCGGCGAGCCATCACGCCGCGAGGTCATGTCTCGGCTGCGGATACTCACGACCTCCCAGACCCACTTCTCGATATCCCGCGCCGCATACATCCTCGGCCTCGACGCCGAGGCTGTCGTGACCGTGGACACCGACGCCGCCGGACGCATGGACGCCGAGGCACTGACCGAGCTGATGCGTGACATCGACGACACCGGGGGCATCGTCATGGCCGTCGCAGCCACGGCCGGAACCACCGACCTCGGCGTCATCGACCCGCTCGACGCCATCGCCGAGATCTGCGGAGGTGCGAACGTGTGGATGCACGTCGACGCCGCATACGGCGGGGGACTGCTGTGGGCACCACGTCGCAAACACCTGCTGCAGGGAATCGGCCGTGCCACCTCGGTGACCATCGACTTCCACAAGACCTTCTTCCAACCGGTGTCCTCAAGCGCACTGCTGGTGCGCGACCTCGCCCTGTTCGACCCGACGCTTCATCACAACGATTACCTCAACCCGGAGGCCGAGGCCCAGGGCGCAGATGCCGAACCGAACCAGGTCGACAAATCCCTGCAGACCACCCGACGCTTCGACGCCCTCAAACTCTGGACGACTCTGCGCGCCCGCGGTGCCACAGAGATCGGTTCGATGGTCGACACCGTCTGCGATCTGGCCGCCGAGGTCCGAGAGCTCCTCGACGCGCAGCCGGATTTCGAGGTGCTGGGAGCAACCGACCTGAGCACGGTCCTGTTCCGGTTCGCCCCCGCGACCGCCGAGGCTGCCACCGCCGATGAACTGGTGCCGATGATCCGCCGCGTGCTCTTCCGCTCTGGGCGCGCAGCGGTCGCCCGCACCACCATCGACGGCACCCCCTGGCTCAAACTCACCCTGCTCAACCCCGACACCACGGTCGCAGACATCACCGCCGTGCTCGACCTCGTCCGCGCCACCGGCCACGGTATCCTCGCCGGCCGGCACCTGGAGAGCACGACCCTCGAAGGAGGCGCAGCATGAGCACGCCCGAGTCACACATCCACGACATCGTCGGCATCGGCATCGGACCCTTCGGCCTGGGACTGGCCGCCTTGTCCGACCCTCTGCCCGACGTCGACGCCGTCTTCCTCGACCAACGTGAGGAATTCCGCTGGCACCCGGGCATGATGATCGAAGGCGCGACTGTCCAGGTTCCGTTCCTCGCTGACCTCGTGACCATGGCCGATCCCACCTCCCGCTTCTCCTTCCTGCAGTTCCTCAAGGACAGCGGCCGGCTCTATCCCTTCTACATCCGCGAATCCTTCTACCCTCTGCGCGCCGAATTCGACGAATACTGCCGATGGGTCGCCGCTCAGTTGGACACTCTGCGCTGGAATCGCACGGTCACCTCGGTGACCAGGAATGATGACATCTACACCGTGACCGCCGAGGTGGCCGATCAGTTCGGTCAGACGCTGAGGACTGAGTCCTACCGCGCCCGCCACCTGATCCTCGGTGTCGGCACCGAACCGGTCCTGCCACAGGCCCTGCAGAACCTGGAAGCCGAGGGCACAGGCCCGGTCATCCACACCTCGAAGTACCTCGACCACAGAGACGCACTGCTCGAGAGCGAATCAATCACCATCGTCGGCAGCGGACAGTCTGCGGCAGAGATCTACCGTGATCTCATCGACGAAGCTGAAGCCCGTGACGTGCGACTCGACTGGGTGACGCGCTCACCGCGCTTCTTCCCGATGGAGTACACGAAGCTGACCTTGGAGATGACGTCCCCGGAGTACACGGATCACTTCCGAGCCCTGCCCGATGACCTGCGCGAACAGCTCGGACGTGAACAGCGGACCCTGTACAAGGGCATCAGCGCCGAGCTCGTCGACGACATCCACGACACCCTCTACCGGCTCAGCCGCGGAGGCAGGAAGCTGCGCACCAACCTCCTCGCAGAATCAGAGCTGATTGCCGCCGACCACGATGCGGGGACCGGCGACTATGCTCTGCGCTTCCGCAACACGTCACTGGACAGGTGCTTCGACCGACGCAGCGGATCGGTTGTCTCTGCCACCGGTTACAAGTCCCAGGTCCCGGCCTTCCTCGCTCCGCTGGGAGACGAGATCCGCCTGGACGCCAAGGGCCGCCTCGAGGTCAGCCGCCACTACACGGTCAACGACGCAGGCACCATCCACGTCCTCAACGGCGAAGAGCACACCCACGGAGTCACCGCACCCGATCTTGGCTTCGGGCCCTGGCGAGCATCGGTCGTGCTCTCACACGTGACCGGGCGCGAACCGTACCCGATCGAGAAGGCCATCGCCTTCCAGACCTTCGGAGTTCCGGATGACGGGGCACTCGACGATGGGGTGATCGACGACGGAGCCCTCGACGCGACTCCTCTGAGCACTCAGGGCGATTTCGAATCGCATTTCGACTTCGCCGACACCGACACCGATTCCGAATCCCAGCCCGCAGACGACAGGGAGATGTCACACGTATGACCACCGACCTCATCAACGACGCACCCACACCCGCAATGGCAAGCTCAGCGCTCACCGTGGACATCCGAGCCGTGGATCCAGCCCGCGATAGCAAGAACATCCACGTGTGGCTGACCCACCCGCGCGCTCACTACTGGCAGATGACCCACCTCGACGAGTCCGGAGTCCGCGACTACCTCGGCGCCGTCCTCGACTCCGCCGACGAGAACGGGTGGGTGGGATCGGTCGACGGCGTCGACTGCTTCTACGTCGAAACCTATCTGCCCTCCACTCTGATCCCACACGATGTTGTTCCCACCGGACCCGATGACATCGGAATGCACCTGCTCGTCGCCCCACCTGACGGCGATGGAGTCCGCGGACTCACGAACCAGATCATGGCCGAGGTCATCGACTTCTGCCTGCGCCCGATCGAACGAGGCGGCCGCGGCGGTCGCCGAGTCATCGTCGAACCCGACGTGCGGAACACCGCCATCCTCGAGAAGAACCGGGCAGCTGGTTTCAGTCCGGTGAGCGAGGCGACCATCATGATGGGGGAGGAGCGGAAGCGCGCCCTGGTCAGCGTGTGCGGTCGTGAGGACTTCGAAGCCAGTGAGCTGGTTGCACTTCTCAACCGTGGGGATGTCGAGGTCGTCAGCTCTGATGACGTACACCACGCCTCGCTCGCCGCGACTCCCGACACATACTCCCATCTCAATCCCGACACCTTTGCGATCGCCCAACGACACCTTGTGGCCAAGGCGCTGTCCGAGTTCGCGCACGAACGACTGGTCGCCCCGGTCCCCGCCACCGGCCAGAATGCTGGGCCTAATGACTGGATATTGAAGATCGAGGACACCGGACCGAATGATGCAGGCCAGTCCGAGGACGCTGCCGAGTTCCCGGATGGCGGCTGTGTCACGTACTCGTTCACTGCCCGAGTCCTGCCGCTGGAGCACTGGGTCATCGACGAGGACAGCATCACCCGCCGACGAGGTGACACGCAGCTGGGACTCGACGCGCAGGAACTCGTCGTCGAACTCCAGGATGCCCTCGACATCCCGGAGAACCTGATGTCGACCTATCTCGAGGAGCTCGCGTCGACCCTGGCCAGCAGCGCCTTCAAACTTGCCGAGGCGGTCAAGGGTCACCGCCCGGACTCCACAGATCTCCTGACCTCTGACTTCCAGTCCACCGAGGCGGCCATGACCGAGGGCCATCCAGGCTTCATTGCAAACAATGGACGCATCGGATTCTCCCTCAGCGATTATCGGAAATGGGCCCCAGAGAACGGGCGCACCACCCGCATCGAATGGGTGGCAGCGACCCGCGAGCACAGCCACCTCTCACTCGGTCAAGGATTCGACGAGGCCGCACACACCGACTGGGCACTCAGTGCCGAGGAGCGCGAACTCTTCGACACCAGAATCCGATCAGCCGGCCGCGATCCCGAAGACTTCCACCTCCTCCCGGTCCACCCTTGGCAGGCCGATCACCGACTTGCGATCACCTTCGCCGCTGACATCGCCCGCGGAGATCTGCTGCCCCTGGGCGCTGGCCTCGACGAGCATCAGCCGCAGCAGTCCCTGCGCACCTTCTTCAACCGAACACGGGTCGATGCTCCCTATGTGAAGGTCGCGCTTGCCGTACAGAACATGGGGTTCCTGCGCGGACTGTCCCCGAAGTACATGCGCGATACTCCGGCCATCAATGACTGGGTCGCCGAGCTGATCGGCACCGATCCCGCCTTCGGCGACGCCGGGTTCCGGGTCCTGCGGGAACGCACCGCGCTCGGCTACACCGGAGACGTCTACCACCGAACGCAGGAGACGAACCCGCACCGCAAGATGCTTGCCGCCCTGTGGAGAGAGAACCCTTTGACCGTGCTCGAACCTGGTCAGAAGGTCGTCACCATGGCGTCCTTGCTGCACCGCGATCACAGGGGAGTCGCCTTCGCCAGCAAACTCATCCGTGCCTCAGGTCAGGCACCCGAGGACTGGGTGCGGTCCTATTTGAGGGCCTACTTGCACCCGCTCGTCCACGCACTGCTGGCCCACGATCTGGTGTTCATGCCCCACGGGGAGAACCTCATCCTCATCCTGGACGACCACGTCGTGACCGGTGCCTTCATGAAGGACATCGGCGAGGAGGTCGCCGTCCTCGGCCACCGCGACCTGCCGGGCGACGTCGAGCGGATCCGGGCGCTGGTCCCCGGCGAGGAGAAGGCCCTGTCCGTGTTCACGGACATGTTCGACGGAGTGCTGCGCCACCTCGGCGGGATCCTCGATGCCGATGGTGTGCTGAGTTCGGAGACCTTCTGGACCCTG
Organism: Brevibacterium sp. AGC70; assembly: GCF_057334195.1. NCBI lineage: Bacteria > Bacillati > Actinomycetota > Actinomycetes > Micrococcales > Brevibacteriaceae > Brevibacterium > Brevibacterium sp. AGC70. The sequence continues at coordinate 130,300 of NZ_JBHFIH010000006.1, read as the reverse complement.
GTCGCCGAGGTGCTCGATCTTTACGAGGCCGAGCATCCGGAACTCGCCCATGGTCTGGCCGGGGATGTGGACCTGAGAGCCGAACGTTTCGCCCATTCCTGCCTCAACCGTCTGCAGCTGCGTAACACCGTGCAGATGGTCGACATCGGCAACCAGGCCGAATCGCTGCTCTACGCAGGAACGATGAGGAACCCTGTGGCGCGCTGAGCCCACCGCCCGATCGCGAAGTGCACCGCACCCACCTTGGTGGGGGGGGGGGG
>NZ_JBHFIH010000006.1:125400-129985 GCF_057334195.1 Brevibacterium sp. AGC70 | reverse complement strand
CCCCCCCCGCCCCCACCTCGGCGTGGATGTGGGGTGCGGGCCGAATCGCCGGACCGTCTGCGACCATGCGAGCGCCAGCGGCTATCATCATTCCTATCGGTCGCCCGCGCGCAGACCGCAAGCGGTCCGTAGGATTCCCGACTCAAAGGTGTGGTCATGGCGAAGCAGAACGATCGGCCGACCCTGGCCACGGTCGCTTCGCGCGCAGGAGTCAGCATCAAAACCGCTTCCCGAGTGCTCAACGGCGAAAAGCATGTGGCCGCGAGGACCGCTGAGAAAGTGGAGGAAGCCGCCGCCGAGCTCGGATTCCGCATCAACTCCACGGCCAGGCGCCTGCGTGCCGGTGGCCGTTCGCCCTACATCGGCGTGGTCATGAGCGATGGAGATGACCCCTTCCAAGCTCGCCTCTTCACCCTGTTGGAGGCCGAGCTGAGCAGGGTCGGACTGCGCCCAGTCGTGACGGTCACCGCCGACGATCTCGACCGTGAACGAGGCTTCCTCGACGAGTGCCTGGCCAATGACATGACCGGAATCTGCGTCATCCGATCGCATCCGGACGCCGCACGGTTCTACGCCGATGCGGCGTCTGCTGCTGTGCAGATCGTGTCCTTCGACCCATCGACAGCAGGGCCGGGCGTGGACCTCATCGCCGGTGATGAGGAACGTGCCGGACGTCTGGCGGCGACTCAACTGCTCAATCACGGGCATATCAGCCTCGGCGTCATCGGCGATCATTCGACCAGCCCCATCACCACCGCCAGGCTCGCCGGAATCCAATCTGCCTTCGCCGGACGCTCGGACATCGGGTGGCGCGCCTACATGCGCGAAGACGCCCACGATCTGGCCAGCGCGAAGAACGTCGTCGCGGCCTGGCTGGGTTCGCGCAGCGCGCCCAGCGCACTGATCGCCCTGTCCGCGACCCTGACTCAGGGGGCCATCGACGCCTGCCGGCGCCTCGATGAATGGCCGGCGCTGGTGGGCATCGATGATTTCCCCGCCGCGGACCTCTTAGACGTGACCGTCATCGATCGTGACGTCAGCGCCATGGCCGCCGAGGCGGTCCGCCGTCTGCGGCAGGTGCCGAGTTCCGCGACCGCACAGGGTGCGGACGGAGGATCGTTCGAGGTGCCGGTGCACGTGATCGCGCGCGGCAGCGGCGAAGAGGCATCTGGCAAGTAAGACTGTCCGTTGAGATCACTCCGAGAAGAATTTTTCGGTGAAACAGTTGACACGGAGCGTCGATGGGCGAATCATATTGTTCAGCCTGACAACGTTGTCAGAAAGATTGAGAGGCTCATTATGAGGTACAACCTGCAGTCCCGTAACAAGCAGTCCCGAAAGAAGCTGGCGCTCCTCGGTGCTTCGGTTGCCATCGGCGCTCTCGCGCTCAGCGGCTGTGGGAGCCAGAAGGGCCAGGGCAACGCCGAAGCCGAGAGCGGTTCTGGTTCAGACGGCGAGGTGGCCATCGCCTTGCTACTCCCAGAGTCCAAGACCACGCGCTACGAATCTCTGGACAAGCCGAACTTCGAGAAGTACGTCGCAGAGGCCAACCCCGAAGCGAAGGTCAAATACAGCAACGCCAACCAAGATGCGACCCAGCAGCAACAGCAGGTCGAAGCGGCAGTCACCGAGGGAGTCGACGCCATCGTCCTTGACCCGGTCGACGCCTCGGCAGTGTCATCGGCTCTGTCGAAGGCCGAGGCCAAGAAGATTCCGGTCATCTCCTACGATCGCTTCTTCGAGGGTGCCGACTACTACACCTCGTTCGACAACAAGAAGATCGGCAACCTCCAGGGTCAAGCCGTCCTCGACGGGCTTAAGGCCGAGGGCGTCGACCCGAAGTCAGGCCCGGTGTGGATGGTCAACGGCGATCCGAAGGACCCGAACGCCGCTGACTTCAAGGCCGGTGCCGAGGAGACGCTCAAGGCCGCAGGTGTCGAAATCGCCGGCAGCCATGACACGCTCGACTGGAACCCGGACGATGCCCGTAAGTGGGTCGAAGGCCAGCTGCAGAGCGCTGATGAGGATCCGATCGCCATCTACGCGGCCAATGACGGCACCGCTGGCGGTGTTCTCGCGGCCACAAAGAAGGCGAAGGTCGAAACCGTCGTCACCGGTCAGGATGCGGAGGTCGACGGTCTGCAGAACATCCTCAGAGGTGACCAGTACGCCACGATCTACAAGTCGATCCCGCCCCAGGCGGAGTTCGCTGCCAAGGCTGCCGTCGCCCTGGCTGGAGGCGAGGAACCAGAAGGGTCAACAACCTACAAGAACACCCCGACGGACTTCGTCGAGGCCAAGGTCGTCACGAAAGACACTGTGAAGGACATCGTCGGGGATCAGATCAAAGCCGAAGACATCTGCACCGGCGGTGTGAAGAAGCTCTGCGACGACGCAGGCGTGAAATAACAGCACGCTGCTCAGTGCCGGAACCCGTGAGGTTTCATCTGGAGCGCACGGGCTCCGGCACCGCGAATCGACATCGACAAGTAGGAACAGATGACTCCTGAGACACCTGAACCGGCGCCCGCCTCCTCGCGGGCACCGGATGACAGCAGCGAAACTGTGCTCGAACTGCGCGGGATCAACAAACGATTCGGAGCCGTTCAGGCTCTGACTGACATCAACCTGACAATCGGCCGTGGCGAGGTCGTCGGCCTCGTCGGAGACAATGGCGCCGGCAAGTCGACGCTGATCAAGGTCATTGCAGGCGTCCACTCGGCCGACGAGGGCGAACTCATAATCAATGGGACCACGCAGAAGTTCGCTTCGCCGAAGGACGCGCAGAACGCGAGGGTCGCCACAGTCTTTCAGGATCTCTCACTGTGTGAGAATCTCGACGTCGTGGCCAACCTCTTCCTCGGACACGAGAAGACCCGCGGCGGTGTTCTCGACGAGGTGGCCATGGAGGCCAAATCCTGGGAACTGCTGCGCAGCCTCTCAGCGAAGATCCCGAGTGTGAGGGTGCCGATCGCAGCTCTGTCCGGCGGCCAACGTCAGACGGTCGCGATCGCCAGGTCCCTCCTCGGCGAGCCGTCCATCGTCATGCTCGACGAGCCGACGGCGGCCCTGGGCGTGGCTCAGACCGCCGAGGTGCTCAATCTCATCGAACGTTTGAAGGAACGCGATCTGGGTGTGCTGCTCGTGAGTCACAATATGGCCGATGTGCAGGCAGTTGCCGACAGGGTGCATGTGCTGCGCCTGGGCAAGGACGCCGGTGACTTCCCCGGAGACGAGCGCACGGACGTGCTCGTTGCCGCGATCACCGGGGCCAGCGACAATGTCGTGACCCAAAGGGCCACGCGCAGGGGTGAGCGCCGATGACCCGCAACTCATTCATCACCGACGAACGGATCTCCCACGAGGGCCTCTTCGCCACGTTCCTCCGCCGCGTCAAGGAGGGCCAGCTCGGTTCGCTTCCCGTGATCCTCGCGCTCGTCGTCATCGTTATCGTCTTCCAGACGGCGAACAGCAACTTCCTCTCTCCGGCTAATCTCGTCAACCTTTCATCAACGGTTGCCTACATCGCGATCCTGGCTCTGGGCATCAACCTCATCTTGCTGCTCGGCGAGATCGACCTGTCCCTGGCGCAGCTGGGTGGGCTGGCCGCGTCGCTGCTCGGTGTACTCGTGGTCAGGCAGGGAGTGAACCCACTGGTGGCGCTGGTCATCATGCTGCTGCTCGGTATGGTCGTCGGAGCAATCCAAGGGTGGTTCTTCGCGGTCGTCGGCATCCCGGCATTCGTCGTGACCTTGGCGGGACTGCTCGCCTTCACCGGTCTGACGCTGACGACGTTGGGCACGCAGAAGAATCTGTCGATGTCGGACACGTTCGCCTTCGATTTCGCGAATTTCTACTTCCCAGCCATCTGGGCCTATGTGTTCGGTGCGATCGCGGTCATCGGCTTCGCCGCCGGAATCATCTACTCGAAGCTGCGTCGGCACGGCGAGGGCCTTGATGCGCCGAGCTGGACTTCGGTGATCGTGCGCATTGCACTGCTGGCGGCAGTCGTGTTCGGCTTCCTCATCCTCATTAACCAGGACTTCGGGCTCGTGATGCCCTTCCTCCTCATGATCGTCATCGCGGTCGTCATTGATCTGGTGCTGCGCAAGACCCGCTACGGCAGGTCGATCTACGCCGTCGGCGGCAAGGTCGAGGCGGCTCGTCGAGCCGGCATCCGGGTGACGTGGGTGCGCATCAGTGTCTTCATGGCCGCGGGCACTTTGGCCGCGCTCTTCGGCTTCATCAAGGCGGGGGTGACGACTAACGCGGGATCGACTCTTGTCCCCACCCAGGATCTGCTCAATGCCATAGCGGCGGCGGTCATCGGAGGTACCTCGCTGTTCGGCGGTCGCGGTTCAGCTTGGGCCGCTGTACTCGGTGCCCTGGTAGTCGGCGCGATCAACAACGGTCTCTACCTCATCGGCTTCAACTCCGATGCGCAGCAGATCATCACCGCACTCGTCCTGCTCGCCGCCGTCGTCATCGACGCCCTGAGCCGCCGCGGACAACGCTACGTCGGACGCGGCTAGCTGGCGATTCGTCACATCTCACCGATGCGGTAGCGAAACGTCGACAGCAGAGC
>NZ_JBHFIH010000006.1:26494-125339 GCF_057334195.1 Brevibacterium sp. AGC70 | reverse complement strand
CTCCCTGGAGTCTGCTCTCGAGGCTCAGCTCTGCTGTCGATGAAACCTGTCCCTCGCCGAGGTGGGGCCGAGGTTCCAGCCCGGCGCTCCCGGGGGCGCCGCTTCGGCACTCCTCGGGCGCCGGCATCGGCGGTGCTGGGACTGAACTGATACAGTCGTGGGCAATGACATGGGGTGCCTGACGCCATTCGCGTGAGGCTGAGAGAACACCCATCGAACCTGATCTGGGCCATACTAGCGAAGGGATCGTCATGGTTGACTTCGACCTGCGTTCTGCCAATGCACGACTGCGTGCGAACAATCCACTCATCCAATGCATCACGAACACAGTTGTGCAGCAATTCAGTGCCAACGTGCTCCTGGCCATCGGCGCCGCTCCGGCGATGCTCGACCACGACGCCGATTCCGCACAGTTCACCCGTATCGCCAGTGGACTGCTGGTCAACTTCGGCACCGCGACGAACCAGCAGTTCCTCGCCGCCGACGCCGCCATCGACGCAGCCAACGAAGACTCCAAGCCATGGGTGCTGGACCCGGTGAGCATCGGAGCCGTCGACTTCCGCACCACTCGAATCCGCCGGGCAGCGAACTCTTCACCCACAGCCATCCGCGGAAACGCCTCAGAGATCGCAGCCCTGGCCGGCATGGGTTTGGGCGGTCGAGGTGTGGATTCCACAGACGAAGTTGATGCGGTGATTCCCGCCGCGGCCGCACTGGCCCGGTCGACCGGTGCGATCGTTGCCGTCTCAGGACCAAGGGACGCAATCGTCGCTCACATCGACGGCGCCGATCGTGTCGTCCGTCTCAACGGGGGGCACTCCTATATGCCACTGGTCATCGGCACAGGGTGCTCTCTCGGCGCAGTCACCGCCGCCTACCTCGTGGACGCAACGACCGCCTCGGCGAGGTTCGAGGCCGTCGTTGCCGCCCACGCTCACTTCAAGATTGCTGGTGAAGCTGCCGCTGAGGGAGCACGCGGACCCGGCAGCTTCTCCGTGAACTTCCTTGACGCGCTGCACACGGTATCGGGCGAGGAGCTGGCTGGACTCCACGTCGAAGTAGGTACGGCCGAAGTAGGCACGGCCGCTGCAGACAGAATCGAGGCCGACGTGATCGACGGAGCACAGTCATGAGTCCCTCAATTCCCGAGGTGGATTCCCGCCTGGCCGGAATCGACGCCCGCCTGGCCGGAATCGATACTCGGCTCTACCTCGTCACAGACTCGGCCCAGTGCCGAGAAGCCGGACGCAGCGTTGCCGACACAGTCCGCGAAGCCGTGGCCGGGGGAGTGGGGATCGTGCAGGTCAGGGACAAGGACATCGACGACGATGCGTTCTATACGTTGACCCGCGAAGTCATCGCTGCCGTCGACAGCGCGGTGGCCGACAGTGCGAGCGTCGACTCCGCTTCGGCAGGCACGGACCGCTGGGTGCCCGTCGTCCTCAACGACCGCGTCGCCGTCGCCCAGCGCCTCCTTGGCGAAGGTTCGCGCGTCCACATCCACGTCGGTCAGTCGGACACTCCGGTCGAACAAGTGCGCGAACTCATCGGCTCCGAACCGCTCATCGGGCTCTCGGCGGCCAACAGCACCGAATTCGCGGCCGCTCGGGACTCCGGTGTTGTCGACCTCGTCGGAATCGGACCTGTCTACGACACCACGACGAAGTCCGATGCACCCGATGGGATCGGGCCGGACCGCCTCGGCGAACTGGTGAGTGAAGCAGGACTTCCGGCGGTCGCCATCGGAGGAATCAGCACTGCTCGTGCCTCCGAACTGCGCGGCCGGGGACTGGTGGGGATCTGCGTGGTCTCTGCCATCTGCCGTGCCGAGGATCCGCGTGCTGCAGCCGAGGAACTGCTCGCGGAGTTCGGTGACGGACGTACGGAGGCAGCGCGATGACCACGCGTCCACCCATCGCACTGTCCATCGCCGGCACCGACCCCAGCGGGGGAGCCGGCATCCACGCCGACCTCAAGACTTTCACGGCACGCGGGGTGCTGGGCACCACGGCCATCACGGCACTGGTCGCGCAGAACACGCACGGCGTCTCGCGGGTCTACGGAATCGACGATGATTTCGTCTCGGATCAGCTCGACAGCGTCCTGGACGATATGCCCGTCGACGCCACAAAATCGGGGATGCTCGGCTCACGGTCCCTCGTGGAACTCGTCGTCGCGCGAGCGGCCCAAAACCAGCTGGGCTTCTACACCGTGGACCCGGTCATGGTCGCGACCTCCGGGCACCGCCTCCTCGAGGTCGATGCCGTGGCCGCGGTCCGTGACCACCTGCTGCCGGTCTCCGACCTCATCACCCCGAACCTGCCCGAGGCGGCGCTGCTGATCGGTGACGATGAGCCGGTGGCGCAGAATCCGCAGGAGATGTTGGCCCAGGCCAGACAACTTGTCGACCGTGGGCCTCGCGCGGTGCTGCTCAAAGGCGGGCACGCGATCGAGGGTGACGTCGCTGACGTTCTCGTCACCGCCGAAGGCACGGTCACCGAGTTCACCCACCCGCGAGTGGCGACCCCGAACACCCACGGCACCGGGTGCACATTGTCGGCCGCGATCACCGCCGAGGTGGCTGTGCTCAAACGTGAACGTGCAGTTGACGAGGTGGGCTCGGATCTGCTCCACGAAGCCGTCGACAATGCCCTGAACTATCTGGCTCGGGCGCTGGAGTCCGCTGCGAGCTGGCAGGTCAGCCTGGATCCGAAGGGCGCACACGGTCCCGTCGACCACCAGGTCGACATCGTCCGCCGGTAGAACAACCAGCTGCACACCCAGATCAGCTTGCCATCCGGGAACCGCACAATGTCGCTTCGGGACCGCTGTGGTCCCTTGAACATGGGAGATATCAATGACGACAGACTTTTCCGCAGGGCCACAGACCACTCAGCTGTGGGACCGAGTGCGGCCAATAGTTGAGGAGATCGAGAGGCTGCCTTTCCTCGGCCAGCTGGCCGACGGCAGCTTGGACGTGAAGGCGTTCACGAACTACATCATCCAGGACGGCATCTACCTCACCGGCTATGCCAAGGCGATGTCGTTCCTCGCTGCGCGCGCCAACGACCGTGATGAATCACGATTCTGGGCCAGCTCCGCAGCCGAAGCGATCTCGGTGGAAGAGGAGATGCACGGAGAGCTGCTCGCCGATTCCCGTCTGGCCGCAGCCCACGAGGACCTGGTCAACAGCGGGGCCGGATTCCGAGCCTCACCGACGACCATGGGATATGTGTCCTACCTCGTCGCCACGGCCGCCAGCCGCTCCTACGGCGAAGGTGTGGCCGGAGTGCTCCCGTGCTTCTGGGTGTACGCGCACATGGGCAAGGTGCTCGTCGAGCGGGCAGGAACGATGAGCGCGGACCACCCGTACCGGACCTGGGTGCAGACCTATGACTCACCCGAGTTCGACGAATCGACCCGGCAGGCTGTCCAATTGCTTGAACAGGAACTCACCAATGCCCCCGCCGAGGTGGCCGCACAGATGCGTGCCACCTTCGAACAGGCCTGTGTGTACGAGCTTCACTTCTGGGCCTCGGCGCATGCGCTGCAGGACTGGGACGCCGGAGTGTTCGTGCCGCAGAGCTGAGCACCTGGTCGGGTGCGTTGAACCAGAACCAGAAAGCGACGCCGATGAGGACCAAGAGCGACGTAACTCCTAAGAGCAAGGCGGCGGTTCCAGGGCGTCGGCTCGGGTCCGGCTTCGTTGAGGAAGACACATTGCAAAGCTGTGGGGTTCCGGGTGCGGGGTGTCGCGCGTCGACTTCCGGTTAGCAGGCATCGGCAATCCCGTTAAGTCAGATCAGGCTGGGTGGTTTCCTGACGGTCCGTTTCTGCCCGGGGCCGTGGGACCCAACGAACCCATTGCGTGCCATCCGCGACGCAGAGTGGTCCACAGGAGAACATGGTCGACTTCCATCAGGGGCACGCGGTCGTGCCTCGGACAGGCAATTCGTCCGACGAAGAAAACAATCGTGGCGAAGCACACCCCGATGACAAACAGAATAAGCAGATCCATGACGGCCTCCTCACGCCCGTATCGAATTCATGTCTCCATTTTCCACCCGGGTAGAAGAGAAAGATAGGGCCACCTTGCAAGAAGTGGCCTGCGTGCCGCACTCGGTTCCTTATGTACGTTTGCCCACGAGATCTTCGTCCATTTTTTTGGAAGCAGGAGCAGGAAGTTTCGCCGGTCATGCCGGTGAAATCGTCAATCCTGGATGGGGGTGCTGGCAGTGGCATTGATGGTTTTAGTGAGCGGGCGCAGTTGCAGCCATCACCCGCCCACCCAAGTCGGAAGCGACCGTGTGGCCGCGATAATACTTCGACCGATTGTGGTTTTACTCTCTGACCTGGGGTGTTGCGGGTCCTGTCTGGTTTTTGAGTCAACAGTGAATACGATAGTCAAATAATGATCGAAGATAAATCGAAACTAAAGGTGCAAAGAGGTGAAATGAATGTATAATTGAGAGAAGAGCAACAACGATGTTGGCGAATGGACTTCAACACCATGACTCTCACCCCCGACCGCACCCCAGGACACCCAGAAGAGCGTGACCCACGCCCCGGACCCGATGATGCTGTGGCGGGGAAAGATACGACTGATGCTTTGTCTTCTGTGGGAAAGCCGTCGTCGTCGACATGGGGACAACAGTCACTGTTCGACCAGCTCAAAGACTCCAACCTCGACCTCACCGGCCACCCACTCGCGGGCAAATTCGAATCCCTCGCAGCCGTACCCACGGATGATCCACGTGAGTCGAATGATCGCGGTCAGGCGAGCGAGGACGTCGAGCCGGCCGCCAGCGCTTTGGAAACAAGTGGTTCGGAAGCCAGTGTTTCGGAGACAAGTGTTTCGAAAGCTGGAGTCTCGGGGGCCACCCAGGCCACCCAGAGCACTCAGATCACCGAGAACACTCAGACCACCCAGGACACCGGTCCGGTGGGTGGCGATGGCAGTACCCGCGGTCCCAGCAGCCCGAGTCCTCATCCTCTGCTCTCGAGCCAGGAGTGGGCGGATCTGTCGCGGTTCGCTCCCGAAGTCACGACCAGTCTCACCGCGCTCAGTGGACTCAAAGACGGGCTGCGGACCTTCGACCGTCCGATGGGGCCAGCAGATGCGATCACACTCATCGACGGGCTCGAGGCCCTGGGCCGGGTCAACGAGGCGTTGTCTACTCTGGCTCTGGCCGTGTGTGAACGAGTCGGAACACCGTCTGATTACGGGGCGAAGACGACGAAGGCCCTCATCCAAGACAGGTTGAACATCACCAGCCGGGAGGCTAACCGGCGTACCGATATGGCCAAAAGCCTTGGCGGAAGAGTCACTCTCACCGGGCAGGCGCAGCCACCCCTGTTCCCCAGGGTCGCTGATGCCTTCAACGAGGGCAGACTCTCAGCCGATCAGGCCAGAGTCATCAAAGACTGTTTGAAGAAGCTGCCCACGTGGGTCAGTCAGGATGATCGTGATTATGCTGAAGCGACTCTCGTGGACAAGGCCCCGAGTGTGCGGGTCCATGACCTGATGGCGATCTTCGCACGGATCCTGGCCCATGTGGATCCCGATGGTCAAGAGCCACTAGATGCCACGGATCGGACCATGTACAAGGTCACGATGCATGCGCGTGGCAATGGTGATTGGGAGATCTGTGGTCTCTTGGACCCGGTTACCGGTGGTGTCCTCAATGGGTTGCTGACGGCGAGAACCACGGTCGCGACGAGCGTTTTGGACAGTTCAAGTGTCGGTGGGACCGGTACGGAGTCTGGTGTCCTCGAAGACGGGACGCTCGTTGATATGACGGTGCAGCGATTGTCTGCTCAGGAGTGGATCTATGAACGCTTTGTGACTTTGATCGGGCGCATTGATATGACGCGGACCGGTCAAGGCTCGCCATATGCTCTGGTGGTCACGGCGAAGGCTGAGGATCTTGCCACCGGGACTGGTGTTGGGGTGACGGGGACTGAGAATCCGGTCCCGATGAGCGAGCTGGTTCGTCATGGTTTGAACGGGGCGGTGTTCTTCGAGCTCGTCTCACACAAGGCGAAGACGATGCAGGTGGTCACGGAGAATCGGTTCGCGAATGCCAAACAGATCGCGGTTCTCACTGCTCGTGATCAGGGGTGTACGTTCCCCGGTTGTGATGCTCCGCCGGGGTGGTGCGATGCCCACCATATTGTCGAGTGGGCGCAGCAGGGCAAGACGGATGTTAATAACATGATGTTGAGTTGTTCTGCTCATCATCATTTGTTGGATCGGTCGGAGTGGGAGACGGTGATGCTCAAAGACGGTAGGCCGGCGTGGGTGCCTCCGGCATCGGTTGATCCGGCTAGGCGACCGATATTGCATGCGAGGTTCGTGGCTGAGGAAGTCATCGACACACTCTTCAACGAATGAGTGAGCTGGGGTGAGCTCCGCAGTCACGAGACATGTGGTCTTCGCTCCGTTGGAGGTCGGATATTGTCGAGTGGCTTTGTGGTGAAGAAGAATTCCCCTGGGAAGGCAGAGCGAAGGTCTAGAGAGGAATCCGGCTTCGGCTGATCTTCTAGGCAGCAGCTGTCTGGTCGTACTTAATGTGGAATTAGACGATCATAGGTTTAAGGTTGTCCGAATCCCGCACCGTTGAGCAGCTCACGCGCAATATCTCCGTAGTGTTGGAGGTGTGGTTCAGTTCGGGTGATTGGGCCAGCGATTGTGATCGCTGCAGTGAGCACCGAATCGACGAATACTCCTACTGCGGTAGCGGCCACGTCGGGTACGGTCTCTCCACGATTGAGCGCGGTTCCGGAGGACCTGATTCCAGGCAGTTCTGCCTGCAAATTGGACCGTTGGTCGGGCTCGAAGCCAGCGAGCAGTTCCTCGTCTCCGGGTTTTGGTTGCAATGCGAAAAACAGCTTCCCTGAAGAGGTCGGTAAGAGGGGGCGCCTGACCTTGAGTTGCGGGACATAGCAGACTTCATAGTCGGCGGGCAGACTGTGAACGTAGACAACGGAACTGGCAACACGAACAGCAACGGTCACGGTCTCACCAGTACGAGCGGATATCTCTTCAAGTACATCCTCAATGAGCAGCACAACCGAGTTCTCTGCTGGACCGAGGACATGCGCGACGCCGGTGCCGAGGACGTAGCCGTCGTGGACTTCATCGAGATATCCTTCCGCACATAATCCTCTGACGAAACCGTAGACGCTGCTCTTGGGAGCTTCGAGCTCACGTGCGAGAGTCGCCAGGCTCACTGCTGTGGCTCCCGATCGGGCGACCGACTCAAGAATTCGAACAATACGATTCACCGTACGATGTGTCGATGTCATGGACTCTCTCTTACCGGATAGTGGTGTGAGAAACAGCGTACAGAGTCAATTCGAGTAGCCGATCATTTTGAACACCTCGGCGCGATCAGCATCGATTGCCGATGTCTCTTTTACCGGGGGGCGTGGATAGTCGACGAAAGTGAGTGGTGATCCTACGTGGACGAAGTCGCCTTCCTTTGAATGTGAAGCACGCGAGAACATTGACGAGGCCCCCAGATATTCGTCAGTTGGTATGTCCTCGACCCTCATGACCTTTTGAACAGGGATTGAGTAGGGTTCGCATTCTTCCCGGATCTGCGTACACGTACGTGTCGCGGCATACTCGGCGAGAACAGACTCATAGACTCGCGGGTTACGAGTTCTTGCTTGATTGGAAAGTAGATCTGGGTGGTTCAGATAGTCGGGCCGGTCGATTATCTTGCAGAAATCAGACCAGTTCTTATCTGTATAGGGCATTACACACATGAAGCCGTCGAGAGCCTGGTGCGGCCTGTGTTCGGGGGAGAGCACACGCGACCATCCGACATCTCCGCGGGGCGGGGAGTAAGTCTGGCCACCAAGGTGTTCGACCAACGTGAACGCCGCCATTGTTTCGACCATCGGAACATCGACCCACGTGCCCTTTCCGCTCGCCTGCGTCTTGAATAGAGCCGCCAAGACAGCTTGGACCATGGTCATTCCGCAGACTTTGTCGGCCACGACATAGGGAGAATAGCTTGGCCTTCCATCCCGCAAGCGGTATGTATCTGCGACACCAGACCCTGCTTGGATGATGTCGTCATAGGCTGGTCGATCTCCCATGTCGGTATGAGACGAGAAACCTTGTGCCGTGCAAAGAATAGCTCGAGGGTTCAGTCGTCGGACATTCTCCCAATTCAGCCCGTAGCGACGACGTCGACGAGGAAGCAGATTGGTGATGATGACATCCGACCAACTGATCAGGTGTTCGAGGACCGGCTGATCTGATTCGGCTCCGGCATCTATCTCAATACTGTGCTTTGAAGCATTGAGGTTCATTGACAACACGCTATCTCCGGAGCCCCCGCCAAGGCCGATTCTTCTGCCGATGTCCCCGCCCGGTTGCTCGGCTTTGATCACTGTGGCACCAAGATCGGTAAGAATCTTTCCTGCATACGGCGCCATGATGACCGTTCCCAATTCAAGAACCTTCAAACCGTCCAAGACAGGGCCGCTAGATGCTGACTGATCAGACGTCTCCGGAGTTGATCGAGTTGGAGCGTTGTTCACTGGCTATATCCTCATTTCACGCTTGTTGTCAGAAACAATGACAGATCGGGAAACACGAATATCAGAGTCGTGACGATGAGCATTGCGATGATGAAGGGAACCGAGCCCATGAAAACGGTCTCGACTCTGAGTCCAGCTGCGCGAGACACAACAAACGCGTTGAGTCCCAAGGGCGGTGTGATCAGCCCGATCTCTGCAAGAAGAATGACGATCACGCCGAACCAAATCGGGTCGAAGCCGAGTGCTTCGACGACTGGAAGCGTCACCGGAACTGTCAGAGCGATGATTGCCATCTGGTCCATGAAGAAACCGAGCACTAGATATATGAAAGCAAAGATGACGATGATGAGGATCGGGGCGATCGCTAGACCCTGGACAAATTCCACAACTGTCGGAGCGACCTGAGTTTGTGTAAGGAAGATCCCGAACACATGTGCCGCGAAGACGATGGAGAGAATCATCGCACTGCTGGAGACACTGCCCACAACAGCGGACTTCAGGTTTGACCAGGTTGCTGTCTTCATCCACACCATGAGGAGGAACCCGCCTAAGCATCCGAGGGCTGCGGCTTCGGTGGCGGTGGCGATCCCGAGAAAGACCGTTCCTACGACCACGGCGAAGAGGAAGGCGATCGGCAGTAGACCCTTCAAGGCCACGAGCTTGGCCTTCCATGAAGTGGGATCGGTTGCGGGAGCATGCCCACGCAGACCCATCACCCAGACTGTGATTGCCAGTCCCAAGCTCATGAGTATGCCGGGGACGACGCCTGCGAGCAGGGTCTTGCCGACGCTGGTTTCAGCGGTGATGGCGTAGAAGACCAGCAGGATACTCGGCGGAATCATCGCGGCAAGTGTGCCTGCGCTTGCGACCGTTCCACTGGCAAGTCTGGCACTGTACCCCTGCTTGAGCATTGTTCCTGTAGAAGTGTGGGCAAGTGTGGCGGCCGCGGCTGTTGAAGATCCAGACACCGCTGCGAATCCTGCGCCCGCCAGCACTGCTGCGATACCGGTTCCTCCGCGAAAACGGCCGATCAGTGTGCTCGCCGAATTGAACAGGGTGTCCAAGACCCCACTCTTGAGAACGAGATGGGCCATGAGGATGAAGAGCGGGATCGCAGCGAGTGAATTGCTGCCGACTGAGCTCATAGGTATGACTTCGAAGACTCCGATGAGGTTCTCGCCACCGCCCAACCACAGCAGACCGATACCAGCAGCGCCGAGGATCGCGAAAGGAATAGGGACCTTGCTGAGGATGAGAACCAGGAGAATGACACTGATAGTGATGGCGATCATGATTCTTCACCCTCGGCGGCGGGGGCATTGGTTGATGGTGAATCTGAAATGACGTTGGGGGTGTCGAGGATAGCGACAACGAACAGGGCCGCGGTGCCCACTGGCTGGCTTAGCTGCCATATCCATGTCGGAATCGGAATCTCGCTTGAACCCGGTGGCGGGGCATCGCCGAGAGTGAAAGAATCGACAACCGTCACCATTCCTCCGTAGGTAAGCGCCGCAGCAATGAGGAGGAGTAGTAGATGACCGATGATTCGGGCACCAGTGCGCCATGCGACCGGAAGCCTGTCGTAGATGAGCTCCGCAGTGACGTGCCCCGCGGTCAGATATAGCCACGGCAGCGCAAGGAAGACGGACATGGGCATGAAGATCCGCTCAACTGCGCTGATATTCCAGCCAAGAGGATTGGTGAAGACATAGCGCATCAAGGTTTCGGTCAGCATGACCAGTGCCATGGCTACGATCGCCACACCGGCAAGTGTCACGCTGATGACCTTGATTGTGTTGATCGTCCTCTGCATCGCCGAGCTGTGGTCACGATTCATTTCGAGTTCCCTTCGTATCGCGCGATGAGGGCTTCGTAGTCGGAGAGCACCTGTGAACCCGGCTTGCCGATCGAATCCATGTTCTCGGCCCACTGCTTGCGCACAGGCGCCAGCTTGTCTTCGAACTCCTTCATTCCTTGTGCATGCGGTCTATTGAAGTCGACCCCGTCCTCTGTGATCGTGTCGATTGCTGCCGGAGTCTTGCTATTCACCGCCCGGCACAAGCTGTTCTGTGCATCGTGGCCAGCTTTTTCGATTCGATTCTGTAGAGCAGGGTCAAGATCGGTCCATGTTTCCTCGCTGATGACATAGGGGATCGCGAATGCACCGATGTTCAGCCCCGTCGTCGAGTGGCCGAGAACCTCCTGCAACTTGTATGGAAGCACGCTGATGAAGGGGAAAGCTACGCCGTCAACAGTTTTCCGGGACAGCGCTTCATACGCTTCTGATGCAGGCATGCTGACGGCTGCCGCGCCGAGGTCAGAGAGTGTCGCGTCGAGCGCTCCGCCGGAAGTTCTGATGTTGAGCCCGCGGAGATCCGAAGGAGAATTGATCTGGCGGCTGACCGTCAGAATCTCGTAGCTGGGGAGCACAGAGACCCAGAGAGGACGCAAGCCGCGCGGCGCATATTCCTCTTCGTAGAGGATTCCTCCAGGGGACATCATGTCGAAGAGTGCTTGTGCGCCCACGCAGGAATCCTCAACCATACCTGGCAGATCGGAGACACTGGACAACGGAAGCTGATCAGAGAGATATGCCGCCGAGGCGGGTGTGATGTCAAGAACTCCCGATCGGTTGAGAGACACCAGGTCTCGCGGAGTTCCCATTTGTCCTGCCGGGTAATACGAGAAGTCCGCCGTCTCCTTTGAATCGCCGTCAGATCCGGTGCCTCGGTGTGAGACTTCGTCCATGAAGACGCTGACCCCGGAGTCCGCGAAAATATGGGTGGGCGCATAGCTGTCGGCCAGTGACAGGGTTGTCTTCTCCGTAGTTCCTGCCGGGGCACAAGCGCTCAGTGCCGTTGACGCAAGAATGACGACGGATAACAGTGCCGCTATGGCCCGCGTACGTGACTTCATTACACCTCCATTGGTATATGCGCACTAGACGTACGTATAAACGAACACTGTAGACGAAAAGCGACCAGCCAACAAGGGTATTCTCGCCGGCTGGTATTCGGGTGGTCAGTGGTTTCAGCGCTCGGAGGATAGTTGGATGTGAGCCCGTAGGTGCTTGCGCATTGCGTCTGCTGCGCGGAGGCCGTCACGGGACTTCACAGCAGAGAAGATGTGCTCATGGGCTTGTACTAGTTCCCGAAGTTGACCTGGTCCGAGAAGGTGGGGGTCGTCGGTGAGCGCTTCGATGGGGCCGATGAGTCCTTTGAGGATTGCGGATAGGGCCTGATTGTGGCTTCCCAGGGCTATATGAAGATGGAAGTCTGCATTGGCCCGCAGGAACGCTGGTCGGTCGGTTGGGTTGCCCACTGGGCGAATTGCCGCGGTCATCTTTGATTGGATTGCCGAGAGCTTGTCCAGTTCCTCCCTGCTCATCCGGGTTGCAGCGAGTTCGGCGCAGTGAGGCTCAATGGCTAGTCGAGTTTCCATCAGATCACGTTCCGCGATTCCTCCGGTACCGATGACCAGCTGTAGAGAGCTCGTTATTGAGTCCCCTTTCGGGGTGGTGACGAAGCTGCCGCCGTTTCTGCCGATCTTTCTCTGGATCATCCCTTCGGAGGCTAACGCCTGTAGACCAGCGCGGATTGTGCTGCGGCTGAGTTCGTAGTGCACAGCGAGCTCGCGTTCTGCGTCGAGCCTGGTCCCCGCGGGCAGGGTGCCTTCGAGAATTCGTGACCGTAGCTCGGCGACGAATCTGGATGTCTCGGTCGTGTTCATAGAGTCTCTCTTGTGTCTGACGGGGTCCTCGGCTACATTCTATATTGGTCCTACCAAATAATACGTAGTGGAGCACAATGCGCCACGAAATGCGCGGAGGCCCGGATGAGAAGTTCGAATCTAGGCGCCGAGCACGATTCGCACGCAGCAATCGCATACGTCGACTTGCCCGACTGTATGGCAGCGAACTAATCGAGGAGATGACGATGGCGGATTTCGCCTTGACCGATGATCAGTTGATGGTGCGCGAAGCCGCCCAGGAGATCGTCGGCCGTTTCGACGACGAGTACTGGGCTGATAAGGATGCCAACCATGAGTTTCCGACCGAGTTCTACAATCTGTTGGCGGAAAAGGGGTGGCTCGGGTTGACGACGCCGACCGAGTACGGCGGGCACGGCCTCGGTATCACTGAAGCGACGCTGCTGCTGGAGTCAGTTGCTGCTGCTGGAGGTGCGATGAATGCGGCAAGTTCAATACATATGACGATCTTCGGTCTGCATCCAGTAATCAAGCACGGCAGCGAGGAACTCAAAAGGTCCAATCTGCCTCAGATCGCTGAGGGCAAGATACATGTGTGCTTCGGTGTGACGGAGCCTGATGCGGGGCTTGATACGACCAGGGTGACCACCTTCGCGAAGCGACGTGGGGACGAGTACGTCGTGTCGGGTCGCAAGGTCTGGATTTCGAAAGCCATGGAATCAGACAAGATTCTCTTGTTGGCGCGCACAACGAGACGGGAGGACGTCGCGAAGCCGACGGACGGCATGACACTATTCTTCACCGATCTGGATAGAGACCATGTTCAGATCAATCCGATCAGGAAGATCGGGCGCAATGCTGTGTCCTCCAACGAACTTGTCATCGAGGATCTCGTCATCCCGGACTCGCATCGAGTGGGTGAAGAGGGGAAGGGATTCAAGTACCTTCTGGATGGGCTCAATCCGGAGCGAATGCTTATTGCGGCCGAGGCTCTGGGGATCGGTCGTGCTTCGCTCGCTAAGGCGGTCAAATATGCAAATGAGCGAGTCGTCTTCGACCGGCCGATCGGGATGAACCAGGGGATTCAGTTCCCCTTGGCAGATTCCTTGGCGAAACTTGACGCTGCCGAGCTTGCCCTAAGGAAAGCCACGTGGACCTATGACCAAGGGCTGTCCAGCGGGCGTGAAGCGAATACTGCGAAATACCTCTGTGCTGAGGCGGGTGTTGACGCAGCGGATCGTGCTGTTCAGGTCCACGGTGGAATGGGTTATTCCGAGGAATACCATGTGGGTCGGTACCTGCGTGAGGTTCGTTTGATGAAGATTGCGCCAGTGAGTCAGGAAATGGTGCTCAATTATCTTGGCTCGCACGTTCTTGGGATGCCACGTAGTTACTAAGCTGTATACCGAATTTCGTCGGGCTGCGAGAGAGGCGAGTCTGCAGAATTTCTGGGTGATCCGCTGGTAGTCATCGGACTGGTTAATTCGAATTCACGCCAGTGCGACGGCGTCACTGCTTGCAAGTTCACGGAGGGCCGTGAGCGCATCGCTGATAGCATCCTGTTGAGGATGATCCGGGTCGCTGATGGCGTGGACATAACGGATCGGTTCGGGCGCCGCCAGGGGAACGATAACCACCCCTTCGGGAAGCTGATCGATGCCGAGGCGGGGGAGAAGCGTGATTCCCAACCCGCGGCTGACCATGTGGAGTGCGGCGACGAAGGTGTGCGCCTCATGTTTGAACTGCACTCGAATCCCGGCCCTGGCGCAGGCGTCGAAAAGGATCGTACGGCACGGGCCATCGCCTTGTTCGTTGTCGATCCAGGGAAGTCTCTCGAGCTCGGTCAGGGATACCTCACTGCGAGTTGCGAGCTCGTGCCCCTCGGGAACTGCGACGACATACGGATCTTCCAACAGGAAGCTGCAATTGACCTGAGGCGGCAGTGCAGGTTCCCGGGTCTCTGTGATGACGATCTGAATATCGGATCGAGATTCATGCCACTGGCCCTCCGCCAGGCTCAGTTGGACGGCAGTATGCGGGTGCTTGTGCTCGAGGAAGAGTACCAGCTCCGGCATCCATCGGTTTCCAGCGCTGCTGAAGTAGCTGATTGAAAGTCGGTTGACTCGACTGTCCTTCAGATCCGTGATGCGTTGCTGCAGTCGGCTTGATGACTCGAGCACGCCGTCGACCTCGCCCATGATGGCAGATCCGGTGTCGGTCAGGCACAGGCCCCGACCTTGTCTTTGAAAGAGACTCAGGCCAGTGTCCTGTTCGAGAAGCTTGAGGTGATGGCTGACAGCCGAAGGAGACATACCGAGGTGCAGTGCCGCTGATCGCACCGAACCGGTAGTCGCGACTGACTTGAATGATTGCAACTGGACGACGTTGGTCATCCATCTAATGTACGAGAATTCTGTACAGATGTGCAATGGTGTGCGCTTTTCTTTGACGGTCGCCGACAGAATAATCGTAGGCATGAAGGACAACTCAGCTTCCGGAAATTGCCCGTCGATGCAGTCAGCCGTGCCCACCAGCACGGACTCGTCATCCGAATCGGACTTCCCAGGCAATACGCCCTCGGCGGTCGAGCCGAGGGTCGCGACTGCGACGACTTCGTTGACTGCGGCGACTGTGCCGACTGCGACTGCAGAGAAAGCGAGCGGAGCGACGCCGCCCACGGGTTCAGCGTCTTCTCCACGGATCCTGCCGTGGATCGCGGCACTGCTGACCATGGTCTTCTGGGCTTCCTCGTTCGTCGTCATCCGTGATGCGGCCGATCACTACACGCCCGGACCATTGTCATTGCTGCGCATGAGCGCCGCTGTCGTCGTGCTCTCCGCATGGATGCTCTTCCGCCGGCCGAAGTTCCCGACATCGACGAAGGCGTGGGCGATCACGCTCATCTGGGGAGTTGCGTGGTTCGCCGGCTACACGGTTATTCTCAACGCTGCGGAGCGGTCGATCGACGCTGGCACTGCGGCAATGATCGTCAATATCGCCCCGCTCATCGTGGCGATATTCGCAGGCTTGTTTCTCGGCGAGGGTCTCCCCTGGAAACTCGTCCTAGGAATCGCGGTGTCCTTGGCGGGGATCGTGCTGATCACGATCGCCAGCTTCTCCGGCATTGTCACGATTGGCGGCCTGCTCCTGAGCCTTGCGGCCGCAATCCTCTATGCCGCCAGCGTCCTGCTTCAGAAGCACTTCCTGTCCCGGGGCGATTCTGTGACGGTCACCTGGGCGGGGATTATGGCAGGAACGATTGCCTGCCTTGTCTTCACACCTGATCTCATCACCGAGGTGGCCGATGCGCCGATGAATATCACCTTGCAGGTCATCTATCTCGGCGTTGTGCCGACCGCGATCGCCTTCAACCTGTGGGGATATGCGATCCGCTTCCTGCCCGCCGGTGTGCTCAGTTCTTCGAGTCTGCTCGTTCCTGCGATCGTCGTCGTACTTGCCTGGTTGGTCCTCGGCGAAGTTCCACCGCTGCTGGCTGCACTCGGTGGAACGTTGTGCCTCTTCGGTGCGGCCTTCGCCATTGTTCCGCAGATGTTGCGATCGTCGTCGAAGAGCGAGTCCTCGAAGCGAACGGGGCGCAGTTGAACTGTCTCCAAGCGAGCCGCCTGTTGCCGCTTGGAGCCGTTTGGAGTCGCCTGAATCCGAATAACTAGGCGGGATTGATCAGCCCTCGGCTTTGCCCTGACGCCAATAGCCCATGAAGGCAATCTGATGACGATCGACTCCGACCTCCTGGACAAGATAGCGACGCAGGCGTTTGACCGGTCCAGCCTCACCCGCGATCCAGGCGTAGAACGGGCGGGCTTGCTTTTCGGTGCCACTGGAACTGCTCTGAGCGGCCTGCGTGAGTGCAGCCGGGACGTCCCACAGGATCTGTTCGTCGATGTTGACCTCGTCGAGGTCAATGGGTGCCGTACCGGAGGCTCCCGCACCCACCCCAGCGAGGACTCGGTTCTCAACGCGGACGGCGTCACGGACGGCCGTCTCGAGCAGCTGGCCATGGTCAGCGCTGCCGCGGGGAAGCCACTGGATCTCGAACCCGGAGGGAGCCTCCAGCTCAAGAGCATCCTCGGCGGTCGGGACCTCGAGGATCGCCTTGCCCTGTATCTCGGAGCCTTTGAGTGATTCGAGGATCGAAGCGATCGCGGGTATCGCAGTCTCGTCACCTGCAAGGAGGATTGTGTCAGCACCCGCCGGCGCGAACTCGATTCCGGCCGTGGGCCCTTCGGCGTGGCGCGAAGGACCGATGACGTGCAGTCTGTGACCGACTTGGGCGTTCTGTGCCCAGGCGGCAGCAGGCCCAGAGTGGCCCTGATCGTCGGTGTGGCGGACCATGTCGACGACGAGTTCGCGCGCCTCTTCGCGCCATTCGCGCACCGTGTAGGTGCGCATCTGACCGCGTTCATCCGGGTTGAGCTGCAGCCATGCCTGATACCAGGACACGCCGGAATCGGGGTCCTGCTCGTCGAGGAAGCGAAGAAGATCGAACTTCGGCTTCGTTTCTCCGGCCGAGGGGATGATGAGTTTGAATCGCAGATCACGCGGGTGGCCGCTGCATCCGAAGTCTCTGAGACCCTCCCCGCCGAATGTGACGCGACGGAAAATCGGGCTGAGATCTTCGACGCCGACGACGGTGGCGTCGAAGGCGGTGATGGGTGCTTGTGACACAGGTGCTCCTTGTGCCCTCGTCGTGGTGAGGAACTCGGTACGGTCGCCTGCCGAAAGATTCTTCCTGCAGGCGATGTGGTGCAACGTTCATAGACCAGTCTACGCCAAGTTAGTAAGGATAGCCTGTCCAAATGGTGCTAACGTGTTCTCGACGGGTCCAGAGCGCGCAATTCGGTGAAGATCGGCTGCGCGCCATACGAGGTCATCAGCCTCGTGCCGAGGCTGAAATATGTGCTCAAGCGCCGTCGCTGAACAGCGCCTTCAAGTAACTAGGTCGGCGCCTTCAGGGAAGTGAGTCGGCGGTGAGCAGCCCAAGTGAATATTGATCCAATCCTCAATCGATTCCAACGATCCCAACACAGACGAATACCGGAAGGTCATCCATGCGCCGCCGCCAGTTGCTCGCATTGTCCGTACTCGCCCCATTTGCCCTAGTTGCATGCGGCAGCCCCGAGAGCGAAGCCGCAACGGCAACCGGGGCGAAAGGTTTCTCCTACAGCCCGGAGGGCTATGACGGACTCACCATTGAGTTGGACCACTCGGTTGAACGAATTGCCATGGATTTCTACTCCGCAGCCGCACTTGCCCCGTACGGGATCAAACCGGTAGCCGTCTATGGGTTCGGCCAGGATGAGTCCCCGGGGAAGTCGTTCGACCAGACGGGTGTGGAGATCGTCGGCACTGATATGGAGTTCGATCTCGAAGCTCTCGCGGCGACGAATCCCGATGTCATCATCGCCTATGGCAACGACAAAGGCGATGGGTGGACATGGTGGGACGACAAGCTCAACGACCAAGTGGCGAAGCTCGTTCCATTTGTGCCGGTCAAGCTCGACGGAGGAACGCCGGATGACATGTTCGCCCAGTATGCCGCGATCGCCCGTGCGCTCGGAAAAGACACCGAAACCGGAGAGATTGCTCGGCAGCGCAAGCAGTTCGAGGCCGCTCGCCAGAGAATCCGCGACATCACCGCAGACAAGGACTGGCTGACCGTGCTGCTCGCGAACTTCAGCGCCGAGATCAACTACACAGCCAAGAAGCTGGGAGTCGCGAAGATGCTCACCGATGACGGCCTGAACCTCGTCGGTCCGGAGTCAGGAGCGGATACCAGTTGGGCCGAAGTCTCCTGGGAGAAGATCAGCGATTATCCGGCAGACGTCATGCTCATCCACGATGCATCGACCGACTACGAGGACAACCCCATCTTCAAGAGCCTGCTCCCGGTCAAACACAAGCAACTCGGCACCTGGGATGACAAACGTGCCTACACCTACGACGGATACACGCAGTGGCTCGGCGAGCTCGCGGATGTGTTGGAGAGTGCTAAGGACGTCCACAAGGACTGAGTTTGTCGAAGTTGCAGACCGTGCCCGCACTTGGGCGAGGGCCGGGAATGTTCAGCTTCCAGGGGGGAGTGCGCATCGGAGGCATTCTCGATTGAGGCATCACGGTTCGCTCTATCCGATTCGGCGAAACAGCCAGTCAGAATGCTTGTAGGAACGCTGCTGAGACGTTGGCGAGTCAGTGTTGAACCGACTTTGCCTCTAAATATCCAGCAGCCCAGGGGTCGACAAATATTCAGCAGCCCAGGGGTCGACCGAAATGTGACGGAGCGACTTTCCGGTGTCGTCGAGCAGACGCCCATAGACCTTGAAAGTGTGGGTGTTGATCGCGCGCTGGACAACATCAACAGGATGCTCGAGATCCGTCAACTTCGACATGAAATTGTCCCCGTCGATCAGGTCTCTCAACCCTGCAACAACGATGAGATTGGCAGTGCTGGCGACCGAGGCGCAGAACCGGGTCTCCTTCCAGGCGCCTATGCGAAATGCGAGTTGTTCAGCATGCTCCGGGGCGGTCTTCAACGAAAGAACCATTGCGATGGGAAAGTCGAAGACCGGCCTGGCGATATCGCAGCGAAAGACGATCTGCCGCTCATCGACGAGTCTGCTGATCATCCGCTTGACGACCGGCGCAGTCGTCTCCAGAGCTTGTGCCACCTCTTTCAGCGGTCTCCTTGCGTCGGCTCCCAATTCGAGGAAGAGGCGCCGAAAACGGACGGACGGGGCCACAGGCGACTCACTCGCAGAATTTCGTACACGTTGAAGTTCTTTGACTGCAATCGATCGCGAGCCGCCTTTGCGACGCCACGATTCCACGTCGATGATGCCCTGCCTCCAGTCGACTCCTCCTGCAATCTGATGAAAGAGATTGATCCGAACTCGTTCGCACAGCCGAAGTTCTGGGAGTCCTTGATCGATGCGATTGAGAACTCCCTCCAGAGAAACTCCGATGACAATGCAGTACAGGTTGAAGTCGCCGGTCGTCGAACCGACTGTGATGACATCAGGGTGTTCGACGAGCTGGTCGATCAGCGGCTGAAATTTGTCCGACCAGCAGCCCATCTCGATGAATGCTCCTTGTGACGCCGCCGGGTGCAAGGCGATTCCGGTCCACGCGAGTCCCTTTTCGTTCAGACTCCGCCAGCGTCGCGAAACTGAGACTTCGGATCGCTCAACCAGTTCGCCGATCACCGTCCATGGCACTCGCGGATCAATCTGCAGGGCATCGGTGATATCGAGATCCACGGCATCGACAGTGGGACCGGCCATCTGAGCAAGTCCTCTCCTGCAGTTGGCTTCTAGCTTCAAACAGATGCATCAAAATAGCGATTTCCAACGATTTGATCAATCGTAATGACTCAACACTACTGTGTCATCAGTGTTGAGAGGAGAATCCATGTCGAACACAGGCACCGCCGCCACGAATGGGATTGCCAGCGACAAGGAAGTCGCTGTATTCAAGAAGATCAACCGTCGTCTTCTGCCCTTCCTGCTGATCTGCTACACATTCGCATATCTCGATCGGGTGAATATCGGGTATGCGAAGCTGCATATGCAAGCCGAAATACCTGGACTGACCGAGGCTGTCTTCGGAATCGGCGCAGGCCTGTTCTTCCTCGCTTATGCCAGCCTCGAGATCCCAAGCAATCTGCTCATGAATAGGGTCGGCGCTCGCAAGACCATTACCCGAATTATGGTGCTGTGGGGAATAACCTCGGCATCCATGCTCTTCGTGACGAACGAAGCGATGTTCTATGTCATTCGCATTCTGCTAGGCATCTTCGAGGCCGGGTTCGCTCCGGGGATCATTCTCTATCTGACGTATTGGTACCCCGC
Source organism: Brevibacterium sp. AGC70 (assembly GCF_057334195.1). Lineage (NCBI taxonomy): Bacteria > Bacillati > Actinomycetota > Actinomycetes > Micrococcales > Brevibacteriaceae > Brevibacterium > Brevibacterium sp. AGC70. The sequence continues at coordinate 105,210 of NZ_JBHFIH010000006.1, read as the reverse complement.
TCGGAAGATGGCTTCGGTGATGGGCATCTACATGCTTGCGGGGCCAATCGGGGCGATCATTGGGTCAGCTGGATCGGCCATGATCATTGCAGTGACAGACAACCTGGGCGGGCTTTCAGGGTGGCAGTGGATGTTCCTCGTCCAAGGTCTGCCGTGTGTTCTGCTGGGAGCGATCTTTTGGCTGTTCATGGTCGATCGACCCGAACAGGCCAAGTGGCTCAACGACGGCGAGCGTCAGATCATACGAGACCAACTGTCGCGGAGCCAGTCCTCGCAGCACACGAGCAGCTTCCTGGTGGCGTTGAAGAACCCGACTGTCTACATCATGGCGGTCGCCTATTTTGGAATCATGTGCGGGATCTATGCGGTCAGCTTCTGGCTGCCGACGATCCTGTTGGAGAACGGCATCACCGACACCTTCTCCAACGGCCTCCTATCATCGATTCCGTATCTCGTTACCATCCCTGTGATGATCATTCTGACTCGTAGCTCCGATCGATTCGGCGAGCGGACTTGGCACAGTATCGTGCCCACGATCATCGCGATCCTCGGACTCACGGTCGCTGCCTACACGGCATCCAATTTCGGGGTGTCGTTCATCGCGCTCATCGTCGCGATTGCCGCAGTCTGGGGTGCATACACGGTCTTCTGGGCCGTGCCTGCACAGCATTTCGGCGGAACGGCTGCTGCAGGTGGAATCGCCTTCATCAATACTGTCGGAATCCTGGGCGGGTTCGTTGCCCCCACGATCATGGGGTTGGTCAAGGAAGCAACCGGCAGCACTCAGGGTGGACTCCTCACAATGGTCGGCCTGCTCGTGATTTCTGTGGTGGGACTGGCCGTCCTGCCGCGTGCAATGAATCGTGAAGTCAAAAAGCTCGGGGAGATCTGAACATGCGAACACTCATCACCAACGCATTTCTCGCCGACGGAGAGAACCTATCGACAGAGCCGAAAGACGTTCTCATCGAAGGCAAGACGATCGCTCATATCGCGCGCGCCGGAACTCTGGGCGCCCGGCTGGGTGAACACCGTGTCAATGCTGATGGTCGGATGCTGGCGCCAGGATTCATCGATACTCACGCCCACGCGGATCACTCTCCACTCCGGACAGAGGATGACACATCAAAGATTCTGCAGGGAGTGACAACCGAGGTCAACGGCAATTGCGGCTTCAGCATGGCACCCATCAACGAACTTCACTCGGACGATTTCAATTCGCTGGTTGAGAGAATATTTCCGCCTCAGGAATGTACTTGGAGCGATTATCCCAGTTATGTAGGTGCCCTCGAAGAGGGCGAATTCGTGACGAATTTCGCGTCGCTGATCGGGCACAACACAATCCGAGTCGCCGCGATGGGGGCAGAAGACCGAGATCCCTCAAAGGCTGAGATGGGGACGATGGAGCGCTTGGTCGACGAGGCACTCGAGATGGGTGTTGCCGGTCTGTCCACTGGGTTGATCTATCCCCCGGGGGTATTCAGCAGTTCGGAGGAGATCACCCGCTTGGCGAAACGACTGCCTCCGAACGCCGTCTACGCGAGCCACATGCGCAATGAGAGCCGATACCTGTCTGAAAGTGTGCGCGAGACTCTTGCCATCGCCGAGTCTGCGGGCACCAAGTGCCACATTTCGCATCTGAAGATGGCCGATCGACGACAGCCCGGAAAGCTCGCCGAGGTGCTTGCCGAGATCGACTCCAACCGAGTTCAGGGTGTGCGTGTCACTCAAGATATCTATCCTTACACGGCTGCCAGCACGATGCTGGCAGCGCTGTTGCCCCCGTGGATGCATGATGGCGGATCGCGCGTTCTGCTGGACCGACTGAACTCACCCGAACTTGTGCAGGCGGCGAGCCGACAGATCGGTGACCCTCAATCGACGTTTGAGAATTACGGACTGCAGGCCGGCTGGGACAACGTCGTCATCGCGAGCACCGGGTCGCACCGATTTGAAGGTCAGTCCATCGAATCCCTGTCGCACAGCCTCCGGCTCGACCCGGTTTCTACCGTTGCGTCCATACTTCGCGAGGAGAATCTGAAAGCGACGATGATTGTGCACGCGATGAATGAATCCGACGTGGAGACGGCGCTGCGCCATCCACTTACGATGATAGGGACCGATGGCCTTCCTGTGGGTACTGGTGGAAGACCGCATCCTCGTGGGTATGGGTCGTTTCCACGCGTCCTTGACCACTATGTGCGCCAGCAGTCCGTCATCTCTCTCGCAGATGCGGTACGGAAGATGACCGCGTTGCCAGCGGATGTATTCGGTTTGGTCAACCGCGGTCGTATCAGGGTTGGCCATGTGGCCGACCTTGTTCTCTTCGACCCCGCGACTGTGGTCGACAACGCCACGTTCACTCAGCCGACGCTGGCACCATTGGGAATTGACGAAGTTCTCGTTTCTGGCGAGCACGTAGTCGAGAATGGCCAATGGATGGGTCGAAGAGCGGGAAAGTATATTGCCGCCCAGCACTGAAACGGACCACACAAACGCGAATCGGAGTCTGCCGACATGTACCCTCAATCACAGCATCAACCGCAACCTCAGTCTCAGCCGCAGCCTGGGGTCGATTTCGATGCTGCCGACCCGGTAGTCCGGTCCCTGGCTGCTGGTGAATCGACTTTCTGGTTGCGCAGCGACCTCGATCCCAGTGCCGACGTTCTGCAGAATATGGCAGCGAACTACGAAGCTGGAGTGGAACACCAAGCCGGTGTAGACCCGATCGTTATGAATCGAGCCGCCCAGCGCTTCGAACGGTTCGCGCCGTGGTTCGCCGAAACGTTCCCGGAGACCGCCGACGCGAATGGAATTATTGAGTCCCCCTTGGTTCCTGCCGACGCTGCGCAGGCGGATCTCAACGAGCGCCTCGGTGTCGAACTGCCCGGCAGACTGTGGCTCAAACGCGACGATGCTCTTCCGATCAGCGGATCGATCAAAGCGCGTGGAGGTTTCCACGAGGTCCTCGAATACGCCGAGGTGGTCGCCGCCGGCCACGGACTGAACCCGAACGATCCCGCCACCTACAGCGCCGAGGAGTTTCGCGCGCTCGCCGGAACTCACCGGATCGTCGTCGGTTCCACCGGAAACCTGGGACTGTCGATCGGCATTCTCAGTGCGGCACTCGGCTTCGCCGCCTCGGTGCACATGTCGGCCGACGCTCGAGGGTGGAAGAAGGAGCTCTTGCGCAGTCATGGTGTCGATGTCATCGAGCACTCCGGAGACTTCGTCGAAGCAGTGTCGGCAGGCAGAGCGTCCGCCGAAGGGGCACCGCGCACTCACTTCGTCGACGACGAAGACTCACGGAGTCTCTTCGCCGGGTACTCGGTGGCCGCCCTGCGTCTCAGAGACCAGTTCGAAGCCGCACACGTGACAGTCGACGCTGAACACCCTCTCGTCGTGTACTTACCGTGCGGAATCGGCGGCGGACCGGGTGGAGTGACCTATGGGCTCAAGAGTGTCTTCGGTGACGATGTGCACTGCATCTTCGTGGAGCCGAGCCAAGCACCTGCCATGTTCCTCGGCGTTCGTACCGGTCTGCACAGCGAGATCTGCGTCCAGGACATCGGCCTCAGCGGGGCCACAGCCGCCGACGGCCTGGCCGTGGCACGACCTTCACGTTTCATCGGACCGGTGATCAGCCCTCTGATCTCCGGATTCGCCACGGTCTCCGACGAGGTCATCAAGGCAGGCGTCGGTGTGCTCCACCAGACCGAAGGACTCGATGTCGAGCCTTCGGCGACGGCGGGACTGACCGTTCCGTGGCGAACGATCGGCCACCTCGGCGAGGGGCCGCGCTATGCCGATGCCACTCACCTGGTCTGGGTGACCGGCGGGGCCATGGTACCCAGCGAGGAGCGCGAACACTATGTGGCTGAGGGGCTGAACCTGCTGTTGACGATCCAGCCCTGACCGGAGCGACTCAGCCCTGAGCAGAGCAATCCAGCCCCGAGCAGAGCGACCCGGCCTTGATCAGAAGCCGTACGGGTCACCCTCGACGTTGATCACGACCTTGCCGTCGACGATTTCGGCGGTGCCGTCGACCGAGAACGTCACCGTGTCGTCAAAGGTGTCTGATTCATCGAAGAACGAGTCGTACTTTCCCGTCACAAACGCCTCACCTGTCGTCTCTGTTGAGATCGGCCAGGCGGGGCCGCCGTTGGGCCCGGTGGATTCCTCGGGGTCGAAGTAGCCTTCGCCCGACGGATTGCCCACGCTGGCCGTCGGATACGAGGAGATCGACCATTTGATGTTCGTCGCGTCGTAGCTCTCTGCGCTGTAGGAGCCGAAGGGGCAGCCATCGGGCTGTGCGACGGTCTTCTTGGCGCAGCTGTCGATGAGAGTCTTGATCTGCTTGTTCACCTCGGTGCGGAAGGCATCGGTGGGCTGGGCCGCGAGCAGCGCAGGCTCGTACCCTTCCATGTCGCCTTCCTCGGCGAAGAATGCTCGGGCCTCGATCTCGTCTGCAGATACCAGTTCGGTCTCTTCAGAGAGTCCGATGGTGTACATTCCCGGGAAAGCGGGAAGGGCGATGCCGGATTCGCTGGTCTCGATATCGATTCCGTTGATCTTGACCTTGCTCAGACCGGGAGTCTCGACGGAGAGGTAGAAGAGCTCGGGCGCCTGCAGCCTCCAGTCGTCGAAGAACAAGGCCTTCTTGCCCGCCTTATGCAGAGAGAAGTTTGTCGTGCCCTTGCTTCCTCCGACGTCGTAGGTCGCGGTCACTGTCGCCGAGTTCCCGTTGACATCGGCATCTTCGACGGTGACGTCCTTCGGCAGGGCCTTTGCGGCGCCAAGGACGTCGTTCGTCAGCAGCTGCCGCTGCTCTGTGGGCACGTCGACATCGGCCATCTTCAGCGCGCCCTCGGCATCGCCATCGGAGAGTTCGGAGAAATACTTCTCTACGGCGGCCTCAGGACTGAAGGTGTTCCCGTTGACCTGCGTGACGACGATGAGTGCCGCGACGATCGCGAGTACGGCCGAGCCGCTGATCACGCCGACCAGAGTCGCCTTCTTCTTGTTGAAGGGTTGGGCAGGTGCGGTTCCCGGAGGCGGGGGCGAGCCGGGCCCGGCATAGGCGCCGTTCGGGGGAGCGGGCATCGGATAGGTGGCACCTGCAGGTGGATACGCGCTAGGTTCCCCTGGAGGTGGATACGCGCCAGGTTCCGCGTGCGCTGAGGGCCCTGACTGCGGGACGCTTGGGTAGGCCGAAGCAGCGGCCCCGGTACCGGCAGCAGCAACGGCACCAGCGCCGGCAGCTGTCGTACCGGCTCCGGCACCAGGGCCAGCGACGGCGTCTGGATGGATGAGGGGATGGCGTGGTTCGCTCATACCCAGCGCCTGACCCCAGTGTGGGTGGACGGCCCGTCCAGCGAAGAATTTCGCGAGGGCCGGAACGGTCAGGACAAGCCGCGGGCCGAGGGTCCTCGATAGAACCTCGATGACAACGCCCCAGAGGGCGAAGAGGAGGAACGACCAGGCCAGAGGGCCGACACCAGCGCGGGCGGTGCCGAAGCCATCGAACATCGACGCAGCCGCGGCTGACCCCTCCAGATGGATGCGGAGGGGGACGGCCAGCACGGAGAGCAATCCCCAGATAGCGCAGAACGCCAACGGAATCTTCCACGCAGTGGACCATTGCGCCTTGTCCTCGCCGGCGACTGTCCAATAGGGACGGCGAGTCACGGTGGCGACAAGGGTTGCGACAAGGACGGCGGCCACGACCGCCAGCAGCCCGATCCACAGTTGCCCGGGTGCCTCGCGGCTGAAGATGGTCAGTGACTCCGAGAACCCGCCGGAGTCGAAGCCCATCATGTCTCCCTGAGCCGAGGCGCTGACTCCGCCGAGGTGGACAAGCATGGTGAGGATCAGGCCCACATTGATGAAGAGCGCTGGAATCGTCTGCCAGGGCATGTCAAAGGACAGCGGAATGATGAAGACTGCGACGATCGATAGGGCAAGGGTGGCGACGATGAGGTGGGTCCACGTCACGAGAATGGGCGGGACGAGCCACCGCAGGAAGGGAGCACCGATGGCCTCGCTGCCCTTGAAGTGCCCGGCGATCCTTGCGCAGACGCTGGTGATGAGGACGGTGAGCAGCGGCAGGAAGAACGAACGGACGGTCACGGCGGAGAACTCGAGATCGACCACCCCGCCGCTTTCTGTGATGGAGAAGCGCGCCGCAAAGATCAGTTCGAGAAGAAGCAGAACGAAAGCCATCGACAAGGTCGTGATCCCGATGCGGATCCAGGTGACGCCGCGATTGGGTGACGGCGATTTGAGCTCGCTGCGCTTCGTGAACCACCACAGCACACCGATGACGATGATGGTGATGAGCAGCGGTGCTCCCGAGGCGAAGAGGCTGCCCGACGCCTGACCCATGTCTCCGGCCTGCACGTTGAAGCGGAATACAGCCGAACCGAACAGTGACATTGCCAGCAGGACGAAGGGCAGCGCGTAGCTGATTCCGTCGGTGTTGGAACCGGTCTCTTCAGCGAGAGTGGTGAAGTCGCTCATCGAGGTGAGCAGCGCCGAGACGATGATCGAGACGATGATTCCAGCCAGCAGGGCCAGCCCAGGCGGGATCAGGGCGCTGCGCCATGTGGCTCCCTGGCTCAACGCAGACAGGTACTTCGCCGCCGATGGAGACATCTGAGGCTGAGGGTATTGGGGAGGCTGAGGATAGGGAACTCCTTGCGGCTGACCGCCGAGGTGGCCGCCGGGCTGGTTGCCCATGTGCCCACCCGGTTGGCTGGCGGAGTATCCACTCGGTTGGCTTCCCGGGCGCCCATTCGACTGACTGCCCGAGTGAGAGTAGTACGAGTTCGGCTTGGGATGCTGCTGCCCATAGGGAGCGTCGTACGCAGGATATGGCGAGCCCTGGCTAGAGACTGGCGAGCCCTGGCTAGAGGCTGGGGAGTGCTGGCTCGGGTGGGGTGATCCCATTTCTGGAAATCGGGATGGGGATTGCGTCTGCGGTTCTGAGTCATAGAGGTGGGACTGCTGCTGGTTGCTCTGGTTCCAGCCAGGCGCGAACCGCGCTGTGGAGTCCGGATCGTCGTTGTCCGAGTCAAGCCCGGCTGCAGGAAAGTGAGTCTCCGAACCAGACGCCGCAGAAGGGGAGGGCTCGGGCCTCTTCGCGGCGGGTGAAGTCTCTGTGATCTTCGGCTCTTCTGAGTTAGTGCTGTCCGGCTCGTCAACGGCAGTGCTGTCCGACTCTTCTGCGGCTCCGTTGTCTTTGGCGGCGTGAGATGAGTCGCTCATGAGTGGTCCTTCATCCGAGTGGGTCTGCTTCGATGCAGGCGAGGGGTGTGTATTTGGATATAAGCCAATATGCGACTGCATATTCATTTTGTAGTGGCAATCCTATATTAGGCTTGTGAAACCATGGAAGTTGTCCTAAAGGACTCATTTCGCAAAGAAGGATCGAGAGCCGCTGATGAGTGAGAATCCACCTCCACCCGGGAGCGGCCGCGACCCTGCGTGGAACGGCGACGGTCAGCAAGGACACGGGGCGAACCCTCCGCAGCGCCAGCCCAACACAGGGTGGAATCAGCAGTCGGAAACGGGCTGGAACCAACAGCCCGATACTGGCTGGGGTCAGCCGGAAGAGCGTGTCAGCAATGGTTGGGGCGAAGGGCCTCCTGTGGCTCCCACCGCGTCCCCGTACCCCAGGCCGAAGCGCCCGCAGAGCGAATCCGCTTCGGCCCAGGCCCCACATGGCCAGTATCAACAGCATCCACAGCACCAGCAGTACCCACACCACCAACAGGCACCGTCACAGAACTCCAATGCCCACTATGCGCAAGGGCCTGATGCCGCCGCACCGGCTGGGAAGTCCCGCAGTCGGAGAGGGCTTATCGCGATGGGCGTGGTTCTCATCGTCGTTGTCGCTCTCGGAATCGGATGGGGCGCAGCGACTCTGTTCGGCAAGGGCTCTGACGGTGACACGGTCGCCGCACCCGCCTCATCGGAGGCGAAGAGCCCGGGAAGCGAGGCCTCATCAAGCCAAGGTCCCTCAGAGAGTCCCGATCCCTCGGAATCACCAGCCCTGTCGGATGACCCGGCGAAGGCACTTGAGCAGCTGATCGAAAAAGACAGACCCAGCGTCAAGGCTGACCTCAACGGGAAATGGGTGCCGCAGCTGAGTTCGAAGAAGCTGGGTCTTGAGGCCGAGGGGAAGACCTGGAAGGAAAAGGACATCCTCGCCGAACACCAAGGGCTGCGGGAGGAGTTCCCTCGCGTGCAGCTGGTGTGGTCTGGTGATTTCGCCAGCTTCAAAGAAGACGACTTCTGGGTCACGGTCGTGGGAATCGGATACGACGATCCGGAGGAGGCACTGTCCTGGTGCTCATCGCACGGTCTTGGCGCCGACTACTGCTATGCCAAGCAGCTCAACACCTCAGGTGGGATTGATGGCACAACCCGGCTCCAAGACTGACCGTTGCCCTGAGCGACCGTGACCCAGCCTGACTGTGACCCAGCCTGACCGTGACCCTGTCCGGTCGAAGCTGGTCCCGGCAGTCAGACCCCGACCAGCAGCCGGGCCCGTGTGCGCAGTCAGACGCGTCGGTGGTTGCGCACCAGGTACACGACGATACCGATGGCCAGCCACACCGCACCGATGATCAGGGCGAGGGGATTCGCGCTGACGAGGACGATGGCGAGCAGGACGGCGCCGATGATCGGAATCGCCCCATGTGTGAACCAGCTCGGAGTCTCGGAACCCTGGCGTTTGACGAGGAAGTAGCCGACCACTGAGGCCTGTACGAAGATGAACGCGCTCAGAGCGCCGACGTTGACGATGGACGTGAGTTGGTCGAGACCGTCCGCGCGGGTCGTGGCCCAGCCGGCGACGATGACGTTGCCGGCGGCCGCGACGAGGATGCCCTTCCACGGAACACCGGTCCGCGGCGACACCTGACCAAGGAACTTCGGCACCTGGCCGTTGCGGCCCATGTCCATCAGTATGCGTGAACCGGCGGCCTGTCCGATCATGGCGGAGAACGCCGCACCGACTGCCTTGGCCAAGGCCAGCAGCCAGTGCACCCAGGTTCCGAGAGTGGCATCGACGGCATCGTAGTACGCTGCGCCCTCCAGCTCAGGGTTGGCCTGCAGCTCGGCAGGAGACACCGGCGAGAGCAGACTGCCCACCCAGGTCTGCGCCACGAAGAAGACGCCGGCCAGAACCAGGCACACCAAGGTGGCGCGTCCGACGATCTTCGGCCCGCCCTTGGCCTCCTCGGCGAATGTCGCCAGAGAATCGAAGCCGAGATAGGACAGAACAGCCACCGACACCGCGGCCAGGACCGCGGTGATCGAGAACGCGCCCACTCCCGTGAGCGGGGACAGCCAATCTCGGCTGGGCCCGTTGGCTGCCAGATAGATGACGCCGAGAACGAGGACCAACCCGAGCACGAGCACTTCGATGACCACCACGAGCGTGATCACCCGCGAGGCGATCTTCACGCCGGCAAGGTTGAGGCCGGTGGTGAGAATGACGGCGATGCCGGTGAACAGCCACACGGAAATGCTCGGAAAGATCGAATTCAGAGCGATGCCTGTGAACAGATACGCCACGGACGGAATGAACAGGTAGTCGAGGAGGATCATCCATCCGGCGGTGAATCCCGCACGCGGACCGATCCCCGCCGAGGCGTAGGCGAAGACCGTTCCTGCCCGCGGAATCTCCCGCGACATCCGCATATAGCTGACCGCAGTGAACGACATGACGATCGTGGCCACGATATAGACGAGTGCAACGGCACCGCCCGAGTTCGCGTCGAGCGTGCCGAAGACGCCGACCGCAGCCGCCGGCCCGATGAACACGAGGCCGATGAAGACGAGTTCGGTCAGTCCGATGCTGCGGCGAAGTTCGCCCGTTTTCCCTGCTGGCCCAGTGGGTCCGGCAGCGCTGGTGGACCCTGAAGCGCTGGTGGATCCTCCGGCCCCTTCGGCAGACGTACTCATGCTTTGCCTGCCAGTTCCGTGGCCACAGCCAGGTCCTCCCACGACATGCCGGAGCCCTTGAAGATGACCGTCTGACCCGCCTTCGCGCTGACTTCGCCGTTGCTGAAGCGCTTCATCGTCACGAGCGAATCCGCATCCAGCGCCCCATCGGAGATCGCGAGGACGACGTCCCCGCCCTCCCGCAGCACTGTGCTGAGGTCTTCGACCACGACCATCGCCGAGGTGAAGAGCTCAGCTGGCAGCTCACGCGAATGGGGATCGTGGGATCCGCACGCCATGACCACAGCACCGGGTCTGACCAGGTCTGATGAGAACAGGGGTTCGCTCGCGGTGGTGGCGGTGACGATGATGTCGGCGGCGCGCAGTGCTGAGTCCACCTCGGCGGTCTGCGCTTCGAGCACCCTGCCGCGGTCATGGACATCGGAGGTGACCTGATCGGGGGAGCGGACGACGAAGGCGACATCGGCGAGCTCGACATCGAGGACATCGGCGATCGTGTCGACATGCCCCACACCCTGCGGGCCGGCGCCGAAGACCACGACTTTGACCGGCTGAGTGAACCTGGTCAGGGCAGGTTCGATCGCAGCGACGGAGACCGCCGGGGTGCGCAGGGTCGTCAGCGCTGCACCATCGATGACGGTTCGCAGCTCGAGGGTCGCGCTGTCGTACATGAGGTACTGGGCCATGATTCGGGGGAGGCCGCGTTCGGGATTGCCGACGGAGACGCCGGCGAGTTTGACCCCGACCCAATCGCCGATCTCCGAGGGCATGAAGATCATGTTCCCGGCGGAGATATCGGTGATCGTGCGCGGGATGTCATCGGCGGGGTCGAAATCGCTCGCCAACGCAGCACGCAGGGCGGCGACCGCCTCGGCAGGGGAGAGTGCGGCGAAGACGGCTTCGGCATCGAGGTTCTTCACTTCGTCCATCGGTGTGCACATCCTTCGTGATTGGGCCTGGGGCTGGCTTCTTGCAATCGACCTTATGCCACCCTTAGTCGGCGTGTGAATGCTCTTCAGGATGCGAAAGTCCGGGTGAGCGCGTCACCAGCTCATCACATGAGCACGCGCGTCCAGCATCGAGGCGCGTCTACGATGGAGAGCGACAGTGGTCAACGGTCGAAGACTGGTGGTCAGCCGGTTGAGGGCGAGGGGCGAATGTGACGATGGCTCAGCAGAATTTCGGAATGCCGCAGCAGCCGGTGCCGCAGCAGCCGGTGTCCCCGCACGCCGCTCCGCAGTACCCCATGCCGCGGCTGCCCTCGGTGGTTCCGGGGATTCTGCTCATTGTGGCGGGAGCCCTCGGTGTGCTGCTGGCGATCGGAATCATCATGATTCCCGGCGTGCTGTTCCTGTTCGGTGGTGGCGGCAACGTCGATGCCTTCAATGACTTCGCCTCTGGTTTCGTCATCACCGCAGTCATCGTGGGCGTGGTGTCACTGGCGGCTCTCGTCACGGGAATCGTCCTCGCGGTCCGCACCGCGAAGAAGCGTCGTCGCATCAGGCACGCGGCCATGGGGTGGCCGATGTACCGGTGAGGTTCACACCCCGCGGTGAGCCACCGAGGCTGCGACCTCGTGGAGGATCTCGAGCGCGGCGGCGATGATCGGCTGGCCCGCGGACCCGCTGCGTACCCCGGTGAGGATCTTCCGGGAAGGTACCGGATCTCCGCGCAAGGGTACGCGGGCCACATCGTAGCCCTCGGGCAGTCTGGCCAGGCGGGGGATGAGCGCCACCCCCAATCCGGCAGAGACCAGTGCCGCCCCGGTCTCCCACTCCCGCGACTGATGGGCGTTCTCGGGGAAGAAGCCAGCTGCCGCGCAGGCTGTTCGCACCAGCCGGTAGTAGGGCGAACCCGGGCGGTCGAGGATCCAACTCTCCTCAGCAGCCTCACTCAGTGACACCGCCGAGCGTGTGGCCAAGCGGTGATCGCTGCGGACGAGGAGGTCGAGCCGGTCGCTGACCAGCGCATTCTGCTCGAACCGGATGTCGCTGCGCGGCGGCAGCGGGTCCGTGGCCACGACGACGGCGATATCGGCCTGCTCGGTGACGAGGAGTTCGAAGCACTCCTCGGGCTCGGCCTCGATGATGGTGACCTGAGAATCGGGGAAAAGTTCGCTCACCTTCTCCGCAGTCGGTGGCAGCAGCGCCGCCGCAGCCGTCGAGAAGCCGCACAGGCGCAGTCGCCTCTGCTGCATGGGGCTGCCCGCATCGGCCTCGGCGAGTTCGCCGCGAATCTCCTCCCACCGGGTGAAGAGCTCCTGCGTCCGCTCAAGGAGGAGCTGGCCCACAGGGGTCAGGATGAGGCCTCTTCCGCGCTGTTCGAGGATGTGCAGACCGAGGTCCTTGGACAGGGATCGCAGCTGATGAGACACGGCGGAAGGGGTATAGCCGAGGCGGTGCGCGGCCTCGGTGAGAGTTCCGACCTCGGAGAGCACTCGGAGCACCTGGAGACGCTGATCGATCATGCAATATTGTTGCACGATCCAGTGGAAAAAGATTCGCTTTTCTTCGCAGGTTTTCCGGCGGACACTGGCCTTAGGCAACAGCAATCGCAGCGAGGCGGTGACACCGATGACTTTGGCACCCGAAGTCGATCCCAGAACAGACAATCCAGACAGGCTCATCGACGAGCGTCGACCCGGCTACTGTCTTGAGGCCCCCTTCTATCTCTCCGATGAGTTCTATCGCAGGGACATCGACGCGGTATTCGCCGCGACATGGATCTTCGCAGCGGCAGCTGCCGAGGTGCCCGAGCCCGGCGATTTCGTCACCATCGACATCGGCGACTATTCGGTCATCATCATCCGCGATGACGACGAGGAGATCCGCGCCCACCACAACGTCTGCCGCCACAGAGGCGCTCGCCTCCTGTCCGAGACCAACGGGTCCGTGGGCAACATCGTCTGCAGCTACCACCAGTGGACCTACTCACCCGAGGGCGCCCTCATGTCCGCAGGTGTCCAGGCTCCCGGCTTCGACCGGACCTGCTTCTCCCTGCGCTCGGTCAACGTCCGCGTCGTCGCTGGCCTGGTCTTCATCTGCCTGGCGCACAATCCTCCGGAGGACTTCGCCGAGGTGGCCGAGCGGATCTCGCCCTACATCCAACCGCACGCCCTGAACAAGACCAAGGTCGCCGCCCAGGTCGATCTCATCGAGCACGCCAACTGGAAGCTCGTCATGGAGAACAACCGCGAGTGCTATCACTGCGAGGCCGGGCACCCGGAGCTGACCTGCACCTTCTTCCCAACCTATGGCTACGCCCCGGAGGAGATCCCCAAACGGCTCAAGCCCGCCTACCAGCGCTACCTCGACGCCGAGGAGAGACTGCGGGTCAACAGCGAACGCAACAACCTCCCCACGCAGCTCATCGCAGAGCTCAGCGGCCGAGCCACCGGCTTCCGCATCGAACGGGCGGCTCTCGACGGCAAGGGGGAGTCGTACACGATGGACGGCGGGGCCGCCTCGGCGAAACTCCTCGGTGAACTCGATACCCCTGAGCTTGGGCGACTATCCATGCACACTCAGCCCAACGCTTGGTTCCACTTCATGGGCGACCACGCGGTCACCTTCTCCCTCATTCCCCTGGGGCCCGACACCACGCGGGTGCGCTCGACCTGGCTGGTCCATGAGGATGCGGTCGAAGGCGTCGACTATGACGTTGAGAACCTCACGACCGTGTGGGTGAAGACGAACGAGCAGGATGCGGCGCTGTGTGCGAAGGCCCACCGCGGGATTTCGTCACCTGCCTACGTTCCGGGACCCTATGCGCCCACGGAGAGCGACCTCGAAGAATTCTGCACGTGGTACATCGAACGGCTGCAGGCCCACAGGGCGCAGACCGACGTGCAGCAGGCTGGCCAGGGAGGGCAGAGCTGATGACGATCTACCAGGAGACACTGAACGCCGGCTTTGACTCGGCAGCCCCCGGCTACGATGCAACGTCCCCCGGCTATGCTGCGGCAGCACCCGAAGCCGATGCGGAACTGACCGGGATGGTCGAATGCGTGTCCATCACCGATGTCACGCACAACGTCAGAAGCTTCGAGCTCTTCGCGCCCTGGATGGCTCGGATCGACTTCGAACCCGGACAGTACGTGACAGTGCGCATCCCCGAACTCGAATGTGAGCGCTGCTATTCGATTGCCTCGGTGCCATTCGGGACGAACACATTCACCCTCACCGTCAAACGCGTCGACGGCGGCGCGGTCTCGACCTACCTGCACGACGTGCTCAAGGTCGGCGACCGTGTCCACGTCGACGGTCCGTACGGTCTGTTCAGCACCAGTTTCCACCCGGCCGCGAAGCACCTGTTCGTCTCCGGCGGCTCGGGTCTCTCCCCGATCATGTCGATGGTGAGGTCCCTGTTGGCGCGGTCTGCCGGTGCTCCGACCGACATCGTGCTCATCCACAACGCGGCGACCCCGGCCGACATCATCTTCCGGCCCGAACTCGAGCAGCTGGCCGAGGTCCCCGGCGTGAGTGTGGTGACGATGTGCTCGAGAGACTCCGCTGCTGAGGTGTGGGCCGGTCGCCGTGGTCGCATCACCCGCGAGGCCCTCGCCGAGGTGGTTCCCGACTTGGCAGATCGTGAGACCTTTGTCTGCGGTCCTGCCGATTACATGGCCGCAGTCCGAGTGATGCTCGACGAGCTCGGAGTGCTGGGGAGCCGGGTGCATGAGGAGTCCTTCGTCTTCGCGACCTCTCCAGCCGAACGCCTGGCCAAGCGGGCCCAGTTCGCCGAAGCCGAGGCGTCGACCGGAGCAGCCCCGGGGCGGGTAGCGGAGGCTGTTGGTCCACCGCCCGTGTGCGGCTCGTCTCCGCTGAGGAGATTCGGCATCGACTTCACGAGCAGCGGCAAGCACGTCGAATGCGATCCTGAGACCACGGTTCTCGATGCAGCAGTCGAGGCCGGTATGGTCTTCCCGTCTTCATGCGAAGAGGGGATGTGTGGAACCTGCAAGTCAGTCCTGGTCAGCGGCGAGGTCAGGATGAACCACGCAGGAGGCATCCGCCCCAAGGAGATCGCGGCCGGAAAGTTTCTGCCCTGCTGTTCGACGCCTTTGAGTGACCTCGTTGTGGAGCGGTGACTGAACTCAGCCGACGGCGATGCCAACGACGATCATCTGCACTCGGGGAATGAGCTCGTCGAGGTCGTGACCCTCAATGCGGATCCACTGCTCCAACTGAGCGGCCGAGAGTACGGACATGACCGCCTCGGCGTGCAGTCGTGCATCCTCGGCGTGGTCTTCTCTGCACACCTCGGCGACGAGGATTTCGACGTGTCGACGCCAGAAAGGGTAGCCCACTCTGTCGAAGCGTCCCCGGGGGCTTGATGCCTCGGTGAGGAGGACGAGGTCGAGGTTGCCCGAGATATGTCTCATATAAGCCTCGGTGAAGGCTGCCAGGCGCTCGTCGCCCGGTGCGCCCGGCCCCAGCGGAGGTGGCCCCTGCAGCATCCGCGAGTGCATGTCTCGGACGCGATCGTCGAGCAGCGCCGAGGCGATTCCCGCTTTGTCGGTGAAATTCCGGTACAGCGTGCCCTTGCCGACCTGAGCCCGCTTCGCCAGCTCGTCCATGGTCAGTCCACCGACGCCCTCATCAGCCAGGAGCTGCGTGGCAGAGTCGAGGATTCGACGTCGATTCCGCTGTGCGTCGGCGCGCAGCGGCTGCTCTGGAGTCGCCATGGGAAGAAGGGCTCTTCCAAAAGCGGACTGCGTTCCGGTATGCTCGCTCATACACGGACTATAGTCCGGATATGTATGCGGACGAAAGCTCCGCGAGTAGACCCAGACATCGACTTCAAGGGGGCGAAGATGACATTCATCAAGGTTGAGCAGCATGGTGGTCCAGAGGCTTACGCGCAGGTGGACAACGAGGAACTGGTACCCGCCGAGGGCCAGATCCTCGTCGAACTGAGTGTCTCGGGGGTCAACTTCCTCGATGTCGTCCAGCGCCGTGCGGCTCTGCCCACGCCCTTTCGAGCCGGAGTCGAAGGGGTCGGTCGGGTCGTGTCCACCGGCGACGGTGTCACGGGTTTCGAGGTCGGAACGCGCGTGGGCTGGATGGCTGGTGGGCAGGGAAGCTTCTCGCAGTTCGCCCTCGTCCAGGCGGCCAAAGCGGTTCCGATCCCCGATGACATCGACGATGAGACCGGGGTGGCTGCTCTCATGCAGGGCATCACCGCACATTACCTGACCACGGACACGCATCCAGTGACCTCGGGCGACGTCGTTGTGGTCCACGCGGCGGCCGGGGGTCTCGGCCAGCTGCTCACTCAGGTTGCCGTGCTCAAGGGCGCGACGGTGATCGGCACGACATCTTCAGAGGAGAAGGCCGAGATCGCCCGAGCGAACGGAGCGAGCCATGTCTTCGGCTACGAGGACTTCGCCGATAAGACCCTGGAGGTCACCGACGGTATCGGCGCCACCGTCATCTATGACGGCGTCGGCAAGACCACCTTCGACGATGATCTCAAGGCCGTGCGCACCCGGGGCACGATCGTCGTCGTCGGCAACGCCAGCGGCCCGGTCGATCCGGTCGACGTCAACACGCTCAACACCTCGGGCTCGCTCTTCCTCACCCGCCCCACCGTCGCCGACCACGTCCGCACCGCAGATGAGATCCGCGGCCGTACAGATGAGATCTTCGCGTGGATCCGCAGCGGAGACCTCAAGGTGAGCATCGGCGCCCGCTATTCCATCGCCGAAGTGGCCGAGGCCTTCACGGCACTCGAATCCCGGGCGACGACCGGAAAGATCATCCTCGAGCACTGAGTTCTCAGCCCGCGGTTGCGAGATCTACTGCGTGAGCTTGGTCTCCCGCAGCCCGTAGGTTCCCAGCACATAGGGTTTGAAGTCGACGACGTCGCTGCTGATTCCGTACAGCGCTTTCTGGTAGGCGACCGGGATGATCGGGGCGTCGTCGGCGACCTTCTGCTGGATCTTCGCGTAGAGCTCGTTCTGCTTGTCCGGATCGGGTTCGGCCAGAGCCTGCGTCGACCATTTCTCGACGTCGGGATCGCCGTAACCGGAGCGGATGCCGGAGTCGTCGGTGACTGCGAGGAAGTTGATCATCTGCGAGGTGTCGGAGACGTCGGAGGTGGCATAGCCGACCTGGACTTCGAAGTCGCCGTTGGTGCGGTTGGTCACCAGGGTCGCATCGTCGAGTTTCTGCACATGGACCGTGATCCCGAGGTCCTGCCAGGACTGCTGGGCGATCTGTGCCAGCAGTTCGCGGTCGGCCACGCCGGAAGGGATCTGGATGGTGATCTCCAGCCCTTCCGCGTGGTCGGATTCGGCCATGAGCTTCTTGGCCTTGTCCATGGTGTACTCGCCGCCGGTGATGCCCTCGGCATGGCCCGTCAGACCAGGGGAGATGAAGGAGCTTGCCGGATCCGCGTAGCCGGCATAGACGACATCGACGACGGACTTCCGGTCGACCGCATAGGACATCGCCCGGCGCACCTTCGGGTCGTCGAGACCCTTGACGGTGTTGTTGAGATTGAAGTATAGGATCTTCGTCGATTCGAAGGCGGTGGCCGAGACATCCTGTGACCGGTCCATGGTGCTCATGCTCAAGGGGGCAGGCTCCTCATCGATGTGGGCCTGACCGCCCTGGAGCTGGAGTCTTCGGGTGTTGTCCTCGGAGACCACATTGAACGTCACCGAGTGCAGATTCGGCACATCCTCTTCCCAGTAGTCGTCGTTGCGCACGAGCTTGAGGCTCTGCCCCTTCGACCAGGAATCGACCTTGAAGGGTCCCGTGCCGTCGGCATGAGTCGCCATGTATTCGGCATCGTGACCGCCGAAGTCCTTCGGGTAGATCGCGGCGGCGAACAGCGCCATATAGCTGGGCAGCGGTCCCCATGGTTTGGACAGCTCGATCTTGACCGTGGAGTCGTCGACCTTCTTGACGTCGTCGATGAGGGCGAATTCCCCGGCCCAGAGATTGGCGTCGTCGCTTGCGTCCCGCGCGTAGTTGAGTGAGAAGACGACGTCATCGGCCGTGAGCTCCTTGCCGCTGTGGAACGTCACGTTCTCACGCAGATCGAACGTCCACGAGAGCTTGTCCTTCGACTCCTTCCAGTCCGTCGCGAGACCCGGAACGACTCCGGTCCCATCGGGTTTGTTCAGCGTCAGCGTCTCGTACACCTGCTGCAGAGTCCAGATATCGGCATTCTGCGTCGTGGTCGGCGGCAGCAGGGTGGTGGCGTCCTTGCCGCGAGCGAAGATGAGGTCGCCCCCGTTGGCAGGCGCCTCCTCATTGCCCGATCCGCAGCCGGTGAGGATCAGCAGCGACGTGGCGACGACGGCGAGGAATCTGGACGTGCGCTTGCCGAACATCACCGGCCTCCTTCGCTCGCCGAGGTGGTTCGCCGTTTCGGACTCCGATCGAGGAAGGCACTGTCGAACCGGGGGATGGCGTGGAGCAGGGTCTTCGTGTAGTCCTCACGAGGGTTGTGGAAGATCTCGGCTGTCGAACTGCTCTCGACGAGGACTCCGTTGTGGATGACGCAGACACGTTCGCACAGGCTCTTCACCACCGCCAGGTCATGGGAGATGAAGAGGATCGACAGTCCCAGCTCTTCACGCAGCCGAGCGAAGAGAGCGATGATCTCTGCCTGCACGCTGACATCAAGGGCGGACACCGCCTCGTCGGCCACGATCACCTCGGGCTGGACCGCGAGTGCTCGGGCGATGGCCACGCGTTGGCGCTGACCGCCGGACATGGCGGTGGGAGTCCGGTCGAGGAATTCGACCGGCAGGCGCACCATGTCCATGAGTTCGGCGCACCTGCGCTTCAGGGCTGCTCCCGAGGCGAGCTTATGGTGCCTGATCACCTCGGACAGGGTGCTGCGCACCGTGTACCGGGGATCAAGGGAGGCGAAGGGATCCTGGAACACCATCTGGACGACCCGCCACTGCTTCGCGCTGCGTTTCGACTCGAGCTCCTGGCCGTTGAAGGAGACTGTGCCCGAATAATCGCGCTGCAGACCGCAGATGACGCGGGAGACCGTGGACTTTCCGGAGCCTGACTCTCCGACCAGGCCGACGATCTCACCCGGGGCGACGTCGATGCTCACGTCATCGACGGCGGTGAATGCTCGCTCCCCCCGACCGAAGGTCACGGTGATGTTCTCGGCTCTGAGCCCGGAACCCGAAGGTGAGACCGGCCCGGAACCTGATGGTGAGACCGGCCGGGAACCTGTGCCTGGGCGGGAGTCGTCGTCGCCCTGTGCCAGCAGTCGTGTGGTCATGTCGCCCTCTCCAGCTGTACTCCATCGTCGATACGAGGAGTCGCTGACAGGAGTCTGCGTGTGTAGTCCTCCTGCGGCTCGTCGAAGATTCTCTGCAGATTCCCGTGCTCGATGATCTTTCCGCTCTTCATCACGCTGATGCTCGTGCACAGCTGCGCGACGACGGCTAGATCATGGGTGACGTAGAGCAGACCCAGACCCTTCTCCTGCTGCATCGTGCGAAACAGATCGAGCACCTGAGCCTGGATCGTGACATCTAATGCGGTCGTGGGTTCGTCGCAGAGGAGTATCTCCGGCTCCTGCGCGAGAGCGGCCGCGATCATCACGCGCTGTCGCATGCCCCCGGAGAGTTGGAACGGGTAGTCCGAGACACGACGTTCCGGGTTCGCAATGCCGACTCGGTCCATGAGCTCGATCGCGAGGTCATGAGACGCACGCTTCGACAGGCCCTTGCGCTCGGCGATGGCATCGGTGATCTGGCGTCCGACCTTCATCACGGGATTGAGCGCGATCGCCGGCTCCTGGAACACCATCGAGATTCCGGTGCCGCGCACCTTCTGGTCGTAGCGTCGGCCGCTGCCCGAGGTCAGGATGTTCCTCCCCCGGAATCTGACTTCCCCGTCGACGACAGTGGCCGCCGGCGGCAGCATTCCGAGAATCGTACGCAGGGTCATCGACTTCCCTGACCCCGATTCGCCGACGAGGCCCATCGGCTCTCCGGGCTCAAGGGTGATCGAGACATCGTCGAGGATCCGGTGTTTGCCGACCTCCCCGTCGATGTCGACGGTGAGCGAGTCGACCTCGAGCAGTGGCTGGGCCTGCCCGGGCTGTGACTGACTGGGCTGGGGCGTCGCGGGTTCGGGACTCATATGGTTCACCTCTTCGGCTTCAGGATGTTGGTCAGGCCGTCACCGATGAGCGCCAACGCCAGGGATACGAGGACGACGGCGAAGCCGGGCCAGAGGATGAGTCCGTAGTTGCCGGTGCCCATGTACTGTTGGCCGTCATTCATCATCTGGCCCCAGTCTGCTGTCGGCGGGACGATGCCCATGCCGAAGAAGCTGAGGGTGACGACGACGCCGATGTTGAGGACGATGTCACTCATTCCGTAGATGATTCCCTGGCTGACGGTGTTCGGGACGACATGTCGGGCGAGAATGCGCGGAGTCGAGAGTCCGCTGGCGCGACAGGCGGAGATGAACTCCTCCTCACGCAGCACAAGGACCTCACCGCGGACGATGCGGGCGTAGGCGACCCAGGACACGAGGCTGATGGCGACGAAGATGCTGGCCATGCCGTTGCCCATGACGAAAACGAGCACGATGACGAGGACGTAGAAGGGGAAGGCCGAGACGATATCGGCCAGGCGCATGATGACGACGTCGACCCACCTGCCGAAATATCCCGCCAAGGCTCCCAGTGCGGTGCCCAGGATGAACGGCACGATGACGGCGATGACGGCGACCATGAGATCGACTCGTCCGCCGTTGAGAAAGCGGGAGAGGATGTCGCGACCCAGCTGATCCGTGCCCATAGGGTGGGCGAGAGAGGACGGGCCGAAGGCGTTGAGGAGGTCCTGCCGATTCGGATCGGCAGTGACGAACAGCGGCCCGATCGCCAGGATCGCAATGATGATGCTCATGATGGCCAGGCCGATCCACAGCTGCAGATTGTGCCGCCGCAGGAACGCCGGCAGCGGCAACGTGAAGCGGGCCTGGGGCGAGGTCTGGGACGCAAGAGGTTCGACGGACATGCTCAGCCTCCCAACCGTACGCGCGGATCGACGACGCTGTAGATGATGTCGGTGAGCAGATAGACGAGGACGACGAGCACGCCGAAGACGACGGTCAGTGCCTGGACGACGTTGTAGTCACGGGCCAGCACCGACTGCATGAGCAGTGAACCGGCGCCCGGAATCGCGAACACGTTCTCAACGATGAGAGCACCGCCGACAAGATGCCCGACCTGGATGCCGAGAATCGAGATCCCCGTGATTCCGGCATTGCGGAACGCATAGTTCGTCACCGTCTTCGACCGGCTCAGGCCCTTGGACATCGCGAAGTTCGTGTACTCGGCCGACAACGAGTCGTTGAGCGCCGCGGTCAGGCTGCGGATGAGGACGGGGCAGATTGTGAGTGCGACCGCGATCCCAGGCAGCACCAGAGAATAGAGATGCTCGCCGAGGTTGCGCCCATATCCGCCGACAGGGAACAGTCCCGTATTCACTCCGAGAACCAAGATCAACAGGGTGCCCACGAAGAATGCGGGCATCCCCTGGACCGTGGCGGTGAAGATTCTGGACACGATCGCCGCGGTTGGGCTCTTGGTCGCTGCCACCCACAGCGAGATCGGGATGGAGATGGCGAGGGCGAAGATGACCGAGACCAGCATGAGCATCAGAGTCGCAGGCATGCGCAGCTTGAGCAGCTCGAGCACGGAGGTCTGGAAGATGAATGACGGGCCGAAATCGCCGATGACCAGTCCGCCGAGGAACTGGACGTACTGAATGAGGAACGGCTGATCGAGTCCCCATGCGTGCCGCAGCTGGGCAACCGCCTCCGGGGTGGCTTTGTCACCGAGGTAGGCAGCGGCAGGATCGCCGGGAGCGAGCTGCATGAGTACGAACGAGAGTGTGGCAACGCCGAGGACGATGGGAACCATGAGAAATATGCGCCTGGCGATGTATTTGCCCACGTTCGCTCTCTCCATCGATGCGTAAAGGTATGTTCAATCTACCTTTATATGACGCAGCTCACAATACTCCGCCGAAAGAACTTTACCGGCAGATGGGCTTGCCGAGAGGTTCATACGCGCAGTGTCGCTGTTATTCCGACAGCAGAGGGTCGGGCTCTTTCAGCGCAGAACGAAGCCCGGAACCAGCTCATCGCGGGGATCGACGACGAACGTGCAGGTGGAGACCTTGTGCGCGCTCGCCTCGATGATCGGGATGATGCCGTCCTTCACCTCGTCGAGGACACTTGCTCGGAATCGAGTGCCGATGATCGACTCGTGAAGCAGCGTCTGGCCGGCTGCCAGTTCGCCGCTGGCGTGGAGAATGCCGATTCGCGCCGCCGTCCCGGACCCGCAAGGAGAGCGGTCGACCTGGCCGTCGGCGAAGACGGTCACGTTCCGCTGGTGGAGCTCACCACCTGACCCTAGGCCGAGGCGATTGACGATGATGGTGCCGTAGACCCCGTTCAGTCTGCTGTCGCTGCGATGCTGTGACAGCGGATGGTCGGCCAACGCCGTCTTCACCCGACGTCCGAGGCTGATGAGTTCGTTGAGATTCTCCGGCACGACGGTGAGGCCGATTCGGTCCGCGTCCAGGCAGGCATAGAGCGCGCCTCCCCATGCGAGATCGACGCTGATCGATTGTCGACCGGAGCTGGGCTCTCCTCCGTCCATCGTGGTCTTCGGCGGCTCGTCATCGCAGCTGATATCGATTTCGATGTCGGATGCGATGACTCGACTGGCGACGTTGATGAAGTCGACCGAGGTGACTTCGCCGTCGGGGCCGGTGTGGACGGTGGCGGTGACACGGCCCGACGGGACGTCGATGACGACATCGGTGGCCCCCGATTCAGCAGCGCTCACCAATCCGGATTCGACTGCCCATGTTCCCAAAGCGATCGTCCCGTGGCCGCAGGCAGTGGAGAATCCGTCCTTGTGCCAGAACAGGACTCCGAAGTCGGCACCGTCGTCATCGGGGGCAGTGACGAATCCGCCGTACATATCGGCATGCCCACGCGGCTCGAAGACCAGCAGTCGGCGCAGTCCGTCGATCGCCTCGCTGCCGATCGCGTTCATTCGCTTCTCTGCCACAGTGGAACCCGGGATCTCCACAGGGGGATCGGCGACGATCCGGAAAGGCTCCCCTCCGGTGTGATAGTCGATCGTGGTGATCGTGGCCTGTCCGCTCATCTGCCTAGAGGCCCATTCCCACGCGCAGGCCCTCGAGTACGGCGGCGTGGACATTACGGGAGGCGACGGCATCACCGATCCGATAGAGCGCGAAGGGGGCGCTCGCCTCGGCGGTGCCTGCGGAGGCAGCTCCTGCTGTGGAGGGTGGGATCGCTCCGCTTTCGCGATCCGGCTGGGTGCGACCGTGGATCCAGGAATCGATGTCGATCTCACCGTGATTGCTCGAATGCGGTTTGAGATCGAAGTAGACATCATCGTTGGGTGTGGTTCCGAAATCGACGACCACGGCGTCGGTCTCGAGCTCGGTCTCGATGCCCGAGTAGTCATTGCGCAGTCGTGCGGTGATCAGCTTGCCGTTGATCGTCGGCTTCGCCGCGAGTCGCTCGCCGAGGTGGACCGTGACTCCGAATTCGGAGAACACCTGCAGATAAGCGGGGGAATTCATCGATCCGACGTCCACGCCGATGGTGCGTTCGGGGCTGACGTAGGTCACTTCCTGACCGTTGCGGGCCAGGTGTTCGACGGCGTCGAGGGCCGGATAGAAGCCATGGTCGTCGAAGACGAGGACACGGGACTTATTGCGCAGGTTGTCATCCATGACGTCCCAGACATCGAATGATGGTCCCTCCTCGCGGAAGGGGTAGCCGGCATCGGGGACGCCTCCGGTGGCGACGATGACGACATCGGGTGAGAGCGCGAGGATCTCGTCCGCCTCGGCGAAGGTATCCACGCGGATGTCGACGCCGTGCTTGCGGCACTGCTGCTCACGCCAGTCGATGATGCCGATGAGGTCACGGCGGCGCTGGGAGCGAGCGGCGATCTTCACCTGACCGCCCACCGCAGAGTCGGCTTCCAGCAGGGTGACCCGATGCCCGCGCACTGCAGCCACGCGTGCGGCTTCGAGGCCGGCGGGACCGGCGCCGACGATGACGACGTGCTTGGGGCCGGACTCGACGTCGCGGGTGATCTCCTGTGGCAGATCGGCTTCGCGCCCGCTGGCGGGATTGTGGATGCACGTCGCAGCACCTGAGGTGTAGATGCTGTCGAGGCACATGTTCGCCCCCACGCACGGGCGGATGTCATCCTCCCGCTTCTCCTCGATCTTCTTCACCAGATAGGGGTCGGCAAGCTGGGCCCGGGTCATGCCCACGAGGTCGACGCAGCCGTCCTCGATCGCAAACCGGGCCGTGGGTGCATCCGCGATCCGAGCGGCGTGGAGAACGGGGATGTCGATCGCTTCGCGGATGCGACGGCAGGTCTCGAGCCAGGGTGCCGAGGGGGTGCCCATGCCCGGGATCGCTTCCGCGAGTTCTTTGTCGGAGCTGATGCTTCCGACGTTGAGGTTGAGGAAGTCGACGCCATGGGCGGCATACTCCTTGAGCACCGCAATGGAGGCTTCTTCGGTGATGCCGTCCTCGATCTGTTCGAGGACTGACATGCGCACGCCGAGGGCGAGTCCCTCCGAAGCGCCGCGCATCGCGTCGATGATCTGGAGCGAGAAGCGCATCCGGGCCGCGAGGTCACCGTTGTACTCATCCTCGCGCTCATTGAAGCGGGAGGCGAAGAAGTAGTCGACGAGGTGGCCGGTGTGGAGGAATTCCAACCCGTCGAATCCTGCCGCCTTGACCCGCGCCGTCGCGGCGGCGAAGTCCTCGACCACCCGCTCGATGTCGAAGTCCTCCATGGCCTTGGTGAAAGACCGGTGGGTGGGTTCGCGGTGGCGGCTCGAGGAGATCAGCGGCAGCCAGTCGGCGGTGAAGTTCGAGTTGCGCGGGCCGAGGTGGGTCAGCTGGATCATCACTGCGGCCCCCTCGGCGTGGCAGTCATCGGCGATGGCGGACAACCAGGGAATCACCTCGTCGGTGGAGAGGTCGACATTGCCGAAGGCGGCGGGGGAGTCCTTGGACACGATGGCCGAGCCGGCCGTCATCGTCAGTCCCACCCCGCCGCGGGCCTTTTCTCGGTGGTAGAGACGGTAGCGGTCCTTGGGCATGCCGAGCTCGGTATAGGCCGGCTCATGCGCGGTGGAGACGATGCGGTTCTTGAGCTGCACCGGGCCCAAGGTGAAGGGCTGGAGCAGAGGATCGTGGGACATGGTTCCTCCTTCTTCGCAGGAACGACAGTGGTCACTTCGCAGGAACCACACCGAGGTGTCGACGAGCTCATCCCGACGTGATCGACATGAGAGTAGTCGATAACCGATTACTTCACTCAATCGTGGGCCGTCGTGGTTATGCTGTCAATAGTCATCGAAGGAGAATCTTGGTCACCAGCGAATCCGGAGCACCTGAAGCGAAGCGCCCGGCGGCGGGCAGTCACGCATCGGGCACTCACACATCGATCCCGGCTCGTCCCGAGACGGCCCCGACGCTGAGGGAGCACGCACTCGTCGTCATCCGCCATGCGATCACGACCGGGGATCTCGCCGAGGACACGATCTATTCGGCCGCGGGATTGGCCAAGCAGCTGGGTATGTCTCTGAGCCCCGTCCGAGAGGCCATGATGTCTCTCGTTGCCGAAGGGACAGTGGAAGCCGTGCCGAACCGCGGCTTCCGCCTAGTGCCGGTCACGCGAGAGGACTTGGAGGAGATCATCGGCATCAGGGCCCTGCTCGCGGGGCCCGCGGTCGAAGCCCTGTGTGCCCGGGCCGGCGAGGATCCGGCAGCGAGTGCGTCCGCGCTCGGCGATCTTCGCCGGCACGCCGAGGCGGCGCTGGCAGCGGCGCTTGAGGAAGACACGATCGGCTTCATGACTGCCGATCGTCTCTTTCACGAGCATCTGCTCGAACACGGTCTGGGTCGCCGGGCGGCCGACATCAGTCTGCGGCTGCGCGACCAGTCGCGTGTCTTCGCGGCTCATCCGATCGCCGCCATCGTCGATGCCGAATCGGCACAGCAGATCGTCGACCTCGTCGGGCTCATCGAGGCCGGCCGCTGCGCCGAGGCTCGGGCCCTGGTCATTGACAACCTCTTCTACTTCAGGCGGGCCGAGGACCTCTAGTCCGAGCGAGACAGCGGACGAATGGAGACAGATGATTAGCCGCGGACGAACACCGGCCAAGCGATACAGACGGCGAAGCGGCCGACCCCGGTCAGGGGACGACCGCCTCGGCGATGGTCTGAGCTGTTGGTCAGGCTGGTCGGTCAGGGCAGTCGGTCGGGCCTGCAGATGACCGGGAACACACCTTCGCGATCCGGGATCATACCTTCACCACCGGGATCGGCATGGTGTCCGGATCGAGATCCGGGTTGTCATCCTGGCCGGCCGCGAGTTCAACGGCCTCCTCGTGAGTTTCCACAGTCGGGAATGATCCGAGCAGCGGCCTGTGCGCCGATTCCTTCATCAGGAGCACCGCTGCGAAGGCGATGACCGAGAAGAACATGATGTAGAACGCCGGCATGTACGAGTTCCCGGTGAGATCGATGAGAGCCTGGCTGAACAGCGGCGTCGTGCCGCCGAACAGGGAGACTCCGATGTTGAAGGTCAGACCCATGGCGCCATAGCGCGACGCCGTCGGGAACAGGGCCGGCAGCGTCGATGCGAGGCAGGCGATGTAGAAGCCGGCCGGCACAGCGACCATGAACAGCGCGACGATGACGGCCCACATCTGGCCGATCTGCATGACCGCGAATGCCGGGACCATCAGTACGATCGTCATTCCCGCGGCAATGAGGAAGACCCGCTTACGGCCGATCTTGTCGGACAGGCGCCCGATCAGCGGCAGGCACAGTGACATGACGACGAGCACCGGAATGGTGGCTACTGCCGCTTGGACGTTCGAGACCTTGACCGTCTCCTCGAGGTAGGTCGGCATGAAGCTGGTGAGGGCGTAGCCCACCGTCTGCGATCCGGCGACGATGGCGATGCCGATGAGGATCTCTTTCCAGAAATGACGGACGACGCCGATGAGGCCGTGGCGAGCGTATTTGTCGTTCTTGACCTTCACATCGAGGCCCTCGGCCACGGAGGCTTCGAAGCTGGGCGTCTCGGGGATCTTCAGCCGGAACCAGATGGCGACGGCGCCGAGTGGGATTGCGATGAGGAACGGGATCCTCCAGCCGCCGTCGACCATGGCGGTCTCACCTGCGATGCTCGTCGAGATGACGGTGGTGATGGCGACGGTGCCTGCACCGGCAGCGAAGCCGAGGTAGGAGCCGACGTCGAGCCAGGAAGCCCAGAATCCACGCGACTTGTCCGGGGCGAACTCGGAGACGTAGGTGGTCGCGCCGGCGTATTCGCCGCCGGTGGAGAATCCCTGGATCATCTTGAGCAGGTAAAGAGGGATGATCACCCACAGGCCGATCTGGGCCGCGGTGGGCAGGACGCCGATGAGCGCAGTGGCAGTGGCCATGGTGGCCATGGTGAAGAAGAGGACCTTCTGGCGCCCGATCTTGTCACCCAGTGGGCCGAGGACCATGCCGCCGAGTGGACGGACGAGGAAGGAGACCGCGAAGCCGAACAGGGTGACGAGCAGGCCCATCTGCCTGTCCATGCCTTCTGTGAAGACCGTGGTCATGGTGACGGCCAGGTATCCGTAGACGCCGAAGTCGAACCATTCCATGAAGTTGCCGACCGTGGTGCCGCCGATTGCGGTGCGAATGGATTTCTTCTCGATCACGATGCAGTGGTCGGCCTCTAAGCGCTTCTTCTTGAGAGCTTTCCGCTCCCTGCGGGGCAGCTTCGTCCCATCCAGAATCGGGTTTGCTTGGCCTTCTGACATCAGTGGTTCCTCGTTTCAGATGCAATTCGATTTTCTGACACCCAAAGAACTCGAGAGTTGCGGGGCGATCGCTTTCGACAATGCTGAACATCTTTACTCGATTAGACACTCCTGTCAACAACTTTAGTGAGACAGATCACGATGAGTTGTCCCTCGGGTAAGTATTCTGTGGGTCTGGTGACGGCGACCGGGGTATTTACCTCAGGTGAACCTGTGGTTATTGGAGGCAGGTTACGGCAGCGGGGTATCCGGCGTGCGAATCGGGCCTGCGTCGGCAGTCGCTGCAATTCGAGGCGCAGTCAGCTCAGGTGGATGTGCGATCGGAATGGGGAGTGCCCCAGAGTTCGGCGCTCAGTTCGACGAAGAGGCCGTGCTCAGTTCGAGGTGCCGTGCGGTGTCGGATCAGGGGGTGGGGTTTTCGGAGCCTGGTGAGGACGGCTCCTCAGGCGACTCATCAGACGGTTCCTCGCTTGGCTCCTCAGGCGACTCATCAGACGGTTCCTCGCTTGGCTCCTCAGGCGACTCATCAGACGGTTCCTCGCTTGGCTCCTCAGGCGACTCATCTGATGGCGGTGGGTCCGACGGTGTTTCGGGGTCGTCGGAGGGTGGTGGTGTCGGTTCTGACGGTGACTCTGGGGCTGGCTTGTCAGAATCCGACGGGCTTGGTTCGTCTGGTTCTTCTGCCGACGGGCGATCGTTGCTGTCGCCTGTGTCGCCTGTGTCGCCGGGGTTGTCTTCGGTCGATGGACTGTCGTCCGACCGGCTTTCATCGTGTCCTGGGGTCCGGGATGACTGCTCATCCTCGTCCCTGTCGGAGTCAGATGCCTTCGATGTCTCGGATCCCGACTCTTGGTTTTGCTTGTCCGAGTTCGTGTCATCCGGAGACTGGGAGCTGCTGTTCTTGTCGTCCTTCTTCGAAGAGGAATTTTCCTTCGAGGAGGAGTCTTCTGGTGAGACTGCAGTGCCTGCGTTGCCGGATTGAACCCCCGTCTGCTCAGTTTGCTGCGGCACGATGGCCACACCGACAAGCGTTCCCAGGAGCCCGACGCACGCGGCGACCACAGGGATCAGAACGGGTTTCGGCATGCTGAACCGAGTTGCTGCAGGCGTCAGGGCCGAGGTCTCAGCGGCTGCTGACTGTGCGCCGAACGCGGCGAGCGACACAGGTTCGACGGTATTTGCATCGTCTGCGGCTGCACCCGCGGCATCAGCAGAAATGCCCGCAGCGCCAGCGGTTGCGTTCGCAGTTTCAGCGGATGCATCTGAATCCACGGCAGACTCATCGGCCGCGGAGGAACCGGCTGCCGCAGGGATGGCTTCGGGTGCAGAATCTGCCTCGTCCGCCGACTCTGTCGCCGAGTTGGCTTCGGCCCCTGGGGCAGGTTTGAGTGCCGGTGCGCTGCCGATGCCCGTGCCTGCCGGGACGGGATCGGGCAGGACGGCAGTGGCAGTGTCTTCGTCAATGGCGCCGGCGCTTCCGCCTGCGACGTCTGTACCCTCGGCCACCGTGGTTTCAGCGTCGGGCTGCGCACCAGCTGGCGCTTCGACTGCAATCATTTCGGCAACAGCGGGAGTTGGTTCTGGAATTGCCTGTGCCAGGGTGGCCGAGAGGCGCTCGATGACGATCGGCGAGGTCAGAAGCGCAGGAATGAGCGCGGCGCGGTGATCGGCGGTTGCTGTGCTGTCTGCCCGGCGGACCTGCTGCCATTCGTCCTGCAGGCCCTGACGGGCGCGACCGGCCAGCCTGTCGACTGTCGATGCTTTGATATTCAGCTGCTCGGCAACGGCCTCGGGTGAGAGCCGTTCGACTTCGCGCAACCATAGGATCCGCTGCCAGTTGTCGGGCAGGTTCGACAGTGCCTGTGAGACGAGGGCAGCCTCTGGAGCTGCTGTGTCCGAACCACTCGCTGACGTCTGATCTGTGGACGTCAGGTTCGCGAGATGTGCATCGATCTCGGCGTCCACCATCGAGCGCAGACCCTTGGTCGTGTCGGAGGACCTGATGAGCAGGGACCTGAGCACACTGAGGAAAGCATCATCTGTGACCTGTCTTGCCGTCGCATCGGGCAGGGACGATGATGCTCGTGCTACAGCGTCATCGCGGTAGCGGCGGTAGATCTCGGAATAGGCACCGGCGGTTCCGGCCTCGATGAGCGAGAGGAGCTCGCTCTCCGTGAAATCGGCGAGTTCTTCCCCTGGCTGATGTGCGTGCGCGTCCATCCGGTCCTGAATCATTCGGTAGCGTCATGCAGTCTGCAGCTCGTCATTGCAGACTGCGTCTGGTCCAGCAGTGAGAATAAGGGAAGAGCAATCTGTGTGGAATCTATCCTCAGCGGCGACTGTAGCCGACAAGACGGCTTTTTGCATTCAGTATCGCTATTTGAACAATCAACCAGTCTCATGGGGGCGATGAACGGATCCGACCAGAGGCAACAGGCCGCTTCGGGGCAATGGACCGGCTGACGGCAATGGACAATCTGACGGCAATGGACAATCTGACGGCAATGGAGAAGCGTCAGACTGGAAGTCAGTCCTTGAGTACCCGGAACGTGCTCAGTTTCGGATCGACTCCGCCGCGGACGTGTCCCGACGGGCTCGCAGCCACGGCCTGCAGGAACTCGACGGTCTCCGCGGTGATCTCCTCACCGGGCAGGACATTCGGGATTCCGGGTGGGTACGCGGCCAGCGAGCTGACGCTGGTTCGGCCGACAGCCTCGGCGGCGGGGACGAGCTCGGAATCCGCGAAGTACGCATCACGCGGCAGGGCAACCAGCTTTCCGGGGCTCGGCAGCGCCGGGATCCCGGCCGAAGCCGCCACGGTTTCTGCGGGCCTGTCATTCTCGTGTTCGAGGCGCATCCGATCCAGAGCGTCGAAGAGTCGGCTGAGGTCGGGGGACTTGCCGATGCCGATGAGTGCGACGATGGTCGTGGCCGTCGCCATCTCGGCGAAGATGTCGAATTCCTCGGTCAGGCGTTTGCGCACGGCATGGCCCTCAAGTCCCGTCGAGGTGATGTCGATGGGCAGTCGGAAAGGATCGATGTCGACGACATCGGCATGGTTCATGAAGTCCCCGGAGAGCAGGTGATAATGCTCTGAGCCCTCGATTCGGGCACGGATCTGGCGGATATTGTCCAGCGAATCGGCAATCGCATCGTGGGAATTCACGAGATCGCGGCGGGCGATGTCGATCGATGCCATCAGGTGGGCGTTCTCGCTTGTCGAGGCTGTCATCATGAAGGCACGGGCCAAGGCCGGTTCGAGTCTGTCTGCGAACTCGGTGTCGCCGAGGTGGAGCAGAGCTGATTGTGTGAATGAGCCGGCGAGCTTGTGGGTGCTCATGATGACGATGTCGGCGCCCAGCGCGACCGGAGATTCCGGCAGGTCCGGATGGAAGCCGAAGTGGGCGCCCCATGCGGCGTCGATGATGAGGGCGGCGCCGGCTTCGTGGGCAACCTCAGCCAGTGCGCTGACGTCGGCGACCGCACCGAAGTAGCTGGGGGTCACCAGGTAGACGGCAGAGACTTTCTCGGGATGGGCCGTGATGGCATGGCGCAGCGAGTCTGGGGTGACTCCGTGGGCGATGCCGTTGACCTCATCGACGTTGGGAGAGACGAAGCCGGGGTTGAGTCCGGCCAGCACGATGCCGTCGATGAAGCTCGAATGGGCGCTGCGCTGGGTGACGACGCCCGTGCCCAGTGTGCCGATCGCCAGTGCTGCCATGCGATTGCCCTGCGAGGAGCCGTTGGTGAGGAACCATGTGCGCCGTGCGCCCCAGGCCTCGGCTGCCAGATGCAGTGCTTCGTC
This sequence comes from Brevibacterium sp. AGC70, assembly GCF_057334195.1. NCBI lineage: Bacteria > Bacillati > Actinomycetota > Actinomycetes > Micrococcales > Brevibacteriaceae > Brevibacterium > Brevibacterium sp. AGC70. The sequence continues at coordinate 73,534 of NZ_JBHFIH010000006.1, read as the reverse complement.
CTTCGGGGTGTCGACGCCAAGGTCGATGCCGTCGAAGAGCGGGGGGATGTCCAGGGAGAGGGTGTGCTCGCCGAAGAACTCGGCCTGACCTGCGGAGATTCCCGTGGTGGTGCCACCGTGTCCGGGGGTGGACAGGAACAGCGAGTCACGCTTGGCCGCCGCCTGCAGCGCATCGGCATAGGGCGCGTAGGACTTCGCGGTTCCTGGGAATGCCGAATGATCTGAAGCGGATGTCATGGGGGAGTCTTGGTGCACGGTCATGATTCCAGGTTAGGCAACGGGCCCTTGGCGGGAGAATACCAAGTTCCCTAAACTGATGAATACACACTATTGATCTCGAGGTAAGAGGATAATGGAAACCCTGGATACCCGTGGACTCATGGCCCTGCGCGCGATCGCCGAGGCCGGCTCGGTCGCAGCGGCGGCAGCCGCGCTGGGGTGGAGCCAGCCGACGGTCAATCATCACCTGCGCAATCTGGAGAAGGCTCTGGGGTCGACCTTGATCGAGAAGAGCCCTCGGGGATCCCAGCCCACAGTGGTCGGCAGCCTCGTCGTCTCCCGTGCCATCGAGATCCTGGGGCTGTGCGATCGCCTCGGCGCCGAGGTGGCTCTATGGCGTGAAGATCAGGCAGTCCCTGTTCGCATCGGGGCCGTCCCCACGGTCGGCGCCCGGGTGATCCCAAAGCTGCACAACCAGCTGCAGAAGCGTGCGCGCTGGCAGACCCCTGATGAGATGGCCGCTGTTCTTCCCGCGCCCGCGGATATGACGACCACTGCTGCCCTCGATGTGACCATGGATGAGCATGCGAAGCTCGTCGCCAGGCTGGAATCCGGTGACCTTGATCTGGCGCTGCTCGTCTCCACCGACATCGACAGAACCTGGATTCCCTCGACCCTGACCGCGAGGCACCTGTATTCGGAGCAGCTCTTCCTCTGCGTGCCGAAGTCCGTGGGCCCGATCGCCCTTGACGCCCACGGCATGCCCGACCTCACCTCACTCGTGTTCCAGACTTGGGCGTTCAGCATCGATCCCGGTGACGCCATCGACGAGGTGGTCAGGTCGTTCTGCATCGCTGCCGGGTTCGAGCCCCGGGTGGGAATGAGGATGGATGACTATGCGGCGATCATCCGCATGATCGCCGCTGGGCTGGCGGTCGCGGTGATCCCTGATTCCTCGGTGCCGGAGGACCCGACGGTCGAGATCATCCCGATGCCGATGGACGCCTGCCGCCGCGACGTGCTCCTCGTGTCCCGTGCCCGTACGGCGGAGTCGAGTAAGAAGGTCTCGCGGCATGACCCGATCGTCGCCGCCCACAATGCCGCCATCGCCGAGGTGGTCGCCGACGTCGGGGTCGTCACTGCGCAGTGGCGGTGACGATCGTTTTGCGGTTTTGCCTGCTCAGTGCGGCTGCCAGGCGTCTTCGATCGCGACCCTCTCGGTCACCTCGGCGGGAAGGGACTTCGAGGCCAGTGCCTCGATGGTCACCTGTTCGAGGACATCGCGCAGGGCGAACCTGGCCGCGATCCACACCTGCTGAAGTGACTCGGCGGCATCGTCGTACTCGACGGCTTCCGGGCGCTGCCCGTAGATCGAGACCAGGGGGCCGTCGACGGCTCGGATGACGTCGGCGATGGTGGTGGCGCTCGCCGGCTTCGTCAGTTTCCAGCCCCCGGACTTGCCGCGGACGGAGGCCACGATCTCGACTCTGCGCAGGTCGGCGAGGATAGCCTGGAGGAATCCCTTGGGGATGCCCTGTCGCTTTCCCAGTTCGTCGGCGCTGATGGGGCCACGGTCGCTGACGTTGGCGATCTCGATCAGGGCGCGAAGCGCATAGTCGGATTTCGTGGTGACCCGCATGCCGTCATAGTAACAGCGGGTTCAGCTTCAGCTGGCCGCGCCGACCTCGACCTCGGCTGCCTGGGCGGCTTCTGCGCGCCGAGCCCTGCGCTCGTTCCCTACGGCCTGAACGATGAGGGCGACCCAGACGGCAGCGAGCACCATGAGGATTGTCGAGACGGTGGCGGTCGAAGCGCCGAGCGCCAGCGCGATGGTGCGTGCGTTGGTGAGGATGATGATTCCACCTGCCGCGATGGCGAGGATCCGAGCAGGCAGGATCTTGACCAGCCAGGCGGCGAAGGGGGCGGCGATGATTCCACCGATCAGAAGGGCGGCTGCGATGGACCACTCGATGCCCGAGGAGCCGAGGGCAAACAGGAACCCGAGCGAGCCGCCGACAGCGACGACGAATTCGCTGGTGTCGATCGAGCCGACGACCTTGCGCGGCTCGAGCCGGCCAGACGACAGGAGCGTTGTGGTTCCGACTGGCCCCCAGCCGCCTCCGCCGATGGAGTCGAGTGCACCGCCGATGAGACCGACGGGGACGAGGAGCTTCGGGCCCGGACGTCCCTTGAAGGTGGGGCGGCGGCCGCCGAGGGCGAGGAATCGCCAGATCACATAGACGCCGAGGAGCAGCAGAATGCCCGAGATCCACGGAGTGGCCGCGTCACCGCTGAGGCCGGCGAGGAACGTGGCGCCGGCGAAGGCTCCGATGAAGCCGGGTACCGCGAGGATCGAGACCGTCTTCCAGTCGACATTGCCGAACTTGTGGTGCGAGATCCCGGAGACCAGCGAGGTGCCGATCTCGGAGAAGTGCACCGCCGCCGAGGCGGTTGCCGGGGCGATCCCGGCGGCGAGCAGCAGGGTCGTCGACGTCACCCCATAGGCCATGCCGAGGGAGCCGTCGATGAGTTGGGCAAGGAGCCCGACGAGCCCGAGGACGATGAGTTGGCGCATGGTGGGGACCTTTCAGCATGCCGAAGATTGTTGAGCAATTCGATCGATGCCAACAATACCCACTAAGTCCATCGGATTACTAGACTATGAATTTCTGTGACGTTTCCGGACCTTGCGCGTCACAGCGCCAAGACCGCCGGAACGGTGAGGACGGCGACGTAGTAGCCCATGAACTGGACGCCGGCGTGCATGCCGATCATGCGATTGAACAGGCCGCCGACCAGTCCCACGGTGATGGTCACACCGAGTGCGAGCAGCCCGCCTTCGTATAGGCAGATGACACAGATGAGCGCGGCGAAGCCTGCGATGATCGCCTCGTGGGAGACTGATTTCATCACCCAGGTAGCAGCCCGGTGGGCGTTTCTCATCACGAACGGATAGGCGACTGCAACGGCGATGACCGCGGCGATGATCGAGAAGAGCGCGAACTCACCGGTCGACAGCAGGTCATGCAGGTTGTTCGTCTCACCCGTCTTGGCATCAAGAGTGTAGACAGGCGGTGCGTTGAAGAGGGGCGCGGCCGGGCCCGCGGCCATGGGTGAGAGCGGAAGCCCGATGGCGATCAGCGGGATCAGGGTCTCGGCGATATAGGTCGACTCGGTGGTTCCGTTCCTCACCGACACGACCGTTGTCAGCCGATGGAAGCCGTTCTTGATCCGGCTGCCGGCGATCTCACCCATGAGCACCGCCATGGCGACGGGTGAGAAGACGAAGGTTGCGCTGGTGATGACGGCCGAACCGCTGGTGTAGGCCAACTGCTGCCGGTCCAGGACCGTGAATGGGTTCGGCAGCTTTGGGCCACCGGCGGGCCGGACGTCGGGAGCAAGATCGAATTCCCGCTTGCCTGTCTGCGTCATCGATCGACGGCCTGCGGGGGACAGGGCAGAGAACAGATCGTAGATGAGCGGGCCGGTCGCGATGCCCAGGAAGAAGGAGGTCGTGAACGTCGCTTCCTTCTGTTCGAGGATGAACGCCTGCAGCCCGACGATGATGAGGACGAAGGGGATCAGAGCGAGAACTGCCGCCAGCTTTCCCTTCGAGGTATACGCGACGAGTATGGCCGCCGCGATGAAGATCCACGGTGCTGCGGCACCGATGGCCTCAGCGAACGGAGTGAGGACCAGGGCGAAGAGAATCGACAGCGGAATCGCGATGATCACCGAGATGACGCCACCCGATATGGCCTTCTGCAGGGCGATATGGGGCACTCCGAGAGAACGCAGCAGCTGTGCCTCGCGCAGCATCGGCACTGCAGTGGTGTCGCCGGGTATCCCCAGCAGTGTCGTGGGCACGGCGTGAGAGATGTGCTTGGCGATGATCGCTGAGAGGAAGAAGGCGATGACACCGGCCGGCGGCACACCGATGAGGATGACGAGCAGTGCCAGGGGTGCGACGATCGCTGTCTCGTCGGTGCCTGAGATGAGGCCGATTCCGGTGAAGAGCACTGCAGCCAGCAGGGCCATGCCGATTGCCCACAGGATCGGTTCGATGAGGTCCGCGCTCACAGCTGTGCACCCTTCGCTCGGTTCTCATGATTCTCGACCAGGGCGTCGAAGAGCCCGAGCGCTCGGATCTCCTCCTGCACTGCCGGTTTGAGATCGCTGGGGTCACCCAGGTCTCCGTACTCTTCGACGACTTCGTCGATGACTTCCTGCCTGTTGCGCGTGTCAGCCTCTGATTCGGTGATCACTCGCTTGGGCTTGAACAGTATTCCGGAGATCACGGCACCGATGATGCAGCCCACGATCCCGATCAGGAGGGCATAGGAATGCCCAAGTTCCGGATCGCCGGTGGTCGTGAAGAAGTGGTCGGAAATGAGGAATGCCGGTACCGCCACCCCGATTCCGATGGCAATGCTGCCGACGAGATGTTTCGAGTCGACGGTGTCATTCCAGACTTCGAGCAGCTGTGGCATCTTCGCCTACCTTCTGTTGATGAACTGTCTGTTGATGAGTGGTGGTGTTACTGATTGACGATGGCCGCGGATGTGGCAGATGCCAGTGGCTTGTCGAGCTGCCGGCTGAGCCATTGGTTCGTCTCCGCGATTGTGCGGATGTCGACTCCGGTCGAGATTCCCAAGCCATTGAGCATCCACACGAGATCCTCGGTTGCCAGATTTCCGGTTGCCGAACCCGCGAACGGGCAGCCTCCGACTCCTCCGGCAGAAGCGTCGAATTCACTCACTCCGAGTTGGAGGGCGGCGAAGACGTTGGCCAGCGCCTGGCCATAGGTGTTATGAGTGTGCAGCGCGATCGCGTCGACGGGGACGCCGCTTTCGATCAGTGCCTGCAGGACAGCAGTCACGTGTCCAGGTGTCGCGGTGCCGATCGTATCTCCGAGCGAGATCGACGAGCAGCCGGCCTCCAGCAGCTGCGCAGCCGCGGTGACCACGCGTTGCGGATCCACTGGACCTTCCCAGGGGTCGCCGAAGACCATGGACAGATACCCGCGGGCGTGCATCCCCGCCGAGGTGGCCGCCGCTGCCACGTCAAGGTTGCGTGCCGTGGTCACCTCGAGGCTGTCGCCGAGGTTGGCCCGAGAGAACGATTCAGTGACACTGACGAAGACGGCGACGTCCTTGGCCCCAGCCGCCCTGGCATCGTCGAGCCCGCGACGGTTGGGTACGAGGACCGGATAGGAGATGTCCGAGTCGAGGTCGAGCTCGTCGAGAACCGAGCGGGTGTCGGCCATCTGCGGAACGGCCCGAGGAGACACGAAGCTGCCTGCTTCGATGGTTCTCAGACCGGCACCTGCCAGTCGGGAGATGAGCTGGGCACGCGTCTCGGCGGGCAGAGTGACTGATTCGGCCTGGAGGCCGTCCCGTGCGCTGACCTCGTAGACCCTGACCTGAGTCGGCAGCGTGTCATGGGTGAACACCTGAGGGAGTGAGTCCATCATTTCGATCCACCTGAGCGAAGCTCGGCGAGGATGGCCTGAACTCGGTCGAAGCGGAAGGCCTTCTCTTCGATGAGCCTCTTCACGATGGCCTTGGATTCCTCGGCGGTGGCACCGGCAGACATGGCGAGGTTCTTCGCATGCAGCGACATGTGGCCGCGCTGCACACCTTCGGTGGCAAGGACTCGCAGGGCCGCCAGATTCTGCGCCAGACCTGCGGCGACGATGATTTCGGCCAGATCCTTCGCCGTGCTCACCTCGGCGATCTGGAGTGCGGTTCGGGCCGCAGGGTGGACCTTCGTGGCACCACCCACGAGGCCGACGGGCATCGGCATCTCGAGGTTGCCCACGAGGTTGCCCTCGGCATTCTTCTCGAATGTGGACAGTGAGGTGTAACGACCGTCGATGAGGGCATGCGAATGGGCGCCGGCTTCTACAGCGCGAGTGTCATTGCCGGTGGCCAGGACGACGGCGGAGATGCCGTTCATGATGCCTTTGTTGTGTGTGGCGGCGCGGTACGGGTCGGCTGCGGCCAACTCATAGGCATGGAGGATGTTGTCGACGACCTCGGCGCCTCCCAGCAGCTCCTTGTCGAAGACGGCGCGTGCTCGGCTCAGACGCAGATCGGCCTTGTTCGTCAGGATTCGCAGGAGTGCGTCACCTTCGGCGATCGCCGCGAGACTGCTTGAGACGGCCTCTGCCATGGTATTCACCGCGTTCGCGCCCATGGCGTCGCGGACGTCGACATGGAGGTGGACGACGACGTAGGTTGCCGACTTCGCCTCGACGAGGCGGACATCGAGGCCCTTGACGCCTCCGCCGACCTCGACGAGCTTCGGATCCTGTGCATTGGCCAGGTCGATGATCTCGTCCTGGCGTTCGAAGATGCGAGACCGGGCGGCATGGGGGTCTGCCACATTGATGAGCTGGATCTGCGCCTGCATGATCGGCTGGGTCGAGCTGGTGAAGAACCCACCCTGGGGGCGCGCCATCCGGGCGGCGTTGCTGGCAGCGGCGATGACCGAAGCCTCTTCGGTGGCCATGGGTACGAGGACATCGGTGCCGTTGATCGTGAAGTTGGTGGCGGCTCCCAACGGCAGGGAGAAGACGCCGAAGACGTTCTCACTCAGGTTCGCGGCCTGTTCGGGGCCGAATGCAGTCGCATCGATCTGGGCGAACACCTCGGTGTCGAGCCCGGTTGCCTCGGCTACTGCCGTGCGACGATCGTTGACCGACATATTGCGGAAGTCGGCGATACGACTGTTCTCTGCCATTGTGTGTCTCCTGTCGAGTCTTCTTCGAGTCTGCATCTGCCGACTGCGGCTGCCGAAAGCGGCCGAGCTGAGCCGGTCAGAACGTTCGCGCAGAGCAATTCCGCGCAGAGTTCAGTCAAGCACTTCTGGGCTCGATCACCTATGGCCGTTATGGCCATAGATGTCTCCAGCCACTGGCTGGATCGGCCAGGGCAGGTGGCTCGTGCCTGACTGCATTCAGACCTTCTGCTGGAGCTGATCCAGACGGAGTGCGACGTGGAGGCGGAACGCATATTCGGGTGCACGCCAATCGATGTCGAGTACCGCGTCGATGCGCTCAAGGCGCAGCTTGACGGTGTTGACGTGAACCGAGAGAGCGGCGGCGGTGCGGCTGATGCTGCTGCTGTGTTCGAAGTACGTGCGCAGTGTGGTGACCAGATCGGCGGATTGTCTCCGGTCCCATCGTCGGAGGGGGCCGAGCATGCGCTCCATGAACTGTCCGACGTGTCCGGGGACCGAGCCGAACATGGCTGTGTAGGGAGCGAAGTCCTCGGCGGGTGCGACGCCGCTGGTGATCGACAGCGAATTGAGGACACGCACGCACGACCACAGCTCGTCCTCTGCGGTGCGCAGCTCCGAACGCTGAAAACCGGTGTCGGAGACGACGACCAGGCAGTTGCGCAGGACTTCTGAGGCTGTGAGCAGCTCTTCCAGCTGTGTCCGGGTTCGATGAGCCGAACGGGGCAGCAGCACTGTCAGCCCTGGGGAGCGCTGGGTCATGAGAATTCGCGGCTCGATCCGAGCCAAGTACGAGCCGATGCGGTCGAAGTCGTTGGGGCCGGCTTGGACCACTATCAGCTGCCAAGGGCCGAGGAGGGTGAAGTTGCTGGAGCGCGCTCGCGCTCGCAGCTCGTCCAGACTTCTGGTGTCGGCGATCAGATCGACGGCCAATTCGCCGCGCACACGGTTCTCAGCGTCGGCGCGTGACTGCTCGTTCATCTGGATGAGGGCCAAGGACTGTGCGGCCTGAGCGACGATGCTGTGGTCGCCGTCTTTCGGGTCGTTATGGAAGCGCACGAACAGTCCGCTGTGCTGACGTCTGTTCGACGCCACCGAAGCGGCGATGAGTCGCTTGGCGTGAGCAATCTGAATGCTCCGCCCGGTGCGGCGACTGGTATCCAACGCCGCGAGAATGTCTTCTCGACTCATGTCGACTTCGGCGAAGAAACCCTCGTCTGCTGGGAAATCGGGGGAGTCCAGCCTCCAACTGTCGACGATGAGCACCTCGGCACGGAGAGTTTCGGAGATGACGTTGGTGACGGCTGGTGCCCCGTGGCCCTGCAGCACCAACTGGGTCAGCTGCTCTTCGACCTCGACGAGTCGCTGCAAGGTGCTCGCCTTGGCCGCAGCCAGCTCTTCTGCGGCAGCTGACAGTGCTGCCGCCTCTGCGAGTTCGCCCATGAGTCGCGCGGTCTTGAGAATCACCGAGGCATGGTCTGCCAGGGCGGAGAGCAGAGTGATCTCATCTGCTCCGAAGTCATGGGGGTAGCGATTCGCCGCGAACAGGGCACCGAGTACTTCACCGTCGACGACCATCGGCACTCCGAGGAGCGACTCCATGCCTTCGGCCTTGACCGCTGAGTCCACACGCCGCTCATGAGGCAGCTGAGTCAGGTCGTAGTCCGAAGTCCAGTGGGCGGCTCGGTCACGGACGACCCGGCCCGCAAGTCCGACTCCCGGTGGCACCCGGAGCGCCGGGAGCTGGAGCGAGATCGCCCCGCGACTGGCTCTGACGTTGAGCTCGTCGGTTTCGGGGTTGTATTCGGAGAGGTAAGCGATGTCGCAGCCGATCAGCGACTTGGCTCTGTCGACGAGCTTCTGCAGAAGGCGCTTGGTGTCTCTGACCTGGATGAGCTCAGAGGCGCTTTCGAGCAGGGCGGCGCGTTCATGGTCCTTCTGGCGCCAGCGAACCATGGTCGTGGACAGATCGAGCAGCGAGTCGATGAGGTCCGACTGCCGCCCGAGTTCTGATTCCAACGAGCTGCGATCGACGGAGTTGCCCCGCGCGATCAGGCTGATCGCGCGTGCGACGGAATCCACCGCTGCTGTCTCTGGCCCTGCTGCGCGCTCCGTCATGGGGCCATTATCTCAGCCCGGATCACCAGACTACGTGCCCCGGCAGTTTCACCCCGCTGCGGGGGACATGTCCTTGACGGTCGGCAGTTCGCAGGTGCTGCTCGCCTTCTGCTGGTACCCGGAGAGGAACTCGCCGAGGCGGTTGATCGATTCGTCCAGCACCTCGACGGAGGGCAGGGTGACGAGCCGAAAGTGGTCCGGGCGTGACCAGTTGAAGGCCGAGCCGTGGGAGACGAGGATCTTCTGCTCGCGCAGCAGATCGAGCGCGAACTGTTCGTCGTCGGTGATCCCGAACTTCTCGACGTCGAGTTTTGCGAACATGTAGAGCGCTCCGCTGGCCCGATGTGCAGAGACGCCGTCGATGGAGTTCAGCCCCGTGTGGGCGACGTCCATCTGAGCACCCAGGCGACCCTGCGGCAGGACGAGGTCATCGATTGACTGCTTGCCGCCCAGAGCAGCTTGGATCGCGTGCTGAGCGGGAACGTTCGCACACATGCGCATATTAGCCAGGAGCTTGATCCCCTCGAGGTAGCTCTTCGCCTCGGACAGCGGTCCGGTGATGGCCAGCCAGCCGGCGCGGTATCCGGCGATCCGGTAGGCCTTCGACAGACCAGAGTAGGTCAGGCACAGCACATCGTCGCCGGTGAGCGTGGCCATATTGACCATTTCGACATCGTCGTAGGTGATCTTCTCGTAGATCTCGTCGGCGAAGATGATGAGGCCGTGGCGACGTGCGATGTCGACGATCTTCTTCAGGGTCTCACGCGAATAGACGGCGCCGGTGGGATTGTTCGGGTTGATGACGACGATGCCGCGGGTGTTCTCGGTGATCTTCGATTCGAGGTCGTCGAGATCGGGCTGCCAGGCGGTGGCTTCGTCGCACAGGTAGTGCTTGGGCGTGCCGCCGGAGAGTGCGACCGATGCCGTCCACAGGGGGTAGTCCGGGCTGGGAACGAGGATCTCGTCGCCGGGGTTGCACAGCGCCTGCAGGGACAGGGTGATGAGTTCGCTGACTCCGTTGCCCAGGAACACCTCGGAGGTGTCCAGATTGTGGATGCCGCGGGTCTCGTAGTACTGGACCACGGCCCGGCGCCCGGAGAGGATTCCGCGCGAATCGGAATAGCCCTGTGCAACGGGAAGCTGCTTGACCATGTCATGGACGATCGCTTCGGGGGCTTCGAATCCGAAGGGGGCGGGGTTGCCGATGTTGAGCTTGAGGATGGTGTGGCCCTTGGCCTCCATCGCCTCGGCCTCTTCGAGGACGGGTCCCCGAATGTCATAGAGGACGTTGGCCAATTTCGACGACTGCCTGTACATGGGAACCCTGAGGACCTTTCGATGCGACGATTGCTGATACCGCTATTACCACGCTATGGCCACCGCCGAGGTGGTTCCGACCACACAGAGGCCCGTTTCGTGAACCTTTGACCGGGTTTTCGGATTGTTTCCCAGACCTTTCGTCACACGGGTCACATGACGTGGGCCGGTATCGAGGGCGAACCCTCATACCTGCTGCCGGTCGCTGCGCAGCATGCCGAAGATGAGCGTGTCGCTCCATTCGCCCTTTGACCACCAGTCCTGCCGCAGGTGAGCCTCCTGTCGCATGCCGATGCGTGAGGCCAACCTCGCCGAGGCGGTGTTTCTGGCATCCATCTGAGCGATGATTCGATGGAGACCGTCGTGGGCAAAGGCGGCGTTGAGCATGGCGATGGCGGCTTCGGTGGCGAATCCGTGCCCGCCCGCCGCCGGGTTGAGAACCCAGCCGATCTCGGCCTTCTCCGATGACTCTCCGTCGAACCAGATCGCGATGTCGCCGATGACGACCGAGCCTTCGATGCTCTCCAGCCCGTCCGCGGTTTCGATGACCAGTGCGAGTGCGCGAGCCTCGGTGTCCAGGCCGGTTCTCGGAATGCGTTTGGATACCTCGGTCCGTGCGACCTCGGCAGTCCACGGCTCGCAGAGAAGGAATCGCGCGACGTCTTCGCGGGAGTAGATGGGCAGCAGAGCCTCGGCGTCGGAGTCCCGATACGCACGTAGGCGCAGACGGTCGGTTTTCAGCGGCAGAGACAGCTCCTGCAGGGTCATGTCAATAACGAAATCACGTGTCTCGGGTGTGCGCAAGATTCGTTGGGCGTCAGAGAGCCCTTGGCAAGGGTTGCGCATCGGTGACAAATGGCATCATCATGCCCGACTGGCTCCTTCTAGCCTGAAATCATGAGCACACAGACGACGAATCACAGCAGCAGAAGTGAGCAGGTGCCATCGCCTCCGGCGATGGAGCTTAGCCACCTCTCGAAGAGCTTCGGCAGCCTCACCGCGGTCGACGACATTGATCTGAGCATCCGTCCGGGTGAGGTCGTGGCTTTCCTCGGCCCCAACGGGGCAGGCAAGACGACGACGATCGACATGCTGCTCGGACTGTCCCGACCGGATGAGGGATCGGTCGAGGTCTTCGGGATGTCGCCTCGGCGGGCGGTCAGTCGTGGACTGGTCAGCTCTGTGATGCAGACCGGAGGGCTCCTCGACGACCTCACGGTGCGGGAGACAGTGGCGTACACCTCTGCGGTATTCGCCTCCTCACTCGACGTCGATGTCGTCCTCGAACGGGCCGGGATCACCACCATCGCCGACTCCGTGGTCAAGAAGTGCTCGGGTGGGCAGAAGCAGCGACTGCGGTTCGCCATGGCACTCCTGCCGGATCCGGCACTGATCGTCCTCGACGAACCGACCACGGGCATGGATGTCACCGGGCGCAGGGACTTCTGGCATGAGATGCGTGCCGACGCCATGCACGGACGTACCATTCTCTTCGCCACGCACTACCTCGAAGAGGCCGACGAGTTCGCCGATCGCGTGATCCTTGTTGCCAAGGGCCGAATCGTCGCGGACGGCCCCGCGCACGAGATCCGGGCCATGGCCTCAGCGAAGACGGTCAGCGCCACGCTGCCCCTCCACGACGCTGAGACCTCCCGAGACGCCGACCTCCGGACACTGCTAGGCGGCCTGGCCGGGGTCGAATCCGTCGAGGTGCACGGCAGACGCCTGACGATGAGGACCACCGATTCCGATTGGGCCGCGCGCACTCTGTTCGACAATGCCTGCACAGACCTGGAGATCTCCTCGCACTCGCTCGAAGACGCGTTCATCAGCCTGACCTCGAAAGGGGCATGACATGACCGGCCCGACGGTCGCCTCGGCGACGACATTCCTCAACTCCCTCGACCAGCGCCGCCCACCGAAGTTCGGCGGATTCTCCGCAACCCTGCTGCGACTCGAATTTGTGCGCAAACTGCGCAACAGGCGCACCGTCATCTTCACGATGGTCATGCCCGCGGTCTTCTATCTCATCTTCGGCCTGACCAACAGGGGCCAGATGTTGGGAGATACGGACGCGGCGCTCTATATCTCGGTCTCGCTGGCGACCTACGGGGCGATGGTGGCCACGACCACGGGCGGGGCGCAGGTGGCGGTCGAGCGGGCATTGGGGTGGAGCCGCCAGCTGGCGCTGACCCCGCTGCATCCGGCGGCCTCTATCCTCACCAAGGTGCTCGTCTCGATGTTCCTGGGCGCGTTGTCGGTCCTCGTGGTCTTCGTCCTGACTGCGCTCACCGGTGTTCGCGCACCCTTGGGGACCATGGTGGTCTGCGGTGTTCTCGTCGTCCTCGGCTCTTCGGTGTTCGCCGCCTTCGGAGTCATGCTCGGCTACCTGCTGCCAGCCGAGAACGCCATCCAGCTCTCCAGCATGGTCCTGGGAGTGCTCTCCCTCATCGGCGGTCTCTTCGTCCCACTCGACGTGTGGCCCCACACACTGCAGACAATCGCCCGTTTCACTCCGGCCTACGGTGCGGGAGAAATCGCCCGCGCGCCCCTCGGCGGGGGATACGATCAATGGGCAGTCGTCAACGTTCTCGTCTGGTTGGTGCTCTTCACCGTCGGTTCAGCGTGGGCCCTGCGCGAGGACACCGCCCGGGTGTGAGCGCGACGCTGCGAGGGAGTGCGAGGAGGAAGAAGCTGGATGAGCTCTGAAGTCGAACCGAGGCCGATCTCATTCTTGCGCTGGATCTTCCCTGTCTTCTGGCTCGTCTTCCTCAGCTACCCGCTCACCGCGGCATGGAACCTCAATGGCTCTTCCCGAGTATGGGGGCTGGCTCTGACGGTAGTCTTCGCCGTGGTGTTCTACTCGGCGATGGTCGTCAGCGGTATCGGCCTCGGCGCTTTCGCCAGGCATGCTCAGGCACCGCATTCATTGCGATCGCGTGCGGAGTCGATGACCGTCAATGCGGCGCTGGGCATCATGGTGCTCATCGCGGCTGTCGCCGTGCCGCTCATCGGGGAAGAGGCACTGTCGTTCCTTGCCTACGTTTCGGTCCTCGTCGTCATCTCCCTGCGCCGGGTGGTGCCCGGTGTGGTCGCGGCCTGCTCCACGGTCGTCATCGCCGAGATCGCTCAGCGGACGGTGCCGGGCTGGACTCACGAATACGGCACCACCTTCGGAATCTCGATAGCCGGGTTCGCCATGGTCATGGCACTTGTGGCCGGCGACCGGGCGCGGGCGGCACGAACCGCCGAGGAGGAGAACCGTCGTCTCGAACGCGAGGCCGAGAGGCTGCGACTGTCTCAGGATGTCCACGACGTGCTCGGCCATTCGCTGACCGTCATCGCCCTCAAAGCCCAGCTGGCAGCGAAACTCCAAGCCACCGGCGAGCCGGAGGCGGTCAAGCACATCACTGAGATCGAACAGCTCGCCCGTGGGGCGCTGGCGGATGTGCGCACGACCGTGCAGGGAACGCGGACGATTTCGCTGGCCGGGGAACTCGTCGCCGCCACCAGGGCACTTCGAGCCGCCGAGATCGAGGTCGAAGCGCCAACCTCGGTGGACGAGGTCGATTCCGAGCTGCGTGAGCTCTTTGCCTGGAGCGTACGTGAGGGAAGCACGAACATCCTCCGGCATTCACGTGCCCGACACTGCACCGTGACCCTTGAGCGCGACCGACTCACCATCGTCAACGATGCTTCGGGCCGACGTACCGACCTCGCCGAGGTGGGGGCAGGATCCGGCCTTCGTGGACTGGCGGAGCGAGCGAAGGCGGTCGGTGCCTCAGTGAGGACGGAGGAGACCGACGACGGTTTCGTTCTCGTCGTCCAAGGCCAGAGCTCAGATGCACGAGAGACCAGCCCAACCCAGGCGAACAGGGAGCAGAGCCCACGATGACGACGCTGCTGATTGCCGATGACCAGACCATGGTCCGGGAGGCGCTCGCCGCGCTGCTCGGAATGGAGCCGGAATTCGAGGTCATCGCCCAATGCGCACGTGGTGATGAGGTGCTGCCAGCAGTTCGCCACCGGGCTCCCGACGTGGCGCTGCTCGACGTCGATATGCCCGGCCTGGACGGACTCGAGGTCGCTGCAGCGCTCGCCGCCGAGTTTTCGCAGGTCAGAGTTGTCATCGTCACGACCTACGGGCGGCCGGGGTGGGTGAGGCGAGCCCTCGATGCCGGGGTGAGCGGGTTCATGGTCAAGGACGCTCCCGTCGAGCGACTCGCTGACGGAATCCGACGGGTCATGGCCGGTCTGCAGGTAGTGGACTCAGAGCTCATCGTCGAATCGACCGTCCACGGGCAGTCTCCTCTGACTGAGAGGGAGACCGAGATCCTCCGTGTGGCGGCCGGGGGAGGCAGCGTCGGGGAAATCGCCTCGACATTGTTCATCTCACCAGGCACCGTGCGCAATCGGCTCTCGGCCGCGATCGGGAAGACAGATGCGCGGAACCGGGCCGACGCCGTGCGCATCGCCCGTGATCATGGCTGGCTGTGAGTCCTCCCCGCTAAGCTGAGGAGCATGGTCGAGCCAGAATCCGCGCCCCGTCGCAGAGGGCGTCCACGGAAGGGGCAGAGCGGGGACACCCGGGCGATGATCGCCGAGGCGGCCGCCGCCGAATTCTCCGAAAAGGGATATGAGACGGCGAGCATGCGCGGCATCGCCCGCCGCGCCGAAGTCGATCCGGCGCTCGTCCACCACTATTTCGATACGAAAGCTGCCCTTTTCGCCGACGTCGTCAAGCTCCCGGTCCGGCCCGACAAGATCATCGCTGCTGCCCTCGATGCTCCCCTTCCCGAGCTCGGTGCTTCGATCGCCCGCACGGTGCTGCTCGCGTGGGAGGACCCGAAGGTCAAACCCGTGGGTGTGACGATTCTGCGCTCGGTCGTCAACGGATCGGCGGCCGGAAAACTCGTCCGTCAGTTCCTCCTGCGCGAACTCATGTCCGCGATTGCCCAGCGCCTCGAGGATGTGGGCATTGAGGCCGTGTCGGCGCAGCAGCGGGCCTCGATGGTGCTTTCTCAGATAGCCGGGGTGCTCATACTCAGGCATGTCGTCATGGCCGAACCCCTTGCCTCCAGCCCGATCGAGGAGGTCATTGCTCACGTCGTTCCTGCGGTGCAGGGTCATATCGAGGGACTCCGGGCAGGGCGCTGACAACGCAGATGGGTGACAGGGGCTCGTAGCGAGCACCCTGTCTCGGTCTCACTCGGGGCAATAAGTGCTCGGGTTCAGCCCTTGACGGGAGTGAGGTGGAGGCGTCTAATTCATCATATGATGAATAACGCGATCGAGACGCGCGGTCTGCGAATTTCTCGGGGTCCAACGATGGTCATCGACTGCCTCGACCTCACGGTGCCCGGTGGCGCGATCGTCGGTCTGCTCGGACCCAGCGGCAGCGGCAAGACGACTCTCATGCGGGCCGTCGTCGGGGTACAGGTCCTGGCCGGCGGATCGGTGAATGTCTTCGGTCAGAGCGCAGGGAGCGCATCGCTTCGGCATCGAGTCGGTTACATGACCCAGCAGGCCAGCATCTATGAGGATCTGTCCGTGCGGCAGAACCTCCACTACTTCGCTCGCGTTCAGGGCGCTCCCCGTTCGGATGTCGAAAGAGTCATCGATCGCACGGATCTGTCAGGGCAGGCCGACCGTTTGGCCAGGACCCTCTCCGGTGGGCAGGCCAGCCGAGTCTCACTGGCTGCGGCGATGCTCGGCTCGCCGGACCTGCTCGTACTCGATGAACCGACCGTCGGCCTCGACCCGGTCCTGCGCGGGGATCTGTGGGCCATCTTCCGCAGACTCGCCGAGGATGGGACGACCCTCCTCGTGTCGAGTCACGTGATGGACGAGGCGACTCGCTGCGATCGGCTCCTGCTCATGCGTGAGGGCGATCTCATCGCGGATACGACCCCCGAACAGCTTCTGTCGACCACTGGTGCCGACACGGCCGAAGACGCGTTTCTGCGGATCATCGAGAGTCACGACGCTGGACCGGGTGCCTCGCGGTCGAGACGTCGGTCTCCCACACATCTGCTCACCGTCGGGAAGAGTCGTGCCCAGCGGAAGAAGGGCCCACAATGATTCCGATGCGAACCCTGGCCACAGCCGGACGCGTGCTGCTTCAGATCCGCAACGATCCGCGCACCATTGCCCTGCTCCTCATCGTACCCAGCCTCCTCATCGGGCTCGTGGCCTGGATCTTCGATGAGACCGAGGTATTCGCGACAATCGGCCCGGCGATGCTCGCACTCTTTCCCTTCATCGTGATGTTTCTCGTCACGAGCATCTCCACTCTGCGCGAACGCCGCAGCGGCACGCTCGAGCGACTGCTGTCGATGCCCTTGGGCCGCGGAGACTTCATCCTCGGCTACACACTCGCCTTCGGGATCCTCGCTGTGGTCCAGACTGCGGTCGCCGTCGCCTATGCCACGCTGGTATGCGGTCTCGAGATCGAGGGATCCGTATGGATGCTCTTCGTTGTCGCGATCGCTGATGCGCTGCTGGGTACGTCTCTGGGACTGCTCGCAAGTGCCTTCGCCCGCACCGAATTCCAGGTTGTGCAGTTCATGCCGGCGCTCGTTTTCCCCCAGATCCTCCTCGGCGGCATCTTCCTGCCCCGTGACCAGCTGCCCGAGGTGCTCGAGACCATCGGCGATTGGCTGCCGCTCTCACACGCGATCGACGCGCTCACGGCAGTCGCGAGCGGCGATGAGGATTCCAGCTACATCTGGCTGCGCATCCTCTTCATCGGATGCTGGATCCTCGGCGCGATCATCATCGGTTCGCTGACGCTGCGACGGCGCACGCAATGATACGGCTGACGCCATATGACGGTCGCTGCGAGATATTCCCTCCTGTCTGCTGTGCCGGCTGGCACAGATCCTGCCGAAACTACTTCTTCGACCTGCTCAGTGCCTGCTTCCACGACACCTTCGGGCCAGACTGCAGAATGGAACGTTCGAAGATCCGGGTCGCCAGCAGCAGAGCCAGGATCGTGGTGACCGCGAGGAGGAGCAGGGAGACCAGCGGCTCCCACCATTCGATCGTGCCGAGGAAGACGCGCATCGGGACCGCGACCGCTGCGGAGAAGGGGATGTATGACATCACCGCCATCACCGTCTCGTTGGATGAGAAGAGGATGACGGCCATATAGGGCAGGAAGATGAGCATCATGATCGGGCTGGACGTCGAGCCCAGGTCCTCCGTCCGGGAGACCATCGAAGCGGCCGCGGCGTAGAGGGAGGCGATCATGACGAAGCCGACGATGAAGAGCGGGATGAACCAGCCGATCGGTTCCGTGACCTTGCCGAGCACCAGGTCGTTTCCGCTGATGGCGGCACCGAGGAGGACGGAGAGCGCAGTCAGGCCTATCTGTGCGAAGGCGAGGATCGAGCACGCGAGAACCTTGCCGAACATCAGCACCCTCGCCGAGGTGGAGGCGAGCAGAATCTCCACGATCCGTGACTGCTTCTCCTCCACCACCGAGGAGGCGATGGTTGTCCCGAAGGTCACCGCCGACATGAAGAACACGAGCCCGAGGCCCAACCCGATCAGGTACGTGAGCCCCGGATCCGGAGCGTGCGGGTCGAGGAGTTCAACGGTGGGCACCTGACTGAGAGCGCCGGTCAGCGACTCGGGTGCGGAGCGTTCGGCGATGACGGTGACACCGACAGGGGACGCAGGGTCTTCGACAACGGCGGCCGCGACCTCTTCGGATGTCACCATGGTCTTCGCCTCATCCGTGCTGTCGACGGAGACGAGTTCGATCCCGTCGATTCCTTCGACAGCCTGCGCTCCCGCCGAGGTGACCGCCACCTTGTCCGTGGAGGAGAACAGTGAGGGCAGTGACCCGGAGACTGCCACGAGCGTTCCGAAGAGGACGATGCTCAGCAGCGTCGAGACCATGAAGGCCTTGGACTTCAGGCGGACCATGACCTCTCGTTCGATGACGAGACCGATGGCGGTGGTGAAGCTGGCACGCTGTGTCTGTGCTGTCGTCGCCAATCCGGACTTCTTGGGGGTGTTCGTGGCGGGAGAGCTCGTGTCGACGGAGTTCGAATCCTGTTGGGTGCTCATGCCTGCGTGACCTCCTGGAAGAGTCGGTTGAGAGCGACGGCGTGCGGGCCGAATGACTTCACTGAGGACACGGTGATGGCCTGGTGCAGGACCGCCTCGGCGATATCGGCGTTCGGTGCGGCGAAGCGCACCCAGTTGCCGTCGAATTCGACGACTCGGATGTCGGGGATCTCGCGCACCCAGCCCATGTCCGAATCGGTCTGCAGAATCCACTCAGGTGTGCTGCGCTGACGCCGCAGCTCATCGGCGGTGCCGCCCGCAACAAGCCGGCCGCCGTCGATGATGACGAGGTCGTCGACGAGGCGTTCGACCAGGTCGAGCTGGTGGCTGGAGAAGAGGACGGGCGCACCGGTGTCGGCGAAATCCTTGAGGACCTCGAGGGTGCGTTCGACGGCGACCGGGTCGAGTCCGGAGAAAGGCTCGTCGAGCACGAGGGCGCGCGGGCGGTGGATGAGCGCGGCAGCGATCTGGACCTTCTGCTGGTTGCCCAGGCTGACGGCCTCGAGGTTGTCGCTGGGTCTGCCGCCCAGGTCAAGCTGCTCGAGGAGTTCCAGTCCGCGACGACGGGCCGAATGGCGGCTGAGACCGTGGAAGCGCGCGAGGTAGATGAGCTGATCGATGATCGGCATCTTCGGGTAGAGGCCCCGCTCCTCGGGCATGTACCCGATCGCACTGCGATGTGCGGCGGTGATGGTTTCGCCGTCGACGGTGATGCGACCGGAGTCGGCAGCGAGTACGCCGAGGATGATGCGCATGGTCGTCGTCTTGCCGGATCCGTTGGAGCCCACGAATCCTGTCATCCTGCCCGAGCCGATGCTGAAGGACAGGTCGTGGAGAACCTGCTTGTCGCCGAAGCTGCGTGAAATCGAGTCCAAGGTGATCATGACTCAAACCTATGCGGTGCCGCGCCGATGCGAATCCGTCGTTCGGGCTATTTCGGCATCGGCAGTGTGGGGGAGGTCGAATTCTGACCCTGGGAAGAAGTCTGACACTGGGAATGAGACCTCTCAGCTCCCGACGAGTCCGTTCTCGTAGGCGAAGATGACGACGTGGATGCGGTCGCGGATGTCGAGCTTGGTCAGCAGGTTGGAGACATGTGTCTTGACGGTGGCCTCGCCGACGAAGAGCGTTCCTGCGATTTCGGAATTGCTCAGCCCCTTGGCCACGAGGTGGAGGACCTCGAGTTCCCGGTCGGTGAGGAGTTCCAGTTCGGGAGCTGCCGAGGTGGTGGTGACGGTGCTGCGGACGGAGCGTTCGATGACGCGTCGGGTCACCTCGGGAGACAGGAGCCCATCGCCGCCCGCCAGCGCGGTGACCGCGTCGATGAGCTGCTCCGCCTCGGCGGTCTTGAGCAGGAATCCGCTGGCACCAGCGGCCAGCGCCTGGAACAGGAAATCGTCGCGGTCGAAGGTGGTGAGCATGAGGACAGCGCCGGCCGCTCCTCGGCGCACGATCTCCGCGGTGGATTCGAGCCCGTCCATGACAGGCATCTGGACGTCCATGCAGATCACATCCGGCGCGAGCTCGAGCGCACGGTCGATCGCGACCTGACCGTTTTCAGCCTCCCCGACGACAACGATGCCGTCCTCGCTCTCGAGGATCGTGCGGAAGCCGGTGCGGACCATCGACTGGTCGTCGACGAGGAGGACTCGGATCACGGTTCAGGCCTTTGCTGTGGAGTCGGTGATGGAGGAGGCAGTTTGGAGATCGCTGGTATCGGTGACGGTCTCGGGGGTAGTAGGCGTGGCCGCGGGGTCAGACTCAGATTCGGGGTCAGACTCAGATTCGGCGACGTTCCGAGGGTAGGGAATCTGTGCCCGTACAAGCCAGCCGCCACGGGACTTCGGACCGGCTTCGAGGGAGCCGCCCATGGCGCTCATCCGTTCGCGCATGCCGATGATGCCGAGGCCCAGGCCCGGTTGCTTCGCCGGAGGTTCGGAGTCGGGGTGCGATTCCTCGTGGAGCCCGCCGGGAGACCGGGTGTCGCTGATCTCGACTTCGAGATTGCTGGTGCCGTACCGCAGGCGGACATCCACCTCCGCGTGCGATCCCGCATAACGACGACAGTTGGTCAGGGACTCCTGGATCACCCGGTAGATCGACATCTCCGTGATCGGCGTCAGCGGTCTCGGCTCACCGATCGTGACAACGTCGACCTGCTGTCCCGATCGACGTGAGGCGTCGACGAGTTCGGGAATGTCGCCGAGGCCGGGGTTGCCCTTCGTGTTGTGCTCACCGGTGCTCGCGTCGTCCGTGTCCCGGAGGGTGTAGACGAGCGCACGCAGTTCATCGACGGTTTCTCGGGTGGAGGATTCGATGGTCTTGAGGGATTCTCGGGCCTTGTCGGGATTCTTCTCGAGGCTGCGACGGGCGGCTGCGGCGTGGATGCCGACGCCGGTGATGTGGTGGGCGATGCCATCGTGGAGTTCACGAGCGATGCGCACCCGCTCAAGATCGAGAGCCTGACGAGTCAGCTGCTGTTCCTGGGCGCGGACCTCGGCGTTGGCGGAGCGCAGATCGTCGAGGATCAGGCGCTGCTTCCAGGCTCGGTCGCCGAAGAGCCAGGCGCCGCCGAAATAGGCGACATTCGTCAGCAGGCTGACGCCGAAGCTCGCGGTGATCTGCAGGACTGTCATGTCCGAGAGACCGTTGGACTGGAAGAACACGGAGGCCACAAGGTAGATGAAGATGGCCGTGCACAACAGTGCCCTGGAGACGAGAGCCGACCGGCGATTGCTCTGCCACGCACCGATCGAGTACACGCCCATGAAGAGGATGATCTGGGTGACCCCTGGTTCCATGGCGCCGCCGATCTGTGCGCCGACGAAGATCGCGGTCTGGGTCCAGGCGACTTGGCTGGGGTAGCGCCGCCTCCAGATGAGGGGCACTGTCACCGCCACTGAAGCCAGGCACAGAACCCATAGCGGCGCCTTGAACGGCCAGTAGCCTGTCGTGACATACAGGATGGCGAAGACTACAGAACCTGCGGCCAGGGCGATGACCAGATATACGTCGCCGCGCGTAGGTCTCAGCGATGTCGGACTCTCTGCCATCCCTCCAGCTTAGACAGCAGAGGCGTGTTGGGGTATCCGCCGCTGTGTGGATCTGGGGCGTGGCGTATCCGGCGCGGGGTGGAGGCGTGGCTGGAGGGTTTGGCAGTATTCGCCGTATCTGCGCATGTCTCTCGTGTGTAAGTTCGGGGCCAGGCGTCACCGCGCCGCCCGAACTGCAGATTATCGATCAGAAAGAAGTGCGTTTATGACGGAGACTACAAGGACAACCATCGATCCGGCGACAGGAGAATCTGTCGCTGTTGTGGGCGCACGAGGAAAGACAGGCCGGGCAATTTCGTCGGCGCTCAAGGACCGAGCGGTTCCCATCATTCCGATTGGGCGAGGCGAAATGATGAACCCCGTCGAGGCGCTGAAGGGTTGTCGTGCCGCCTATCTCATGGCGCCGAACCTTCATCCGGATGAGCGTGATTTCATCTCCATACTGCTCGGGGCCTGCCGCGAGGCAGGAGTGGATCGAGTCGTCTACCATTCGGTGGCGGCACCCTATGCTCCAGACATGCCTCACCACGTGGCCAAGGCTGCATCTGAGGACCTGGTGCGGCGGAGCGGACTTCAGTGGTCGATTCTCCAGCCGTGCGCATATATCGACAATCTCCTGCCGGGCCTGCGAGGACAGAATCCGCACGTTGCTGTGCCCTACAGCGTCGACACCCGATTCGGACTGATCAGTCTCGCCGACCTCGGCGAGATCGCGGCCGCCGTGTTGCTTGATGACTTCCATATCGGGGCGACCTATGAACTCGGCGGCCCGCAGCAGCTGACTGTTCGCGACTATGCCGCCGCCGCAGAGCAAGTGCTGGGTCGAGCGATTGAAATCGAAGCATCAACTCCGCAGCAGTGGGTCGCCGCCCACAGAAGCGCTGGCGCCGACTCGACGTCTGGGACGAGTCTCGACCTGCGCGAGATCGAATGGTTGGCAGCGATGTTCTCCTACTACGACTACCACGGACTGCCGTGCGGAGCGCTTCCGGCGCAGGCCATCTTGGGCCGCCCCGCGCGATCTGTTCAGGAGGTGCTGCGCTCGGAGCTGTCGTAATTGGAGACATTTACCAACGGCTCATTGGTTGTTTGGCATCTTTTGCCGGTGGAGTGATGTGAGTCACCGGCAAAAATGGATTCAAACGCTCAGCAGACCTGGGGTCATCAGACCTGGGAAGGACATTGATGTCGACTCAAAGCCCACGAATCCGTATCGGTATCGACACCGGCGGAACGTTCACAGATGTGGTGGCCTTCAACGAAGCCACCGGTGAGCTCACCACGACGAAGACTCCCTCGACACCGTCGAATCCCGCTGATGGCTTCATCAACGGCATTGACAAGGTCCTCGAAATGTTGGGCACCGATCAGGACGCCGCGACGATCACAGCCTCCGATATCAGCGCGGTCAGCCATGGAACCACCGTCGCTACCAACCAGCTGCTCGAGGGCAAGCTCGATCGTCTCGGCTTCATCACGACCGAGGGCTACGAATTCGTGCTCGAAATCGCCCGACAGGCAGTACCCGACGGGTACGGAAACTCCTATTTCTGGGTCAAGCCCGATCGCATCGTACCCGCCGACCTCGTCAAGACCGTGACCGGCCGCATGGACTTCGAAGGCCACGAAGTGCGTCCCTTCGACGAAGTCGAGGCACGCAAGGTCGCCCGCTGGTTCCGGGACCAGGGAATCGGCACATTGGGAGTCAACTTCCTCCACGCCTATGCGAACCCCGCCCATGAGCAGAGGATGCGCGAGATCCTCCTCGAAGAGCACCCCGACGTCATTGTGTCGCTGAGTTCGGAAGTGCTGCGCGAATACCGCGAATACGAACGATCGATGACGACCTTGGTTGACGCCGCAGTCAAACCCAAAGTCTCCACGTACGTCAAGAACATCCATGAACGCCTCGACGCCTATACCGGCACCGACAAGGACGCCAAGCTGCCGTTCTACATCATGAAGTCCAACGGCGGCGTGCTCTCCGCCGATGAAGTCGTCAACCAGCCCATCACCACCGTGCTCTCCGGCCCTGCCGCGGGTGCACTGGGTGCCGGACTCATCGCGCGGGAAGCCGGTTTCGACAAGGTCCTGACCTGCGACGGCGGTGGCACCTCGACGGACGTCACGGTTGTCGTCGACGGAGAGCCTGCTCTGACGACCGAAGGCTCGGTCGGTGTCTACCCCTCCAAGATCCCCATGATCGACGTCGTCACCGTCGGTGCGGGCGGCGGCTCGATCGCCTGGACCACGGCCGAAGGACAGCTCAAGGTCGGTCCTCAGTCGGCAGGAGCCGACCCGGGGCCCATCTGCTACGGCAACGGCGGCGTGGAACCGACCATCACCGATGCCCACGTCTTCCTCGGGCGGATCCCGCCCCACCTCCTCGGCGGCGAGATCCCCCTCGACGCGGACGCCGCTGGTCGCGGCATCAGCGAAATCGCCGCAAAGCTCGGCCTGAGCACGGAGAAGGCCGCGACTGGAATCCTCGAGATCTCCGCCTGGAACCAAGCCAACGCCCTGCGCCAGATCTCGGTCCAGAGTGGCCTCGACGTCCGTGACTTCATGCTCACCACCTTCGGCGGCTCCGGCTCGCTTCTGGCATGCACGCTCGTCGACATCCTCGATCTTGCCGGCGTCGTCGTTCCGCCTAACCCGGGAAACGTCTCCGCCTTCGGTCTCCTCACCGTCGACGTCAAGAACGACTATGTTCAGACGAACGTCGCACGCGATGACGGACTGGACATCGCTGAGGTCGCCGGCCTCTTCGACCGTCTCCAGACTCGGGCAACCGAGGCCCTGATCAACGAGGGATTCACACCAGAACGCCATCAGTTCGACCGCTCCGTCGACCTCCGTTACTTCGGTCAGGCCTTCGAGGTCCGCGTGCCCGCTCCTTCGGGTACGATCACCCGAGAATGGGCCGACGAGGTGACGCGGGCATTCCACGCCGAGCACAGGCAGCTCTACGGCTATGACTTCGCCGATGCGTCGGACCAGCACGTGGAATGGGTCAATGTCCGGGTCTCAGGCATCGGTCCGATCACCCGTCCGGAGCTTCGCCACATCGCGTCAGCCGAGGGCGCACCGGATAAGTCCGAACGTGCACAGACCGCTGTGCGACCAGTGTGCTTCGACGCCGAGGACGGATACGTCGACACCGCCGTGTACTGGCGTGAAAGTCTCCTGGCCGGAGACACCCTGGAAGGTCCGGCCATCGTCGAAGAGTTCGGCTCGACCTTCCCGCTGCACCCGGGATTCACCGCTCGCATCGATGCCGGCGGCAACATCATCACCACTCGCCGCAAACGCCAGGAGGCAGGCAAATGACGATCACTGACCAGACCGCAGCACCCGACTCCGGGTCGATGCTCAGCCTCACTCCGTTGACAGGGCAGGCGCTGACCGACTACATCAACGCTGACCCGATCAACCCCGCAGGTCTGCCAACGGCTTACGAACATGGCAACCGCCTGACATCGAGGCAGAAGGCTTCGACGGTTGACCCGATCATCGTCGAGATCGTCGAAGGCACCTTGGCCAGTGTCGAAATGGAGGTCGAGACCGCGATTGCCCGAACCTCACGGTCACCGATGATCCGCGACGCCCACGATTTCCGAGCAGGAATCCATGACCGGCAGCTGCGCAAGCTCACAGGTCGCTCATATTCGGCACTCGTCCATCCCATCGTCCGCGACTTCCCGATCGAGGAGATGCAGGAAGGCGATGTCTTCTTCCACAACGACGTCTACGCCTCCGAGGGCGGAATCGGCCACCTTCCAGATATGTGCGTGACCGTGCCGGTCTTCGCCAACGGTGAGGTCGTCTGCTTCGTCCAGGCATTCGGCCACCACGATGACATCGGCGGAGCCTGCCCCGGATCGATGCCCTCGGGTGCTACCAGCGTCTTCGAAGAGGGCCTGATGATCCCCCCGATCAAACTCTGGGACGCGGGGAAGCCGAACAGGTCGGCACTGGCCATCATGACGCGCAACTCACGCATGCCCGACTCGCTCTCGGCAGATCTCGATGCGGAATGCTCTGCCTGCCTTATGGGCGCCAGGCGCCTGACCGAACTGTTCACCCGCTACGGAGTCGACACCGTCGAGGCTGCCTTCGACACCATCCTCGATAACTCCACGGAGATCTACCGCCGCGAGATCCTGTCGAAGATCCCCGATGGCCAGTACGTATGGGAGGACTACGCCGAACACGACGGAGTCTCCGACCCGATGCTGCACACACAGAGGATCACCCTGACCAAGACCTCAACTGGCGGCCCCGACGACGGTCCTCGTCTCATCATCGACTTCACCGGCACCGCGGCTCAAGCTGCAGGGCCGATCAACCACTGTGGTGACTATGTGGGCGGAAACTTCCTCAAGAAGTGGTTGGCACCGATCCTGCGCAACCTCGCCGACAGCCCCGAACGCATGGGCGAACTCGACGTCAACGAGGGAATCGTCCCCCTCATCGAGATGCGTTTCCCAGAGAAGGGGACCCTGCTTACGCCCGAGTTCCCAGGCCCCACGAACGCACGCACCTTCGTCATCCTGCGCCTCCTCGGCGTACTGGCAGGCGTGGTGGCGAAGGCAGTAGACGGGCAGATGCCTGCCGACCAGGAGACCATCCGCTACACGGGCGTCTACGGCAAGGACCGCGACGGCAACGATTACCTCATGCGTGAGGTCCTCGGCGGCGGCTCCGGTGGACGCTACTACTCCGACGGTGAAGATACGATCCACGTGGTCCCCGATTCCCGGAACCTGCCGACAGAGTTCACAGAATCCAGGTTCCCGTTTCGCGTTGAACGCCTCGGCCTGTCCGTCGACTCCGGCGGGGCTGGTCGTTACCGTGGCGGACTCGGCTACGAGAAGCACATCAGGATGTTGCGCGATGGTCATTTCATGTCGATCGCCGACCGGTCGATCCTTGCCTGCTGGGGAGTCAAAGGCGGTAAGGCCGGTCAGCCCTTCCAGGTCACCATCGACCCGGGTGGAGCGAACGAACGCGAAATCGATGCGCTGGCCGATGACGAGCCGATCAGCGCCGGCGAGGTCGTGCGGATCCGCACAACCGGTGGCGGCGGTTGGGGAGACCCGCTCCAGCGTCCCTTCGCTGAAGTCGTCCGCGACGTCCAGTGGGGCAAGGTGAGCATCGCAGCGGCCGAAGAGTCCTATGGTGTCATCGTCACCGAGGGCCCGGACGGAATCGAGAACGCCACCGTCGACGAGGCGGCTTCAGAGTCGCTGCGTGCACGCCTGCTCACCGAACGTGGAGTCAACGAACCCTTCTTCGACAGGGGGCCAGGCTACGCCGAGTTGGCTGGTGACGGTGCCAGGGCACCCGAGGTGGACTGGCTGTGAGAGTCCTCGTCGCCCTTGGCGGCAACGCGATGACTTCCTCCGATGGTGATGCGTCACCGGAGAGCCAGCGCCGTGCCATCGCTCAGGCGGCCGTCCATCTCGCCGATATCATCGAAGACGGACACGAACTCGTCGTCGCCCATGGGAACGGGCCACAGGTCGGCAACATCATGCGCAAGAACGAGCTCGCCGTCGCGGAGCTGCCCCCGGTCAGCCTCGACTGGTGCGGGGCCCAGACTCAGGGCACCATCGGCTTCACCATCGTGAGCAGGATCGAGAAGGAGCTGAATTCTCGAGGGATTGCCAAGAGCGTCGTTGCACTGGTGACCCGAACCGTCGTCGACCCTGACGATACGGCCTTCACTGATCCGGTCAAACCGATCGGCTCCTACCAGCCTCGGGACTATGCGGCTGCGATGGAAGAGCTGGGGCAGACATGGAAGGACTTCGGCAGCAGAGGGTGGCGTCGGGTTGTGGCATCGCCTCGCCCGGTGCGGATCCTCGAGACCCCGACGATCGAGTTCCTGGCGAATTCCGGGGCGGTCGTGGTCGCGGCAGGCGGTGGCGGAATCCCAGTCATCCCCGATGAGAAAGGATTCAACGGAGTCTCCGCAGTCATCGACAAGGACCTCAGTGCGGCGCAGCTGGCACGCTCGGTGAAGGCCGATCGGCTCATCATCGCCACCGATGTGCCCTGTGCCGTCGCGGGATTCGGCACTCCCGAGGCTCGCGACATCACGAAAGTCACGAACGCCCAGTTGCGCGAGCTCAAGGACACAGGCACCTTCGCCTCGGGTTCGATGGGTCCCAAGGTCGATGCTGTTCTCAACTTCGTCGACGAGGGTGGACCGATGGGTGTCATCGCTGCTCTCGACAATCTCCCCGAGGCTGTGGCAGGCAGCTCCGGAACCGTGGTCACACCTGTTGACGACGGTGTGACCGTGGCTGCCCGAGGTTCGACCTTGGCAGAACGCGCCTAGAATCGATAACCATGGTGAGGGCGATGAAGCGCAAGGTCAGCATGATCGTGTTGGCGGCCGGCAGCGGCAGTCGGATGGGTGTGCCCAAGGCGCTGCTGCGACTGCGTGTGGGGACCTCGTTGCTCGAACACCATGTGCACACGATGGCTGCAGCGCATGCTGGGGGCGAGGTGCAGCAGTCCGAGGACTCGCTGGAGATCATCGTGGTTCTCGGGGCGTCTGTCGATGTGGCGAGACCCCTGGTGCCGGCCAACGCACGTGTGGTCGAGAACCCTGACTTTGCCGCGGGGATGGGCTCATCGCTGCAGGTGGGCCTGCGGGCAGTCGCCGCCGATGCCGTAGCGGCCATCGTGACCTTGGTCGACCTTCCCGAGACTCCTGTCGAGGCCTACCGTCGTTTGCTTGAGCACTCCGGCACCGAGGTTTTGGCGCGCTGCATGTGGAATGCGGAACTCGGGCATCCTGTGATGATCGGCAGGGACCTGATCTCGGAGGCGATCGCGGCCTGTCACGAGGATAGAGGGGCGAGGAGTCTGTTCAGGGATTTGTCGGGTCAGGTTCTCGACATCGAGTGCGGAGATCTGTTGGCGCCTGGAGTCACGGGGAACAGGGATGTCGATACTCCGGCAGATGCACAAGCGCAAGGATTGCTTCTGCCCACGACCGGAATGAGTGATCATGCCTGACTACACCGGCGCCCTCGATCTGGCGAAGGCTCTGGGAGACGTGGGGTACATGGCCGACGATTCCCTTGCCACCGCAAGCTTCCTCGCGGGAGCACTCGATAAGCCACTCTTGTGCGAAGGAGCGCCCGGAGTCGGTAAGACCAGCCTGGCCAAGGCCCTGGCCAAAGTCCACGGCACCGAACTGATTCGTCTGCAGTGCCACGAGGGACTCGACGCGACCCATGCTCTCTACGACTGGGACTTCGCCAAACAGATTCTCCACGTCCGGACCATCGAAGTAGCGGCGAAGGCATCGGCCCAACGGCTCGATGCCACACGCCTCGACGATGAACTCCACAGCCTGCCGTTCCTGCTCAGGCGACCTATCCTCCAGGCGATCGAAAGTTCACGAAACGAGGGAGCTGATGCTCAACCTCGGCGTCCTGTGCTGCTCATCGATGAGATCGACCGTGCCGGCGACGAATTCGACGCTCTCCTGCTTGAGGTCCTCTCAGATTGGTCTGTGACAGTTCCCGAGCTGGGCACCATCCACACGCCGACCCCGCCCTTGGTGATCCTGACCTCCAACCGCACACGTGAACTTCACGACGCCCTCAAACGCCGCTGCGTCTACCACTGGTTCTCCCAACCTGATGCCCAGACTGAGGAGAGAATACTCGCTCATCATGTCCCGGCTTCTTCCCAAGCGCTGCGGGCCGCCGTAGTGCGAGCTGCTAATCGTCTGCGGTCGCAGACCCTGATCAAACCTCCGGGAACCTCGGAGACCATCGACTGGATCCGCGCGCTCGCGGCGCTGGGAATCAGTGAACTCGACGAGGCAGCCGTGCGGTCGACGATTTCCGCAGTTCTCAAAGATGCCGATGATCTCAGCGGTCTGAGTTCGAACAGTCTGGTCGACCAGTGATGAGCGACCTGACCGCCGAGCTGATGCGCTTCGGCTCACGCCTGCGCCGGCATGGACTGCCTGCCGGTGCAGACAGGATCCGGACTCTGGCCAGCGCACTTGCCCACATCGACCTGTTGGACCCAACCCAGGTTCGTGCTGCCTCGCGGTCATTGATCTGCACGGAGCAGAAACATATTCCGATCCACGATGCCCTCTTCAACCAGCATTTCGGCCTCACCGGGCGACAACGAGTGGCACCGGGCCCTCACGAGGTGTCGATCCCGACTCCGGAGCCCAGCGAAGAGTCGAGTGACTCGGCGAAATGGGATCACGTCGAAGACCAGACAATGGCGCTCCAAGCCGCCGCCAGCCGGCTCGAGGTCCTGCGCACCACCGACCTCGGCAACGGAGAACATGCGGCGGAGGCGGTACGTCTGATCGATGGCCTGTCTTTTCGCAACCCACGTCGCAGTGCGTATGCAGACAGGCGCAGCAGTTTCGGAAGAATCGATGCGAACCAGATCGTGAGGACCCTGCTTCGGCAGGAAGAACTCTCGCGTCTGCCGCGGTCAACCCGCCGAGAACGCGATCGAGACGTCACGATCATCGTCGACGTATCAGCCTCGATGAAGCAATGGCTGCCGGCACTCATCAGATTCCTGGCTCGAGCCACGCCAAGACTCAAGGCACGAAGCTTTACCCTGGGAACTCGTCTCACTCGAGTCGACCATCACTTCTCTGCACCGTTGAATGACCGTGAACTGCTGGCGGCGCAGGAGGCGATTCCCGACCTGGCCAGCGGGACCCGCCTCGGCGAAGGACTGCTCACCCTGCTCAACGGGGGACATCGAGAGGCGATCCGCGGATCGGTGCTCGTCCTCATCAGCGATGGCTGGGAACAGGGCGACTGCTCCGAACTGCTCCGCGCGTGCGCACGGCTGGGGAGACTGAGCCACCGATTCATCTGGGTGAATCCTCGTGCGGGACGTGTCGGCTTCACTCCGGAGGTGCGGGGTATGCGGATCGCTGAGGAACACGCGCAGGTGATGCTTCCCGCCACCACCGTTGACGGTTGGCAGGCAGTGGCCGAGAACATCGCCTCCAGCGTGAGACGGGATACGGCGAGGCAGGGCCGGGGTTGAACGAGCAAGGATGGATTGAGCCGACATCCGGATACGGCAAGCGCGGGCCAGAGAGCAGTGAAGGAGACGATGACGAATGGCTGAGCTGGAACAGACACTGCTGAATTGGCTGCAGGTCGGCCGCCGGTTCTCAGTAGCCATCGTCGTCGAAACCTGGGCATCGGCACCCCGCCCGGCCGGAGCGATGATGGCGGTGGCCTCCGATGGTCAGACGGTCGGCAGTCTGTCCGGGGGATGCGTCGAATCCGCCGTCCACGAACTCGCCCTCGAGGTACTGACCACAGGTCAGGCCAGGCTGTCGCACTACGGCACCAGCGACGACGAGGCATACGCTGTGGGCCTTGCCTGCGGCGGGCAGATCGAGGCACTGGTGATCCCGGTCGTCAATGAGGCAACGACGGTGCCGCTGGCTGCTTATATGCGTGCGCTTGAGGAATCTCGTCCGGCCGCGCTCGCCCTGGAACTGCCGATGATCCGTGAGACTTCAGCCGACGAGGTGTTCGGCCGGGCGGCCGAAGACTCTGTGGCTTCCGAGGGTGTCGTTGACGCTGATGACACGGGTCGCATGTTGTTCATCGAACCCGCAGAGGGCGCGGCTGGCGTGCCCTCATCTGCCGGCCGACATGGTGCGGCAGCCAAGGCTGGAGCTGAGTGGCGCCGGAGTGGAACTCTCGGGCACCCGCGACTCGATGAGCACGTCACCACCGATGCTGGGGCGATGATCACCCAAGGCCGATCGGGAGTGCGTGAATACGACTCCACTGGAATGCGCCTCGGCGCGGGAACACGGATCTTCGTGACCACCTCGGATCCGCCTCCGCGTCTCATCATCTTCGGGGCGATCGACTATGCGGCGGCTTTGTCTCAACTCGGGAAATTCCTCGGCTATCAGGTGACGGTGTGCGATGCGCGACCGATCTTCGCAACTCCGGAGAGGTTCCCCGATGCCGACGAGGTCATCGTCTCGTGGCCGCATCGATACCTGGCCGAAGAGGTCCGGGCCGGGCGAATCGAAGGTTCCACGGTCATCGCAGTGCTCACCCACGATCTGAAGTTCGACGTTCCAGTGCTCCTCGAAGCGGCAAGGTCCGTGGCCGGATACATCGGTGCGTTGGGAAGTCGTCGCACCCACAAGCTGCGAGTCGATGCTATGTCACTGGCGGGGGCGAGCGCTGCAGAGATCGATCGAATCCATGGTCCGATCGGCCTCGATCTCGGGGCCCGTTCGCCGGAGGCCACTGCAGTGTCCATCTTCGCCGAGGTGCTGCTTGAGTTCGCCCAAGGAACCGGCCGTTCGCTGCGGAGGACAACCGGACCTATTCACTCGTAGTCACCGGACCCAGCGAATGCTCGCTGGGCTCGATGACCGAGGCTGAAGCGAACTACCGTCCCAGAGACTCGAGACCATTGGTGAAGCAGTCCATCGGAGGATTGACGAGTCCGGCACCTACTTGGCCGACACCGGCTATGCGACCGGCCATGCCCGTGTTGATCTGCGGAAGCACATTCGTTCGCAGCACCTTGACCAGGTCGATTCCGCTGGGAACACCGCGGAATTCGAGGATCGGAATCTGGTGGATCGGGTGCTCACCAGCGGTGATCTCGTACATTCTCCGCGTCGTCTCCACCGCGAAGGCCACATCGCCACCGACGAGACGCACCACCGCCGGAGCCGCGGCCATGGCCAGTCCTCCGATGCCGGCGGTCTCTGTGATCGCCGAGTCTCCGATGTCGGGATTGGCATCTTCTGGACCGAAGTCGCCCAGGTACAGTCCCTCAGCGACCTGGGCCGGTCCGGTGAACCATTCGTCGCCGGTACCTGAAAGTTGGATGCCGAAATCGGTGCCGTTGCGAGCCATGGTCACGACCAGTGAGGATCCGGGAATGCCCTTCGCCGCAGCCATCGCCAGTTTGCAGGTCGGCATGACCAGGTTGAGCGCGAAGTAGTCATTGGCGCCCAGGAAACTGCACACCTCGGCGAGGTCAGCGGTGGCGAAGTCCAGTGCCAGCAGATCCGGCATCAGATCTCGGAGGAACAGCAGCGTCGCCGTGCGATTGCGATTGTGGCCCTCATCGCCGGATGCCAACATCTGCGAAACATAGTACTTCGTGTCGATGGGTCCGTGTGCGGCGACCGCCTGTGCGAGCACGGGTCCCAAGATGTCGCGCATCCAGTGCAGGCGGTCAAGCACCTCGTCGTTGTTCGCACCGTACCGCAGCACCTTACCCAAGCCCTCGTTGAGGGAGCAGTAGGCGCGATTGCCATACACAGGGTCGATGAGTTCGAACATCCACATCGACGGGCTGATCACTCCTGCCATCGGCCCGACAGCATCCTTCGAATGACACGGTGCCATGCTGAATCGTCCATCGGCGAGCCCGGCTTCAGCCTCTTCGAGGGTGTCGGTCAGCCCTTCGAAGACCACAGCGCCGGCCAATGCTCCGCGCATGGGGCCCGAGGCCCGTTCAAACTCCAGGGGAGGTCCCGAATGCAGGAACTCGTTCTCGGCAAGGCCCAGACATTCACGGGCCGGCCGTAGGCCGACGAGCTGGGCACCGGCATTGAGCATGGCCTCCAACGCTTGGGCATTGGCGGCCAGTCGACGAGGGTCGCTCATCACGGAGAAGAGCCTGTTCGCATCACCGACGGGTGGCTGCCACGGTACTTCGACGACGGGAACGGCCTGTGCGCGCAGCGCATCGGCGAAGAGTGACAGGCCGACGCTGACGACTTTCGGTTCGGCCGAGAGCAGCTCGCTCAGCTTCGTCGCCGGCACATCGCTCCTCGCCGACGCATCGCTCGTCGCCGCAGAGTTCGCTGCTGCCTCCGTCGTCGCCGGTGCCCCGTGGGAAGAGGGTCCTGACTGTGCAGGAGCGTTGTCGCACTCGGCCTGGTTGAGCGGGGCGATGAGGGAGACCGCCCGCCGAGTCGCCTGAGCATTCGAGACGTAGACCTCAGCGCCGGCCCCAACGAGCGAGCCGACCGTGGCAGAGAAGTCCTGAGGATCAGACTGGGTGCCGATGAGGCTGACGATGACCGGCAACTCCCGTCCAGCCTGTGTTGCGGCCAAGCGAGCTGCGGAAATGGCTCCGGAGAGACCTTCCGCTGGAGCCGCGTGGGCTCCATGACCGAGGACCAGATCGAGGAGGAGGACCCCAGCGCTGTTTCCCGCCTCGGCGATGGCCCCGAGACGGAGGCTGGGGTCGATCATCGGGTGGGCGCGACCCTGAGTCATCCCATCATCACCGAAGTCGATGACCGTGTGCGCGGACGTGGGCAGTTCGGCACCGGCAATCTTCTCAGCCCCGCCGAGGGGGATGTTCGAGGTGATAGGTCCCAGAGTTTCGGCCGCGATGAGCATGGCTTCATCGGCCATGGTGCCCCCGCAGAACAGCCCCACCAGAGGTCCCTGCTGCAGGTCCTCTGAGGAGCCGGTCGTTCCCCAGGAGGGCCAGGTGGGGACATTGAAGCCGCAGCTGTCCAGAGCAGTTTCGACGCTTGCTGTGAGATCGGTGCGCTCGGGACCGAGCACAGCCCAACTGACACCGATGCCCAGATCGGCTGCCAACACCTCTATCTCAGCGACCACCTCGGCGTCGGCGGGTTTCGACACGATGATGACATGGTCGGTGTCTTTGTCGCCGGCCAGAGCCTTGAGCGCCTGTTTGGCACTGAGTCCGCCGACCTCGCGTGCCAGATCGCGTCCGCCGGTGCCGATCAGCTGGGAGATCCCTGCCCCCGCGGCATCAAGCAGGGTTGAGACCTGCTGCGCACCAGTGCCCGAAGCGGCGACGATCCCGATCCGGCCCGGCTTCACCTCGTTGGCGAAACCGAGCCCGGCCCCGGCGACGATGGCCGTCCCGCAGTCGGGGCCCATGACGATGAGGCCCGCCTCGGTGGCTCGGTGCTTGAGTGCGACCTCGGTGTCGACATCGACGTTGTCGCTGAAGAGCAGCACCGAGTTGCCCGCATCCAGAGCGGCAATGGTTTCGATGCCTGCATAGTCGCCGGGCACGGAGACCACGACCAGGTTGGAGCCGGTGCGCCCGACCGCTGACTCGACAGTCAGGGGAGGCTGCTCCGCTCCCGTTGGCCCCAGCGAGCGTGCGGCGGTGTCGGCAATGCGGGTGAAGGCTTCATCGACGGCGGCGAGACCGGACGCGAGCGCAGCTTCGTCGCTGGCGCTGATCGCGATGACCAGATCGTTGGGGGCAGCCGAATCGGGAATGTCGAAACCGGCATCGCGCATGAGCCCGACATTGAGCTCGGTGCCCATGCCGATGAGCGCCGCGTCTACACCTTCGGTGGCCTTGACCTGCGCAGAGACCTGCATGAGAGCCACAGAGTCGTAGTAGAGGCCTGACCTGATATCAAGAGTCGTCGGCATGGATGGTTCCTTCCAGTGGTGAAACGAGAGTGAGTTCGGCAGCAGGTGTGAGTACCGCGAGGAATCCGGTCAGAAGATCATGGCCGGAGTGATGACCGATCCGGTTGATGTTCGCTAACACCTCATCGAGACCGTGAGCCTCGTCGAACGTTTGAAGCGGCGGTGTGGTGCGGTGGCCGTTGCCGGAGAACTTCTCGGCGCGGATCAGTCGGGCGATGTCGGCGATGGCGCGCTCGATCTCCGGAATGCAGTAGCCCTCGAGAGCAGCACGCAGAAGTGAGGCAGAGACGGCTGTGGTTCGCTCTTCGAGTGCAAGGTAGGACAGACTGCTGGCCAACAGCGAGTGCTGGCACGAGCTGAGCGCTGACTGCGAAGTCCAGCGCAAGGCAAGGGCGATCCCGCAGAGTGCGTCATCACCGGATGGGGTGCTTCCGGGACCGTAGCCCAGGAGGGCGTGGGCGAATGAGTCGACGTCCGCAACCACACCGGATTCCAGGGCCCGGACGAGATTGACCGACCGGAGGGCAAGATCGCTGAGACCCGGGTTCAGGCGATCTTGGACCGAGGCGACCACGCCAGGCGAACATGGTCGAGGATCGCTGAGATCCGGGGGCTCGATTCGGCTGGGACGCCATGTTCTGACGGCTGCGCACCTGAGATTCGCGGATTCGATCCGTTCCACTCTCGAGTGGGCCGATGCCGTCGAGAAGGTGACGGTGGCCGGCATCTCAGGCCGAAGCCTGCCGAGGTGGTCCGCAGTCAGCTGGGGTACCTGAAGTCCTGTCGGCAGTTGCAGGGCATCCGGGCCCATCACGGGAAGTACATGTGTCCCGCGCCGGTGAGCATCGACTCCGATGTAGAAGCCGGTCGGAAACAGTCCGATGACCGTTGCGTCAACGGTCACCTCTGATGAGGACACTTCTTGTGAGCTCGCGAAAATCGACTCCAGCGCGGTGACGTCGTCCGGGTCCAGGAACGGCAGAGGCGAAGCCGCTGCTGGAAGAGTGTGTGACATGGACCTCATTTCGACAGGTTATCGTGACCTGCTATCGTCAATGCATGTCAAATGGTGCCAAGGATGGCCTATATATGCATCAAAATTTGCCAGACGATGAGAGTGTCTCGATTTCAGCCTGCCTGTCCGTACGTGACGTGCTGGGATTGCCGAGTATGCGCAGCGGCGAGATCGTTGCGGGTGGACAGGGGCTTGATCGCCTGGTCGAACTGACCAACGTGATGGAAGTCCCCGACATCATTCCCTGGGTGAAGCCCCGCGAACTGCTCCTCACCACTGCCTATCCGCTGCGGGACCGGCCCGAAGAGATCGCCCAGCTCCTGACGACTCTTGAGGGCAGTGGCGTGTCCGCCGTCTGCATCAAACCGGGGCGATATCTCACCGAGATTCCCGACTCCGCTATCGCGGAGGCCAACCGGATCGGTTTGCCGATCATCCACCTCGGTGACGGTGTCGGGTTCGACGAGATCATGCATGAAGTGCTGTCGGGCAACCTTGATCGCCGGGCCGAACTGATCCGGAAGACGGAACAGACGATGCGGGAACTCGTCGACGTCGTCATCAACGACGGCGACCTCGAAGACGTCTGTCAGATGGTGGCAGAGCGGATTGGTGTGGCCGCCGCGGTCACCACATTGGACGGTCGGGTGCGCTGCCTGCGGACTCATTCGATGTTCACCGAGGGTGAATCAGTGGTCGACGAGGATCTGGTGAGCCTGGTCTGCTTCGACAAGTCTGGCCGTTTCCGAGTTGAGGACGAACCCGCGGGCCTGGAACGCAGCGGCCGGACCCGCGCAGGCCGGACATCTGTGTGGGGCAACTGCACCATCGAAGGTGGAGACAAGACTCTGGGCCGCATCGTTGCCTTCGGCGAAGGCGTGCTCAAGGCTCCCGAGTTCCGGCTC
This sequence comes from Brevibacterium sp. AGC70, assembly GCF_057334195.1. Classification (NCBI taxonomy): domain Bacteria; kingdom Bacillati; phylum Actinomycetota; class Actinomycetes; order Micrococcales; family Brevibacteriaceae; genus Brevibacterium; species Brevibacterium sp. AGC70. The sequence goes on along the minus strand of NZ_JBHFIH010000006.1, from coordinate 36,642 downwards.
ATAGAACAGGCCGCCGCAGCCGCGGCGCTTGTCATCACCCGGGAGAAGGCGATCACTGCGGTCGAAAGCAAATACCGCACAGACTTCGTCCTCGAGGTGCTGCGAGGCCATATTGCCTCCACAGACCGAGTGCTCTCCCATGCCGACTCGCTGGGCTGGGACCTGGCCCGACCCATCAATGTTGCAGTCGCCGAGGTGGATTCGGAAGCGGACCAGACGGATGCTGAGAACAAGCGGACGATGCAGTCCCTCTTCGCCGACGCCTGGACGAAAGTCGTGTCCCAGGACGATCCCGCTGCTGCGGTCGTCGGTTCAGGAGATCAGGTCATCCTGCTGCTCTCGGCAGAGAATGCGGACGACATCACAGCACGGCTGAAGTCCTTCATCACGGATGTGCGCGGATATGGCGGGGGAGGCAGGAGACAGTTCTCGGTCGGTATCTCACGTCCCGCGGCAGACGTGTCCGGTCTGGCGGCGGCCTATCAGGAGGCGATGCGCGCACTCGAGGTCGGACGCCAGCTCGAGCGTGGTCAGGGACTCAGCCACTACGACTCCCTAGGTGTCTACCGGCTGCTCCTTCAGGTGACGAAGAAGGAAGAGCTGCGCAGCTTTGCGCGCGAGGTCCTCGGCCCACTGGCAGGAGACGACAAAGAAGAGTACGAAGGGCTGCGCACCACGTTGCAGGCGCTGCTCGATCACAACCTCAATGTGGCCGAAACGGCACGGTCGCTGTTCTTCCACTACAACACGCTGAGATACCGGATCACCAAGCTCGAACACATGGTCGGTCCGTTCACCGAAGATCCCAACCTCCGCCTCTCGCTGTCCTTGGCCTTGCAGATCGTCAAGCTTCCTTAGCAAAGACTGCCGACGAGCCCTGGGTATATTTGGCAGGATCTGACGTGATGTGTGCCTCAGCATCCCAATAGAGTCGGGGTGTCAGTCGAGATGTTTCGTGACCGGCGGCTGCAGGAACACACGTGTCGAAATGTCTGCACCGGGCCTTTCTCAACGATGAGGAGAAACACATGTCGATGTTCTCATGGACGTTGCACGGGGATGGCAAGACCGTCGCCCCAGGCGAGTTCGTCAAACCCAGCGAACGTCTGACCTGGGGTCGAACGATCGGCCTTGGTGCTCAGCACGTGGTAGCCATGTTCGGGGCCACCTTCGTCTTCCCCATCATCATGGGGCTCAACCCCCAGCTGGCCGTCATGATGTCGGGATTCGGCACCATCATCTTCCTCCTCATCGTCAAGGGCAAGGTGCCCAGCTACGTGGGCACCTCCGCCGCGTTCGTCGGAGGCGTCACCGCTGTCACCGCACAGGGCGGCACCCCCGCCGAGGTGACCGGTGCGATCATGATCTCTGGCGTCATCCTCGCTCTCGTCGGTGTGTTCATCCACTACATCGGGGCATCCGCGCTGACCAAGGTTCTCCCACCCGTCGTCACCGGCGGAGTGGTGATGCTCATCGGCTTCAACCTGGCCCCGGTCGTCGCGAACACCTACTGGCCCCAGGACCAGTGGGTCGCGGTCATCGTCATGGTCTTCATCGTCTTCCTCTCCGTCTGGGCGCGAGGGTTCCTTGGTCGCATCGCAGTGTTCCTCGGCCTCATCCTCGGCTACGGAGTCTCCTGGCTCTTCGACAAGATATTCGGTCAGATCACCTCGTTCAGCGCAGCAGCCGGAGAAGTGACCACGCACTTCCGCGTGGACTTCTCCGCCATCGAGTCAGCCGCGTGGATCGGTTTCCCGCCCATGACTGACACTGCTGCAGGTGTCGTCGGAGTTCACCTTCCTGTCTTCAACGCGGCAGCGATCGTCGTCATGCTGCCGGGCATCATCGCCCTCGTTGCAGAGAACGCCGGACACGTCAAAGCAGTCGAGGAGATGACCGGTGAGAAGCTCGACAAATACATGGGTCGCGCGGTCCTCGGCGACGGTGTCGCCGCTGTCGTCGCCACCTCGGTCGGAGGCTCACCGACGACAACCTATGCCGAGAACATCGGAGTGATGGCGGCCACGCGCGTCTACTCCACCGCTGCCTACTGGGTGGCTGCCCTTGTTGCCATCTGCTTCGGCTTCTCACCGAAGTTCGGTGCACTCATATCATCGGTTCCGGGCGGAGTCCTCGGCGGCATCACGGTCGTCCTCTACGGAATGATCGGCATGCTGGGTGCGAAGATCTGGATCGAGAACCGAGTCAACTTCGCCAACCCACTCAACATCGTCCCGGTCGCGGCTGGACTGATCATCGCCATCGGTGACGTCAGCCTGGAGTTCACTGACGACTTCGTCCTCTCCGGAATTGCCCTGGGAACGATATCGATGCTGGTCATGTACCATGTTGCGCGTTGGCTGGCGCCGAAAGAGCTGCTGGATGATCCGGCTGATGGCGCTGGGCTCAACATTGGAGGCGAAGGGCAGAGGGCCCGGGTCACCGCTGACCTCGAACAAGATCGCAAGCTCCGCAGAATGAAAGATGAGTGACTGAGACAATGAAGCCTTCTCCTCTGAGGATTCACCGTCCGAAGACCATTGAGGACACCCTGGAGCTGCTCGCAGCGCATGCATCAGATGGAAAGATCATCGCCGGGGGACAGAGCCTGGTTCCGGTCCTCAATATGCGCCTGGCATCTCCGAAGAACCTCATCGACATCACTGCCGTCGAGGGGCTCGACGGACTCACAGCAACGGGGGCGGAGATTACGGTCGGTGCGCTCGTGAGTCACCGACGACTCGAGCGCGATCCGGGCGCCGCCTGCGCGAATCCGATTCTCGGTGAAGCACTCGGACACGTCGCTCACCCGGCCATAAGGAATCGGGGAACCACGGTCGGCTCGATTGCACATGCCGACCCGAACGGTGAGATGCCGATGATTCTGGCGCTGACGGGTGGCCGCGTGAAGGTCAGGAGCCTGACCGGAACCCGCACACTCACCGCAGACGAACTCAACGTCGGTCCCTTGGAAACCAGTCTGGAACCCGAGGAGCTCATCACCGAGGCGATCTTCCCCTCCTTGCAACCAGGACAGAGGGCCGGATTCGACGAACTGGCGCGCCGCAGCGGTGACTACGGGCTGGCCGGGGTCGGACTGATCATGTCGACCGACGATGCTGACATTGCCAGCGCATCCGACCGAGCTGGCTTTGTCGACAATGTCGACTCAGCCAATTCCGGGGCTGCAGGCACAACGGCCACGATCACAGGCTTGAAGGCGGGATTCGTGTCAGTCACGGACACCCCGGACATCATTGAACTCGACGACATCGTCGCCGGCACCCCAGTGGATCGTGTGGATACGATCGTCGACGCCGTCGCCTCGGCGATCAAGGATTTCATTGACCCGGAGGGAGACATCCACGCCAGCGCCGACTATCGCCGGCATCTCACCGGAGTCCTCGCCGGACGCCTGCTCAAGCGATTGAGCAGGCCCAACAGCGCTCGTGGTGCGTCAGCCCTCAGCGGTGGACAGTGAGCAGTGACAAGCAAGGAGAAGGAAGCACGATGACCCAGATGAGCGCTGCTGAGGCAGCAGCCGAACCGAGATCGACCATCCGGCTGAGCGTCAACGGCAAAGATCATGTCCTCGATGTGCCGGATCGCAAACTTCTCTCCGACGTTCTGCGTCAGGACCTGGAGCTGACCGGTACCCATGTCGGCTGCGAACACGGGGTCTGCGGTGCCTGCACGGTGCAGCTCGACGGCGATCCGATCCGGTCCTGTCTGATCTTTGCCGCCAGCGCACAGAGTCATGAAGTCACCACTGTTGAAGGAATCGGAGACGATCCGGAAAACCCTGCCGACGTGCAGCAGGCCTTCATCGACTCCCACGGGCTGCAATGCGGCTTCTGCACTCCGGGATTCATCACCACCATCGACGCTTTCGTGAACGAAAACCCGCACCCGAGTGAAGAAGAGGCTCGGGAGGCGATCTCCGGCAACCTCTGCCGGTGCACCGGCTACCAGAACATCGTCAAGGCAGTGCAGCGTACGGCCGAACTGCGTGGCGGATGTGGCCAGGGCTGCTGTGACGACGAAGATGCTGGAGTGTCTCAATGACCACACGTATGTTCGGCCTGAAGATCAAACGTCGGGAAGACCCCCGACTGGTCACCGGCAATGGTCGATATCTTGATGATCTGGCCAACGGCAGCGTGGCTGCGGCCTTCGTGCGCAGCCCCCATGCCCACGCTGACATCGTCGATATCGATGTCACGGGCGCCATCGACGTCGAAGGTGTCATCGCAGTCTGGACCCACGAAGATCTGCCCGGTCAGGCAGCAGATCGCCTGCCCATGTTGATCCCCCACCCATCCATCGTGGCACCTCACACCGGTTACGCCCTGGCCCCAGACCACGTGAACTTCGTCGGCGAACCGATCGTCATGGTCATCGCCCGCGACCGCTATATCGCTGAAGACGCGGCCGGGAGGATCGAGGTCGACTATGAGTTCCTTGACCCGATCGTCGGTGTCGAACAGTCACGTGAGGGGCAGCGGATCGTTCACGCAGGAATGGACGACAACGTGGCAGCCCACTACGTCCAAGAGGTCGGGGACGTTGCTTCGGGGTTGGACCGGGCCCCACATACTCTCGACCTTGACCTGGAGTTCGAGCGCAGCGCATGCATGCCGATGGAAGGCAAAGGCGTCATCGCAGCCTGGAATCGGGAGGACGAAAGTCTCCAGGTCCATTCCTCGACCCAGACCAGCACCGGGTTGAGAGCCGCGTTGGCAGCGCGGCTGGAGATCCCCCTGACTCGGGTCGAAGTCATCACCCCCGATGTCGGCGGTGCCTTCGGAGTCAAGATCAATCACCCCTGGCCGGAAGAGCTGGCCGTGGCGTGTGCCGCCAGGGCACTTGGAACGACGGTGAAATGGACCGAGGACCGGCGCGAACATTTCATCTCCTCGGCGCATGAGAGAGCACAGACTCAGAGTGTGAAAGTCGGGTTCGACGATGACGGTCGGATTCTCAGCCTGGATGTGAAGTTCTGGCACGACAACGGGGCCTACATTCCTTACGGCGTCATCGTCCCGCTCAACACGTCGACGCATGTCATGGGCCCCTACAACATCGCCAACTATCGAGTCGAATACTGGTCTCTGTACACCAACACTGTCATGGTCACTCCCTATCGAGGCGCCGGTCGCGCCCATGCGGTGTTTATGATGGAGCGCACCGTCGACGCCATCGCCGACGAACTTGGAATGGATCGCACACAGGTACGTCTGAACAACTTCGTCCGTGAGTTCCCCCATCCGATGGGAGTGACCATGCAAGACGGTGCGGAAGGCTGTCTGGACTCGGGTGACTTTGTGACCTCCCTCGACAAGCTCAAGGCCCTCGTCGGCTGGGACGAATTCGAAGCCTTTCGGGACCAGGCCAGAGCCGAGGGCCGCAAGGTCGGTCTGGGGATCGGATGCTATGTGGAGAGCACCGGTGCCGGTCCTTATGAAGGTGGTCATATCGAGGTCGAGTCCTCTGGACGGGTGAACGTCTGGACTGGGCTGACGACCCACGGACAGGCGCATGCGACTGTATTCGCTCAGATCGTCGCCGATGCTCTCGGTGTCCCCATCGACACCGTGCATGTGGCGACAGGAGATACCCGCAAACTTCCGTACTCGGTCGGGACCTGGGGATCGCGGGGAGCCGTGATGGCAGGCAACGCCCTGCACCTGACGGCTCAGAAGGTCAAGGCCAAGGCATTGACGATTGCCGGCGAGTCTCTGGAGGCTGATCCGGAGGATCTGGAGATCGTTGATGGGATCATCTCCGTCAAGGGCGACCCCAGTGCCGCCATGCCCTTGGCCGCGGTGTCTGTTCTGTCGAATCCCTTGCGATACGCGTTTGACGAGAGCGCCAAGGCCGCAACTCAGTTCGCCAAGGAGTCCAACGCAGAAGAACCCTCGGTGAAGCCGGGCGAGCAGCCGGGACTGGAAGAGCAGGAGTTCTTCTCGCCGCTGCGCTCCACCGTGGCCAACGGCATGCATGCCGCGATCGTCGAAACCGATCCTGAGACTGCCGACATCACGATCCTTCGCTACTGCGTCGTTCATGACTGCGGGCCGATGATCAACCCGATGGTCGTCGAAGGACAAGTCCATGGCGGTGTGGCCCAAGGTGTGGGAGGAGCGCTCTACGAACGGATGGCCTACGACGAGGACGGGCAGCTGCTCAATGCTTCCTTCATGGACTTCCTCATGCCCTTCGCGTCTGAGATTCCCTACGTTGAGACCGATCATCTGGAGACCCCCAGCCCGCTCAACCCCCTGGGCATCAAAGGTGCAGGAGAGGCCGGAACAATTCCGACAGCCACGACAATCGCATCTGCCATCGAAGACGCTGAAGGCTTCCCCATCCGTGCCATGCCACTCGATCCTTCCACACTCTGGGAACTGCGGAATAAGCATGCGGCCGGTGAAGTACCCGGACTGAAAGCCGGAGGCCTCGGATCTGCCGATTCTGCACCCCCATCCACTCCCGGACACAAGTAAGGACTGCACCACATGCACATCTCTTCCGTAGCTCAGATGACTGCCGATCCTGACACCGCTTATGCTGCGTTCCACGACCCCCGGATCCTCGCGGCCACCATTCCGGGAGTCGAAGGCTTCACTCCGGTAGACGACCAGACCTATCAAGTGGTTCTGACCATGGGTGTGGCGGCGATCAAAGGCACCTACAAAGGCTCGGTGGCGTTCTCGCAAGAGCAGCCCCCGGCGTCGTTCGTCCTCACCGCCAAGGGTTCTGGCGGGCCGGGGACCATTGGTGCCGATATCACCGTGGCGCTGGCACCTGGCGAAGCCGGTGGTACCGAGGTCACTTGGGAAGCCGATGCCGTTCTGGGGGGAGCCATCGGCGGCGTCGGCCAGCGAATGCTGTCCGGCGTGGCAAAACGCATCGCCACAAAATTCTTCAAAGACATCGATCGGGCCATTCGCGAAGGAGTCGAGGAGCCAGCGGTTGCAGCCACAGCCGATGTTCCCGAAGTCCTTGCAGTGCCCGCAGCATCTGCTGGTCTTGCAGCACCTGCAGGTCCGGCAACGCCGGTGGCTGAACCTGCCGGGTCAGTGCTCGGAACGTCTGCGCGAGGCAGCGAATTCTTGGTGGGCGCAGCCGTGGGCGCCGGTGCGGCCCTGCTCGGCGTCTGCGTCGGACTGTTGGCCGGACGCCGCTAGTGTCGCTTGGTGCTGAATCGGACATCCGATGGATGTCCCTCGCTGAACTTGCGGATGCACTTGCAACACGTCAATTGAGTTCTCGAGAACTGGTCGAGGCGCATCTACTCCGCATTGACGAGATCAATCCTCGTGTCAACGCGGTGATCACAGTCGATGCAGACGGTGCGCTCGCCTCGGCGACGGAGGTTGACGAGCTCAGAGCCCGAGGTTCGGACCTTCCTCTCTTGTCAGGCATCCCGATGACGCATAAGGACACTCACGAGACGGCTGGGATGCGGACGACATTCGGCTCCCCGATCTTCGCTGAGAACGTGCCGAACCGGGATGCCCTCATCGTGTCCAGACTGAAGTCGGCAGGCGTGATCAGCACAGGCAAAACCAATGTGCCTGAATTCGCGGCGGGCGCCCACACCACCAACCCTGTGTTCGGGACGACTCGTAACCCTTATGACACCGCTCTGTCCGCCTCCGGTTCGTCCGGCGGCGCCGCGGCAGCGATTGCTTGCGGAGTCCAGGCAGCGGGAGACGGCTCGGATACGGGCGGGTCACTGCGCCTGCCAGCTGGGTTCAACAATATCGTGGGCCTGCGCCCTTCCAACGGCTGGATACCGCATGTGTCTCCAGACAACCCGTGGGAGTGGCTGAGCCAAGCGGGATTCATGGCTCGCAGGGTTGCCGATATCGCCATGCTCATGGACCTCTGCAGCGGACCTGATCGCATGGGACCAGCTGCGCGCGTGGAGTCGGGAGGGTTCTCGACGCTGGATTCGGGGAAGGACTTGTCGGGATGGGCGATCGGATTCGCGCCGAATCTGGGTGGCCAGGTCGAGGTCGAAAACGAGGTAGCTGAGGTCGTCGGAGCAGCAGGTCCTGTGCTGACCGGGTTGGGTGCCCACCTGAGTTACGAAGCACCAACGCTCGACGATGCTGTCGAGGTGTTCCGCGTGGCCAGGGCCTACGAATTCGCTAAGAACTATGGACATCTCGTTGAGGGCCATGCGCACGAGATGAAAAATTCGCTCCGGGACAACATTCAAGCTGGGTTGAACTTGGGCGTGGACGATCTCTTCGCGCTTGACGACGCTCGTGCTCGACTGTGGGTGGCGATGCAGGACTATTTCTCGCGCCACGACGTGCTGGTGACGACCACAAGTCAGGTGGAACCTTTCGCCGCCGACCTCGACTATCCGGACAGCCTCAGTGGCAAACCGATCAGCGATTACATGGCGTGGGTTTACGCGACCAGCCTGATCTCAGCAACGGGATGCCCCGCGATCAGCGTGCCGGCTGGATTCTCCTCAACGGGGCTGCCGGTGGGACTGCAGATCATCGGCCCCGTCGGCGCCGATAAGCGAGTGCTCGAGGTGGCACAGGCCTTCGAGAGCGTCACCAACCACGCTCGGACCCATCCGTTGCTTTGAGGTTCCAGCCTTCCGATCTTCAGGAAGAGCCGATGCCTCCAGACATCTGAACAATGGCCATTGTCTACAGGCCGATGGCCACGATCGGATCGGTGGTCGGCTGGTCCGAACCGCCCTTGGGCTCCACAGTGACGCCGAACAGACTTCCTTTGGCGAAAGGCTCATCGGCGATGGTCACCGGTGCGTTCGACATCAGCCCCACACTCTCGGGGCCCTCATCGCCGATGACCCACATCTGCAGGGATTTTCCTGCAGGAGAGACTTCGACATCGCGAGGACTGAGGCGAATGAGCTGTTCCTTCTCGGACGAAGCCACAGTGACCGATCCGCCCTCGGGCAGCTCGGCCGTGCTGGTTTTCAGATCGCCGGCTTCCATGAGCCGAGCTGAGTCGTCGAGCTGTTGTTGAGCAGCTGCCAGTTCGTCTTCCAGCTCGTTCTGCTTCTGCCAGGAACTCACTCCGACACCGGCGGCGACGATGACAGCGGCAGCGGCTGCAGCCATCGGCACCCAGGCGCTGCGTTTCCGACGGCGCTCGGCCAGATCTGCAGGCGGTGGCCCGTCCGAGTGCGACTGATTGTCTGCCTGTGATGCGGGTTGAGCCGGAGCGTTGAGCTGAGTCGGTGCTGATGACCGAGTCTGCTGCTGTTCAGAACCAGCCTGTTCCAGGCTCGGTGGTTTCGCGGCCGCATCCTCCTGAGCATGTGTGTTCGGGATGGCGAGAATTGCATTCCGGGCGGCTGCACTGATGGGTTCAGGGGCATCTGTGGCTGAGGATTCAGACGCTTCTGCATCGGATTCGGCCATGAGCGCCATGGTGTCTTCATACTCGGCGACCTCGGAGCGGAACTCAGCGTCGGCGTCTGCGAGAGCCTGGGCCTCGGCAAGCTCAGCTTCGCTGAGTCCACCCAGAGCCAGCCCGGCAGCCAGATAGTCGCGATCGGCACTCATCGGCTTACCTCCAACTCTTCTCGCAGCTTCTTCATTCCGTCTCTGATTCGTGACTTGATGGTGCCGAGGGGCACCTTGAGATTCTCCGAAATCTCAGCGTGGGTCAGGCCTTGGTAGAAGGCCATGACGATGGGTTGTGCCTGGTCCGGGGGAAGTATCTTCAGCGCTGTGGCGGTTCTCTCCGACTCGGATCTGTCGATGACCGTCTGTTCGACCTGCTCGCCCTCTTCCGCCGACGATTTCAGACCGTCGGCGTAGTCGCGATCCTGTTGGGCCTGAACACTGCGGACGCAGTCGATGGCTCTCCGACGAGCCAGCGTGATCAGCCATGCTCTGCCTGTCCCGCGTTGTGGGTCGAACCCGGAGCACCGGGTCCACACTTCGGTGAAGCATTCCTGGAGCACCTCCTCAGCGAGCGACTGACTTCTCACAATCCGCAGGATCACTGCCATGAGTATGCGTGATTGTGCCACAAAGAGTTCTTCGAAAGCGGACCTGTCACCGGCGGCGATCCGCAGCAGCTGGTCGCCGCTCGGGTCCGCTGCCGTCGTGACGGTGCCGTGGGGGCCCCGGGCGACATATCCC
>NZ_JBHFIH010000006.1:0-26451 GCF_057334195.1 Brevibacterium sp. AGC70 | reverse complement strand
TCGGGGGGGCCCGTGGCCTGGAGCCGAAGGATCATCTGAACTCATTGTCCAATCATGTCATTCGATCGGCTTCTGTTCGTCCGATGTCCACACATCGTATGAAAAAGGTGGTGGCCAAGGGCCGATCCGAGATGTCGAAATCGGGCCTTGGCCACTGCCTCGTCAAACTCTGGTGTCACTTAGAGGGCATCATCACACTGTCGACCATGTACACGGTGGCATTCGAGGTGGCCACGCCACCGCAGACCAGACCGGCATCGTCGAACTTGAGGTCGTCTCCTTCACCGGAGATCGTCACCTTCGAACCTTCGACGGTCTCGTGCTCACCGGCGATATCGTCGGGCGACAGCTTTCCTGGGATGACGTGATAGGTGAGAACCTTGGTCAGCATGTCCGAATCCTTGGCCAGCGCATCCAGGTCGTCCTTGGGGACGTCGCCGAAGGCATCATCGGTGGGTGCGATGACGGTGAACTCGTCTCCGTTGAGAGTGTCGACGAGGTCGACGTCGGGATTGAGCTTGCCCGAAACGGCCTTGGTCAGGGTCTTGAGCATCGGGTTGTTCGATGCCGCTGTGGCGACAGGATCCTGTGCCATTCCTTCGACCGATCCGCCGCCCTTGGGATTGGCCTCGGCGTAGGCGGCACAGTCCGGTCCGACGAGATCCCCGCCGGCCATGGCGTCGTCGCCCGACTCTTCTGATGCGGCAGGGCTTTCTGCAGTATCACTGGACTTGGTCTCGGTATCACCGGACTCGGAGTCGGAGCCCATGTCCGAGCAGCCGCTCAGAGCCATAAGACCGATCGCGCCAGCGGCCAGGATGGTGGTGGTGCGAGTGCGAAGCAGCGTTTTCATCGTTCTTCTCCTAATTGAGGTAATGCATCAACGGTGGTGCGTATCAGCGCACAGCTTTGAAGTTGCCTTCATTGCTCGCTGTGTACCTGGTATTCGCAGCCCGTCTGGTTCTGGATGGGTGAAATTCAAAGATTCTTCGGACTTCTTCTTCACGGAGCCCTCTGCGATATCTTCGGACCTGCGCAGATCGGCCCCAGTCTCCGCCTGCATGGGGAGTCTGGGACCGTGACGGTACAATCCGGTGCGTGACTGAGGATCGTTCTACTCGACACTGAACTGGATGTGGTGGTGACCGGTCGCGGAGTTGGGAATGGACTTCCTGCGCTTCGGGGTCTGGACGTTTCCGTCCTGATCGATCGCACGGACCGTGACGGTATGCAATCCGGGATCGACGTCGCTGAAACCCGTCGTCCACTGGCGCCAGGTGTCGATGTTGACCTCATCGCCGAGTTCTGCCGAGGTCCATTCCCCATCGTCGAGTTTCACATCGACTCGCTTGATGCCGCTGCGCTGCGCCCATGCCGTGCCAGCGACGGCCACATCACCGGCAGGCACCTTGGCCAACGGCTTCGGCACTTCGACCCTCGACGCGACGAGGATGGGCGCCTTGGCATCCCATCCTCGATCAGTCCAATAGGCGGTCTTCTCATCGAAACGAGTGACTTCGAGTTCGGTGACCCACTTGGTAGCCGAGACGAAACCGTAGAGTCCGGGAACGACGAGGCGGGCGGGGAAGCCGTGTTCGGGAGGAAGCGGACTCCCGTTCATTCCAACGGCCAGCAGGGAGTCGCGGTCATCGGTGAGGGCTTCGATCGGCGTCGACGCCGAAAACCCGTCGATCGAATGGGAAAGGACCATGTCTGCGTCCTTGTTCGGGTTCGCCCGACGCAGCAGCTCACGCACCGGGTAGCCCAACCAGGTGGCGTTGCCGACCAGGTCACCCCCGACGGGGTTGGAGACACAGGTGAGCGTGATGTGGTGCTCGTCGAGAGGAAGGCTGAGCAGATCATCCATCGTCAGAGTCACTTCGGTCTCGACCATGCCATGGATTCTCAGCGACCATTCCTGTGGGTCGATGACCGGAGGCGCCAACGCCGTGTCGATGCGATAGAAATCCGTGGGGTCCGTGACGAAGGGCGCAAGGCCCTTGACATCGGGATGCGCCGAGGTGGGAATCGGTGGGGCTGTGGACGCCGGCTTCGGCAGCACCAGTTTGGCCACTGCGGCTCCCGCATCCAGAGTCAATGCGGCCACGGTCTGTCCGGCCGCCATCGCAGCGGCACCCGCTGTCCCGATGATGCCGGTGATGATGAAGAAACGGCGACGAGACGGTGCCGAAGCCGGCGTCTCGGTCGAGTCGGATGAGGAAGATTCGGGTGCAGACGAACCATTGGGACGGGCAGCTGCAGGAAACCTCCGGGGAGCTGCGGGAGCCGTCCCTTTCTCAGCGAGGCTCATTCCAACGCTCATAAGGAGACGGAAGACGGTCATGCCCAGGGCGAGTCCGATGAGAGTCGGTACGATGTCGACGACACTGGACTCGGGGCGGATGAGGATGACGATGATGGGAACCAGCCCGGCCACAAACAGCAGCGCCGTCGCCAGACTGAGCCGGTGAGAGGCCAGCCAGCCGATGAGCCCTCCGAGCACCAGCGAGCCCAGACCTGTGGTGAGAATGAGGAAGAGCTTGTCATTGGTGCCGAAGAGGTCGATGACAGGTTTGACGAGCCCAGTCGGTGCCAGCGGAATGATCGTCTGACCCAATGCCAGCAGGGGTGCCGCCGGTGGACCGAATGCTCGGGCGATCAGGTCGGCGGCACCGAACAGGACAAGGGTGGCGACGATCCCAGCGAGGGCGGCGCGAAATGGTCTTCTCATGTACAGATATTCGGAGCGGACGACGATCCGGATGGACGATCAGGGCGCGAAGATTCGCTCCTGTGCCGCGCCTCATTCACGAAATTGTCAGTTAACTTGCCGTCAAGCTGACGTAGCATAGTGCAATGACTGAGAACCCAGGATACGCCGAGCCGCAGGCGCCAAGCGGAGACTCGGACGAACCAAGAAGCGCAAGCGCTCCCATCTACACGGCCAAGGTCGAGAACCTCGGCGGGACCTCGGGTGAAGTGCGAGTCGAAGATGGTCTGACACTGTCGACGGCCCCCACCTCTCACACCGATCAGGGCAGCAACCCCGAGCAGTTCCTCGCGATGGCGTGGAGCACCTGCCTCGGCGAAACCCTCAAGGTGGTGCTGGCGGTCAACGACATCGAAGCACAGTCCCGCGTCCGCGTCGAGGTCGACCTGCACGGTGAGTCCACCGGTGGATTCTACTTCGTACCCCGGGCATACATCTCCATCGACGGCGTCTCCGCCGCAGACGCGGAGAAGTACGCCGGACGGGCCCACGCCAGGTGCCCGATCTCGAAGCTGCTCAAGGGACAGGGCAACCCGAGCGTCGAGATCGAAGAATACAAGAACCCGGACAACTTCCAGCTCAGCTGAGTCCGATTCCTGCACGGATGAGGACGGCACGCTCCAGCTCGGCGCACTGATACTACAGTGGAGTCCAGGCACCGAGGTGGGAGAACCGGCGTCGGGCAACGCTGGCCGCACGGCGATTGGCGTTGGGTGCGCCGTTGACAGGCCGGAAGGGGAGTAGGTCGTGGAGGTACAAGAAGCAGTCTTTCTCGCGCTTGACCTCACCGGTACCTTCGTCTTCGCAGTCTCCGGAGTCCTTCTGGCTGCCAGGCGTGGCTTCGACATCACCGGGGGCCTGGTTCTCGGGACGATGACCGGCATCGGTGGGGGCATGATCCGTGACGTCCTCCTCGATCGAGTGCCGAACGCGCTCGGTCAGCCGATCTATCTGGCCCCGCCCCTTATCGCCACACTGCTCATCTACCTCATCGGCAAGCATGTCTCGCGGGCTCGGATCTGGATCGTGGCCTTCGACGCGATCGGGCTCGCCATCTTCAGTGTCACCGGTACGACGATCGCCCTCGGCGCCGGTGCGACCTATCCGGCGGCCCTGCTCATGGGGGCGCTCACGGCCTGCGGCGGCGGTCTCATGCGCGATGCTGTGGCCAGTGAGGATCCGGCGATCTTCACCGGCACCGACCTCTACCTGATCCCCGCCCTCTTCGGAGCCGGTGTCACGCTCATCGCCGATGCGACTGGCATCCTGGGCAATGTGGTGTCGCTGATCATCGCCGGGCTTGCGTTCACCTTCCGAATGCTGGCCTGGAGGCTGCAGTGGCGGGTACCGCAGCCGATGCGGCAGTGGTCGTATCGGGAGACCGAACGGAAGATGAAGAGGCTGCCTTCGGTGTTCCGGAAACCCGATTGAAGGCGCAGAGCCCTCGGAGATCACCACAGATATAGACGCTGACCCTCCTGCCTGCAAAGATGAACTCATGAGCGAGAAGACGATGCAGAGTTGGACCGAGGATCCGGAGCCGCTGCTGCGGGCAGGCGAAGGGTTTCGGCTCGATGATGTTGATCCGCGTTCGACCCCCGGCTACGAAGGCAACAAGAAATCCGGGCGCAAGGACCTCAAAGCCTGCGTCCCCGAACTCGGCGATCTTCAGGAACGACTCTTCGCGGCCCATCATGATGAGAAGTCAGGGCCAGCGGTTCTCCTCGTCCTCCAAGCGATGGACACGGCAGGCAAGGGCGGAATCGTGCGCCATGTCGTCGGATCAGTCGATCCACAGGGCGTGGAGCTCGCCGCGTTCAAGGCGCCGACGAAGGAGGAGCTCTCCCATGATTTCCTCTGGCGCATCCGACCGCGCGTGCCCGGGCCTGGCATGATCGGCGTCTTCGATCGCTCCCACTACGAGGATGTGCTCATCGGCAAAGTCCGCGAGCTTGCCGATGACGAAGAGATCGAGCGGCGCTACGCCGCCATCAGAGACTTCGAGGCAGAGCTCGCCGAGGCGGGTGTGCGCATGATCAAGGTCATGCTCAACATCTCCCCGGATGAGCAGAAGGACAGGCTGATGGAGCGCCTGGACCGCCCGGATAAGTACTGGAAGTACAACCCCGGCGACGTGGACGAACGTCTCCTGTGGCCCGACTACATGAAGGCTTATCAGGCGGTGTTCGAGCGCACCTCGACCGAGGCGGCTCCTTGGTACGTCGTCCCCGCTGACCGCAAATGGTATGCACGATTGGCGATCCAGCAGCTCCTGCTGAATGCGCTGCGGAACATCGACCCCCAGTGGCCGGCTGCGGACTTCGATATCGACGTCGAACGGGAGCGACTGGCCGAGAGCTGAGGCTTGGGTTCTGGGAGCCCTCGGGCTCGGTGGTGCTCCAGTGCAGTTCGGCGTTGCGGACTCCCCGTCTTCATCTGCCCTGACCCCTTCCTGCCCATGCGCAATTGAGATAGTCTAAGGAATTGACTAAAGGTTTTTCCAAAGACGGAAGGCGCATGCATCATGCTCGAAGGATTCGATCCGATCGGCAATTCGCGCTCAGGTGTGCGAGTCAGCGGATTGATCGCCGGCTCCGGACCCCCGGTGCTGCTATTGCACGGATATCCCCAGACGAAGCACATGTGGCATCTGGTGGCCCCTGAGCTGGCGAAGCACCACACTGTCGTCCTTGGGGATCTGCGCGGGTACGGTGACTCCGACAAGCCGGAGCAGACGAACGACCGCAGCACCTATTCCAAGCGGGAGATGGCTGCCGACCAGCATGCCCTGATGATGTCGCTCGGTTTCGAGAGGTACTCCGTTGTCGGGCATGACCGAGGCGGACGCGTCGCTCATCGCTTGGGGCTCGACCACCCGGAAGCCGTCGAACGCTTGGCCGTGCTTGACATCGTGCCGACTCTGCATATGTTCGACAACGTGAACCGCGCTATGGCGAGCACCTATTTCCACTGGTTCTTCCTCGCCCTGGAGAACGGGATGCCCGAGGCTCTCATCAGGGCAGACCCTCTCACCTGGCTGCGCAGTCGATTCGAAGGCCGCAACGCCGGGGGTCGATCGATCGACCCGGACGCATATGAGGAATATGCACGGTGCTTCACGAGCCCGGGAGGAGTTGAAGCGTCCACGGCCGACTATCAGTCCGCGGCTACCATCGATCTCGACCATGATCGCGTCGATCGTGATCGCGACCTGCGCCTGAGGATGCCGCTGCTGGCTCTGTGGGGAGAGCAGGGATACGTCGGCATGAACTTCGATGTCGTCGACGTGTGGAAGGGCTATGCCGCCGCAGTCGAAGGTGCAGCGGCACAATCCGATCACTACTTGGCAGAAGAGACTCCAGAGTTCGTCATCGCCGAACTCACGAAGTTCTTTCATCCGCTTGCTGCCGCCAACGGACGGCGGAGCTCGTGAACGGCACTCACGGCGGCTGCGAAGACGAGAAGAGTACTGAATCCGAGATCGTTCACGCACGCCTGCGATCGTTGGTCGAAGTGGAATCTCCCACCGGGCACCGGGAAGGGATCGCCGAATGCTTCTCCCTCATCAGGCACTGGGCCGGTGCGGCACTCGATCGGCAGGGCGAGATCCGAGAGATCGACGGCGTCGACCATCTGTACTTCGCGGCCGCCGATCCGGGGGGAATGCTCCTGCTCGGCCACGTCGATACCGTATGGCCGGTGGGCACTCTGGACCGGCTGCCTTTCACGGTCGAGAGCGGGCGCGCTCGCGGCCCCGGCGTCTTCGACATGAAGTCGGGGCTCGTAGCGGCCATCGGCAGTCTCGAAAGACTGGCCGCCGAGGGGCGGAGCGGACGCGACGACGTCTCTCTCCTGATCACGGGCGATGAGGAAACCGGATCGATTACCTCCCGGGGGCTCATTGAAGAGGCGGCGGCGCGCTCACGTGCCGTGCTCATACTAGAGCCGAGCCTCGATGGGGCGGTGAAGATCGCTCGCCGAGGCGCCGGAATCTACCGTGTCGGGGTCAGGGGGCGGGCAGCACACGCTGGCCTCGAGCCTGAAAAGGGTGCCAATGCCCTCGCAGAGATGGCCGATGTCCTCCAGCGGCTCGCGCTCCAGTCGGACGAGTCGCTCGGCACGACGGTGTCGCCGACATTCGCCACAGCCGGTACTGCCGTGAACACCATCCCGGAACTCGCCGAGGTGGCCTTCGACGTTCGTGCCTGGTCCCTCAGCGAACTCGAACGCGTCGACGCCGCTTTCCGGTCGATTCTCCCGCGCAATCCCGAGATCGCACTGGCCCTGGGCGGGGGCATCAACAGGCCGCCCCTTGAGCGTGAGCACGCCGAGGCGCTCTATCTCCTCGCCCGACAGGTCGCCGCGGACCTCGGGCAGACCCCGCTCGATGGTGTCGAGGTCGGGGGTGCATCCGATGGCAACTTCACAGCGGCACTCGGCACGCCCACCCTCGACGGACTCGGGCCGCTGGGAGACGGTGCCCATGCCGAGCACGAATGGGCGAATCTCGAATCGATCATCGAAAGGGCCGACCTCGTCGCTGAGCTTATTCGGCGCATTCGCGGGCAGACGGACACGTAGCCGATGCGTCCTCGCGACAACTGGGCTGCAGATCTGACTCGGACATCTGTGACTCAGAATCACGCAGCTATTACTGAGAATCATGCCACTATGACCAAAGGGGAGAAGCAATGACCGCTCAAACCGACTCCACCGCATCGACCAATGGACGCAAGACATCGACATGGGAGATGCGCTTCAACACGCCGTATCTGCACACGGTGAGACCGGCAATGGGGAACCCGAGCACTGGCCTTGTCATCGAAAACCATCGCCATGGGGTCAAAGGGCGTCTGCTCGCGCCCGAGGCAGGGAACGCCGGTCCAGTGCTCTCCGATATCCTTCCCATTGACGTGAGCTTCGAGTCCTTCCTGTCACCCAACGCTCGCTGGATCGTCTCCCTCGATGATGACGGAGGTTCTGAGGTCGGCGGACTCTTGGCCCAATCGGTCGACGGTACGAAGAGCGTTCATCTGACTCCAGACCGTGATCCCTACGTCATCAGAGGGATGGAGTTCTCCGCCGATGGGTCGACGCTTCTCGCCACCATCGTCGACGATGAGGGCTTTCACCTGCTGTCGATTCCCGCGCATCCCTGGGGCGAGGCGGAGGTCATCTGGTCCTCACGGAACGAAGCCTGGTACGGGCACGTCTCCGCCGATGCCAGCCTGTTCTCCGCTGACTCGACGAATCACAATCCGGGTTGGCGTCGGACAGCTGTCACCGTCGTCGACGCACACTCCGGTGAGGAGATCGCCGTGTGCAACGATATGGGCGACGGCGGTCCAGTCCGGGCCGTGCGCTTCTCTCCGCTGCTGGGAGACGATCGATTGCTGTTGAGCACCGAGAAGAGCGGCTTCGCCAGGCCGGCGCTGTGGTCACCGTCGACTGGAGACCGGACAGACTACCCCCTGACTGAGTTGGCTGGTGAAGTGCTCGCGCTCGACTGGGCCCCGGAGCATTCGCAGATCCTCCTGCTCCACGTCGACGCGGGGATTCATCGCCTCCTGCTCCTCGACACCGATGGCGGGGGCATCTCCATCGTGCGTGAGGGCACCGGCAGTTATGCCGACCCCGATGTGGCCGCAGAATTCGCCTACAGTGCGCAGTCCTACCTCGACCAAGCTGGCGGAGTACTTGTATTCGAGCAGTCATGGAACACTCCTCCAGCGCTCACCAGAATCGATCCCCACGGCGAATCGACTCCCGTCATCGATGCACCCCAGGTGCCCGAAGGAGTGCCATTCAACTCTGAACTCGTCACCAGCGCCGATGGCACACCTGTTCAGTTGTGGTGGGCGATCCCGGTTGGTGAGGTGCGCGGCACTATCCTGTCCATCCACGGCGGGCCCAACTTGGTCACCACCGACCACTACGCACCCGAGGCACAGGCCTGGCTGGCAGAGGGCTTCGCCTTCGCTTCGCTCAATTATCGGGGTTCGGTGACATTCGGCAGGGAATTCAGAGAAGGCTTCTGGACCGGATACGGCGACCGCGAGATCGCGGATATACGGGCGGTGATAGACCGCCTGCGGGGACTTGGCGTTGCGGATCCGACATCGACGTTCGTCACCGGGGCCTCCTACGGCGGTCACCTGACGCTGTTGTCAATGGGCCGACTGCCCGAGTACTTCGCTGGAGGTTTCGCCGTGGTGGCGATGGCCGATTGGGCGACTGCATTTGAGGAGATGAACGCCGCACTCAGGCCCGTGTGGGAAAAGGTGCTGTCCAACGGTGAACTGAGCTTCGAGGAGGCCTGTGCGAAGCTCTCGTCCACGAGCTACGTGGATCAGGTTCAAGGGTCGGTCGTGCTGTTTCAGGGAGCGCGTGACTCTCGCACTCCGCCGGCACAGGCGAGGAAGTACATCGAACGACTGCGGGCGAGCGGGGGAGACGTCTCCATCGAGTGGTTCGATGCCGGTCATACACCTGCGGGTCTGGCCATCGAACACGAATGGTTGGAGCGCGAGCTGGGATTCGTTGCGCTCACCGAGTCCTCAGTGAGGTGGTCAGGCACGCCCTGATCGCTGTGTCGAATTCCTTCATGCGACGGATTTCGATACTCCTAGGGGCGTGACTGGAACTCAGCTGCCGTTCGTCTCGGCTGAGTCCCCTGACTGCGCTCGCTATCTGTCTTCGGCACCGGGAGCACCCTCCGCAAGTGCTTCGAGACCCCTGATGAGCACTTCGAGGCCGGCGTCGAACGTACTGGCATCCCCGATGCCCAGAGGAGGTTGGCCGGCCGCAGTGATAGCGGGATATTCTTCGGGGTCGAGGCGTTCGAACTGGATTCTCCAGGCCAGCTCGTCCTCTCGCTGCACCTGCTCCGGCAGGCAGTGGGAGGTCGCTTCGATGCTTGAAAGCGCGCGCACATAGTTGCCGAAGACGCGTTGGTATTTGAGCGCGTCTTCATTATTGAATCCAGCATCGAAGAACGCCTTGAGCGTGTATTCCATATTGCTGAACTCGCGAGGCATGCGAGTGGTTCTAGCCGCCATCTGCGAAGCGAGTTGAGGATAGCGCAAGTAGTGTTCGTGGACGACACGTGCGGCAATCCGCAGATTCTCTCTCCAGTCCCCGGTGGGCACAAGGGCACCGAGATAGGAACGGTCGCGCAGGGAATCGATAAGCGCGAGGACGAGTTCGTCCTTGTCCTTGAAATGACGGTACATCGATGTCGGGTGAGCCCCGAGTTCGGCTCCCAGTGATTGGAATGTCAGTCCATCGAGGCCGTCGCGCTCAGAAATCACCTTTGCGGCGTCGAGAATGACGGTGCGGTTGAGCGAATCGCGTTTGCGCCTAGTGCGGACCGGGGCATCGGATGTCGATCGTGTGCCGTCCTCGGATGTGCCGGGATTCGTCAAGGTTCTCCCATCGTCGTGTGTGCCCTCAAGGATAACCGCAGTCGGGATGAACACGAAGATCGCTTGCCCAATAGATAGTCAATTATGTTGACTAACACTATTGCTATCTCTTCGATTCGGGATTAATCTGTTGCTACGACATGGCGCTGTAAGCAGTGGGGCCATGGTGGAAAGGAACTTCAATGACGAGTTTCACCCGACCGCGAGGCAGGAGACGTCTCCGTGCAGCAGCGGCCGCAGGCCTCGCGTTGGCGCTCGGTCTCACCGCGTGTTCGACTGGCGACGGCGGTCTTGACCAGAACATCTCGGACGACGAACAGATCGTCATCGGTGCTGAACAGGAACCCGACTGCGCAGACTGGATCGCTACGTGTGCCGCAAACATCTGGGGCTCCTACACGATGCGGATCCCCACTCTTCCACGCGCCTTCGAGTCCCGGAAGACCGATGGTTCCTGGGAGCTGGTCCCCTCTGATCTGCTGACCGGTGAGCCGAGAGTAGCCATCGCAGAGGGAGGGAAGCAGACGATCACCTATAGCATCAATCCCGAAGCTCAGTGGTCCGACGGAGAACCCATCACCGGTGAAGACTTCGTGTACACCGGCCTCCAGATCCGGGACGGCGATGACATCTTCGACAAGAGCGGGTACTCGCTCATCGAATCTATCGACGCTCCGAACGAGAGGACCGCAGTCGTCACGCTCAAGACCTCGACCGGCTCGTGGAAGAAGCTCTTCAGCGGCGACTACTCTGTCCTGCCCAGCCACATCCTCAAGAGCGAGGACCGCGCCGAGATGATGAAGGACGGCTATGACTTCTCCGGTGGCCCCTGGAAGATCGAGTCCTGGGTCAAAGGGGTCTCAGTGACACTGGTGCCCAACGACAATTACTGGGGCGAGAAGCCGAAACTCAAGAAGGTCACCTTCCAGTTCATCACCGACACCGCGGCCGCCTTCCTCGCGCTCAAGAGCGGTCAGGTCCAGGCGCTGTATCCGACGCCGCAACTCGATGCGATGAGTCAGATCAAGGCCGGCGTCCCGAATACGAACATCGACGTCGACACCGATTCTGGAAACCTGGAGGCCCTGTGGATCAATAATGCGGCTTTTCCCTTCGACAGCTTGGCGGTGCGACAAGCCTTCGCCCATTCGATCGACAGGCCCGCGATCGTTGAGCGACTCTACGGACAGATCGGGGTCGAGCAGGTGCAGCAGAGCTTCCTCACCCCACTCAACGGCGTCTACGCCCGGGAAGACTTCTCCCGATACACCAGAGACCTCGAGAAGGTTGAGGACCTCATGATGGATGACGGGTGGCGCAGGAACGAAGAGGGAATCTGGGAAAAGAACGGGAAACCCGCTGAGTTCCGCATCACCACGCAGTCTGGGAACCAGCGACGCGAACTGGCCGAACAGATTCTTCAGAAGCAGGCAGGTGAGGCCGGTTTCTCCATGAAGATCGCCAACGTCGCAGGCGCCGACCTGTTTTCAAGCGTCGCGCCGAAGGGGGACTTCGAGGTCGGATTATGGACGATCATCGACACCGTCCCCGAACCCGATCTCGGCTCCTCATTCAGGTCGGACGCCATCCCCGGTGACGACAACGGATTCTCAGGCATCAACTTCACTCGAGCGAACATCCCAGGGGCTGACGGACTCCTCAACACCGTTGCCCGCACGACGGACGACAAGGAACGGATCACGAAGTCCCATGCAGCCGAAAAGCTCATCGCTGAGGCTGTTCCCGGAATCCCCATCGACACGGTGCCGAACATCGTCATGACCAGCAGCAAGGTCAAGGGGCCGGTCGAGGTCAATCCCGCAGAGGGCCCCTTCTGGAACCTGGAGGAGTGGACCCTTGATTGAGAGCTCAGCTATTTGTGAAGCCACAAAGATCAGTGCCGGTATCGCACTCGACCGTCCTGGAACCGGAGAGGCCCGGGAATCATCATGATCACCTATGCGCTGCGCCGACTGGCTTACTCGATCCCGGTCATCCTCATCGCCTCGTTCCTGCTCTTCTGGGCTGTCCGTCGAGCCTTCGACCCGTTGAGCAAGCTCCGGCTGAACCAGGATCCGACAGCGATCGCCCGAGAGACCGAACGACTGGGTCTCGACAAACCGATCCCGGAGCAGTATCTCCTCTGGTTCAAGGGCTTTGTGACAGGGGACTGGGGGACCAGCACCCGTACGGGCCGTGACGTCCTCGACATGATAGCCGGCGCAGCCGGGCCGACCATCCAACTCATCTTCTGGGGAGTCCTCCTCGGTGCGATCATAGCGATAGCGGTGGGAACCTATTCGGCGGTCAAGCAGTACAGCGCGGCCGACTATGTGTTCACCGGAGTGTCCTACATCGGAATCGCCCTCCCCGCGTTCTGGTTTGGGCTCCTGCTCATCCAGATATTCGGGGTGTGGCCGGTGCAGATATGGAACCTGGCCGAGCCGCCGCTGTACTTCGTGGGACTTCACTCGGTGGGCCATTCCGATTTCGGGGATTACCTACGCCACCTCGCACTTCCCGTGGTGACGATGACGATCACTCTCGTCGCCAGTTGGAGCAGATACGGGCGAGCTTCGATGCTTGATTCGCTCACCAGTGATTATGTGCGAACGGCGCGGGCAAAAGGGGTACCGAAGCGTCAGGTTGTCATCAACCATGCCCTCCGCAACTCCCTGGCACCCTTCGTCACCGTGGTGTTTCTCGATGCGGGCATCCTCCTCGGCGGGCTCGTCGTCACCGAACAGATCTTCTCGATCCCAGGGATGGGCAAGCTCCTGCTCGACTCCCTGCTCGCCGGCGATGCCCAGCTGCTGTTGCCGTGGATGATGCTCGTGGCCATCGCCATCGTTGTCTTCAATCTTCTGGCGGATCTCAGTTATGCCTACCTCGACCCGAGAGTGAAGTTGTCATGAGAGCACAATCAGCGGCCGTGACCACCAAGACCACAAGATCTTTCGTCGGTCAGTGGACTCTCTTCCGACGCCGGTTCCTCCGGCATAGGCTCGCCGTCAGTGGACTCGTGGTGCTGGCGATGCTCGTCATCGCCTGTTTCGGCGCTCCCTGGATCGCCCCCTTCCAAGAGAATCACCAGGACCTCATCACCGGGTCCACTGGCCCGAGTGCGGTGCATTGGCTGGGAACGGACGAGCTGGGTCGAGACTTCCTCAGCCAACTGCTCTATGCCGGGCGGATATCGATGTCGGTCGGGCTTGGTGTGGGCGTGCTCTCAACCATTGTGGGGGTCCTCCTCGGCTCCCTGGCCGGATACTTCGGCGGATGGGCGGACGAACTCATCATGCGCCTCGTCGATCTCTTCCTCGTCGTCCCACCGATCGCGATCCTCGCTCTCGTGCTCCAGGGATTCGGCAGCTCATCAGCGACAATCGTGCTGGCCCTGAGCGCACTGGGCTGGACCGTCATCGCACGTGTCGCGAGATCTCAGGTGCTCTCACTGCGGGAGAAGGAGTTCGTCGATGCGGCGATCGTTCTCGGAGCCTCTCCGATGCGAGTGATCGTGAGGCACATGATCCCCAACCTCGCCGGAGTCATCGCCGTGAATGTCTCCCTCGCAGTAGCGGCGGCGATCATCACGGAATCGACCCTGAGCTTCCTCGGATTCGGAGTCCAGCCCCCGGACTCGAGCTGGGGCAACATGCTCAGCCAGGCTGCCGGTCTGCTCGGCACCCCGCAGGTGCATCTGCTGCTCTACCCCGGCCTGCTCATACTGATCACGGTGCTGTCGGTGAACTTCATCGGCGACGGGCTCCGTGACGCCCTCGATCCACAGACGAAACGATGAGGCCCGCGATGACACTCACCCAACAACCGCTGCTCACGGTCGACAACCTCAGCGTCGTCTTCTCCACGGACAATGGTCCGGCCACCTCGGTCGAGGGGCTGAGCTTCGACCTGAATGCGAACGAGACCCTCGGCGTGGTCGGCGAATCCGGTTCAGGAAAATCCATCACCTCGATGGCGATCATGGGACTGCTTCCGCGCACAGCTGCTGTGACCGGATCGATTCGGTTCCGCGGTGAGGAACTGCTGACCAAAACCGACGATCAGCTGCGGGAGCTGCGCGGTCGACGGATCTCCATGGTGTTCCAGGACGCACTCGCCGCACTCAATCCGGTGAAGTCAGTGGGCAATCAGCTCATGGAGGCGGTGCGAGTCCATTCGTCGGGCCGAAGCCGCCAGGAGATGCGGGCCAGGGCGATCGAACTCCTCGACATCGTCGGCATTCCCACCCCCGAGCAGCGTGTCGACCAGTTCCCCCACGAATTCTCCGGGGGAATGCGCCAGCGCATCATGATCGCCATGAGCATCGCCAACGATCCGGATGTGCTCATCGCCGACGAGCCGACGACAGCCCTCGACGTCACTGTCCAGGCGCAGGTGCTCGACGTGCTGCGTCGGGTTCAGAAACGGACCAACTCGGCCCTGCTGATCATCACCCACGATCTGGGTGTGGTTGCAGGGCTCGCCGACAGGGTCCTCGTGATGTACTCGGGGAAGAAGGTGGAGGAGGCCGACGTCGAGGATCTCTTCTACCGACCTTCCCATCCGTACACCGTGGATCTGCTGGCCGCGATGCCCCGTCTCGACGGCAATTCTGGCGATTCGCGCCTGTACTCGATCCCCGGGGCTCCACCGGATCCGACCGAGCTTCCGCCGGGCTGTCGATTCGCACCCAGGTGTCGGTATGCGATGCTCGGCACGTGTGATCGAACGCCTATTCCCGAACAGTTCATCACCGATCGCCATATGGCGGCCTGCCTGAGGATCGACGAGGTCGCCGCCGTTCGACAGGAGGCGTCCTCATGAGCAGCACACTCGAAGCCATCGATGTCGTCAAGGAGTACCCGATTCGCTCGGGTCTCTTCCGCAGACGCACCGGCACGGTCCACGCGCTTTCGGGGGTCAGCCTCGAGGTGCCGAAGGGAAAGACGCTCGGCATCGTCGGTGAGTCCGGCTGCGGAAAGTCCACGCTGGGACGCTCGATCGTCCGGCTCCACGACATCGACAGCGGCAGCATCCGCTTGGACGGCGAGTCTGTCGAGTCGGCCTCCGGTCAGGACCTGCGCTCCCTGCGGCGACGCGTGCAGATGGTGTTCCAGGACCCCTATGCCTCTCTCAATCCGCGTCTGACGATCGGCAGCGCCCTCATCGAAGCCCTCGAGATCCACGGGTTGGCGGCCGGTCGCCGTTCGGAACGGGCGCAGGAACTGATGGAGATGGTGGGCCTGCGTCCCGAGTTCGTCCAGCGTTACCCGCACGAATTCTCCGGTGGTCAGCGGCAGCGCATCGGCATCGCCCGAGCGCTCGCCGTCGAACCCGAGGTGATCGTGCTCGATGAACCGGTCAGCGCTCTCGACGTCAGTGTGCAGGCCGGCGTCCTCAACCAGCTCAAGGAGCTCCAGAATCTGCTCGGACTCACCTACGTGTTCATCGCCCACGACCTCTCCGTCGTGAGATACCTCAGCGACGAGGTGGCCGTGATGTATCTCGGCAGGATCGTTGAGACCGCGCCGACGGGCAGGCTGTTCGCAGCACCCGAGCATCCGTATACCAAGGCGCTGTTGTCTGCAGTTCCGATCCCCGATCCGATCGTCGAGCGGAGCAGAGAGCGGATCACCCTCAGCGGTGATGTGCCCAGCCCTCTGAACCCTCCGAGCGGATGCCGGTTCCGCACCCGGTGCTGGAAGGCCACCGAACGCTGTGCCACCGAGATTCCGCTGCTGCGTACGATGGCAGACGGGACTCGAGCGGCCTGTCATCATCCCGAATCGGAGACTCAAAGCCCAACCGATCCCATGGACAGTCAGAGAACGGAAGCAGGTGCTCAATGAGCTTACAGAAGGCGATCGCAGTCATCCCCGGCGACGGGATCGGGCAGGAAGTGGTTCCCGAGGGGCGTCGGGTGTTGCAGGCAGTCTCACAGAAACACGGAATCGATCTCGAGTTCGTCGATTTCGACTTCGCAAGTGCCGACTACTACCAGGCTCATGGAACTATGCTGCCCGAGGACTGGTTCGACAGTCTGCGCGGCTTCGACGCGATCTTCTTCGGGGCGGTCGGCTGGCCGGACGTCGTGCCCGACCACATATCTCTATGGGGCAGCCTGCTGCAGTTCAGGAGGTCTTTCGACCAGTACATCAACCTCAGGCCGTGCCGCCTGCTGCCCGGCGTGAAGAGCCCGCTGGTCGGCTACGGCCCAGGTGACGTCGACTTCTACGTGGTGCGGGAGAACACTGAGGGCGAGTACTCGTCGATCGGCGGAAAGATGTTCGAGGGCACCGACCGGGAGATCGTTGTTCAGGAGACCGTGATGACTCGGACAGGAGTCGACAGGGTGCTCAAGTTCGCCTTCGAACTGGCCGATTCCCGTCCGAATCAACACCTCACCTCGGCGACGAAGAGCAACGGGATCTCCATCACAATGCCCTACTGGGACGAGCGTGTGAAGATCATGTCTGAGAACTATCCCGAGGTGAGGCAAGATCAGTTCCACATCGACATCCTTACCGCCAACTTCGTCCTCAAACCGAATCATTTCGACGTCGTCGTCGCGAGCAACCTCTTCGGCGACATCCTCTCCGATCTGGGACCGGCCTGCACAGGAACCATCGGGGTCGCGCCGAGCGCGAACATCAACCCTGATGGAACCTTCCCGAGTCTGTTCGAACCGGTGCACGGCTCGGCTCCCGATATTGCGGGTCAGGGCATCGCCAACCCGATCGGCCAGATCTGGTCGGGCGCGATGATGCTCGACCACTTCGGCGAAACCGAGGCAAGCGCGGACGTCCTCGAGGGAATCGAATCGGTGCTGAGCAGTGGGGACGCGAGCATTCTCACTCCCGATCTGGGAGGTCGGGGCTCGACCTCATCACTTGGAGAGGCGATCGCCTCGACGATCCTGTCGCGGGACTGATGTTCGGGAGCATCCGTGCCGTTCGTGTGACCCGGCGCTGACGCCGAAGGTCAGTCGCGGCGGATGCTGAAGTCGACCTTCGTCTCCTGCTCGACCGTGCGGGAGACCGTGCAGTACTTGTCATGGGAGAGGCCGACGAGCTTCTCGATGCGAGAGTCGGCCTTGCGACCCTCCTCGTCGTCGGGAAAGGCGAGGTCGAAGTCGAGGTGGACGTTGTCCACTCGGGACGCACCGTCCTCGTCGATCTTGTCCGCCACGGCCGAGACGTCGAAGCGCGTCGGCTCGGTGTGCCTGCTGGTCACAGTGTCGACATCGATGGACGAACACCCGGCGACGGCTGCGAGCAGCAGTTCGACGGGTGTCATCAGGCCCTCGCCGCGGCCGAATTCGATGCTCGCTCCACTCGGTGCGGTGGCTCGGTAGTGGTTCTCGGCGAGCCTGGTCAGTTCGATGCTGCGGGTGTCTTCACTCATGCACCCATGATGTCAGGAATCACGGCGCAGTGAAGTCGACCTCTGCTGATTTCTGCACCCGGGCACTGCGTACGGGGGCCAGATTCGAAGCCCGAGCAGAGATACGTGTGGGAGACGACCATGTCCAGAGCCGCCTCGGCGGAGAGGAATCGGGTTCCACGGTGCGGAAGCGGAAGGGGCGCATGTGTGCGTGGTGCCAGAATGGGCGGGTGAACGAGACACGAGACGGTTCGGCGAAGAATACCCCGAGTCCCCGCCGCTTCGGCGTGCTGCGCAACTGGGCGACGGCTCCGTACCTGGTGGGAACCGGGCTGGCGATGATGGGCGACAACATCGAGCACGTCATCACGTACTGGGTGCTGTGGCAGCAGTTCGAGTCCCCGGCGCTCGTGGGATTCCAGCTCATCAGCCATTGGCTGCCGTTCCTCCTGCTCTCGGTCTACGCAGGATCCCTGGCCGAACGATTCGACTGCCGGCGTCTGATCCAGATCGGACAGGTCATGTTCATGGTCGTGTCCCTGTGTTGGGGCATCCTCTTTCTCACCGATTCGCTCCAGCTGTGGCAGGCGTGCGTGCTGCTCGTCGTCCACGGCCTCGCCGGATGCCTGTGGGGCCCGGCCGAGCAGATGATGCTGCATGACTTCGTCGACCGCAAGGAGCTGCCGAGCGCAGTGCGGATGAATGCGACCTTCCGCAGCCTCGGGATCCTGTTCGGACCCGTCGTCGGCTCGGCGCTCCTGCTGTCGTTCGGACCGACCTGGGGCATCTTCATCAACATCATCTTCTACCTGCCGCTGACGATCTTCCTGATGCGCACACCCTTCACCGGGCACACCAGGAGCGGGAGTCCGAACAAAACGCGCACGACTCTGGTGCAGTCGCTGCGAGTGCTCATCGACGTTCGACATAACCGTTCGATCATCGGCATGCTGCTGCTGGCCGCACTGGCCTCGATCACGATCGGTGCCGTGCTGCAGACGGCGATGCCGGTCTTCGGCGGCCTCCTGACAGGCCCTGGCGGAGACAGTGACTTCACGTACGGGCTGCTGCTCTTCGCGCTCGGTGCCGGCGGTGTGCTCGGCGGCTTCTTCCTCGAGGCGACGGGGTGGGTGCGACCGACCCCTGCGGCGGCAGCGGTCGCCGCAGCTGGACTCGGTGCCAGCTCGATCGTCTTCGCGCTGGCCTCGGACCTGTGGCTGGCGCTGACCGTCCTCGTGCTTGCGGGGGTCTGTAAGATCACCGCCGAGTCGACCGAGATGGCCATCATCCAACTCGAGGCGCCGCCCGAGATCCGCGGACGCGTCATCGGCTCCTATTCGATGTTCGGGCCCGGAATGCAGACCTTTTCCGGCGTGACCGTCGGCGTGCTCGGCACGATCGCGACGATCCCGCAGGCCGTGACGATCGGCGGCGCGGTCCTGGCGATCGGCGCAGTGGGAATCGGCGCATATGCGGTGACCGGACGCGGGCGACCGGTCGGCTGACCGCGCTTGTATCAGGCCGAAGTTCAGGTGAGGGGCGGGACGGAACCGAGGCCCGAGCCTCAGGTGACGGCGCCGCGGACCTTGTGCGCAGGGGCGTCCCAGATCCGGTTGTCGAGGATGTCGCGCAGGGCCTCGACCGTGTCCCAGACATCGGTGAAGCCGAGGTAGAGCGGAGTCAGTCCGAAGCGCAGAACTTCAGGCTCGCGATAGTCGCCGATGATTCCGCGCTCGATGAGCGCACTCATGATTGCGAAGCCCTCGGGGTGGGTGATCGAGACCTGTGAGCCCCGATGGTCGTGCTCGCGTGGGGTGACGAGCTCGACCGGGTGATCGGCCAGGCGAGATTCGACGAGTTCGATGAAGAGGTCGGACAGCTGCAGGGACTTCTGCCGCACCGCGGCCATATCGACCTTGTTGGCGATGTCGAGGCCCAGCTCTGCCACCGCCAGTGAGATGACGCCCTGCGTGCCGGTCAGATACCGGCGGATGCCTTCGGCCGGAGCATAGTCCGGCGACATCTCGAAGGGCCTCGCATGCCCCCACCAGCCCGAGAGCGGCTGCGTGAAACGGTTCTGCAGTGCCTCGGAGACCCAGATGAAAGCGGGAGAGCCCGGCCCGCCATTGAGGAACTTGTAGGTGCACCCGATGGCCATGTCCGCGCCCGACCCAGCCAGGTCGATCTCCAGGGCGCCCGCCGAATGGCACAGGTCCCAGATCACCATGGCGCCGCCGTCATGGATCGCCGAGGTGGTTGTGGCCATGTCGAAGAGCCGGCCGGTGCGGTAGTTCACGTGGGTGAGGACGACGAGGGCCACCGTGTCGGTCATCGTGTTCGGGAACCCAGCGGTCACCTCGGCGTCATCGACGAGACGTACTTCGTATCCGGCATCCAGCTGCTCGGCTAGGCCCTGCAGCATGTAGATGTCGGAGGGGAAGTTCTCCCGCTGAGTGAGGATGACCCGACGCTCGGGCGCATCTGCGGCCTGCATCTTCAGTGCGGCCGAGGCGGCTTTGAACAGGTTGATCGAGGTGGTGTCCGTGACGACGGTGCTGCCGGTCCCACCGCCGATGATGCCCGCAACCTTCTCGCCCAGCGTCGCCGGCAGATCGAACCATCCGGCGGTGTTCCAGGAGCGGATGAGCCCGGTGCCCCATTCGTCGGCGATGACCTCCTGAGCGCGCTCGGCCGCACCCTTCGTCCGCGCGCCGAGTGAGTTCCCGTCGAGGTAGATCGTGTCGGAGGGCAGGATGAATTCGTCCTTGAATTCGCGCAGCGGATCCTCGGCATCGAGGCGTTCGCAGTCGGTGCGATCACGTGGGGCGCTGTGTTCGGGGCTCGTCATTGGTCACCTTCGTCGGAGCGGGCATGCCGGTGCTGCTGGTGGCGGATCTCCTCACAGAATACTCAGATCACGGATATCATCTAACCCATCCGAACAGAAGACGGAAACTGGGAGTGATTGTTGTGGTGAATTCGGATCTGATCGTCGATCATCGTTCTGAAGCGAGCAACGTCCACCTTGCCGAGGTGGACCTGGCGATTCTGCGCGAGCTCAGTTCCGATGCCCGGATCTCCAACAAGGAGCTCGCCAGCCGAGTGGGATTGGCTCCATCCACATGTTCGGGACGTGTCAGTGCATTGAGGTCACGGGGAATCATCCGAGGATTTCATGCCCAGATCGACTTCGAAGCGCTTGGTCTGCACGTGTTCGGAATGATCTCGGTGCGGATGTCCCCGGTCGGGCGGTCGAAGATGAGCGACGTCATCGCTGGACTGCTCCGGGCACCAGGGACCCTCGACGTCTTCCAAGTCTCGGGGGAGCGAGACCTGCTTGTGCACATCGTCACCGCCCACCCGACCGGGTTGAACGCCTTCATCGCAGAGCATCTCTCGGATCCGAGGATCGCCCATACTCAGACCAGCCTCGTGTTCGGGCATCACCGACCCTGAGGCACATCACCGACCCTGAGGCACATCGCAGCCCCTGAGCCACAGCGGAGCATTGAGTCTCATCGTGCCTGAAGCGAATCAACGCCGTTTCTGAGACGAAAAGTCTCTGCTGTTGAACACTGGCTATGCTGTGAGCGTGGAACCGGCAACCTGGACCTTCATCATCCTAGGTGCGGCGATGATCGCCTTCATCTCCTCAAAGGTGCCGCTTGCCGTCGTCGCCGGAGGTGTGGTCCTCGCACTGTGGGCCACCGGCGTGCGCAGCCTGCCCGAAGTGTTCGAGGGCTTCGCTGACCCGACCGTCGTCTTCATCGTCTCGCTGTTCATCGTCATCGAGTCGCTCGAAGCTTCGGGAATCACCGCCTGGCTCGCGAACTTCGTGGTCAACCGAGCCGGCACCAGCAGAAAACGTCTGGTGCTCGTCATCGGCGTCGCCGCTGGGATGCTCGGCGCGTTCATCAGCGTCAGCGGAACGGTTGGTGCTCTGCTGCCCGTGGTCGTCATCGTGACGAAGAAGGCAGGAATGCTGCCGTCGAAGATGCTCATTCCGCTCGCCTTCCTCGCCAGCGGAGGCTCGGTGCTCACACTTACCGCGTCGCCGGTGAATATCGTCGTCTCCCAGGCAGCCAGCGACCACGGAGGACGCCAGTTCGGCTATTTCGAATTCGCCCTCGCCGGCATTCCTCTGGTTGTCATCACGATAATCATCGTCCTCCTCGCCGGCGATCGGCTGCTTCCCGACAGAAGCCCGGAGTCGATTGCCGCACCGGATCCGACCGCCCATGCGAAGCGCCTGCGCGAGGACTATCGAATGGATGTGAGCACTGGCGCGCTCTACACCGTCGAAGAGGGTGTCGCCGAGGTGCTCGTCGCTCCCCACTCCTCCCTGATCGGCCGTCATGTGCTGCCCGGCATGACCACACCAGATGACGGACTCGTCGTCCTCGGCGTTCGGCGTGGGGACCACGCCGGTCCGCTGGTGCGCGAGTCGGAGGAGACCGAGGAGGCGGAGGAGAGGTTCGAGCTTCGGGCTGGTGACGCCGTGCTCGTGCAGGGACCATGGGCGGTACTCGAACGGTATGCGGCCTCGCAGGATGTCATCGCGGTGACTCCGCCGCAGTCTCTGCAGCGCGCCGTGCCTCTGAGCAGGAAGTACAAGCGCACCCTCTTCATCTTCGCGGCGATGATCCTGCTGCTGGTCACCGGGGTTGTGCCGACCGCGATCGCCACCATGCTCGCGGCCGGGGCACTGATCGTCACGAAGGTGGTGAGACTGCCGACGGTGTACAGGGCCGTTCCGTGGAGCATTGTCATCCTGGTCGGAGGAATGATTCCCCTGTCCCGAGCATTCGTCGACACCGGTTCCGCCGACATCGTCGCCGATCTCGTGCTGGGCAACCTCGGTGCGGCGTCGCCGTATCTGGCACTCCTCGTCATCTGCGTGATCTCAATGGTGCTCGGACAATTCATGTCGAACCTGGCCACAGTGCTGGTCATGCTGCCGATCGCGGTCGCCATTGCCGGGAGCACCGGGGCGAGCATCCAACCCTTCATGATGGGCTTGGCCGTATGCGGCGCAGCCTCCTTCATCACCCCGGTGGCGACTGCCGGCAACCTCATCGTCATGAGAGCCGGTGGTTACCGTTTCGGCGATTATTGGAAACTGGGACTGCCGCTGATGATCGTCTATCTGGGGATCGCCGTCCTCTACGTCCCCCTCATCTGGCCCTTCTAGTCCGATCGTCTTTGCCAGTCGACGTGTCGGTATGCGTCGCCGTATGGCGGGGGTATGACGGTCTGAGTCGAAATCTGACGCGGGCGCACCGGGAGATCGGTTGGGCTTCCTAGTCTGGGGACCACTCAATCGAAGGAGAGATTCCATGACCGTCACAGCCGACACCACCACAGACTCCACCGGTACAGCAGACTCCACCACTGGTTCGACCGTCGCGATCAGTGCCGAGGATCGGGCCGAACGCCTCACCTCAGCAGGTCAGGCGTGGAACGAACGGATCGCCGCCTCGGCGAAGAACGCACAGCTGACCTTCTCCGCCAAGGGAAGCGCCCGGGGCTCGGTGTCCTCTGTCATTACGGCTGGAAAACACACTTTCACCGTCGACGAACCGGCCCCACTGGCCGGCGACGATGTAGCACCGAGCCCCGTCGAATACGCGTTGGGCGCCCTCATCTCCTGCCAGATCGTCGTCTACCGCCTCTACGCCCACAACCTGGGACTGACGATCGAGAGCCTCGACGTCAGCGCAGAGGGCGACCTCGATGTGCAGGGACTCTTCGGAGCCGATGACACCGTGCGGCCGGGATTCTCAACGGTGCGTGTCAACGTGGAGATCACGGGGCCCGATAGTGACGAGGCCTACCAGGAGCTGCAGAAGACCGTCGACGCTCACTGCCCCGTCTTCGACATCTTCACGAACCCGACGCCCATCGACGTCACCGTGACGAAGAAGAACTGAACGCGACGACAGCTGAGCACCACGCCAAGGCGTTTGGGCGAGTCTCGTCGGACCATTGACTTCCCGGTGGCCGAAGACGAAGATTTAGACTCCATAGCTGGACACCAACTGCCCAGGAGCAGTCATGACCCAGATCTTCGTCAATTTTCCGACCACCGACCTCAACAGGTCGAAAGAGTTCTATGCCTCTCTGGGGGCCGAAGTCGTCCCCGAGTTCACTGATGAGAATGCCGCCTGTCTGAAATGGGATGAGAGCATTTTCTTCATGGTGCTGACGAGGGAGTATCTCGCGACCTTCACCGATAAGCCGATCGCCGATCCGCATTCGACCGCGCAGGTGCTCACCGCACTGAGCCGCGAGTCACGGGAAGATGTTGATGCCACGCGGGCGAAGGTTCTCGACGGTGGTGGCTCGGAGAACAAGGAACCACAGGACTACGGATTCATGTATTCCATCAGCATGGCCGACCCGGATGGCAATATTCTCGAGTTCATGTGGATGGATCCCATCGCAGCCGAACAGGGTCCCGAGGCATACACCGCAGAGCAGAGCTGATCTCAGGTGCCGATGACCGTCTGGCGGTGACTAGGATCAGCCGGTGCTGGACTCCAGGACCTCGAGAACCCCGGGTCCATAGCGTTCGAGCTTCTTCAGGCCCACACCGCTGACCTTGCCGAGTTCGTTGATCGAGTTCGGTTTGGCTTCGACGATTCCATACAGCGTGGCATCGGGGAACACGACGTAGGCGGGGACGCTCTGCTCTTTGGCCTGATCGGCACGCCAAGACCGCAGAGCTTCGAACAGGGCTGTGTCCGCGGTCCCGAGTTCGACTTCGGGGCCGCCTCGACGCTTGGCTCCTGCCTTCTTGGATCCGGACTTCTTGATGGGGTCCACACGCAGAGACACTTCCACTTCGTTGCGCAGAACCGGGCCGGCGTCCTCACCGACGACGAGCACGCCGTAATCACCGTGGGACTCCAGGAGCCCCCGGGCGAGGACCTGGCGGACCACAGTCTTCCACTGCGTTTCGCTGAGGTCTTCGCCGATTCCCCAGACACTGAGGCTTTCGTGATCGGCAGCGCGGGAGCGCTCATTGTCGTTGCCGCGCAGGACGTCGATGACCTGGCCCGAGCCGAAGCGCTGCCCCCGTTCACGGTCGAGGCGGATGACGGCCGAGAGGAGTTTCTGTACAGCCACCGTTGCGTCCCAGGTCACTGGGGGAGTGATGCAGGTGTCGCAGTTGCCGCAGGGAGCGGATTCCTCGTCGAAGTAGCGCAGCAGCTGCACGCGCCTGCAATCGACGGTCTCGCACAGGGCCAGCATGGAGTCGAGGTGCGACATCGCACGCCGCTGGTAGGTGCGATCGCCGTCGCCTGACTCGATGAGCCGGCGTTGGGAGACGACATCGCCGAGACCGTAGACCATCCACGCATCGGCCGGCAGTCCGTCACGTCCGGCGCGACCGGTCTCCTGGTAGTAGCCTTCGACGCTGCGCGGCAGGTCGAGGTGGGCGACGAAGCGGACATCAGGTTTGTCGATGCCCATGCCGAAGGCGATCGTCGCGACCATGACCACGCCGTCCTCACGGAGGAACCTGGCCTGATGATCGGCGCGTACTTCGGATGGCAGCCCTGCGTGATAGGGCAGGGCATTGATTCCTCGGGCCACGAGCGCCTCGGAGAGCTGTTCGACACCGCGCCGGGACAGACAGTAGACGATGCCCGAGTCACCAGAGTGTTCGGTGGTGATGAAGTTGATGAGCTGAGAACGGCCAGACTGCTTCGGTTCGATGCGATAGGTGATGTTCGGGCGGTCGAAGCTGGCGACGAAATGCTGGGCCTCGCCGAGGTGAAGACGCTCGGTGAGTTCGGCATGCGTGGCGGGGGTCGCAGTGGCGGTGAGTGCGATGCGTGGAACGTCGGGGAATCGTTCGGCCAGCACTCCCAAGCCCAGGTAGTCGCTGCGGAAGTCGTGGCCCCACTGCGAAACACAGTGGGCTTCATCGATTGCGAACAAAGCGACCTGTGCACGTTCGAGCAGCGCCATTGTGCGCGGCAGGACGAGGCGTTCAGGTGCCAGGTAGAGCAGATCGAGTTCACCGTCCAGGAGTGCGCGCTCGACGTTCTGCGCTTCCTCGAAGTCGAGGGTCGAGTTGAGGTAAGCCGCGCGCACACCGAGGTTCTCCAAGGCAGTGACCTGATCGGCCATGAGCGCGATCAGCGGAGAGATCACGACGCCAGCACCGGGCCTGACGAGGCTAGGTATCTGATAGCAGAGAGACTTTCCACCGCCGGTGGGCATGAGGACGACCGCGTCACCACCACCCACGATCTGATCAACGACGCCTTGCTGCTGACCCCGAAACTCGTCGTAGCCGAAGACATCGTGGAGGACGTCGAGCGGGGAGGTTGTGGCTGCCGAGGTCATGCGCTCCAGCCTAGTGGACGGTGCTGACTCGGCCGAACTTCGTAGACGGGGCCCATGGGTATAGAGCGGGGGCCCAGGGGTATAGAAGAGCACGTGCTGCAGGCACGGGATAACCTTCGACAACGACTCTGACCACAGGCAACGGCAGGCCTTCACGGACCCCCTTAGGGAGGTCTGGCGACATGTGGTGGGCGTCACGCCAAGTTTTCCGGTTTCGAGTTGCACGCACCAGCCGGCCTGGTCTAGAGTTGTATCTCGTTGCCCCGCAGAAAACGAACTCTTCGAGAACAGTTTTCACCCGGTATGACCAGCACAAACACAGTTTGGGTTGATCGTTCACTGGATGTGGGTGACAACGAAAATTGAAACTGACACCCCCGGTGTAGACCGCCATGTTTGATGGTGTGTGGTGACGGGTGAGTGTGTGTGGTTTGAGAATCCAATAGCGTATTTGTTTGAACAGATAGTGATGCCAGAAACATTATTTTTCTGGTAAGACAATCACATGTTCAC
>NZ_JBHFIH010000005.1:80317-90757 GCF_057334195.1 Brevibacterium sp. AGC70 | reverse complement strand
GGGCGGCAGTCCTCAGCATTTGGGTTGATTCAACGGTCTCGCTCACAAGAGCCTTTCAGATGATTACAGCAACATGACCAGTGCAATGACGATGAGTGCGACTGCGAAGAGCGCAGCAACACCCAGCACTACATAGGGTACTTTGGATGGTTCTTCCCCAACAAGGATCCGGCCGTCGTGACCGGTGACCTCGCTGGCGCGAATACGTGTCCCCGGAGGATTCTCAGTCTCTTCGTCCTCGTAATCAGGATTGGGAAGTGCCCAGGCCTCTGGAACGGTTTCCATCGGACGGGTCTCGGGGTTGGCCGCAAGTGCGCGAGCCGCGTCATCGGACGAGGTTCCAGTGCCTGCAGCAGACGAGTCGTTGGTTGATGTCGTCCCTGCGTTCTGGCCTCGGCCGGAGTCGCCGCGGGCCTTCGAAGGCTGATCGGTGCCGGTGTCTGGAGTCGCCGCCGGACTGTCGACCTCCGGGATCTGGGCCGAGGCGGCTGTGACGACCCGGACTCCGGAGCTGCTCGGCGGCTGCACGATCGGCATCCGCCGTGAGCGGCTCGTCCCGCCGCCCTCATCGGTGGCATCATCGTTGAGCGCATCGCCGGCGGCTGCTGACTGTCCAAGTCCTGATGACTGCGCCGGAGTTGGTGCCTGGGCCGGGGCTGGTGCCTGCGCCGGGTCTGGTGAGTCCTCCGTGTGCTGCTCAGGCTGGGCCGGCTCAGGCTTCGGCTGTACAGGCGGCGCTGGTTCAGCGGCGGGCCGCCTAGGAGCAGACGAAAGAGCATAATCTTTGACTGGCGATTCTGCAGGTCCCGACGGGGAGCTGGTCGCTGCTGCTCCCGGGTCCAGATCTTCGATCGGCTGGGAGAGTGCATCGCGCGGGGCATCGTCGAAGGCAGTCGGTCGCGGTGCGGAGGCCGCGGTGACCGGAGATTCGAAGTCTCGTGCGGCGACTTCGTCGGCCGAACCGCCGAATCCAGCGGTGTCGAAGGATTCGTTCTCGCCGGCGGCAGCCTCGTCTGATTCCTCGGGCGCTGTCGTTCCCGGTCCTGCGACGACAGGGGTCGCTCCGGTGGAGAGGTCGCCTTCACGAGACAGCCCGTTATCGCGAAGGTAGCTTTTACGGGCGGTGCGCGAATCGAAATGGGGCAAGGGGGCTTGTTGAGGATCGACGGGCTCCGCCGCTTCGACCGGAGGTCGCGACTCCTGCGCCTGGTCGGCAGATGAAGCGCCGCGCTCAGGTACGGCTTGAGACGGTGACTCGGTGTCCGCCGGCGAGTCGGGTGCCTGGCCCCGTGCTGGCGGCGGGCTCAGCAGGTCGGATCGATCGTTCGATGACGGCTCTTTTGGCTGCTCAGGTGTCTCTCGTGCTTCGAACGCCTGTTCCGCAGCCACCCGCTCGGCTTCTCGCCTGGCACGGCGTGACGTGAACTGCTCCTCAGCCATTTTCACTCCTGTACAACTCGTATTTCGCGATGTACTGAACGACCCCGTCCGGTACGAGATACCAGACGGGCGCCCCATCCATCACCCGTAGTCTGCAATCCGTGGACGATATCGACAGTGCAGGGATCTGCACCAAGCTCAACCTGTCCACCGGAAGGCCCTCACTGCGAAGTTCGTGCCCCGGGCGACTCACTCCGACGAAGTGAGCCAAGGAAAACAGCTCGTCTACATTCTTCCACGTCAGGATCTGAGCCAAAGCGTCCGCGCCGGTGATGAAGAACATCTCTGTGTCGGATCCGTAGTTCCTGGCCAGGTCCCGCAGGGTATCGATGGTATAAGTGGGACCTGGACGATCAACGTCGGCTCGAGAGACTGTGAAGCGCGGGTTCGACGCGGTTGCGATGACGGTCATCAGATACCGATGTTCGGCGCTGGTGACCTCTCCGGCATCCTTCTGATAGGGACGTCCGGTGGGTACGAAGACGACCTCGTCGAGATCAAAGGTCGACTGCACCTCACTGGCTGCGACCAGGTGACCGTGGTGAATGGGATCGAAGGTGCCACCCATGACACCGACCCTGCGTGTTTGCTTAGCCATATCAGTGGCGGTTGGAGATGCCCTTCCACGACCGGCTCACTGCTGCCATCGAGAGGAAGATCGCGAGGGTGATGAGTCCGAAGAAGATCGGATCCATGGGCAATTCGGTGTGGTGGGCTGCCTTCTCCGCGCCTTCGGCAACGGTGGTCAACAGGGCTGCGTTCACGTGCTCTCTCCTTCTCGATGATGATGACGCGGTCTGTCTGCGTCGCAGTGCTTATGCTTTCAGTTTCTCATGAACGGTGAGACAAGTGGGCATCGACGTAAGTATCGGTGGCGTCTGAGTGCACCGTCGGTGTGCTTTGGCCCGGTCTGCGTCAGCTGCGGATCTGACCATTGCCCATCATGACCCACTTCGTGGTCGTCAGCTGTTCGACTCCCATGGGTCCGCGGGCGTGGAGCTTCTGGGTCGAGATTCCCACCTCTGCACCGAAGCCGAGCTCTCCCCCATCGGTGAACCGTGTGGACACGTTGACTCCGACTGCTGCGGCGTCGATGGCAGTGACGAATGTCTCAGCATTGTCGATGTCCTTAGTCACGATCACCTCGGTGTGGCCTGAGGAATAGGCGCGAATATGCTCGATCGCCTCGTCGATTCCCGACACGACCTTCACCGCCAGTTCGAGGTCAAGGTATTCCTTGGCCCAGTCGCGTCGAGAGACACGTTTGACCTTCATCGTCTCCGGTGCCAACGCCGCGACAGTGGTGTCGGCGTGCAGAACGACTCCGGCCTTGTCGAGGCGGTCGAGTATCTTGGGAAGGACGCGCTTGGCTGCCTTCTCATGGACCAACAGGGTCTCAAGCGAGTTGCAGACACTGGGACGATGTGTCTTCGAGTTGACCACGAGGTCGACCGAATTCTTGACGGTGGCCGATGAATCGATGAACATATGGACATTCCCGATTCCGGTTTCGATCACCGGAACCAGCGAATCCTGCACCACTGTGTTGATGAGTTCAGCGCCACCGCGTGGAATGAGGAGGTCGACGTAGTCACGCGCGTTCATGAGCACGTTGGCACCGTCACGTCCGAACTGGTCGATTCCGCTGATCGAATCTGCAGGCAGACCAGCCGATTCCACGGCTTTGCGCAGCACGGAGACGATCTCAGCATTGGAGTTCTGGGCCGCTGAGCCTCCGCGCAGGACGCTGGCATTGCCGGCCTTGAGCGCGAGGATCGCGATGTCGACAGTGACGTTGGGACGGGCTTCGTAGATCGCACCGATGACTCCCATGGGCACACGGTTCTGAGTCAGTCTGATGCCGTTGGGCAGAACTCGTCCCACGACGACGTTGCCCACTGGATCGTCAAGATCGATGACCGTCCCCACTGATGCGGCCATGGCTTCGATGCGATCATGGTCGAGTCGCAGGCGGTCGAGGAGACCTGAGTTCATTCCGTTGTCGATGCCGGCGGCGATGTCGACTTCATTGGCTTTGACGATTCGCTCGGAATTCTCACGCAGGGCGTCGGCGATCGCGCGCAGCCCGGCGTCCTTCTCTGCCGTCGATGATGTCGCCAGGTGAGCGGCAGCGCTCTTTGCGTTCCTGACTACTCTGGTGACACCCCGGACGGTCTTGGGATGTATCTCGGATACAGCGGTCATGGATTATCTCCCCCCGCTCACGTGCGTGAGTACGAGATCATTGCGATGGATGACCTCTTTACGGTAATCATTTCCGAGTCGGGTGCCAAGTTCGTCCGTGGACATGCCGAACATCCCGGGCAGCTCCTGCGATGAGAAGTTGGTCATGCCGCGGGCGATGACTTCACCACCGAGGTTCCGAATCTCGATCGGGTCGCCAGCTTCGAAGTCACCGGTCACACCGGTCACACCGGCAGCCAGCAGCGAGGTTCCGCGGGAGAGCACGGCGGATTCGGCCCCATCGTCGATGGTCACCGAGCCGAAGGTGCGGGCCAGATGGCGCAGCCAAAGCAGACGTGTCCCCCGACGTTTATGCGTCACCGAGAACCACGTGCCCACGTGTTGACCACCGAGCACTGCTGAGATCTTCTCTGCCGAGGTCAGCACCGCGGGTATTCCCGAGTCGGCAACCATGAGCGCGGCTTCGACCTTCGTCGCCATGCCCCCTGTGCCGGTGCCGGCGGCCCCGGTCCCACCGATGGCGATGTCGCCGAGATCGGCGATGGAGGAAACCTGCTCGATGCACACAGAATCGGCCAGATTCGGCGGGCCCGAATAGAGAGCGTCGACGTCGGAGAGCAGAACGAGGGCGTCTGCGTGCGACAGGTGTGCGACAAGTGCAGCCAGTCGATCATTGTCACCGAAACGGATCTCTTCTGTCGCCACAGCATCGTTCTCGTTGACGATCGGCAGTGTCCCGAGAGCCAGAAGTTTGTCGATGGCACGTTGAGCGTTCTTGTACCGAGTGCGTCGGATCAGGTCATCGGCTGAGAGCAGCACCTGACCGGGCACCAGGTCGTAGCGACCCAGCGCCCGGGTGTAGGCGGCCATGAGCAGACCCTGGCCGACTCCGGCAGCGGCCTGCTGTGTGGCAAGGTCACGGGGCCGTTTATTGAGCCCCATGGGTTCGAGCCCGGCCGCAATCGCGCCGGAGGACACGAGGATGACTTCATGTCCGGCGGAGCGATGGGCACCGATGACATCGGTGAGCGCGATCAGCTTCGCCTCGTCCAACCCTCCGTCGAGGGTGGTCAGTGACGAAGAGCCGACCTTGATCACGATGCGGCGTGCAGCTGCGATGTCGGTGCGCGCCGAGATGCTGCCAGAATCGGTGGACTGGCTGTCGCTCATTCCTGACCGGACTCGGAATCGGAGGTGATGCCGGTCGAACTTTCGCGTCCGCGACCGGCACGCTCTGCGAGGCGCTCCTGTTCGAACTCGGCACGAACAGCGGCCTTCGCATCCATACGATCGTGGAATGCGGCCTTGCGTTCCTTACGAGTGGAACGGGCATCCTCATCCAGACGCAGGTCGGTACCGCGGCTGCCCAGCAGCTCGGCGCCGCCGACGCTTGTCGGATCCCAGTCGAAGACGACGCCGTCGTCTCCGCCGATCACGATGGTGTCACCTGGCTTCGCTCCGGCTTTGAACAGTGACTCTTCGACTCCGAGGCGATCGAGGCGATCTGCGAGATAACCGACGGCCTCGTCGTTGGCGAAGTCTGTCTGCCGCACCCACCGCTCGGGTTTGACGCCGCGGATGCGGAAGACAGGACCGTCCTCGTCGCTTTCGGCTTGAATCTGGAAGCCACGGTCGTCAACGGCCTTAGGGCGGATGACGACTCGCTTCGGCGTCGCCTCGAACTCTGCCCGACGCTCACGTTCGGCCGAGACGAGTTCAGCCATCGCGAAGGACAGCTCCCGCAGACCCGTGTGGCTGACGGCGGAAATCTCAAATACTCGATAACCGGCGGCCTCCAGATCGGGCCGGACGATATCGGCCAAGTCATTGCCGTCGGGGATGTCGACCTTGTTCAGCGCCACGAGCTTGGGACGTTCCGACAGAGGCAGCAGACCGTTTCCGTCATCGAGGTCGACAGCATAGGCAGCGAGTTCCGATTCGATGATGGTCAGGTCCGAGACGGGATCACGGCCCGGCTCCCATGTCGCCATGTCGACGACATGGACCAATCCGGCACAGCGTTCGACGTGTCGGAGGAACTCAAGACCGAGGCCCTTGCCTTCTGATGCTCCCGGGATGAGGCCTGGGACATCGGCGATAGTGTATCGCACGTCGCCGGCCTGGACCACGCCGAGGTTGGGCACGAGTGTGGTGAACGGATAGTCCGCGATCTTCGGCTTGGCTTCAGACATGGCCGCGATGAGGCTGGATTTGCCGGCTGAGGGGTAGCCGACGAGCGCGATGTCAGCGATCGTCTTGAGCTCGAGCACCAAGCTGAGTGCTTCGCCCGGCTCACCCAACAGGGCGAAGCCCGGGGCCTTGCGCTTGGACGAAGCCAGAGCCGCGTTGCCGAGGCCGCCGCGGCCACCTGCGGCAGCGACGTATTCTGTTCCGGCATCGACGAGGTCGGCGATGATCTCGCCGTTCTGGTTCTTCACGACCGTGCCGTCAGGGACGGCGATGATGAGGTCACCGCCATCCGCACCATGGCGCAGATCGCCCTTGCCGATGCCGCCGTCGTTTGCAGTCAGATGCGGACGGTGGTGCAGCGGGAGCAGCGTTGTGGTCTGAGCGTCGACGACGAACTTGACGTCACCGCCCTGACCACCGTTGGCACCGTCAGGGCCGCCAAGAGGTTTGAACTTCTCGCGCCTGATCGAGGCGCACCCGTTGCCGCCGTCTCCGGCGGAAAGATGGACTGTGACACGGTCTATGAACTCGGTGGCCATAATGTCCTTATATCAGATGAAGGGTGAGTCTCTAGACTCACCCTTCATGGACCCCTAGCAGGGGAAAAACAGAACTAGTCGATCAAGCGCCGACGATGTTGACGATCTTGCGACCATTGCGTTTGCCGAATTCCACGGCTCCTGCGGACAGTGCGAAGAGCGTGTCGTCTCCGCCGCGTCCGACGTTGGCGCCTGGGTGGAACTTGGTTCCGCGCTGGCGAACGATGATCTCGCCGGCCTTGACAACCTGTCCGCCGAAGCGCTTCACACCGAGGTACTGCGCGTTCGAGTCGCGACCGTTGCGGGACGAGCTGACTCCCTTTTTGCTTGACATGTGAAGTCTCCTCTTACTTGATGTTCGTGATCTTCAGACGGGTGAGGTCCTGGCGGTGGCCCTGACGCTTCTTGTAACCGGTCTTGTTCTTGTACTTCTGAATGATGATCTTGGGGCCGCGAAGTTCATTGACGACCTCGGCGCTGACCGCAACCTTCGACAGGGCATCAACGTCGGTTGTGACAGTCTCACCGTCGACGAGGAGGACTGCATCGAGTTCGACGCTTTCCCCGGCCTTCGCCTTCATTCGGTTGACTGTGATGATGTCTCCGACGCTGACCTTTTCCTGATGGCCACCGGCACGGACAATGGCATAGACCATGGTCGAACCCTTTCTGTTCATACACAAACGAACGGCGGTTGATCCCTTGGCTCCCGCGGAAGGTTTTCCCCGGGTGTCCCATTGAGAGGAATCACCAGCCGTGGTGCGTCGTGCGCACCGACGATCAAGTCTAGTGGATTCGACCGCTGTTGGGCAAACCGCTCGAGTTGAAGAACTCAGGCCTCCCGGGTCTCAGCGATCCGTTCGTGATGACGGATCACCTCGGCGACGATGAAGGTCAGGAACTTCTCTGCGAACTCCGGGTCCAGGTGCGCATCTTCGGCCAGCCTGCGGAGGTGGGCGACCTGCCTGCCCTCCCGCTCG
The DNA here is from genome assembly GCF_057334195.1 of Brevibacterium sp. AGC70. Taxonomy (NCBI): domain Bacteria; kingdom Bacillati; phylum Actinomycetota; class Actinomycetes; order Micrococcales; family Brevibacteriaceae; genus Brevibacterium; species Brevibacterium sp. AGC70. Next base: position 83,403 of record NZ_JBHFIH010000005.1, on the reverse strand, counting down.
GGATCTGCGGGAGGCAGACCGTGGTCAGCCTTCAGCTCACCGACTGTCTCTGTGAGCTTGAATCTCTCGGCGAGCAGATGGATGAGCGCTGCGTCGATGTTGTCAATGCTTCCGCGCAGTTCCAACAGCCGCTCCTGGGCATGTGTCTTGTCGTTGATCTGATCCACGTGCACCAGTCTAACGAGACTCGCGGCAATCCATCGACGACGCACGGAGGCCGACCCCGCGCCATTGCGGAATCGGCCTCAGAGAAGCTGCGCTCAGACCATCTCCTCCACAGGAACGGCGTCCTTCGTGTCGGGATCCATGAGCGTACCGGCCTTGCGGTCGGCCAGATACTTCTTCATCTCCTTCTTCACCACCGGCATCAGCATGTACAAGCCGAGGATGTTGATGAACGCACAGAGGAACAGGGCGGCATCGGCGAACTCGACGATCTTGCTGAAGCTGGCGATGCACCCGATGACCACGAACGCACAGACAAGCACACGGAAGACTGTGACCGCGCCCTTCGACTTGCCGAAGAGGTAGGCCCACGCACGTTCTCCGTAGTAGGCCCAGGTGATGAGGGTGGAGAAGGCGAAGAGTGCGACCGCGATAGCCAGAAGCACCGGATACCAACCGGCGACGGTGGAGAAGGCGTCCGAGGCCAAGGCCACACCGCCGATCTCACCCTCACCGAGGTCATTGGTGTAGGACGGCTGGTTGGCGACGATGATGGTCAGAGCGGTCATAGTGCAGATGATGACCGTGTCCACGAAGGGCTCGAGCAGAGCAACGAAGCCTTCTGAGACCGGCCGACGGGTCTTGACGGCTGAGTGCGCGATGGCGGCCGAACCGATGCCGGCTTCGTTGGAGAAGGCCGAACGCTGGAAACCGATGACCATGACGCCGACGATGCCGCCGGCGATCCCCTGAGGTGCGAATGCCCCTTGGAAGATCTCGCCGAAGGCCTGTGGGATCTGGGCGAAGTTGATGGTCAAGACCAACAGACAGGAGATGACGTAGAAGATTCCCATCGCCGGAACGAGCTTGTCGGTCACGTGGGCGATCGACCGGATTCCGCCGAGGATGACGAGTCCGACGAGCACGGCGAAGATGATGCCGAAGATCAATGACGCCAAGGCCCCGCCGAGGAAGCCCTCGGCGCCGCCCGTAGCGGTGCGCACCTGAGCGAAGGTCTGGTTGGCCTGGAACATCCCGCCGCCGACGACACCGAAGATGAGGATGGATACCGCGAAAATGCCGGTGAGGACTGAGGCGACGGGTTTCGACAACTTGCGGAATGCGATGGGCAGGTACTTGAAGGGACCACCGTAGACGACGCCGTTTTCGTCGATCTCTCGGTACTTGACGCCCAGTGTGCACTCAACGAACTTCGTACACATGCCGAGGAGGCCGGCGATGATCATCCAGAAGGTGGCGCCGGGACCGCCGAGGGCGATGGCGACACCGACACCGGCGATGTTTCCCAGTCCGACGGTGCCGGACAGTGCCGAGGCCAGAGCTTGGAAGTGTGTGATCTCCCCGGGGTCGTTCTTGGTCGAATGCTTTCCTCGGATGACTTCGAGTGAGACCTTGAATCCGCGGAATTGGATGAAGCCGAAGTAGACACTGAAGATGAGTGCCGCACCGATGAGCCAGAGAACGACGAAGGGGAAGGAAACAGGGCCGAGGGTGATGGGAAAGAAGATGATCCCGCCGAAGAAGGTGGCGATCGGATCGAACCAGGAGTTGATTGCATCATCAACCGGTGATTTGGGGGCATCTGCTGCCAATAACAAAGTGTTCATGGTGCAATAACCTGCCGCACCCCTTGGACGGTGGCAAGCTCTACAGCACAGGAGACGAATACAGTTACCCAACTGTTACGTGCGTCACACTGAGGAGGTATTGGTGAGATGCTCGTCTCAGTCTGTGTCCTAGACTGAAACCATGACTCAGAACCCTCATCAGCACCTTCCGCCTCCGAACCAGCCAGGATCTCAGCCGACATCACAGCAGCCTCTCCCCGGGCGCGGCCAGCATCCCGGATCCGGTGCTCAGGGCAACCCGCAGCGTTCCGTTCGTCAGGGTAACCCGCAGCGGCCCCTTCAGGGTGGACCGCAGAGGTCCCCTGGAATCCCTCCGGAACAGAGCCGACCTGGGCCGTCGAGAATCACATCGGTCGAGGGCGAACGTGTCACGGAGACCTCGGCGGGCGGCGTATCTGGATATTTCGCTATCGTCGGCGGGGTCATCCTGTTGATTCTGGCACTTCTGCTCGCGGTGTTCGGGCTCATCATGACCGTTGCCCAGGCAGCGGTCGGGGTCATCCTCATCGCACTCGCCATCGTCATGTTCATTGCCTCGATGTTCATGTTCAAGGGGTGCACCTCCGTGGCTCCGGGCAATGCTGTCGTGCTCCAGCTCTACGGGAAGTACGTCGGCACGGTGCGCCAATCAGGGCTGCGCTTCGTCAACCCCTTCTATTCGAAGATTCAGGTATCGACACGCATCCGCAATCACGAGACGTCCACACTGAAGGTCAACGACCTCGACGGCAATCCGATCGAAATCGGCGCCGTGGTCGTCTGGCAGGTCCAAGACACGGCTCAGGCCCTGTTCGAGGTCGATGACTTCGAGGAGTTCGTCGCGATCCAGGCCGAGACAGCTGTGCGCCACATCGCAAACTCCTATGCCTACGATTCCTCGGATCCGAATCGGATGTCTCTGCGCGACAACGCCGATGAGATCACATCGAAACTCTCCAATGAGGTCGCAGCACGAGTCGCCGCCGCTGGCGTGACCATCATCGAATCGCGCATCACGCAACTGGCCTACGCCGCAGAGATTGCACGGGCCATGCTCCAACGCCAGCAGGCTACAGCGGTTGTTTCAGCCCGCCAGCTCATCGTCGAAGGTGCTGTAGGCATGGTCGAGACCGCCATTGAGCAGATCGAGGGGCGCGGGATCGTCAAGCTCGGACATCTCGAGCGCAGCGATCTCGTATCGAATCTGATGATCGTACTCTGCGGTGATCAGGCTGCGCAGCCGACCATCAGTACTACGAGGAATCAGGAATCCAAGAACTGAGGCGTGGGGGG
>NZ_JBHFIH010000005.1:64394-80242 GCF_057334195.1 Brevibacterium sp. AGC70 | reverse complement strand
CCCCCCCCCCCCGCCTCGTCGCCTGTCCGCATCAGTCACATGACAGTGGACATGATGCTCAGTCTTCGCCGATGATGACGAATGAGGTCGGCAGCGACTGCTGCGTCGACTCATCAGCTGCCTGAGCCTTGGCAGCGGGCTTCCGCCGCGGTGCTGCCTTGACCGGTTCAGCCTTGGCCACCTTGGTCGCGGTGTCTGCACCGATCATCAGCGGAAGCTCGGCAGCAGGCACCTCAGGCTTTTTCGCCGGGGCCGGCTTGTCCTGGACTTGCTTGTCCTGAGCAGACTCGTCATGCGTTGGCTCTGATGTCTCCGAGGACTTGGCATTGGACCGCTTCCGGCTGCTGCGGGTCCGGGATCGGCCCGACTTTCCGTTGCCGCTCGAATCGGCGGATTCGTTGCCCTGTGATTCCTTCGTGGAGTCACTGTTCGGCGTCGACTCGGTGTCGCTCGCAGCCGAGGCGTCCTGAGAATCCTCGCCGTCCTTGGACTCAGTCTCGTCCTTCTTCAGCGTGGCCTTGGCAATTGCGGCTACGGCCGAACGTGAGGCGTCGTTGGCCGCGGAGTCTGTCTGGCCCTCGGGGTCATTGGACTTCGACGACTTATTGTCACCGCGACGCTTGCGATCACGTTTGCTGTTCGAGTTGTCGTTTTGTGCAGACCGGTTGCCGTGGTGGGACTTCGAACCGTCCTCTTCTGAACCCGGCAGCAGCAGTCCCCGACCGGAAAGGTCGGCCCCGGCACTGACAAGGGACTCTGCGAGTCCGGTGCCGATGCGCTTACGCGTCATCTGCACAAGACCCAGGGAGGTCACCTCGGCGACCTGATGCTTGGTCCTGTCCCGTCCCAGGCATTCGACGAGGCGACGCACGACGAGATCCCGGTTCGATTCGAGTACCATGTCGATGAAGTCGACGACGATGATGCCGCCTATATCCCGCAGGCGCACCTGCCGGATGACCTCTTCGGCTGCTTCCAGGTTGTTGCGGGTCACGGTCTCTTCCAGGTTTCCACCTGAACCGGTGAACTTGCCGGTGTTGACGTCGATGACCGTCATGGCCTCGGTCCTGTCGATGACCAGCGAACCACCCGATGGCAGGTTGACGGTGCGCTGCAGCGCCTTCTGCACCTGTTCCTCGACCCGGTAGTGGTCGAAGATTTCGTCGTCCTCGCTATAGCGATGGACGCGCTCGAGCAGATCTGGTGCCACGGCCTCGACGTATTCGTGAATCGTGTTCCACGCGCCGTCGCCGTCGATGACGAGAGACGAGAAGTCCTCATTGAAGACATCGCGGATGATCCGCACGATCATGTCCGGCTCGCTGTACAGAAGCTGCGGCGCGAGCACCTTCGTCGACTTCGACTTCTTCTCGATGGTCTCCCACCGTTTCGCCAGTCGTTCGACGTCCCTGCCGAGTTCCTTGTCCGTTGCTCCTTCGGCTGCGGTGCGCACGATGACTCCGTTCGAGTCACCAACGAGTTCTTTGAGCAGCTTCTTCAGTCGATTGCGCTCGACGTCGGGCAGCTTGCGTGAGATGCCGGTCATGGAGTTGCCGGGAACGTAGACGAGGAAACGTCCGGGCAGGGAGATCTGACTCGTCAGACGGGCGCCTTTGTGACCGATCGGGTCTTTGGTGACCTGGACGAGGACAGCGTCGCCGGGGCTGAGCGCCACCTCGATACGGCGAGCCTTGCCATCCATGCCGAGGGCGTCCCAATTGACTTCACCGGCGTAGAGCACAGCATTGCGGCCCTTGCCGATGTCGATGAAGGCTGCTTCCATGCTCGGCAGCACGTTCTGGACCTTGCCAAGGTAGACGTTGCCGATGAGGGACGACTGCTGGCGGTTCTCCTTCAGGTAGTGCTCGACCGTGATCCCGTCTTCGACGACGACCAGCTGTGTCTGCTCGCCGCTTTCACGCACCAGCATCGTCCGGTCCACAGATTCACGACGGGCCAGGAATTCAGCCTCGGTGATGACGGGGCGGCGGCGCCCTGCCTCACGACCTTCCTTGCGGCGCTGCCTCTTGGCTTCGAGGCGAGTCGAACCCTTCAGCGAGGTCACCTCATCGTTGTCCGTGCTGCGCGTCCGTGAGCGACGGCGACGACGGCGACGCGAACCGTTGTCGTCATCGTCATCGTTATCATCATCACCGGAGTCAGCGAACTTCTCAGACTGCTGGCCGGAGTTCTTGTCATCGGAGGATTTGGCGCCGGCGGACTTGGTCGAATCTGTCTGCTGAGCCTTCTTCTCCGACTTATTGCCGGAGCGTGACTCGCGTCTGTTCGAGTGGGTGTCAGAATCCTCGTCAGCAGATTCCTCGGCTGACGATGGCGAATCGTCATTCTCCGATTCGCTGCCGTTGTCATCGCGTCCGCGGGAGCGGCGGCCGCGTCCTCCACGGCGACGCCGACGGCCGCCGGAATCGTTGGAGTCATTGTCGTCGGAGTCATCGCTCTTCGCGCTGTTCGCGTCGGCGTCCGATGCCTCCGCGTAGTCCGAGTCGTTGTCGTAGTCGTCGGCGTCGTCGGTATAGTCGGTGTCGTTCTCAACCTGGACGGGCTGAGCCAGTTCGGCCTTGGGCACCTGGAAGATCAGTCCACCGTCGTGTGGCACGGCTGGCGCGCTGCGCGGGGTCGGAGCAGGAGCGGGGTCCACGGTGGGCGCTGCGAAGGGGTTGCGGGGATCGAACGTGGGGGCCAGTGCTGGCGAGGCGTCATCCGCGGCATCGTCTGCAGAGTCCTCGTCATCGGCATCCGGGCGATCGTTCGCCTCGCTCCCCCGGCCGTTGCTCGCTGCGTTCTGCGGATCCTCGGCAGGTTCACGGACGAACTGTTCGAACACGAGTCCCCTGTTGGCTGCAGAGTCCCGTGCCCTCTTCGGTGTGCCCGGCCTCTGCTCTGGAACGTCCTCGACGTCCTCGTCCGAGTCACCATCGCTCGGCTCGGGAATGCGCAGAGACTCCGCAGCCTCGGCGATGTTGTCGAGTTTCGCTCTGATGCTCTCGTCGACATCCCCATGAGAGGAGTCTGCGGAATTCACCGACTGCTGCAGATTGGCGAGATCGGCGAGGATGCCCTCTGTTGCTTCGTTGCCGTCATTCGACGCGTCATTCATGATTTCTCCCAGTCCGAAGACTCCGTCCACACCTCACGGATCTTCGGATCCTTGCATGGTCCAAGTCGGACCGAAACTTGTGGATGGCACTTCCAGCTCGCGCTCAGCGCGTAGGCCTTCGGTGCTGCCTCTTCTTGGTGTCGACCTGCGAGGTCGTACCCTCGACTCGGTGGAGGCACTTCTCCTGCTCGGTGTGAGAGCAGGTATCCGTCTGGCCATTATGTCACAGATCAACCGAAGTGCTCCGCTCGATCTCCGCCGTCTATGGTCTCCGTCACTTCCCGTATGTGACTATTCACAGCCGCTCCCGTTTGCCGCGCAGTGTCCGGGGAGGCATTCTTGGAGTGTGAATACCGCAGATACTCTCCCTGACGACGATATCGACGTGGTGCCGCAGACCCGATCCTGGGTCCTGCGGCCGACCAGTCTCGGCGTCTTCCTCATCGTTGCATCCGTCGTCGGCTACTTGGCATCCTTCGCTCTTGCCGTCGAGAAGTACGAGAAGCTGGAAGACCCGAATGCGGTGCTCTCCTGCGACCTCAACCCGTTCTTCTCCTGCGGATCGGTGATGGAGTCTCCCGAAAGCCAGCTCTTCGGCTTTCCCAATCAGCTCCTGGGAATCGGCGCTTTCATATTCCCGCTGCTCCTCGGCGTGTTGCTCCTCGCCAGGACGAGGATCCCGAGGTGGATCATGGTGGGACTCAACATCGGCCTCGCCCTCGGCACCGTTCTCGTCATGTTCCTGTTCTACGTCTCGATCTACAAGATCGGCGTCGGCTGCCCCTGGTGCATGGTGGTGTGGACGATGACGATCCCGATGTTCGTCGCTGCCACGTCCCACAATGTTCTGGCCGGCAATTTCGGCGCCCGGATCGCGCGGAATCCGATGGCCAGAGTACTCGCCAAGGAGAATGTGGCGATCTTCGTTCTGTGGCTGCTCGTCATTGCAGCATGCATCGTCGTTCAGTTCTGGAACTTCTTCTCGACTCTGTTCTGAGCAAGTCCCGAATGACCAACTCACCACTGCCATGAAATGACGCGGGTGCCCTGTGGCCGATCCCTCTGAGGAAGGACGGCTGCAGGGCACCCGCGTCTGTGCGCTGAGATCTATTCGGCGGGGAACCAGATTCCGATCTCGCGTTCGGCCGATTCGACGGAATCGGAACCGTGCACGAGGTTCTTCTGGACCTTCTCGCCCCAGTCGCGGCCAAGATCGCCGCGAATGGTACCCGGTGCCGCCGCTGTCGGGTCGGTTGCACCCGCCAGCGATCGGAATCCTGGGATCACTCCCTGGCCGGAGGCGATGATCGACACGACCGGTCCTTCGGACATGAAGTCGACGAGGGGCTGGTAGAAGGGTTTGCCTTCGTGCTCTGCGTAGTGGGCGGAGAGTTCTTCCGCGGTCGCGCTGCGCAGCGAAAGAGCATCGATGGCATACCCCTTGGATTCGATCCGAGCGAGGATCTGTCCCACGAGTCCTCGTGCGACACCATCGGGTTTGATGAGGATGAGAGTGCGTTCCATTCCGGTCCTTTTCGTTTGTGCGATGATCGGCGGTCACAGTTTAACCGCCGTCGAGTTCATTGATATCAACCGCCGAGGCGGTTCAGGCTCGTTCCGCCACTTCCCTGTCGATCCTCGCCGACCAGTACACCGACACCGCCCAGAGGGCGATGAAGATCGCTGCGACGAAGAACATAGAGGTGACGAGGAATCCCGAAGCCAGCAGGAGGATCTGCACGACCCAGCCCAGTGCCACACCCGGTCGCTTCTGGCCGATCCGTCGTGGCAGCAGCAGGACCGAGACGATGGCCAGAGCAGCAATCACGGACGCGCCGAGGAGCAGCTGTCCCAAGGTCAGGGATCCTGCTGCCTTCACAGCCAGGCCGTAGGCAGTGAGCACTGCGAAGTAGACGACGAAGAGCTCACAGATGAGGATCGAGCCGCACAGGACGGGAAACTTCGATTTCATCGGCTCAGTCCTCCTTGCCGAGCAGCAGACGGGCCTCTGCCACGGTGTGCAGAGAGCCGGTGACCACGATCCCGGGACTCGTCGCCCCGGAGTTGTTGGCCAGGTCGATGGCCTTCATCAAGGCTGCGTTGAGATCCGGCGTCTCGATCACGGAGTCCTCGTCCACCCATTCGCGGACAGCCTCGGCGAGTTCGTGGGCATCAAGTGCACGAGAATTCAGTGCCTGGCTGATGACGAACACGTCGGCGCTGCGGTGAAGTTCCTCGAGCACGCCGAGGATGTCCTTGTCGGCGAACATCGCCAGAACCATCACCGTGTAGTCGAAATCGAATGCCTCGGTGATGGTCTCGGCGAGCACATGGGCAGCGTCGGGATTGTGCGCGCCGTCCACGACCACCGCCGGGCCTGTCCGGACAAGCTCGGCCCGGCCGGGTGACGTCACACGGGACAGACCTTCGGCCACGGTGTCGAGGACCAGCGGCTTGTCCTCATCACTCAGAAACGCCTCCGCCGCAACCAGCGCAACAGCGGCATTGTGCGCCTGATGGATACCGTGCAGCGGCAGGAAGATGTCGGTGTAGACATCCCGAACTCCCTGCACGGTGATGAGCTGTCCATCGACCGCTCTTGTGCGTTCGAGAAGCCGGAAGCTGCGGTCCTCGGTCAGAGCAGGAGTCTGCCGACGCTCCACCTCGGCGTCCAGAGCATTCTGCGCCTCTTCGGTCTGTGCAGCGATGACAGCGACCGGATTCGGTGCTGGGGAAGGATCGAGACTGCGATTGAGGATTCCCGCTTTGGTGGTGGCGATCTCGGTGAGCGTGTCACCGAGGAACTGCTGATGGTCGAGGCCGATCTTCGTGAAGACACAGACCTGCGCATCGGCTACGTTCGTCGAATCCCATTCGCCGCCCATTCCCACTTCGGTGACCACCACGTCGACGGGGGCGTCTGCGAACACGGCGAAGGCCAGGATCGTCAGCGCCTCGAAGAACGTCAGCCTTCCACGCCCCTCGGCGACGAGCTCCGCGTCGACGAGGTCGAGCACCGGCGAAATCTCGTCGTGGATGCGGACGAAGGTCTCAGCGGCGACAGGACCGCCGTCGACGGAGATCCGCTCGGTCACCGAATGCAGATGCGGACTAGTGAAGCGGCCGACTCTCAAGTCGTGAGCGGACACGATCGAGTCGATCATGCGAGCGGTCGAGGTTTTGCCGTTCGTTCCGGTGACCGTGATGACCGGTGCTGACTGATGAATGTCGCCGAGGAGCTCGCAGGCGCGACGGGTCGCGTCGAGTCGGACCTCGATCTGAGTCTCCCCCGCTCGTGCCAGCAGAGCTGCATACACGCGGACGAGCTGGGACTGCGTCTTCTCGTCGCGCTCGTGTGTGCTCATGCTCGGCTCACAGCGAGTCGAGTTCCCGCAGGCAGCTCTTCAGGAGTGAAGACCTGTTCGGCACCATCGACTTCTGCGAAGTCGAGTGAGGTGGCCAGGGTCTCACCGGCGATGAGGTCCTGATGGGCGCTCAGCGCGGCCACCAGATCCGTCTCCGCCTCGATGACGACAGTGATCCGGTCGGAGATGTGCAGGTCCAGCTGTTTGCGGATTCCCTGGATGGCGCGGACCGCGTCACGAGCGACACCTTCGGCCTCGAGCTCAGGGGTGACGCGTGTGTCGAGTGCCAGGAAGCCGGAGTCGAGCGCGGCCAACTCCATCCCCTCGGTACCGGATTCGGCCACAGACTCCACGGTGTATTCGCCATCGACCAAGTCGATTCCACCGCTGGTAACAGTGCCGTCGTCGGCGACCGACCAATCGCCGGTCTTCGAGGCCTTGATCACCTGCTGCACCTGCTTGCCCAGCCTGGGACCTGCGGCGCGGGCGTTGATCACAAGACTCTGCGACAGGGAGAATCCTGCAGCTTCCGCCTCGGCGACGTCGAGCACTTCGACCTCGCGGACGTTGAGCTCATCGCTGATGATATCGGTGAACTCGCTGCCCAGGTCGGTGTCATCAGCAACGGTGAGCTTGGCCAGAGGCAGGCGCACCCGCAGCTTGTTGGCCTTGCGTACAGACGAGGCCGTTGAGCAGATGTCGCGGGTCAGATCCATCGCGGACACGAGCTGATCGTCAGCGGGGAACAGACTCGCGTCCGGGTAGTCGGCCAGGTGGACCGACCGTTCGCCGGTGAGTCCACGGTAGATCTCTTCGACGGTGAATGGCAGCAGCGGGGCTGCGACCCGGCAGAAGGCTTCGAGGCAGGTGTAGAACACGTCGAATGACTCGTGGGTCGCCTCCGTGCCGTCCCAGAAACGGCGACGGGAACGACGCACGTACCAGTTGGTGAGCATGTCGAGGTAGCTGCGCACGAGTTCGCAGGCCGCCCAGATGTCGAGGCCTTCCATGGCGTCCGCGAATTCTGCGATCAGGTCGTGAGTCTTCGCCAGCAGATACCGGTCAAGGACCTGGCTCGAATCATAGCGGGATTCGGCCCGGTAGCCGGCCTTCTCTCCGTCTGCCCCGTCTGCGGTGTTGGAGTACGTGGCGAAGAACTGCCAGGTGTTCCAGAGCGGGAGAACGACCTGTCGCACTCCATCGCGGATACCCTGCTCGGTCACGACAAGGTTGCCGCCTCGCAGGATGGATGAGGCCATGAGGAACCAGCGCATCGCATCGGAGCCGTCGCGATCGAAGACCTCGTTGACGTCGGGGTAGTTGCGCAGCGATTTCGACATCTTCGCACCGTCGGAGCCCAAGACGATGCCGTGGGAGATGCAGTTGGTGAAGGCAGGACGATCGAAGATCGCTGTCGAGAGCACGTGCAGGAGATAGAACCAGCCGCGAGTCTGTCCGACATACTCCACGATGAAGTCGGCTGGGAAATGATTGTCGAACCATTCGGAGTTCTCGAACGGGTAGTGGACCTGTGCGTAGCTCATGGATCCCGAGTCGAACCAGACGTCGAAGATCTCAGGGATGCGGCGCATCATCGACTGACCGGTCGGATCGTCAGGGTTGGGTCGTACCAAGTCGTCGACCCAGGGGCGGTGGAGGTCGACTTCACCTTGGTCGTTGACCGGCAGGCGACCGAAGTCGGCTTCGATGTCTGCCAGGGATCCGTACACATCGGTGCGCGGATACGAGGGGTCGTCTGAGGTCCATACCGGGATCGGCGAACCCCAGAAGCGGTTGCGCGAGATCGACCAGTCGCGTGCGTTCTCCAGCCATTTGCCGAACTGTCCGTGCTTGACGTTGTCGGGCACCCAATTGATCTGCTCGTTGAGTTCGACCATGCGGTCCTTGAACTCGGTCACCCGGACGAACCAGGAGGACACAGCGCGGTAGATCAGCGGATTGCGGCAGCGCCAGCAGTGCGGGTAGGAGTGCTCGTATGATTCGTGCCGGATCAGCAGTGCCGAACGACCAGCCATCGGCCCGGTGCCATTGCGCAGGTCCTTGATGATGCCCTTGTTGGCGTCGAAGACCTGCTGTCCCGCGTAGTCGGCGACCGTGGAGTCGAAGCAGCCTGCGTCGTCGACGGGACGCACGGCGGTGATGCCATAGGAATCGGTGAGGTCTTTGTCCTCTTCACCGAAAGCCGGAGACTGGTGGACGATTCCGGTGCCTTCGTCCGTGGTGACGAACTCGGCTTCGAGGATGGTGTGCATCCGTTCACCGAACTCCTCTTGGCGGCCCTCGAAGTACGGGAAGGGAGGCTCGTACTCACGGCCGAGAAGCTCACTGCCGGAGAATGTGCGCAGCACCTCGGGGTTCTCCCCGAGCTCTCGGGAGTATGAGCCGAGGCGCGCCTCGGCGAGGATCAGTGTCTTCCCTTGCAGCTCTTGTGCACCGTCTTCACCGGCGACGACGGCTGCCAGCGGGATCTCGGGATTGACCGCGACTGCCTGGTTGGACGGAACAGTCCACGGCGTCGTCGTCCAGATCAGGACCCATTCGTCGGAGCCCTTGAGCTTGTATCCGATGGTCACGGCCGGGTCCTGGCGCGACTTATAGACATCGTCGTCCATCCGCAGTTCGTGGTTCGACAGCGGAGTCTGGTCTTTCCAGCAGTAGGGCAGAACGCGGTAGCCCTCGTAGACGAGCCCCTTGTCCCAGAGCTGTTTGAACGCCCAGATCACGCTTTCCATGTATTCAACGTTGAGCGTCTTGTAGTCGTTGTCGAAATCGACCCACCGGCCCTGCCGGGTGACGTACTCTTCCCATTCCTTCGTGTACTTCAGTACCGAGGAACGGCAGGCGTCGTTGAAGGCGGCCAAGCCCATGCCGCTGATCTCCGACTTATCGGTGATGCCCAGCTGACGTTCGGCCTCAAGCTCTGCGGGTAGACCGTGGGTATCCCAGCCGAACCGGCGATCCACCTTCTTGCCGCGCATCGTCTGGAAGCGTGGAACGACGTCTTTGACGTACCCGGTCAGCAGGTGACCATAGTGGGGCAGTCCGTTGGCGAAGGGTGGTCCGTCGTAGAAGACGAACTCGTTCTCACCGTTCTCGCCGGGGTCGCGCTGGTCGATTGAGGCCTGGAACGTATCGTCCTGTTTCCAGTAGCCGAGCACTGCGTCTTCGATGGCGGGGAAATCCGGCGAGGCACTGAGGCCGAAGGCCGAGGTCGATACCTTGGGATACAACGGTTGCGTCATGAGCGTCCTTTTTCAGTCACTGCGGTCACTGTCACGAGGACGACATGTCTGCCGCGGTACCACCTCGCTTATCCGTCCTCAACGACTGTCGGGTGAGACAGACGATCAGCGGATCGCTCATAGCCGGAGTGATGACGGGTCCAACCGTCCGGTTCTACTGGATGCCTTCTCCCGTACCGATACCTTCGGCAAAGGACGAACGCACTGTTCTTCCGGATGCTCCCCGGTGATGGCCGGATCACTGCACCCTCAATCGTATACCTTGGCCCGACGTGTCGACCACCTGGCACGGTGTGTCGATCATCTGGCTGGGTGCAGTCGCCCGGCCTCCGAACTCAGAGGCCCTGGTTGCGTGCCACTTTGTGCTGTGCGGCCTGTGCAATCGGTCTGATCACCATCAGGTCGACATTGAAATGGTGCGGTCGGGTCAGCGAGTACACCACGGCATCGGCGACATCATCTGCGGACAGGGGGTTCTCCACCCCTTCGTAGACCTTGTCGGCTTTGTCCTGACTGCCGCCGACTCGTTTCAGCGTGAATTCATCGGTGGCGACCATCCCGGGTGCGATTTCGATCACACGGACAGGTTCACCAGCGAGCTCGAGTCGCAGCGTCGCGGCGATCGAATGTGTGCCGTGCTTGGCCGCGACGTAACCGCCCCCGCCTTCATAGGCCTGGTGTCCGGCGGTCGAGGACATGACGACGATGTCTCCCCGCCCGGATTCGATCAGAGCGGGAAGGAATGACTTGACGACTCGGAGGACTCCGAGGACATTGATATCGAACATGTCACGCCAACCGTCGACCGAGGCCTCGGCGACGGTGTCAGTGCCGTACGCGGCACCCGCGTTGGCGACCAGAGAGTGCACCGGCCCCCCAGCCATCACCTCGGCGTTGAGCGCCGCGACCGCATCATCATCGGTGAGGTCAGCTACCACGTAGCTGGCGCCGGTCTCCTCGCACAGCGCCCGCAGCTTCTCCTCTCGTCGTGCCACGGCAACGACGTCCCAGCCCTGCTCGCGCAGCTGGCGAACCGTAGCGGCGCCGATTCCCGAACTCGCACCTGTCACAACTGCTCTGAGTGTTTCCATCGCTGTACCTCTCCGTACTTCTTCGTCGTCGTTCGTGGCTCCAGGCCCTGATCGGGACCCGGGCTCACCGCATCTGAACCTGGGCATGTCACATCTGTATCTGGGTGTGTCGCGTCCGGTGGAGGACACGATCATAGGGGACACCGGTCAGTCTACGGAGTTTCATCACCTTCCGGCAGATCCAGTCGCAGCTAAGCGCTCGCGGTGTCCGGGTCGGCCTTCCTCGCTCGGTTCGGCCGCGGGTTCGGCTTCGAATGCGGATTGCGGGGACCCCCTTCGCCGAAGACGGCGCGCACGCCGGGAATCTTGACCGCCAGCCAGGTGATGACAGCGCAGATGACCGTGTAGACGATCGGCATCGCGATGGCATGGAGGAGAACACCGGGGACCGTCGTCGGCAGGCCCATCATATTGCGCAAGGGGTAGAGCACGAGGGGGTGGAGCAGGAACACCCCAAAGGAGTACGGGTAGAACCAGTGCAGGAGCCGGAAACCGTTATTCATGTGATGGTGCAGCAGGAGGTAGGCGGCGGACGAAGCGATGACGACCCCCGGCGAGAGGTATTCGTAGGGGAAGACCCACGGCTTCTCGCCTGGGCCGAGTCCCGCCCACACAATGGTCATAGCGATGGCACCGGCAAGTGCCAGCCACGCCAGCACCACACCACGGGAGGAGAGCACCACGTCCCGCAGCACCCATCCGAGGATGTAGAAGCCGGCCATCGGCAGAAAACGTGTGGCGATATTGGCCTCACCCACATCGAAGACGATGCTCGCCCACTGGTCGAGCATGCCGATGCCCAGAAAGATCAGACCCGTCCCCCATTGCAGGCGCCGCGAGCCGTGAACGCTGAGCAGCCGGAAGAACGGGGTCAGAAGCGTCAGGCCGGCGAGCACGTAGAGGAAGTAGAGCTGCACGAACGGAGAACCGGTCAGGATCGCGATTCCCGGGTTCCATCCGTCGTCTGTCGGGAGCAGATAGAAGCGCCTGAAGACGACGTATACGGCCGTCCAGAACACGAGCGGGATTCCGATTCTCCAGACGCGCTTGCTGAGGAATCTACGTGGCTTGTTCCCGCGGGCTGGGTCCAGTGCCAAGGCCCCAGATATCATGATGAACACAGGAACCGACCACCGAGCTGCGGAGTCGAAGCCGTTGGCGACCCACCAGTCGGGGCCCATGGTCGCGTAGTTCTCCTCAACGACAGTTCCCAGCGAATGGATGGCGACGACTGCCACGATCGCGATCGCACGGGCTGGGTTCATCCACGCGGTCGACGTAGGCGGCAGGTTCTCTGATCCGATTCTGTCCAAGGGCGCCATGGTCCAATATTCTCATTTTCGTTCGCAGACGCATCTCACGCTCCATTCAGTGTGTCTCTGGCAGCGTGTGCCACTGGCAAGAACCACTGAAGTCCGCTCACGCCCGCACATCGGTTTGGCCCCAGGCCGCCCGGGTGAGAAAATCAACAATTATGAACACACCTGCCTTTTCGGACTCGACGCACGAGTCAGTGAACCTGCCGGATAAGCCGGCTCTTGAGGGACTTCGGGACAAATGGGACGCCGCTTGGAGCGACAGCGGAGTCTATGCCTTCGACGTCGATACGGATCGTGAGCAGGTCTATTCGATCGACACTCCCCCGCCCACCGCCTCGGGGTCTCTGCACGTCGGGCACGTCTTCTCCTACACGCAGACTGACATCATTGCTCGATATCAGCGCATGCAGGGCAAGAACGTGTTCTACCCCCTCGGCTGGGATGACAATGGTCTGCCGACGGAACGACGCGTCCAGAACTACTACGGGGTCACCTGCGATCCCACTCAGAGTTACGACCCGAACTTCGAGCCGCCGGCAAAGCCTGCGAAGAACTCTCGTGACTTCGTCAAGATCTCGCGTCAGAACTTCATCGAACTCTGCGAGACCCTGTCCGCCGAGGACGAGCAGATCTTCGAACACCTCTTCCGCTCCACCGGCCTGTCCGTGGATTGGAAGTACACCTACCGCACCATCGATGACACATCACGCTCGGTCAGCCAGAAGGCTTTCCTCTCCGACCTCGCAAACGGTCACGCCTACTCCCAGGACGCCCCCACCATGTGGGATGTCACCTTCGGTACTGCCGTCGCGCAGGCGGAACTCGAAGACCGGGAGAAGGACGGCGCCTACCATAAGGTGAACTTCTACCCCGAGGGCACCGACGGTCTCGCCGACACCTCGGCGGAGCCGATCGTCATTCTCACCTCCCGTCCGGAGCTCATTCCCGCGGTAGTGGCACTCGTGGCTCATCCCGAGGACGAGCGTTACACCTCCTCGTTCGGATCCAGGTACGTCTCACCTCTCTTCGGCGTCAGCGTCGAAGTTCGCGCCCATGAACTCGCGAAGTCGGACAAGGGCACCGGCATTGCCATGGTCTGCACCTTCGGCGACCTCACTGACGTCACCTGGTGGCGTGAACTCGACCTCCCCACTCGCGCGGTCATCAACCGGGGTGGACGACTCAACCTCGAAGTCCCCGAATGGATCGCGTCGTCGCCGAAGCCCGATGCCGTGGCCAACTACGAGCAGCTGGCGGGAAAGACAACTTTCACCGCCCGCAAGGAGATCGCGGACATGCTCGCCGAATCCGGTGACCTCATCGGCGAGATCGAAGCGATCACACATCCTGTGCCGTTCTACGAGAAGGGCGACAAGCCCCTCGAAGTCGTCACGTCCCGCCAGTGGTACATCCGCAACGGCGGACGCTCGGCCGAACTCCGCGACGCGCTCATCGCCCGCGGTCGTGAGATCGAGTGGCATCCGGCGTTCATGCGCTCACGCTACGAGAACTGGGTGGAGAATCTCAACGGTGACTGGCTGGTCTCCCGCCAGCGTTACTTCGGCGTACCGATCCCACTGTGGTATCGCTTGGACTCGGCCGGGGAACCTGACTACTCGGATCCGATCGTTCCCGAGTCCCTGCCCGCCGATCCCGTCGCCGAGGTTCCCGCCGGCTTCACCGCTGACCAACGTGACGTGCCCGGTGGCTTCACTGCCGATCCGGACGTCCTCGATACGTGGGCAACCTCATCTCTGACCCCGCAGCTGCTGGGTGGGTGGAGTCGCGACGAAGACTTCTTCTCCAAGGTCTTCCCCTTCGATCTGCGCCCTCAGGGCCACGACATCATCCGCACTTGGCTGTTCTCCACTGTCGTCCGGGCCAACTCGCTCAATGACGCTGCACCATGGAAGCATGCCGGCCTCTCCGGCTGGATCCTTGATCCGGATCGCAAGAAGATGTCGAAGTCGAAGGGCAACGTCGTAGTCCCCTCGGACATCCTCGGCGAGGCGAAACCGGGCTTCGGCCCCGACGCGGTGCGCTACTGGGCGGCCAGCGCCAAACTCGGAGCCGATACAGCTTATGACGTGACGCAGATGCAGATCGGGCGCCGATTGGCCATGAAGCTGCTCAACGCTTCGAAGTTCGCGCTGGCCCAGGGGGTTCACTCCGGGCTCGTCGGCCAGCTCGGTTCCGTGACGCACGATCTCGATCGAGCTCTGCTCAAGAAACTCGCCGAGGTCATCGGGACCGCTTCAACGCATATGGCGGCCTACGATTACGCACACGCTCTGCGAGCCGCGGAGAGCTTCTTCTGGGAGTTCACCGATGACTATGTCGAACTCGTCAAGGACCGGTCGTACGGCGCCAAGGGCGAGGGCGATCAGCTTTCGGCTCATGTCACTCTGGCAACTGCCCTCGACGTCCTCCTGCGTCTCTTCGCTCCGATCATGCCCTTCGTGACCGAAGAGGTGTGGTCGTGGTGGAGATCGGGATCTGTGCACAGGTCACCGTGGCCCGGAGACGAGCAGCTGACACAGCCTGACTCGTCCGTGGATCCGGACCTGCTCATCTCTGTCGCCTCGGTGCTCACCGAGATCCGGAGGTCGAAGACCGAGGCCAAGGTCTCCCAGAAGACTCAGGTGCGCAGCCTCACCATCCATGCGCCGGCAGCTGTCGTCGCGGCGATCGACAGTGCCCAGGGCGACCTCACGGCCGCTGGACGCATCCAGAATCTCACCACTGAGGTGAAGGGTGAAGAGATCACGGTAGCCGAGATCGACTTCATCGAACAGGACTGACCGTCAGCACCTGTTCCAAGATCAGAACAGAATCCTCCGGCACGAGGAGAGCCTGGACGCTTACGATTGAACTCGACAACTGAAGGAGTACGAGGCTTCTTCTAGGACGAAAGGCTCTTGAACGATGAGAAGTGAACTCTTTTCGAAGCGAAACGCCGAGATCCAGAACCAGGATCGCTGGACTCTGCAATCGAATAAGATGCTGCGCACTGTGATCACGCCCAATGCGCCCATGATCGCCACAAAGGGTGCCATGGTCGCTTACCAGGGCGACGTCCGCTTCGCTCACCAGGGGTCGAAGTCGGTGGGCCAGTTCATGAAGAAGGCCGCCACCGGTGAAGGCGGCAATGTGATGAAGGTCGAGGGCCACGGAGAGGTGTTCTTCGCTCGAGAGGCCTCGAACATCTTCATGATGGCTATGGAAGGTCAGCAGGATGCTCTGACGGTCAACACCGCGAACCTCTTGGCCTTCGATGATGCTCTCAACTGGGAGATCAAGCGGATCAAGGGCGGAATCGGTGCCATGGCCAGCGGCTCCGGGCTGTTCAACCTCGAACTCAACGGCCAAGGCACTGCTGCCATCTGCTGCAAGGGCGAGCCGATGGTCCTCGACTGCTCACAGCAGCCGACGTTCGTCGACCCGCAGGCCGCGGTGTGCTGGTCCTCATCTCTGGCGCCGCAGATCAAGACCGACGTCAGCGTGGGGACCTTCTTCGGTCGCGGTTCGGGTGAATCGGTTCAGCTTGCCTTCCACGGCCCCGGCTTCGTCGTCGTCCAGCCTGCTGAGAACGCCGTGTACACCGCACAAGCCTAGCCAGATCAGGGCTGAAGCGCTCTCCCTCAGAAAGTGTTCCAGCTGCAGCGCAATGCGAGCCCGAGGCCGCCCGAAGC
>NZ_JBHFIH010000005.1:61433-64278 GCF_057334195.1 Brevibacterium sp. AGC70 | reverse complement strand
AAGCAACACCGGGTAGCCTCGGGCTCGCTGCATGGGACGAGCGCTTCAGGCCACCGACGTCCGGCGCTGCCCCGCTCCCCCGCGCTCCACGCGATAGCGACGGAACTTCGGGAAGATCAACGCACAGGCGATGACGAGCACAATGACGATGAGGCCCCCTCCGGCGGAGGCGATTGTCGTATTCGTGAACTCCGCGACAGTGCCGTGCAGAACATCGGCAATGCGTGGTCCGCCTGCGACAACGACGATGAACACACCCTGCATGCGACCTCGCATGTCATCGCTGGCAGCCTCCTGCAGCATCGTAGAACGGAATGCGGAGGAGATGATGTCGGCGCCGCCGCCGATGGCCAGGCCGAGAAGCGCGACGATGAGAGCCGCCGCCCAGAACCCTGAGGCGAATTCCAGGGACAGGCCGAACACAGACATGGCGGTGCCCCAGACGAGGATCGCTGTGATCACTGCCAAGCCCTGACGTTCGACGCGAGATACCCAGCCTGAGAAGATCCCCGCCAAGGCGCTGCCTGCTGCCAGAGACGCGAACAGCAGAGAGAAGACGATGCCTCCGGCCGGAGGACCGCCGAAGGACTCGGTCGCGATCTGCGGGAACAGTGCTCTGGGCATTCCGAAGACCATCGCAATGACGTCGACCAGCAGTGACACCATGACGACGGTGTTCGTCGCCAGGTAGCGGAAGCCGTCGATGACTCCTTTGACACCCGCGCGCGTGTCGGGCTGTTTCTGAGGGACCAATGGGGGCAGACGCAGCACCGCGTAGAGAGTTGTGGCCAGGAACAGCGCATCCAGGATGTAGAGCGTCTGATAGCCGACGACCGGTATCAGAGCACCGCCGATGATCGGTCCTGCGACGGCGCCCAATGTCATGACCGTCATGTTGAGCGAGTTGGCAGACGGGAGAAGTTCGAGCGGAACGATGGTCGGCAGGAGTGCGCCCTTGGCCGGCTGGTTCAGGCCGAAGAAGGCCTGTTGCAATGAGAATACGGACAGCAGCAGCCACACGTTTCCAAGCTGCATGACTGCGATGAGAGCCAACAGCGAGCTCGCGATGATCAGGCCGACTGTGGAGATGACGAGCAGCCTGCGACGGTCGATGACATCGGCCAGTGAACCGCCCCACAGTCCGAACACGATGAGCGGAACCAGCCCGAATACACCGCTGAGACCTACGTAGCCGGACGATCCGGTGATGTGATAGATCTGTGCGGGAATAGCGACCACAGTCATCTGAGCACCGATGACAGTGACGATGTTGGCCACCCAGAGGCGGCGGTAGTTGTCGTATTTCAGAGGCCTGGTATCAGCGAACAGCCTCATCTAATGAGACGACTCAGGCTGACTTTTTGGATGCACGAGGCTGTTCACGAGGCACCAGAGTGGGGGCGACGTTCTTGTCCACGACGTCCCTGGTCACGACCACCTCGGCGATGTCCTCCCGGGAGGGAACATCGAACATGACCGGTTGCAGGACCTCTTCGAGGATGGATCGCAGTCCACGTGCCCCGGTGCCGCGCAGGAGTGCGAGGTCGGAGATGGCTTCAAGGGCGTCGGTCTCGAAACGAAGCTCTACATTGTCGAACTCGAACATGCGCTGGTACTGCTTGACCAGGGCATTCTTCGGTTCTGTGAGGATCGATATCAGCGCCGCACGATCCAGTGTGGAGACCGTGGCCAGTACGGGCAGGCGTCCGATGAACTCGGGGATGAGTCCGAACTTCAGCAGATCTTCGGGCAGGATGTCGGCGTAGAGGTCTTCTTCGTCGTTCTTCGACTGCAGGAGCGCACCGAACCCGATGCCGTGCTTGCCCTTACGGCCGGCAACGATCTCCTCCATGCCTGCGAAGGCTCCCGCGACGATGAAGAGCACATTCGTGGTATCGATCTGGAGGAAGTCCTGGTGGGGATGTTTGCGTCCGCCCTGCGGCGGCACGGAGGCCTGAGTGCCTTCGAGTATCTTCAGCAGCGCCTGCTGGACACCTTCGCCGGAGACATCTCGGGTGATCGACGGGTTCTCCGACTTGCGTGCGATCTTATCGATCTCGTCGATGTAGATGATGCCGTGTTCGGCCTTCTGAATGTCGAAGTCCGCGGCTTGGATGAGTTTGAGCAGAATGTTCTCGACGTCTTCGCCGACGTAGCCGGCCTCCGTCAGTGCTGTCGCGTCTGCAACGGCGAAGGGAACATCCAGTCTCTTCGCCAGCGACTGCGCCAGGTAGGTCTTGCCCGATCCGGTGGGGCCCACGAGGAGGATGTTGGACTTCGCGATCTCAACCTCGGTGTCATCGGAACCCAGGGTCTTCGTATCTTCGTCGCTCTGCAGGGAGCGGATGCGCTTGTAATGGTTGTACACGGCCACGGACAGGGCCTTCTTCGCCGGTTCCTGACCGACGACGTATTCTTGGAGGAAGTCGAAGATCTCGCGCGGCTTGGGCAGTTCGATATCGGTGTGTTCGGAGGTGCCTTCGCTGAGCTCCTCTTCGATGATCTCGTTGCACAGCCCGATGCATTCATCGCAGATGTAGACGCCAGGTCCGGCGATGAGTTTCCGAACCTGCTTCTGGGATTTCCCACAGAAGTTACATTTGAGCAGGTCTGCTCCGTCCGCACTGCGAGCCACTGTCACAACCTTCCGCCGGGGCACCTGGCCCCAACTCTACCGCTCGTGTTTCCTGTACCTCAATAGCTTCCCATACGGGACTGACATGAGCGGCCAGAACCGTCATTCGGTGTGTCGGAGAAGATGGACGCACCCATGCTGTTGAGAAGGCCCAAACTACTCGGCGCCGCACCAGGTGGCAACTTCGCAGCACAGACCGCTTCGGGGGGG
>NZ_JBHFIH010000005.1:56631-61350 GCF_057334195.1 Brevibacterium sp. AGC70 | reverse complement strand
CCGCCCCCCGACGATGTTCGTGTGTCTCAGACCGCCTTGCGAGAGGTCAGAACCTGATCGACGAGACCGTAGTCCTTCGCCTGTTCGGCGGTGAGGAAGAGGTCACGTTCGATGTCGTTGGAGACCTGCTCCGGTGACTTGTTGGAGTGGTCCGACAGAGTCGTCTCCAGCCACTGGCGCATCCGGAAGACCTCTGCGGCCTGGATCTCGATGTCCGAAGCCTGTCCCTGTCCCTGGCCCTCCATCGCAGGCTGGTGGATGAGGACTCGGGCGTTGGGCAGAGCCAGACGCTTGCCCGGAGTGCCGGCTGCCAGGAGTACGGCAGCAGCCGAGGCGGCCTGACCGAGGCAGACAGTCTGGATCTCCGGCTTGATGTACTGCATCGTGTCGTAGATGGCAGTCATCGCGGTGAAGGAGCCACCCGGCGAGTTGATGTAGAGCGTGATGTCACGATCAGGGTCCTGTGATTCGAGGACCAGGAGCTGCGCCATCACGTCGTCGGCGCTCGTGTCGTCAACCTGGACGCCCAGGAAGATCACGCGATCGTCGAAGAGCTTGGTGTAGGGATCCTGGCGTTTGAAACCGTAGGGAGTCCGCTCTTCGAACTGGGGCATGACGTAGCGGGACTGCGGCATGTTGCCGGCGGTGGACCCTGGCATAAAGTTCATTGAATTCATTCTTCCTTGACTCCCACTCAGTTGTCGGTGACGTCGGACGAACGGGTCACCATCTTGTCGATGAAGCCGTATTCCAGTGCTTCTTCGGCGGTGAACCAGTGGTCGCGGTCGTTGTCCTTGAGGATCTGCTCCAGGGTCTTGCCTGTCTGTTCGGCGGTGAGCTCTGCCATCTGCTTCTTCATGTGCAGGATGAGCTCTGCCTGGATCTTGATGTCGGTGGCGGTGCCGCCGATTCCACCCAACGGCTGGTGCATGAGGATGCGGGCGTGGGGGGTGGCGAACCGCTTGCCCGGTGCACCGGATGACAGCAGGAACTGCCCCATCGATGCGGCCATTCCCATGGCGACGGTGGAGACATCTGGCTTGATGTACTGCATGGTGTCGTAGATCGCCATTCCCGCGGTGACCGAGCCACCCGGGGAGTTGATGTACAGCGAGATGTCCGCATCGGGATCCTCCGCCGCCAGCAGCATCATCTGAGCACAGATCGCGTTGGCGTTGGAGTCACGCACTTCCGAACCGAGCCAGATGATGCGCTCTTTGAGCAGGCGGTTGAAAATATGGTCATCGAGACCCATTGCTCCACCGGCGTCGAGGCCGACGGGCGCTGTCATTTCATGTGCGCTCACGTTTCACTCCTGTTGGTCTTTGGTTGGCTTGATATGGACTCTAACTGCTCTCCGGTCGGATTTAGTCCGTCGGAACGCCTGTGTTCGCCATCAGCGTGATCGGGCACCGGATTCCCCTGCATCTGCTGGGAAGATTCGTGCCGGATGAGGCCCACACGTGGCTGCGGCCGACCGATGCACCTATGCGAAACGGTGGGCACGGAATATTCTCCGTGCCCACCGTTGTCGGCTCTGTCACCGCCGAAGCGGTTGGAAGTCAGTTATCGTCGTCGCCTTCGGCTGCGACGGCATCATCTGAGTCATCGACGACCTCAGGTGCCTCTTCCTCAGCTGGAGAGGTGAACTCCTCCATATCGACGACATTGCCTGCTGTGTCCTTGACGACAGCACCGGCGAGAGCAGCGGCCAGGGCCTTGCGGCGTGTGACCTCTCCGACCAGTGCGTTGACCTGTCCGGAGCTGTCGAGCATCTGAGCGAACTCATTCGGGTTCATGCCGTACTGCTGTGACGCAGAGATGAGGTATTCGATGAGCTCGGGCTGTGTCACCTCAACCTCTTCGGCTTCGGCGATCGAGTCGAGGATGAACTGGGTGCGGAGATTGCGCTCGGTCTCCTCGGTGACCTCCTTACGGTGCTCATCGTCATCCACGCGGCTCTCGGACTCGAGGTGACGCTCAACCTCGTCGGTGACGACCTTCTCGGGAACGGGCACGTTGAGGGTCTCGATCAGTGATTCGAGGACCTTGTCGCGTGCCTGTGCACCCTGGTCGGTCTCCTTCTGCTTCGCAGCCTGCTCGCGCAGGTCCGTACGCAGCTCGTCGATCGTGTCGAATTCGCTGGCCAGCTGAGCGAAGTCATCGTCAGCCTCTGGCAGCTCGCGAACCTTGACCGCGCTGAGTGTGATGGAGACTGTTCCGGTTTCGCCGGCGTGCTCTCCGCCCGCGAAGGTGGTCTCGAAGGTGGTGGTCTCGTCTGCCGACAGACCGTCGAGGGCTTCGTCCATGCCATCGAGCATGGTCCCGGCGCCAACCTGGTAGGAGATGTCGGAGGCGGTGTCGATCTCTTCGCCGTCGATGGTGGCGACGAGGTCGAGGGTCACGAAGTCGTCCTTGGCTGCAGGACGGTCAACGGAGCTCAGCGTTCCGAAGCGGGTGCGCAGCTGCTCAAGCTCGGCATCGACGTCTTCATCGGTGACCTCGATCGGGTCGACCTCGACACTGATGGTGTCGTAGGCAGGCAGTTCGATCGTGGGGCGCACGTCGACCTCGACAGTGAAGGTCAGGTCGCCGTCTTCGGTGCCGTCGAGGCCGGGGACTTCGGAGATCTCGACCTCGGGCTGGCCCAATGGCTTGAGATCGTGCTCTTCGACGGCCTCCCGGTAGAACCCGTCAAGACCGTTGTTCACGGCCTCCTGGATCACTGCGGGTCGGCCAACGCGCTGATCGATGATGCGCGCAGGGACCTTGCCCTGGCGGAAGCCCGGAATGGTGACCTGGCCACCGATGGTCTTGTATGCCTCGTCGATGCTCGGCTTGAGTTCGGCGTATGGGACATCCACGCTGATCTTGACCCGCGTGGGGTCGAGTTGCTCGACGGAGCTCTTCACAGTGCGACCTTTCAATTTCGACAGTCATGCATAATCGGTCATCTGGTGACCTGGAGGGAGCGAAAGTCCACGATGAGATCGCGCACGTCCGCAAGACGCAGTCACCCATATTACGCGAAACACGGGACAAAACACGAAACAGGCGGGCCGCCGCAGTTCCGGAGTTCGCGAGGAGCGCAATCGATGCCGGTTCTGATGGACAGCGCAGCCGTGCACCGTGAACCCATGCCGCCACGGAGGCACCGGCAGCTCGGGTCAGGATCGGGCGCGATGGAGCTCGTCGAGAGTGATGATCACATTGGATGCCGTCCACGACAGAGGTGCCACCGACACTGCCGCGCCTTCTGCACTGACCTTCTCGGGAAGGGAGCCGGCCTGCGTACGATGGCTGCCCAACCAGTCGAGCACCCCATCGGCCTGTGTTGTGGCACCGATGCGGGCGAACCCGACTCCCATGAGTGATGTCGACGGTGTCCAGCTCGTGTGATCGAAGATCCATCCATGCCCCGGCTTGATCCCGCCGGCAGGTTGGCGCAGTCTCTCCCAGACGTGATCAAGGGTCGATTCTCCGAGGTCCAGGCCCGCCCCGGCCGCGGGCAGATAGGCCACCGCCGAATCGAGTCCTCCCGAGGTCGGGTAGCGCTGCAGTCCATTGGCGATGAATGTTCGAGAGAATGTCGCTTCGAACGCATTGCAGCTGTCGCCGAGCGCGTCGGCTCCCCCATCGATGTGATCCCACAGTCCACTGCTGTGCTCTGCCAGTCTGACAAGTGCCTGCAGGCCCAACAATGTGGGTCCCGCTGTGCCGAGCGTGACTTGGGATTCGCTGACCTCCCAGTAATCGGACGACACCGGGGGCAGCACTGTTCCCCGCTCGGTGAGGTGAAGCAGGCGCCGGGAAGAGCGACGCAGCATCGGTGCCATCGCTTCGACGGCGACCACTCCCTCATTTCGTCCGGTGGTCCGTGCCCCCACAGCATGGACGTCGCTGACGGCCCAGAGCAGGAGTCCAAGCGCGTCGAACTGAGATGGGCGCTCGTCCGGGGCCAGCCCCAGGTCTGGGGTGAACCGCGCCGCGAAAGACCCGTCCTCCGATTGCAGTGACTGCAGGTGAAGAAGGTGCTGCCACGCCAGGTCGAGCATCCCGACTCGAGCCAAAGCAACCGCAGCGAACGCCGCATCCCGCGGCCAGATGTATCTCCACGGCTGGTCCCAGCTGGCCACCGTCGCCGGAAGGGAGTCGGTGAGTACCCACAGATCGCAAAGCGCCGAGGTGGCAAGATCGCGACGGTGTTCGGGCAGCTGCGTGATCCATGCAGTGCACCGGTCCAGGAATTGCTGTTGTCGTGCCGCCGGCCCTAGGTCCTCTATTCCGGGCATGACACGTGAGTTCGCCTCCAAGTGCTGCGCCATCTCGATGCCGATGCCCTCGCGCGCGGTCCCAGAAGTGAAGGCGACGGTGGCGGAGCGGAGGGGATCAGTCCGGCGCGCAGGGGCGAGAAAGTCCGTGCCTGAGGAAGTCACGAAGCCTGCGCCGAGGAGACCTGCACCTGCGAGTGCACCTGTGAGGACCTGTCGGCGGTTCAGTCGGGGCCAGGGCACTCGCCGCTGCTGGGGCTCGGGACTCATATGGGAAATGGCTTTCTGCCGTGGGCCACCATCAGTGATGAACGGTGCCGCCTCGGTCGTGCAGAATTGATGCGGGAACCCGGGCACACGGTGCTGGGCAGAAGGAGATTCTACCGGAACCCACCGCGCTGCGGCCGACAGATCGATCGCGAACCGAAAAACCGGCCCGACCATATGG
>NZ_JBHFIH010000005.1:0-56565 GCF_057334195.1 Brevibacterium sp. AGC70 | reverse complement strand
CCCCCCCCCCGGCAGCTGGAGGAGATGACGGGAATCGAACACGCTTGAAGCCTCTTTTGGCACCATATCGTTCGCTGGATTCTAGAGGTTTAACGACGTTGAACGGTTTGGCGAAGCTTAGATCCTGACAGAGGCGTACAACGGGGGGTGAGCGCCTCCCTCCCGTCTGTGAAGTGCCAAGAAACCACACTTAGCCCCTATTGAAGAAGTCGCGCACGATCGCAGTGGCAGCGTTCATCTCGTATCTGCGATCGAGTTCGTCCAGGAAGTCTGTCTCCGACATCGAGGCGTGATTCCTGCCCGAGCGCTGGGCCCATGCCGTCACTGCGGCCGCCCCCAGGTCTGGCCTCATGCTGACGGTTTCGTGAGCGAAATCAACGGCACTAACAATTTGCAGCCCCTCGGGGATTGCATCTGGTGGAAAGTCCCTGAAATTCTCCGTCACGATACTGCCCGCACCACCCACGACAGCGGCTGCCAGAACATGTTCGTCATCCGGGTCGGGAAGACCATATGTTCCTTCCAGTCCCTCCCAGCCTTGGACGATTGAGTCTGCGAAGGATATGCGCATTTGGCGGCTCAGGTGAAGGGCGGCGGCGCGCGAATCATCAAGGCCTCGACCACGCTCAATGAGCTTGAGCTCCTCGTTGGTTTCAACCTCAGCCAGAATGGATTCACTGAAGACGAAACGAAACGCCTTTTCGGCGGCAAGAGAAAGCAAGAAGTCCCTCTGAAGGCTGGGCCAGAGCACGCAGCTGTCGAGGAGTGCGGTGTACATACCGCTATCGTGCCATCATCAGGCTGAACGTCGCCGATTTGCGACGATCTTTCGAGCTTTCTTCATCCGCGCCAGCGCCTGCTCCCGGCTTTCTTCATCGTCGGTGTAGTCACTCATTTCAGCGATTGCCTCGTGCTGTTCAGCCTTCCGCTGCTCTTTGTATTCGAGGACATCCGCTAAGCGAACGCGGCGGTGTGTATTGGGCTTCTCAAAGGGGATCCTGCCCTCGTCGAGTAGCTTCACGAGCGTTGGTCGCGTGACTCCGAGAATCTCGGCCGCCTGCTGGGTTGTCATCGTCAGAGAGTTGGGAGTGATGGTGACTGCCATGCCCGATCGCATTGCGTCCACTGCTTTGACCAGGATCTCGTAGATCTCATGCGGCAGCTCTACCTGATCTCTTGCGCCTGGTCCCGAGAGGTAGAAGCGAGGTTCAGGCTGAGAGCCAGTCTTCGCTGCGTGAGCTTCGATGAAGTCGTAGACCTCACCTGTCCCCTGGTCCCCTGGCACGTAGAAGGTGTCCTGCGCTGCTGCACTCGTGCTCATGATGTCTCGATTCTAGATTTTCGTTTCTTGCGTTTTAACCATCGTAGACCGTCGGCAACTCCCGCGTCTACTGAATCCATCCATCGCAAGTTATGCGATACGCCCGACACAATCAGAACCGAGATCTACGCATGCGACGTGGTGTTCAAGCGCCTGCTTACTGACGTTGATCCTCAGTATCACAACAATCTCATGTAGGAGGACCTCGACACTGCACCAAGGCGATCAGCTGCAGCTGTCGGGTACGCAAAACATTCCGCGTGTTCTGCCTACTGTCCCGATGACAACTCTCGGGCCCCGGTCATTCTGTCCTCAGTGTTCGGAAAGGCCTCGCGGTCCCTCGGGCCAATCCAATAGGCGGATGGTTCGTAAACTCAACGTCAATACGGTGAGATCGGCGGGATTGGAAATCGACCGATCTGTCAGGCTCTCGAATTTGCGCAGCCGATAGTTCACAGTATTGCGATGGCAATGGAGTACCTCGCTCGTGCTCGTAAGTGAGCCGCCACTTTCTACCCAGGCTTCGAATGTGTCGAGAAGTAGGTCACGATTTTCTTGCGGCAGAGCTCTCAGCTCGGCGAAGGTCCGTCTGACCTGTCGGCGGGCTTCTGTCGGCTGGGAGCATATAAGTGTATCCGTCGGGGAGTGACCGTAGTGATAGATACCCTCGGCCTGATCGCTCAGACACTTTAGGGCGATCCGTGCTTGTCGCTCGGCTTCGGCCGCATCGTCGAGGCAATGAAACTCCTCGCTGACTCCGGCTCTGGCACCAGCAGTGGTGGCGACGAATTCGGTTCGGTTGCTTAGCGCCAGCAGACAAACCCGTCCCCCGTTGACCTCAGCCCAAAACGTCCGCGCGCCAATGACTTCGATGCCAGCACAGTGCTCATCCACTACGATGACGAAGAGTCGCAGGTTCTCGCCCAGTTGTAATAGTCGTGCTGCGGCATCTCGCCGTTCTGGTGTAACAGTAGGCGAAAGCAGGTCGACGACGGCGGCAGTGCGAGAATGCTCGGCCCAGCGGTCGCGAGCACCGGTGACCTCACGGTGAGTTTCGGCTGCAGCTGTGGAGAGTTCGTCAAGTGCCGTCCATAGGTTGGCTCCCAGCAGGAAGAGCGTGTCCTGATCTGAGTGTTCGGCACCGGAGGCTGCAAGCTTTCCCCATAATTTGAGACCAGCCAAGCGGTAGGCATGGAGGACGCCGGAGAGTTCCACTCCGTGTTCAGCTTTTACTCGTCCGGCGTGATGAGCCGGATTTAGATCGAGGGCTCCACCGTCCAGCGAATTCAGAAGAGAATGGAGATTCTGTGCGATGATGTCGACCAAAATCTCGAGGGGTATGTGCTTTTCGGCATACGCGTGCTCGCCAGTGACGATGTCATCGGCAATCTCACCAGCGAGACGTCCGAGCTCCAGCTTGAAGGCCGGATCAGAGCCTACTGTTGCAAGTTTGATCCCCGTGTGCTCACCATCGATGCTCATATGGCGAGGTTAGATGCATATTGTGCACAAGCACAACTGTCTAGTTCAAGGTCTGGGTTGACGCCCATAGGGGAAATGGCAATATCGCGGATACGCTGGCTGCACTGAAAGAATCGAAGCGGTCACAACAGCTTGAGATCTGTGAATGACCCGGCTCAGCGAGGAGCACTCATCATGATCAATGGCGATACTGCGCAGTCACCCACACACCCCAGGTTGCCCGCATATCCGTTGGATACTGATCGACTGAATCATGCGATCTCCGCACTGGGGGCCGGAATCCATTCCTGGACTGGCATGTCATTGTCCCAACGTGCTCGTTTGCTCGAACTCACACAACAGTCGATTGCCTTCAATGTGAATCGTTGGACCCGTACTGCCTCGGATATCAAGGGGCTGAATTCGAATTCTCAACTTGTCGGCGAGGAATGGATGTCTGGCCCCTATGCCACGCTGTCGGGTTTCTCAACAGTCGCTAAGACTCTGAGACTTCTGGCAGAAGGCCGCTCCCCTGTCGACGAGCTGAAAACGGCGAAGACAATCGGGGGCCGTCTGACGTGGAAAGTGCTTCCAACCAGCCTATTAGAAACGGTCCTTTTCCACGGTTTTTCCGCACAGGTCTGGACACTTCCAGGAGTGCCCGCTGACAAGATCCGATCAGCGGCCGGGCTGGGGGCTAGACAGCGCGGGACTAGCGGCGGCATTAGCCTCGTCCTCGGTGCCGGAAACATCACATCGATCGGACCATTGGATGTACTCACTGAACTCGTCGCCCATAACCGTGCAAGCGTTCTCAAGATCAACCCATCCCTGGCTCCCCTCCTGTCGGTCTACCGTGAATCCCTGGCGCCCCTGATCGATGCCAATCTTCTACGCATCGTCCAGGGCGGAGCCGAGGTCGGAAAATACTTAAGCGACCATCCAGAGATCACCAACGTGCACATCACTGGCAGCATCACTACCCATGACCGAATTGTTTGGGGTGACGACAGCGAACGCACCGGGGCGCCTGCACTGGCTAAACCCATCACTAGTGAACTCGGAGGAGTCTCCCCTGTCATCGTGGTGCCCGGAAATTGGTCGGCCGCAGATTTGAAGTTTCAAGCAGAGAACGTCGCAACAATGCGGTTGCACAACGCCGGCCACAATTGCATCGCCGCTCAAACAGTCATCATCGACGCGGGTTGGAACCAACGCGAAGAATTTCTCCGAGAGCTCCGAACCGCTTTGGAACACATCGATCATCGACCGCCGTGGTACGCCGATAGTGACCACAAACTACGTCAGGCAGTTGCTGACCACGAGAACGTTGACACCTTCTCCCAAGGGCAACGAATCTTGGTGACCATTGACTCCCATGAGCATGCCGAGGTTGAAAGCACCGAGTATTTCGCGCCGGTGCTGGGCATCAAGACGATCTCGGTCGGCCCTCCCCCGGCAGAGAATGATGTCGTACATGATTCGAGCGAGCATCCTACAGATTTCCTCCGAAAGGCGGTTGACTATGCCAATGACCGACTGGCCGGCACATTAGGAGCAAATGTCATCATCGCCCCCAACACCCGCAAGACGATGGGATCACAATTCGACGCCGAGATCGAACGCTTACACTATGGATCGATTGGGATCAATGTGTGGACTGGTTTGGGGTTCCTTACCTCAACGGCCACGTGGGGTGCATTCCCCGGACACACTCTAGACAATGCGCAGTCCGGGATCGGCGTCGTCCACAACGGTTTCCTCATCCCCCACACCGAACGAACGGTGATCACGGGTCCGTTCCGACCCTTCCCCCGCTCAGTGCTCGGCGGGGAATTCTCACTGTTTCCCAAACCGCCCTGGTTCGTCACAGCACGCAGCGCGGCACGCACCGGGCGCGCGCTTACGGAATTTGCCTCCCGACCGAGCTGGTCCAAGCTACCAGGCATCTTCTTCCATGCTTTCCGAGCCTGATCTATTTTCTCTCACTTTCATGTTCACTAAGGAGGATCACCCATGAGTGATCAATTTGACTACATCATCGTCGGCGCCGGTTCAGCGGGAGCAGTCGTAGCCTCGCGCCTGTCCGAGGATCCCAACGTTTCCGTTCTTCTGCTCGAAGCCGGCCCCGAGGACGCAGATTCTAAAATCTCAATTCCGGCTGCGTTCTCCCAACTGTTCAAGTCTCCATACGATTGGAACTATGAGACGACTCCGCAGCCAGGCCTTGACGGCCGCACAGTGTACTGGCCGCGAGGGAAGGTCCTCGGCGGTTCTTCCTCGCTCAACGCCATGATGTGGGTGCCAGGGTACGCCGCCGACTACGACAATTGGGGCGACCTGGCCGGGCCTGAGTGGGGGTGGGAGGCATTGGCGCCGATCTTTGACGCTACGAACATCAGCGTTGAACACCAGCGCGCGCCCCGAGCGCTCACCCGTACCTTTCTCAAAGCCGCAACCGAGGCAGGACACCACGTTGAGAAGGCAAATACTGCCCAGCCCAAGGGTTTCACCCAAACTCAGGTCACTCAACTCCGTGGAGCGCGTCATAACACCTCACAGGCGTACTTGAAACCAGCCAAGTCACGAACAAACCTCGAAGTGCGCACCAAGGCATTGGTCGAGAAGGTCCTCTTCGACGGCAACACCGCGACAGGGGTGTCTTATCTCGTCGATGGTGTGCGCTTCGAAACTACAGCCAGACGCGAAATCGTGCTCAGCGCCGGTGCCGTCAATACTCCACAACTGCTCATGCTCTCCGGCATCGGTGAATCCGCGCAACTGAATTCGCATGCAATTCCGGTTCTCGTCGACTCTCCCGAAGTGGGGAAAAACATGCGCGATCACCTCGTGAGTCTCACATGTCTCGAGGTGCAGAGTGGCACGCTCAAGGATGCGACCAAGCTACGAAATGTCATCTTCTACCTCGCTCAACGCAAAGGGATGCTGACATCGAATGTGGCGGAAGCCTATGGATTCATCCGGTCGGACGAGTCGCTTGATCTACCTGATATCGAAGTGATTTTCGCACCCGTTGCCTACGTGCAAGAAGGACTCAACGGGATCCCTGGCCACGGAATATCTCTGGGACCGATCCTTCTACAGCCACAAAGCCGCGGCACGATCACTCTGGCTTCGGCCAACCCCGGAGACAAGGTAGTCATCGATGCGGGGTATCTCTCGGATCCAGAAGGAGCTGACCGGGCCACGATGATGCGAGCTCTGCGTATGGTCGACGACATCATTGCCACCCCATCGATCTCTGCTGTCACAAATGGACGCTATCTAGCTCCGTCTGGTGGTGAACGTCTACCGAGTGAGGAACGGCTCATTGCCACGCTCGAAGGCACTTCGCATACGCTTTACCATCCGACATCGACTGCCAGGATGGGCATCGACGAGTCCTCGGTCGTCGACCCGCAGTTGCGAGTTCGTGGGGTCAATGGGCTGCGAGTCGCTGACGCGTCGGTGATGCCGGAAATCATCCGCGGTCACACCCACGCACCTTCAGTAATCATCGGTGAAAAGGCAGTTGAATTTTTGCGCACAAGCCCGATGAATCGACGACAGTAGTCGAAGGATCAGCAGGATCACGTGGAAGAATCTGCGCCAAGTCCGTGGCTAAGGCGCTAAAACGCAGTGTTCAAAGCTGAACTGATCGACCGCAGGACCTGTTTAGGTGTGATTGCTAAGACGTCGAGAGGGATGTCCTGGTGCACCCTCCTACGGAACTCTTGCAGGCCACCACAGGCGGATCGAATCTACTGATCCCGACCACGTTGATGGGCTCGGCCCCTGCGGTGACGGTCACCCGCCCTCAGCGATTCGAACTTCCTTGACGTTTGGGAAAAGGAGGTTGTAGGTCAATCCGGCCACCGCGGCACCTGCGAGAGGAGCGAGAACGAATACCCATACCTGTCCGAGGGCATCGCCGCCCGCGAACACCGCAACACCCAGAGACCGCGCCGGGTTCACCGATGTGTTTGAAATCGGGATCGCGACGAGGTGGATGAGCGTGAGTGACAGACCGATCGCCAGTGGCGCCATCCCGGCGGGAGAGCGATCATCGGTGGCGCCGAGGATGACGTAGAGGAACACTGCGGTGAGGATGAACTCACTGGCCAGGACGCTGGCAAGCGAGAATCCGTTCGGTGACAGATTCCCATATCCGTTGGTCGCTAGACCGTTCTCGGCCAGAGAATAGTCCGGATTGCCCGAGGCCACGAGGAGAACTGCACCGCCCGCGACGATGCCCGACACGAGCTGCGTGACCCAATAAGGGACGGCGTCCTTGACTGGAGTGCGGCCGGCGAGGACACATCCGAGGGTGACAGCTGGGTTGAAATGGCCGCCGGAGACGTGTCCGACGGCGTAGGCCATCACGACTACGGTGAGGCCGAAGGCAAGAGCGACCCCGAGGAATCCGATGCCCATGTTGAATCCGCCGTCATCAATGACCTGGGCCGCAAACACCGCGGACCCGCAACCACCGAATACAAGGACGAATGTACCGAGGAACTCGGCGAACAATTTGGAGACAAGCGCTGACTCTTTCATGATGACCTTTCGGTAGGATCGGGCTGAAGTGCAAATTTATGAAATTTCCCACTTGTTCTGACTGGCTATACTCAGTCAGTTTCACGAAACTTGCCTAGGTTGTAGTTCCAGGATTTCCCCGATTTGCGAGCCAAACGCAGACGCTAGTGTTTCAGTTCGCCCGCCCGTGGAACTTAACTGGGCCGCAGATTTGCACGGAGACAGCAACTGTATCCAGGAGCAAGCTCTTTACCTCTCTCGGAAAGACAGTTACCCCATATTTATGTCAAAAATGCCTTGGCACTCCTCCTCAATCCATAATCTACTCTCTGATCACTTGCCGAGAGGTCTGTCGATTGAATCCATTGCCAAATAGTTCCGAGCTCATCGCCTGCATTTAACCGACGCAGCCGAATTCAGGGCTCGATCCACCTCAATCTACTAAAGGCTTCACGACGCCGTGAATTCATCGTAATCGCGGTGCAAATTTGTGATAAGTACTCTTATACTAGAAGAACCAACACTTCCTAGCGAGGAGAATCAATGTCGACTTCACCCGCACCGGAGACACCAGATCCAAAGGCAGACGTCGGAAGAGAGGGGGCCGATCATATTCCTCGAGCTCCTTCACACAGTCCGGTTGTCGGGTCACCCACAAGGAATTTCAGCAAAGGGACTTTCTGGGTACTCCTCTTCAGAGGAGTTGTTGCGGTCGCCATGGGCCTGACTCTGATCCTCGCTCCCACCGCGGTGGCCGTGATCCTCGGACTCTACGTCGGAGCGTGGCTGATCATCGACGGAATTTTGACGATCATCAACTCCAACACCTCACGCAAGCACGGAAACAGCTGGGCCTGGGAGCTAGCCTCGGGTATCGCGTTCACAATTATTGGCATCGTCATTATGCTGATACCGAGTGTTTTCGCAGTCATCACCGGTGGGTTCATCCTGTGGATGGTGGCGTTTGGGGTGCTCGCTCGAGGTATTCTCAGCTTGTCTTCCCGGTCTTTCAGAAGGTGGTCGAAAGTCCTGGCGGTCCTGGACATCGTTTTCGCTCTTGCTCTTATGTTCGCGCTTCTGTTCAATCCGACAGCGACAGTAGCTGCACTTCTCTGGATCGTCGCAGTTTACGTTATTGTGCTCGGCGTGTTCCTCATCATCACCGCGTTTACAGTTCGCTCTCAAACAATACGGGCCGCTGCGCAATGAAGCACCTGAAGAGTGATTCCAGACCCATGTTCGGTGCTTTCAGGAGGAACTGGAGATGATTCGATTTCTCCTTCATACCGCGATCTCTTTCGTGCTTTCAGGTGTGGCCTTGCTTCTGGCAGCATTTCTGGTGGACGGTGTCAGCTTGGAATTCAGCGGATTCATTATCGCGGTCGTCGTCTTCACTGTGGTTCAGGCGATCATGGGTCCGTTCGTGTTTAATCTAGCTCGTCAGTACGCCTCCGCAGTTTTGGGCGGCATCGGATTGGTCTCGACATTGATCGCCTTGGCAGCTGCCATGCTGTTTCCTGGAGGTTTGCGAATAGCCGGCATTTCAGATTGGATCTCGACGACGGTGCTCGTCTGGGTGATCACAGCACTGGGAACATGGATCCTCGGCTTCTTTATCATCGAACGGTGGTGGGACCACCGCGAGGTAGCCCCTCCAAAGAACTAACGCACCGCCCTATTCTGAGCGCAATACGATAAGCTACCAGTAACTTAGAGCCTCGTGTGGAGAGCGAGCTATATACGATAGCTTCAAGTGGCCCAGCGTCCGCCGGGGTTGAAAGACTCGTTGGCCGAAAAGACAGTGAAGATGTTTGTCCCAGTCCCCGAAACCCGGGGATGGTCTTGTCACCAGCGCTCGGCGTCACCAGGGAAGTCCCCCATATGGGCAAGGACCGCCGGCAACCACAGGCCCTTAGCGTCGAACCGCATTGGCAGGCGTCTGGCGGCACCGAGCAGTTTGAGCCAACAACCGCAAAGTTGGTCAGAGATTTGCACACATCCTTGTGATTGGTCTTAGGCCACGTCTCGCCAAAGCAACGCAAGCCGTGGTGGCTCAGTGCGACGAACATTCTCTAACCCATCGAGCGTACGTTGGGGCTTTCAGCGATGTCTGGAATGCTCATTACCAATCGTTGCTTCGCAACATGGGCTGCGTCCTCGACAAAATAAAGGTAGACACACTCAAAGTGCATTTGAGCTGCACCGATTGCGCAAGCTCAAATGCACTTTCCTCGAGTAGTGGTCAGTGTCATTGGTCGACGAGGCCGGACTTGGAGATCGCCCACATTGCGAAAACATCGATGGCGATAATAAGTACCGACCACAGGGGGTAAAGGGGCAGGAAGAAGAAGTTTGCGCCTGCGCTCAGGCACAAGAAGACGAGTGATGCGACGGCGGCGACGCGGCTACCAGCTGCCAGAGCAATGCCGGTCACGATCAGAAGAACCGCCAGAATGAGATGGATCCATCCCCACATAGTGAAATCGAAGGCGAAGACATAGTTTGGCAAATTGAGAAACAACTCATCATTGATAAGGGCTGTGATCCCTTGGATGCCCTGCATGGTCCCAACCAAGATTTGTATGACGACTGCAAGCGCTACTCCGCCCTGCGACCATCCGGTTATTGCCCCTTGGTGGGAATTCCTACGAGTTGGCACTTCCTTGTTCTCAGACATAGATCTCTGCCTTACTACTAGCGGCTACTTTTGCCTTGGGCCGAATTTTGATTTCACACCAAAGCGACCTTTCAGTCGGATCGTGTGTGTTCTCGCGAATCTACTATCGTGCATCGGCTTCAGCTCTGTGGCTCACCTCTAACAGGTGATTTCGCGAGTAACCAGGAGTCAGAAGGCCCGAAGAAGCTTATGCTGAAGTTGTGGGCACCCCTAGTGAAGAAGGAAATGCGCGTCGGCCCCTACCGCGAGAAACTTTAATCATCCTCACGGTAGCGGCGGCTATCGTGTCTGCATTGGGTTTGCGCGTCTTCGCTGACATCCTTGCGCCCGCTCTATTGGCCCTTATATTAGTGATCTCAGTGCAACCAGTGAGAGCCAAAGCACTTTCACTGAAACTTCCTTTGTGGGCCGCCACAACGATCACGTTGATCACCCTGTATTCTATAGTTGCCGGGTTCACTCTAATGATTGTGCTCGCGGGTGGACATTTTGTCACGGTATTGAGTGAGTACAAGCCATATTTTCAAGACCTGGTCGCGGACGCAGGCCAAGCTCTAGCTCAGACCGGAGTCGGTTCGACACCGATCGAATCGACGTTGAGCTCAATCGACGTCGGCAAAGTAGTCGGCTTCGCCACAAGCCTTATCGGCGGAGTTGCAGGACTCTTGTCAAGTGCCACCTTCATTGTGATTCTGCTGTTCTTCGTCGCCCTCGATGCAGGCTCGTTCGTGGAAAAGCTGCGGTGGGTTCCGGCTAGCGGGTCACGCATGGCGAAGTCGTTTGTCATTTTCGCCAAAGGAACCCGTGACTACTCTCAAATGTCCACGCTGTTCGGTTTGATCATCGCCCTCATCGATGTTGCAGCGTTGTACGTTCTCGACATCCCAGATCCGTGGCTATGGGGAATGCTTGCCTTCCTAACCAACTACATTCCGAACATCGGGTTCATCATCGGTGTAATACCCCCTGCCCTTATTGCTCTCATGGAGCACGATCCAGGAACGGCGCTGGCAGTGGTAGTTGTCTATTCTGTGGTGAACTTCGTGATCCAAACGCTCATTCAACCACGAGTTGTAGGGAGCCAGGTCGGCCTTTCGGGTACTGTCGCTTTTCTTTCGCTTGTCTTCTGGGCAATGATCTTCGGCGGTATCGGCGCAGTGTTGGCAGTTCCGTTGACCCTCCTGATCCGTGCTGTCTTCATTGACGTTGTACCGGAGCGGGCTTGGCTCTCACACCTCATCTCTAGCGACAAGCAGGATGGGAATAACGATGGTCGATGACGACGAACTAGCGAGGCTACGCGCCCAAGTGGCCGCACTGCGAACCGAACTCGACCAACGGGATTCCTCGCCTGCACAATTGCCGCGATGGACCGGGTCCGGATCGAAGCGGTGGCGTCTGACGTTCGCGGGGCTTTTCATCGCCTTAGGGGCAATACTGGCACCAACCTCCGTTGTTGCCACGTGGGCACACGACGTCATTGGTGACACCGAACGTTACATGGAGACCGTTGCACCGCTGGCCTCTGACCCCGCTGTTAAGCGAGCAGTCACCGATCGTGTCACTGAGGTGATCGTGGAGTCTTTGTCTGTAGACGACCTCACCGCCAACACACTCGACGCATTAGCACGACAAGATTTCGTGCCGCCTAAAGCAGCACCTCTGTTAACCGGATTGCAGTCACCCATCAACAACGCGTTTCACAGTTTTGTCCACGGTACTGTACAAAATGTCGTGGACTCCGAAAATTTTGAACGGGTTTGGTTGGCAGCGAATCGAGAAGCCCACGAACAAGCGGTGGCCATCCTTACAAATCAGAAGGGTGAACACGTTGACGTCACCGATGGAGAGGTGAGTATCAATATCGCAGGGTTCGTTGAAGCAGCGAAGAGCCGGCTCATCGATCGTGGATTCGAGCTGGCCGAACGGATTCCAGCAGTCAATGCCAGTTTTGTGATGTTTCACTCGACTTCATTGGAGAAGGCGCAGACCGCGTTTAGTTTGCTCGATACTGGTGCCCGAATCCTGCCCTTGCTGGCCCTGCTCGCCCTCGTTGGGGGGATCCTACTCGCGCCGGGTCGCCGAGCAGCACTCCTCGGAGCAGGAATCGCAGTCGGAACGTCGATGCTAGCTCTAAGTCTCGTGCTCAATGTTACTCGCCCGTTCTATCTTGAGGCCGTCCCTGATGAAGTACTCCCTAACGATGCTGCGGCCGCGATCTACGACCAATTCACGCAGTTCCTCACGACTTCACTTCGCGCAATTGTGATCCTCGCCCTCGTCATTACGATCACAGCGTATCTCCTCGCCGACCACGGTACGGGAAAGACGATCAGAAGCGGACTCGTTCGTGCAGTCAGACGCGTACACGATCGGTTCAGCATCTTTCGGGGGCCTATATCTGCGTTCGTCACCCGGAACCGCACATTCGTGCGCACGGCCGTAATCGCCGTCGGCGTGCACATCTACATTCTCCTTCCATACCCCTCCGGAGCCAGCGCCTTGGTGATCGTGATTGTCGTTGTCATCGGAGTGGCGATCGCCGAACTGTTCGTCAACAGACGGAACACACCTCCTCACGCAAATACTTAGACCGGACCAACAGCAGCTCAACATCACTAGGAGTAGCAAGATGAACTCATTGGCTACGGCTCTCGGAGACGTGCTTCCCACAGCACTCGGAGTAGCCATCAGTCCGTTACCAATCGTCGCTACTATCCTCATACTGATGTCGGCTGAGGCAAAGCGGAACGGACCTGCTTTTGCAATCGGTTGGGTCCTGGGTCTCGCCCTCGTTTCAGTCATCGTGCTCCTTGTAGCGGGCTCCGGAGGGCTCGGCGCCGGCGACTCCTCTTCTATGCTCACTTCGGTGATCAAACTTGCACTGGCCGTCGTCTTCGGCGCTCTAGCAGCAAACGTGTGGAGCAAGCGCCCTCGGGACGGTGCCGCTCCAGAACCACCAGGATGGATGGCCAAACTCGACAATGCGAAGCCGTTATTGGCGATGTCTTTAGGGGCTCTACTCTCCGGAGTCAATCCGAAGAACCTTGCCTTGACGGCTTCTGCTGCGGTCGCGATCGCGACCGCTGGGTTGCACCCAACGCAGGAGGTAGTGAGCATGATCGTTTTCGTAGTCATCGCAAGCACTTCTATCGTCGGCCCTGTGCTCGCATATCTGTTGTTGGGAGAGCGCATGACTCCTGTACTTCAAAAGCTGAAAGGCTTCATGGAACAACACAACAGTGCAATCATGCTCGTAGTTCTCTCACTACTGGCGCTGTCCAATCTTGGCAAGGGTATCGGTGGTCTCATCGGTTGACTTCCGAAATCCACTCGAGGAGTCCCAAGTCGGCGGAAGTCTCAGACGCCCAAAGGTGCCTATCCGGCCCACCCCTTCTGGGTGACTTGTTCTCATTGACCGACAATTCGGGCGCAAAGTTGAGGTCATAGACATGGTTCAACTGTCAGTACAGGAGACCTCAGCTGTGCAACTACCACTCGTCGGAGTCACCAAGAAAAACATCGTTCGCGAAATTTCAGCTGGCATCACACTGATCGCAATTGCTATCCCTCTGAATATCGGATATTCGCAGATTGCAGGCCTGCCGGCAACTGCAGGGTTGTACGCGCTAGTCGTACCCACCATCGTCTATGCCCTGATCGTGTCCAGTCGTCAGCTCGTGGCATCCCCCGATGCCGCTGCTGCTGCTCTCGTTGCTTCCAGCATAGGTGGACTGGCTGCTGCGGGATCGGAGAACTACGCCGCGATGGCCTTAGCCCAAGCAATCATC
Source organism: Brevibacterium sp. AGC70 (assembly GCF_057334195.1). Lineage (NCBI taxonomy): Bacteria > Bacillati > Actinomycetota > Actinomycetes > Micrococcales > Brevibacteriaceae > Brevibacterium > Brevibacterium sp. AGC70. Next base: position 42,779 of record NZ_JBHFIH010000005.1, on the reverse strand, counting down.
TGTGGTGTTCTGCTTACAGCCATGGCAATTTTGAAACTAGGATTTCTGGCAAACTTCCTGTCGAAACCGATCCTTGTGGGGTTCGTAGGCGGTCTCGCTTTGGACATCCTCGTGTCTCAGTGCGCCAAGATGCTAGGGATCAAAATTGATTCCGGAGGCGAATTCGTAGAAAAGCTGTCCGGATTGATCACAGGATTGCCTGATACGAACCTCATCTCCTTAATGATCTCGGCAGGAGTAGTCCTTGTGCTGATCGGAGGCCGCAAATTGGTTCCTCAGGTGCCCTGGGCTCTAATCGCGATGATCATTACGACCGTGATCGTCGCGCTCACGCACGCCGACCGAGCAGGTGTCTCGATTCTTGGTCCGGTACCCGCCGGCCCACCACCTCTGACGTGGCCCGCCCTCGGCTGGCTCGACTGGCTAGCACTCGTCCCCTCTGCAATAGCACTGACCATGGTCACAGCTGCCGAAGGATTGCTGGTCTCGAGATCTTATGGTGAACGTCGAGGATATTCCACAAAGCCCAACCGGGATCTCCTGGCATTCGGGCTCGGGAACTGCGCAGCAGGATTCAGCGGGTCGTTTGTCATGGGGTCTTCGACGAGCCGCACTGCGGCCATGGACCAGGTCGGTTCTCGAACCCAGCTGCCTTCGATAGTCCTTGCAGTCGGAACCCTTCTTCTCCTCCTCTTTGGTACATCGCTGCTCGCAGAAATCCCCTCACCGACAATCGGCGCGATCGTCGGGGTCGCGGTCATTCCGCTCCTCGGCATCCGAAACTTCGTCTCAATTGCCAAGCAAGATCGCTTCGAGTTCATTATCGGCGCAGTCTGCTTCCTCGTGACCCTGCTCATCGGCTCGATACCTGGAATTCTCGTTGCATTCGTCCTTGCCCTCATCAATCTCGCCAAACGAAGCGCCTCACCGGCAATCGACGTGCTCGCCGCCAATGGCAACCCAAGCGAGTCACTCTTGGAATCTGCTCCTCGCGGAGAAATCACTGCGCCCGGAATCATCGTGATTCGCATGGCAGCACCCATCTTCTTCGCCAACAGTAACGAGTTTTCTCAAGCAGTGATGAGCGCAGTAACAGCGGCGAAAACCAATGGAGATCAAGTACATACAGTCGTCATCGACATGGAAGCAGTCACCGACGTGGACGTCACCGCTGCGGAGTCAGTCGAAACGCTACGAACATGGTTAGACCGTCGCGACCTCTGTCTGGCCTTCAGCCGAGTTCGTGACGCTGCCCAACCGCGTCTTAATCGATTGGGAATTCTGCGCAAGGACGATGCCGTCTATGAAACCAATCGGGCCGCCGTGTCAGCTGCCTCTCGTTTAGACACAGAGTGAAAACCGATAATGTTTCCCCTGGTCGGCTCACTACTTCCGATGGTCTTCGGCATTGTCATCAGTCCGATTCCTATCATGGCCGTCGCAATCATTCTCTTGTCACCACGGGCGAAGAGCGCCGGAGTCAGTTTCGCGGCTGGATGGATGATTGGGGTTGCAGGAGTCGTGGCAGTGTTCTGTGCTCTATCAGCGCTGGTTCCAGAGCACTCCGAGAACTCCGGCATCATTCGAAGCTGCATTGATATCGCCTTGGGCGCGGCACTGATCGGCGTTGCGCTCCGGCAATGGGGTCGTCGTCCCCGACCAGGTGAAGAGAGAGCTCTGCCTGGATGGTTAACAACAGTCACAAGCATGCATTGGCGCGGAACATTGTTGCTAGGTGTGGTGCTTTCATCTTTGAATCCCGAAAACCTCCTCATGGAAGCCAGCGCAGGGGTTACGATCGGCGCAGAAGACTTAAATCTAAAGTCTCTGGCCGTGATTATCTCAATTTTCACCCTTCTTTCCGCGTCTTCAGTGCTTGTACCTGTCATCGCATACTTCACAGCATTGGATTTTCTGAAGCCGCGACTTGAAACCATGCGTGACTGGCTAGCTCATGAGAACACAGTGATTATGGCGGTTCTGTTGGCAACTATCGGCTTGGTCGTTCTAGGCAGAGGATTTGAGTATTTTTAGCATTGAGGTGAACATGCGCATCCGCCTTGTGCCACTGATTCTGGTAGCAACAGGGTTCATCTCGCCTGCCAGTGCACTTTCACGACGCGATGGAGCAAGCTCATGAATTTGGCTTCACTCCTCCCGGACTCCATCACGTGGGTGCGGATAGGACTGACGATCGCCGTCCTCGTCGTCGGTTGGATCATCTCCCGCTTAGCTCGACGTGCTGTAGCAGGCGTGCTCAAACGCATGCGTGGCATCACACCAACCATGGTGACAATAATCGCGCGCCTGACTGGCTACACAATCATTCTTGTGGCCGCGGGAATCGCCCTGGCACTTCTCGGGGCAGACATCCAACCATTGCTCGCCGTGGTCATCGTCATAGGAGTAGTTCTCGTACTTGTCCTTCGCGGTGCGTCTGAGAACTTTGCGGCCGGCGTCCTCATCCAATCACGTCGGACTCTCGACGTCGGCGACGAAGTACAGATAGACAGTCCCTCCGGGCCGGTAATTGGTCGAGTGCTCGAGCTTAACGCGCGCGCAGTTGTCGTCCTCAGCCGCGATGGTCGCACCTTGCACGTACCCAATGCGAAAATTCTTTCGGATTCAATCGTCAATCATTCCCGACATGGTGCACGGCGCAGCGGCATTCAGATTCGCATACAGTTGTCTCACGAATTCCTAGAAGCCATGGTTCGGTCAATTGAAGAGACCATCGACGAGGCTCCCGGCGTTGTACCGACAACTCCAACCCGAGTCCTCGTCGTAGCAATGTCTCCTAACAAAGTAACACTTGAAGCACAGTTTTGGCACCGACCCGAAGAAGACGTCCCTGTATCGTCGGCAGTCGTGAAAACTGTGTCCTCTGCCCTCAAATCACAAGGTTACATGGCAGTAGTGACAAGCGATCCAGGTGAGCCGCCCCTAGTCCCTCCCGAACCAATCTGACTACCAATCAAGCGAACAACAGACTTTACGCAAGCTATTCACAACTTTCACAATTACAGCTATGGTGACATTATGGCTTCTCCAGACGTCAAAGCATCACAGCGGGATCGGGAGAGTTTCACTTCTCCCGACAGGCTTTGTGGAGTATTGAACCGAGAAAGAGTAGTCAACGCCATCGACGAATGCGTCCATACGAATCGCTTAACCGTAATTTCTGCCCCAAGTGGATATGGAAAGACTACTGAAGCTGCTCAGTGGGCGTCGACATACGACAATAGCGTCGTTTGGTACTCCCTCGGCCGGTTCGACAACGACGTACGCACAGTCGACCGCCACATACTACGTACGCTACAGTCCCAATTATCGCTTGCATCATTCGTGAAAGAGTCTGAGGACATTGATTCTGCTGTTGCCTACCGGGCTATTTGCAGGTCCTTCGAAACGGTCAATCGGCCGCTATATTTGGTCATTGATAATGCTCATCGTGCACTCGAGGCGATCAACGAGGGCATTATCGGTGCGCTCGTCGAAGATGGGCCCGAAATGCTGCGCATCGTGGTCGTCGGCACAACATATCTGGATCTAACATTCTCGCGGTTCCTGCTGTACAACCCCAGAGCCAAACTCGACACCAATCTATTGAGGTTCACTGAATCAGAAGTCAGAGATCTTGGCTCGCTGCTCGGCTCACCATTGCAGTGTTCGAAAGTGATCGAGTATACGCAGGGTTGGCCGATCGCTGTTCGTCTAATGATTCTTGCAGGATCTCCGCCCAGCACCGGCGCTTCTGACGAAGGAGTAATGCTCAACGAGCGACTTGGCGACTATGTTGATCGTCATGTGTTGGCGACGTTGCCGACCGAAACTTCGGCCCTCCTTCTCGAGATGGCAGTGTGTGATGAGATGACCGCTCAGACAGCCGTGGACATCACCGGAAACCCTGAAGCGGGCAGGGTGCTTGCTGAGTGTGCCTCAAGAGGGCTCTTCCTCGTTCAACGGCTCCAAGGACAAACACTTCACTATCATTGGAACACCGTGTTCGCGCAACAATGCCGGTCGCTCCTCCAGAGAAGAGATCCGTCTAGACTGGCAAGTCTTCACCTCCAAGCAGCCACTGCCCTCGAAGTCGATAAACCTTTATACGCCGTGGAACATGCCCTCAGTGCTGGCTCAATATCAAGAGCTATGGAAATACTCTTACGGCGCTGGTTAAGTCTCGTCATTGGCACAGATGCTGCAGCTGTCGAACGAATCTGCTCGACATTCCCCGACCCTCATTCCGATGACCCCCGAATACTATTAATCCGCGCGTGCGCACAAGACGTACTCGGCGAACATGTGATGTCTCGGAGCTTGTATACACGCGCGACAAATCTCATGCAATACTCTCCCAACATTGACGGGGGGAAAGAGACTCTCCTTCTCGCGCGACTCTTCTTGCTCGACGACCGAGAATCAAGTGCGAAATCCAGCGCCGACATCCGGGAGCTGTTCGAAACCTCGGCCACTCTCACCACCGTCGACCGCGCATCCATCCTCTATGTCATGGGATGGACTGAACTTCGCCATCACTCAAATCCAGTTCTGATCGAGGAATATCTGGCAATGGCAGCGCGTGAGGCTCAAGCTTGTCACGACGAAACTCTTCGCCATAAAGCCCTAGGACAGCTCGTGCTGGCTCACGCATGGGCCGGGCACCATACTCAGGCGAGCCGGGTACTGGATACATTGGGGCACGAAGATGCAGAAGCACCGACACCCTGGGAGTCCTATGACGGCGGAGGCCAATCGATCGGCCGCGGATGGATTCAGTACTGGAAAGCCGACGCCGAATCCGCTTATGAGAGTTTCCTCAGCGTCATTGGGGCCAATGAGTCCAGAACAACGTTCGACGGTGCCGCCCGAATGATGCTATCCGCTGCCGCAGCAATGTCTCGCAATCCGCGCTACTGCCGCCGTGCCGCTTCCGAAATCCAATCAATGGAAACGAGGGAGGCTCAAGGCGTGAGGTGGAAGGCTTTTAAAGACGCCGCCGTGGCAATGCTTGAGGAAGCAGCAGGACACAAGAAACGTGCGATGTCCATCGCTAGGGCACATGTGGGAACTCCTGAACTTCCGTTCGTCGCAATCTTTCTGGCTGCAATCCTGCGTCGCGGAGGTGACCTGCCAGGTGCAATTCGTCTGCTACGGAGCCAACCCGACTACGAAGAATCATCGTATCTTGCAGTCTCGTCGCGAGTCTCCATCGCTCTCTTTCAAGCAGGGAACGGTAAACGGGAAATGGCTCACGAATGGTGTGAGGCCGCCCTCCAACTAGCCGTTCCTGAGCAGATCCAATTACCGTTTTGCGACGGAGATCTTTCCGTCCGCCAGCTCCTTGCGGCGCATGTACTTCGCTATCCGGCACACGAAACTTTCATTGCGGACTGCCTCGCCTTCAACCGCGACGAACACTCAGTCCACGGCTTGTCCCAACGAGAACATGATGTTTTCGCTCTCATGCAGACTGCGATGACATTGAGCGAGATCGCTCAGGACCTCCAGCTGTCCATCAACACGGTTAAAAGCCATCAACGCTCGATCTATCAGAAGCTCAACGTTAATTCCAGGAGAGAAGTTCGACAGGTGCAATTGTGACTCAGAGGTTCACAATTGATTGTTGAGATCTAGAACGGCGTTCAACACGGTTGCAGGTATAGGCTCGATCACAGAGACGACACCGCCAGTCTCAAAATTGTCTTGTGAAAGCTTCGTCAGCCAAGGTTGTTCGTACAATGCAATGATCAGACTGGTGCTATCAGTGGTTCGCGCGGCTAGATGCTTGACGTCGTCGATACCTATCAAGCCAGGGACCAGTGGGCTCAACCCCGCGAGCCTGACCGCAGCGGAGGTGGCTTCCTGGCACCACAGTTCACCGTTAGGCAAGACGTTCACGAAGACGAGGTCAAGTAGACGCACGTGGCCCTCCTCGATCGGAGATCCGAGAGCCTCCAGGACACCCCCCTTCGCGCCGCTCGAGGTCACGCTCGCCATCACCATCACGGCCGGTCCCAGACGAAGTGGGCCCATTGCTGTCATCTTCTCCACGCCCTAGACATGTTCACGAGGCTTAGGCCAAAGCCTTCGTCTTAATCTGATGAAATTCCTCGGCGGTGATCCGTCCAGAGTCCAACAACGCTGTAGCCTTCTCGATCTCTTCGGCGGGTGTCTTTCCTGCCGCCTGCCGAATATAGGCATTCGTGGCATCTACCGCATGTTGGGCGTCGGCGTCCCGGCGCTCTGCCATGCTCCCGCCACGCACTATTAGATAGACGAGGGCGGTAATGAAGGGCACCAGCAGTAGGAAGAGCACCCACAGTGCTTTGTCCCACCCGCTGAGTGTACGATCCCGGAATATGTCGGTGATGATGCTGAACAGCGCCATCAAATAGGCGATGAAGACAAACGCTACAATAAACCACCAGATGATCGACCAGAAATTGCTCCAGAATTCCATGACCCGACTCCTTTTAACCGCCTGGCAAAGCCCCGATGGCCTCGCCTCGTTACCTGCCACACTAACGAGATGCATTTAGCCACTTCGGTATAATCGCCCAGAGCAGGCGATGCAGAAAGCTCTCGCTGATGTCCTCAAAGCGGCATCCCTCATCCGCTACGGGCTAATGACACTCACTGTCGAAGTGCGAAATTGTAAATTTCGAGCATGTCACGCAATAGTGCCGGGCAAGTTGATCAGGAGCGTCGGCGACAAGGAGCTCCGATGCATGCTGTTGCGTCTGGATTCACTGTTGCTGTCGGGGTAATTTTTGCCATCCTGGCTACAGCAGTTCTGTATCTATTGTCGTCAGTCCTCGTTTTGCTGCTACTGGCGCTATTTCTCAGTCTCGGACTCGACCCGCTCGTACGGCGCCTACAGAGACTCGGCTTAACTCGGGCGTGGAGTGTCTGTCTGGTGGCAGTCTCGTTTCTTGCGCTAGTTGCTGTGGTCCTCATCTTCATCGTGCCCGCAACCATACAGCAGATCAAACATCTGATCGACACGGCTCCGGAGGCAATCGAAGACCTCACCAGATCGTCATGGTTTCGCGCACTGCAATCAAACATGGGAGTCGACGCCGAAGATACTGCGGCACGGATCTGGAACTCGGTATTTGACATGTCATCCTTCCTCGCTGTTTCAGGTGGTGTGCTCAAAGCCGGGCTAAGTGCCATCGGGGCCATTTCGAACACCGTCATCGTCATTGTCCTGACCCTGTACTTCGTGGTTTCTCTCGATTCCTTCAAGAAGGCGATCGCTTCGCTGGTGCCAAAGTATAAGCGAGAGAGATTCGCGACGCTTACGGATGAAATCACAGCTTCGGTCGGCGGCGTAGTGGCAGGCGGAGTCATGCTCTCCGCCATTAACGCACTCGTGGTCTTCGTCATCAATATCGTGTTGGGCTCGCCTATTGCTGTCCTCATGATGCTCGTTGCATTCTTCGTCACGCTAGTACCGTTGATGGGGTCCCTACTCTTCCTGGTCATCGGTTCCATGGCGTCACTGGTTCTCAGTCCCACCGCCTGTTTGGTATTCGCGGTGTCGTATCTGATCTACATTCAGATCGAAGCTTATGTAGTAACGCCCAAAATCATGGGGCGAGCGGTGGCTGTTCCCGGCGTCCTCGTCATCATCGGAGCGATCGCTGGAGCCACGCTTATGGGACTGCTCGGTGCGCTTGTGGCCATTCCGATTACTGCATCAGTTCTCATTATCCTGCGTCAGGTCGTGATCCCTGCTCAGGACGCCAAAACTTCAACAAGAAAGGCGTCGAATCGAAGGTGGATGCTCAGAACGTATCCCTAGACCACTAAGAAAGGTGCAAACGATGACAGATTTCCGTTATGGCCCCGTTGAGTTGTATCTCGTTGAGCTCGGAGGGAATCGCCCCGAGTCCGATACGCTCGCCGCCCTCAAGGGCATGATTTCATCTGGGTCAGTCCGGCTGCTCGATATCCTCCTCGTGTCACGAGATGAAGAAGGAGCAATAACTACGGTCGAGGCGGCACAGAATATGACCAGTTATGGGCTCGACGATTCAGAACTTACCGCTGCAGGTCTGACTGGAGAAGCAGATGTCTCAGACCTGGCTGAGTACATTCCTCTCGGTGGGACGGCATTCGTTGTTGCACTGGAGCTAAGCTATCAGCGTGAGCTCTCCCAACGATTGGCCGACTCCGGTAGCCGTGTTCTTCGCTCAGAACGAGTTCCGGCCCCAATTGTTAACGCAATGTTCGATGTACTCATGAACGAAAGCTGAGGAAGGAGCCATGCCAATGATTCGCCGATTTGGTCGCCCTGGGCTTCTCGGCCTTGCTGCACGCACGGCCGTTGTCGCTGGAACTGCAGGGGCCGTCACAGGAGCAATGACGAACGCCAGACAGAGAAAAGCTCAAGCTGACTATGAACAGGAACTATACGATGTAGCTGCACATCATGCCCAACAAAGCATCAATAATCCGGATGCAGCTTCAACCCACCCGACGGACAACAGCATCATTGGACAGTTGCAACAGTTGTCGTCGCTTCACGACGCCGGCGCACTCTCTGATGAGGAATTCTCCGCGGCAAAGGCCCGTTTACTGGACTGAACAACGTCTTGGATTTCTTGAGGGGTGAAGCTCACCAGTATCGCCCCTCAAGATAGCGACGACTTGAACGTAGCGATCTCGATACACCGGTTCGTTGCGGAAGAGGATTCGCGCTTTCAAGGGCCGGACCTACAAAACGCACCCGGTTGGCGGCCTATTCGCTCTGATCGAGCGGGCCATTGGGACACACTTTAGTCAACCTGTGAGGACCGCGCTGCTGATTAACTATCCAGGGCCTGTAGTCACGGAATAAGGTCATCTTTGCCGCTTCGTACGAGCTTCGCCTATCGATGCGTCAGGACTTCTACTCCCCCGGCTGGACACCTCAACAGCCAAGCTGAGAGATACTTTTCACCGATGCGTGGTCAATGTCTATTCCATGAATTTCGCTCACGATGGGCGAACTCGGCAAAGTCGATGGGCGAGCGTCTCGAGACATTTGAAACGTCGTCCGATAGATCCGCGGCACGTCCGAGTCGCGCGGTCGTGTAGATCGCGGCAGTAATGAATACCATCCCATGGCATCATGTCGCGGTGGGCATGACGTATATAACGGAACACGCCCGGATGCCTGTAGCGGATGAGGCCAGTGAGCTTCAAGTACAGGAGTTCAGAAATCTCCGCATAGTTCAGCGCTCGAGGGCCGGTGACTGTCCACGCTCTATTAGCATGCCGATCTGAGTCGAGGAGAGGGGTAGCGGCTACTTACCCGACATCAGCGGCGTCACTGAATACCGTCGCCACGGGGCCTGCAGGCACACAGATCTCGTCACGAACTCGGATGTCGCTGGTATGCGTGGTGGATAGGTTCTGATTGAGGAATGAAGCTCGCACGAACGTCCACGTCAAACCAGAGCCTCGCCGCCATTTTTCGATCCTGGCGTGGGGACCGACTTTATTGTGCTCGGTTCACTGGAGGGACAAGAACACTAGATGTTCGACCCCGAAATCCCGTGAGGCGGCCCAGGCTGGAAGCAAATCTCGAGTTACGTTGCCAAGGGTAGGAGGCAGCACCAGGAACATCGATCGTACTCCGTGGAAAGCCGCCGCCCAGGTCTCAGCATTAGTAAACCAAGGGTTCGACGACAACCCCAACGTTGCCAGTCGCTCCCGTCACCTAAATCATTCAGCCCGCTCCTATCCCGTCACCTAAATCATTCAGCCCGCTCCTAGTTGTGGATCCGGAATAGGGCGGTCGGTTCCGCTGATCTCACCGACGAACCAGAAATGGTCGCCCGCTTAAAGCCAGCCGCCGGAATAAGTCGCAGATGTGGCACCTCAAGACTAGCGACCCATAAACATTGTTCGTCTCTAGTAACGAGCGACCTATTTGGCTGACACCTTCCGACCCCGGGCCTACCAACCGCTCTTGCGCAGGAACGTTATGGAAGTGTAGCGGGTGATGAACGAGTTCCTGGCGTTCTTCGCCGCATGCGAAAAGCCGTGCTTGACGACCATTCAAATCTGGTGACGAGCACGACTTAACGCATGAGTAGAACTCGACTAGATCCAACTTTGTAGTCAAATGAGCTTGTCGAATCGTACCGCCGAAGCTGGCTTAGCCTAGCGCGTACCGGCGAGATCGTGAGCGAGCTCTTTCTCCTGCTCCTCCGTGAGCGAGGTTTGGTCGACTTCCCCGTGGAACGGCGCAATGGCTTCACCGAATTTGTCCTCTGTGAGCTTCGTGGCGAACATGACGATGGTTGGTCGCCCATTCTTCACCGCATCGTTCACCCGGGATCGGAATTCGTGGGTGATTCCGGCTCTGTCCAAACCAGAGAAGAGAGCTCCTAGCGCTCCGCCGAGCACGAACCCGGCAACAGGGACGAAGAAGAGAATGCCCAGGAGAGTCCCAAACAGTGCACCATTGGCTGTGCCGATACCAACCGAGGCGCCCCGGTCGGGAGTCTGCACGTGAGTCTTTCCCTTTTCGTTCACGGTCACAAGCGCGAGACCCTCGGTCTCGACCACCAAATCGTTGCTGAGGCGTTGAATTTCCTCGTACGCGCCCTCTGCGTTCTGTACGTTGTCGAATGAAATGACGATGAGTTCGGCCATGATCCGTTCCTTTCGATAGTTTCTCGTATTCTGGAATGTGTCCGAGCTGCCTGGAAGGTGTGCCCAAATCCCATGATGAGTCCTCATACCCACGGAAAATGTATCGCCCACCCGGTTAGGGTGAGGTCACCCTCTCGAATGATTGACTCCTTTGGAGGTCTCAGGGCAATACGACCTCGAAATCCGGATCTCCCGGAGTCAAAACGCTGAAGATCTTCTTCAGCTCTTTGACATCGCCGTCGTACGAGACATCTATTGAATCGGTGTCCTCGGTTACCAGCTTGAGCAAACGGTCTTTGTCCAAAGAGATTCGCAACGGCGCGTCTGGTGAAGGCTCACGCTCAACATAGATGAGCACACCATTAGACAAGGTGATATGGAAGCATCGATCCTGATCAGTCAATATCACGTCGAAAGCTGCCTCCACGCCCCACGCCTTTGGTCCGTTGACCGTGATCGCTATCGCGTCGAATATTTGCTCAGGAGTCAGCTGAGCCATGATCAGCGGAGCATTCGTTGTTGTCGGCGTACCGAAATTGCCATGCCTAAGCTCCGTTGCCCCTGAAAGGAAGAAGTTTCTCCACGTACCATTTTCGGACCCGTATCCAAGCTGTTCGAGAGTATCTGCATATATCGCGCGAATTCTCGCATCGTCACGGTTAACGAAGATCGCATGATCCAAAACAGTCGCCGCCCATCGAAAATCGCCCTGCTCGTAGGCCTCCTCAGCGAGGGCAATCACTGCATCGATCCCGCCCATTGCATGCACATAGCGCTTCGCGAGTTCGGCAGGCGGATGGGGCCACAGCCGTGCAGGGTTTCCATCGAACCACCCCATGTAGCGCTGATAGATCGCTTTTACGTTGTGGCTGACCGACCCGTAGTAGCCATGGGTGCTCCAGCTGTTCTCCAACGCTGGAGGCAAAGTGATCTCTTCGGCGATTTCCTCGCCCGTCATTCCCTGGTTGATCATGCGCAGTGTTTGATCGTGAAGATATGCGTAGAGATCACGTTGTGTGGATAGGAACTTTCTGATGTTGTCGCTTCCCCAGGTCGGCCAGTGGTGGGAGGCAAACACCACGTCTGCCTTATGGGCGAAGCGCTCGATGGCTTCGGTGAGATATTGCGACCACACATGCGGATCACGGACCAAAGCACCCCGCAGGGTCAGCAGGTTGTGAAGTGTGTGCGTAGCATTTTCGGCCATGCACAGGGCCTTGTATCGCGGTATGTAGAAGTGCATTTCCGATGGCGCCTCAGTCCCGGGTGCCATCTGAAATTCAAACTCGATTCCGTCGAGGGTGTGCGTTTCTCCCGTGGCAGTCACTTCGAGAGTGGGTTGCAGGAGTGTCGCTGCACCAGTCGACGTTGTCTGTCCCAGGCCTGCCCCCACTTGGCCTTGCGGGCCTCGTTCGAGTCGTGCGCCATACATGTAGCCTGCGCGGCGGCCCATGGCAACGCCGGCATAGACGTTCTCCGCCACCGCATGTTCCACGAGACCTTCTGGCGCGATGATTTGGACCCTGCCTGAAGCAACGTCGTCGCTTGAGACCACTCCGAGCACTCCGCCAAAATGGTCGATGTGGCTGTGAGTATGGATCACTGCTACTACTGAACGCTGTCCGCGATGCTGCTGATAGAGACCCATCGCAGCTGATGCTGTTTCGACTGAAATGAGAGGATCAACGACGACTACGCCAGCGTCGGTTTCGATGAACGACATGACCGACAGATCAAGTCCTCGAATCTGATAGAGACCAGGCACCACTTCATACAGGCCATGTTTGGCGACCAATGTCGATTGCCGCCATAGGCTCGGGTTCACGGAATCAGGCGCGTCTCCACTGATGAAGTCGTAGCTCGATGCATCCCAGACCACCTCGCCCTGGTCGTTGCGAATTGCCGGGTCCTTCAGGGTTCCTAGAAACCCGCGATCCGCGTCTTCGAAATCCCTCGTATCATTGAACGGGAGGGAAGCGGCGATGTCAGATTGGGCCGTACGTACAGCTGCTGTCGGTTCTTTGTGCTGCATAATGATTCCTCTCTAAGGGTTTCTCCATCGTTGAGTCTTGCAGCGCGCTCAATGCGAAACATTCACCCGTCCCAGGTGACCGCGGCCGCAACGAGAAGAGGTGTCGATCGTTCTTGTCCTCTGCGCTCGTTCAAATACGGACTGGGAAAGTAAGCATGATGACGACGCTGACCACTGCCACAACGATGGCGAGGGTGAGTAGGATCTTCCTCGCCGTCTGGGGTTGGTTACGTTGAGACAGAGCAGTGAGAAAGAGAACTAGAGCAAAGGCCACCGTTAACAGCGTGTAGTTATCGCCCTGCTGGTTGTTCTTCAGCGCGGACTGAAACCTATCGTCAGCCAGCTGATCAAGACGGAGTGCTTCTTCTGTTCCAGACGGGGTGTATTTCGGATGGGCCAGGGGCCCTGACTGGCTGCGACCTCCGGAATTCCAGGCGTCGAAAGCTACTTTGAACTCGGGTGTGAAACGTTCTTCGATGTAGGTTCTCAATCCCCGGTCTCTATCGGCCAGCACCCATTCGATGTAGATCGAGAGGTCATACTGTCGGGCGTCGCGCGCACGGCTCTCGGCTGAGGTCGCTTGTACTCTCAAACTGGATGCTTCGCTGAATGCTATTGACATCTCGCCGCCCCATTTAGACGACTGGAATCCACACCAGGCAGTGAGCACCGCGGTCACTGACAACAGTAGTAGAGCAATGAAATCCGTGACAGAACTCTTAGATTCCGTCGTTGATACTTCCTGTGAGTCCGTCATGTTTGTGCTCCCTCCCTGATCAGAATAAGCAGGAGTTACAAATTCTGGCCTGCAACTCACCTCCTGTGGGCGAAGCGCGTGTCTTGACGAAACCCAAAAGGAGGAGGAGCCTTTGGGTCTCAACTTGACTCAGGGCAACCGCGATCGTCGTGCGCAATGAGAAAGTTGTCGAGATTGCGACTACAGCGATACACAACTCATCGGTCAATTAAGGCTTCACAACGACTAAGAGTGTTTCGAAAGTTTGGAGATTCACAGCGACTCATTTTCTTTGAGTGCATAAATTTCTGCTGTAACTCTCGCAATGAAACATAGATCCTGATAGTTTCGTGATAGTTGTCACACAACGATGTGTACGTGGGTCACTGCAGGAGGGCTTGATGTTTCGTCAGAAAACACCAGGATCGAGGAAACACGACTGGATCGGAAAGAGATCCAAAAGAGCCGTGTCAATTCTCCTCGTTTTGCTCTTGGCTATGGCCGGTACGATTCTTCCTACAACTTCGGCCACTGCGGCCGAGTGGGGAATCAACAAGCAAGTCATATCTGATGGCCCCTATGGTCCGGGAGACGATGTCGAGTTCGTAGTCACGATTTCGTGTTCGGACCCCAGCGGCACCGACCAGAGCTGTTCCAATACTGAAATGACCGACTCCCTACCCGATGGGTTGATCCTGGTCAACGCAAGCGTCAGCAGTGGGGGTGGAGAGGTCGACGCGGACCTCGAATCCAACACAGCGACGTATACAAATGAAGACGGCGTAGGAACGGGCGATCAAGCGCAGATCTCGATCACCGCGCAGATCGATCCAGATCTGCCCTATAGCGAAAGCGGCAATCAAATCTCGAACACGGCGACCGTCGAGTCGGACAACGCTGGCGAGAAGAGTTCCTCGGCAACGGTGACTCCGGTTGTCGAACTCGAGCTGTCCACGGATGCGGCCAAGACGATCGACCCAGAAGGTGCTCTGGCGGTTCCTGGCACCGATGCCACGGTGACTGTCGAAGGAACAAACACCTCGAACGCTCCTGTCGACACGATGGTGGTGCAAGATCCAGTCGACCCGAACGCCGATCCGAACCCATTCACGTACCTGGAATACACCGGGACCGGGGACATCGACATGCCCGAGGACGCCACTGATGTCACCGAGGAGTACTGGGACGGCAACTCGTGGGAGACTCTCGATGACTCCGTCGATCCAGCAGATGTCGAGGGAGTTCGCTACACCTTCTCCGGCGATATCCAACCGGGTGCCACAGCCACGATCCCCATCGAAGTCCAGCAGAGTGACGCCGTCTCAGAACTTGCCGACCCCACTACGCTGAACAACGACACATCGACTGTCGTGTCACTCGATGGAGAGGATTCGGACCCGGCCATCGCTGACGACTCTTACCTCATCACGCCGCCGAACACATCGGTGACGGCCGCCAAGAGTTTCTCGCCCGCAGAAGTAGAGGCAGGAAAGCCCACAACCGTGACGCTCGGTGCGACGAATACAGGAACGTCAGTAGACTCAATGATCATCACCGAGCCCAGCCCCGGCACCGACAGTCCTTTCGAAGGCGAGGATCCCATCACCTTCACCGGGTGGGGAACCGATTCAGCCAACGCAGGGGTTGTGTGGCCAGCTGATGCGACAGAGGCTAACGTGACGTACAACTGTGCCGACGGTACAGAGGTCACAGAGTCGACAACAACTGTGGATACCATGCCGGCAACTCCACCGGACTCCTGCGCCGTCATCGGATTCACGGTCGAGTTCAGCGGTGACATCACCAATGGTGCCGAGGCAACGATTCCCTTCACTGCAGACACAGATCCCGATCAGGAGCCAGACCGGGCCACTCACCCCAACGAAGTACAGGCCGAGGTTCCGAATACGGACCCGGCCACGGCGAGTGCCGAACTTGTCACTCTCAATGACCGGCTTGCCACCGACACCGATAAGATCATCAGTCCGTCGACAATTCCTGCCGCTGAGGGGCAGAACGTTGTGGTACAACTTCCGAGCAGTTTGTTGCCCTTCGGCGAGGAAGGCTCGACGACCGACGCCGACACCTTCGTCGTTCAGGACCCTGTGAACACGGACAGTCCAGGCGAGTTCTGGGACAACTTCACCGCGACCGGAGTGCGCAGCACCTCGGTGCCAGCCAACGCGACCCTGACCGTTGAATACTGGGACGGCGATTCATGGCAGGCCGCACCCGACTGCCCTCCGACTCACGGGCCGGCAACTGTCAACTGCGACCTGCCCGAAAATACCCAGGGAGTCCGGTTCACATACGATGCTGACGACGATGAAGGATTCCCACCCGGCACCGAGTTCCAGCCGAATTTCACGGCCGATTACACCGGACCGGCAGATCGAGACGATCCAATCGAGAATTGTGCCGCCTCATCGGCCGCTGCCGACACCGTGGACGCGACCGAACCGGTCGAGGGGTGCGACACAGTTGATCCGTTCCCGACCGACGGGTCCGGAACTGTAGATTTCATCGACAAGACGATGTTGGGTGACCCAGCAACAGTCCGAGCTCGCACCGACGACCAGGTTACCGGTCAGATCACATGGTCGACGGGCGGATTCTCCGGCGTCGACCCGATGATCATTTCCGATACCGCCGATCCTGAGAGCACCGATATAGCGGATTCGTTCTATGACGCGTTCAATCTCGCTCAGATCGGAGCAATAAATTCATCGGTTGACCCCATGATCCAGTACGACGCCATATCGGGCGTCGAACTTTTCAACGGTACGGACTGGGTCCAAGCTGCGAACTCCCCGTGCACGAGCGGCAATCCGTGCGACGGTGGCATGGATGCTGTACCACTGACGCCGGAGGAGCAAGCCTCGACCGTCTCGGCTCGAGTCATCTACACCGAGTCCCCGACCCGTCCAGAAGTCAGTGACGATCCCACCGCCCCGGTCAAAGGTGACGGTGTCGCTCGGTCGACGCAGGACGACGGCCGGCACCTGGACCTGACATTCCAGGTCCGCGACTACAAGCGGAGCAATGCAGAAGATCCCGTGCTTGGCGCTACCAGTGGAACGATGTATAACACCGACGATGCGGGCGTGGCCAACAACACCGCCCGGGGAACGGCAACATACCAAAACCGCACGTATTCCGACACGGACGGCGATACCGCCGAAATCCTCGACCAGCCGATCAATGTCGGCGTGCAGAAAGACTGGACCGGGGGCCCGGTCTCCGTTCCCCCGGATGGGACACCGCACGAGTATTACCCGACGACAGAGGTAACCGTCACCGGTACCAACGAGTCGGATTCCAAGATCGATCAACTGCGGATCGCTGATCCTGGAGTCGAGGACTCCTCAGATGTGATCGCAGACGATGGGACGAAGCCCTTCGACGCCTTCACTCTGCGCGGCTTCGATGCCATCAACTCGCCCGAGGGTACGGAAACCACAACGGTCAGGTTGACCTACGACGATGAAACCACCGCTGACTTCAGTGCGGAAGAAGCTCTGGCTCTGACCTCCTCGGATCTGGCTGATGTCGTCGGTGTCGAGACCATGTTCGACGGATTGATCGCTGCCGATACTGCCGGAAGCATCGAACTGAACTTGCAGCTACGGCAGTTCGATCGATACACCGATGACCCGATCACGGTCGAAGACTACTCGCCGGAGACGAACGGTGCCATCGCGACAATCGATGATCCGGGTGGCACCGACGGCGATCGCCGACAAGCATACGACGATGCCACAATGGACCTTCAGGACGCCGCGATCGATTTGGACGTGACGAAGACGTTCAGCCCTGACACCATCACAGAGCCGAACCATGGCTCTGATGCGGACGACTCTCCAGCGGTCATGACAATCACCGGGCAGCCGCAGGGGCCCTCGCGCAGCGTCGAAATGGTGCTGACCGACGACGACCCGCAATTCTGGAACCAATACAATTTCGTCGGTTTCGGCCCGGAGGCCCAGCTGGCTTCTCCCATTGACCAAGTTCAAGTGGACGTCCTCACAGGAGGAACATTCTCCGGCGAACCCGATTCTCCGGAACCGGTCACGGTCGACGGTGCCGAATGGATCGAAGGAACTCCCAATGACACCTTCGCACTCCCCGATGGAGTCAACCCCGAAGACGTCCAGGGCTTGAGGCTGACCTTTACCCGAGCCGACGGACAGATCTGGGAGAATCCGGCTACCCCGAAGCAGTCGGTGCCGATCGAGGTTCTCCGCCGCGACGAAATGCGCTCTGGGGGTTCCGTTCAACACGACCTGGCGTCGAATCCGAACGCTCCGGGTGAAACCGAACCAGGCGTAGCCGGCAATACAGTCACCGGTACGACGACCGGCGCCGATCTCGTCGTCGATCCAGACTCCGGCGAGCAGGTTCCTGTCACGGCCGAGGACTCGGACGACGCCCAGATGCGGTACAAGCACGCCACTAACGGAGTCACCATCACAAAGGACTTCGACGGGACGGTCTCCGACGGAACTCAAGGACCGAACTCGACCTTCCCGATGAACATCACAATCACCAATTCTGGTCAGCGCCCGATCACCGATCCGGTGGTCACCGACCCGATGCCCACCGATGACGATGGTGCGCAGTTGAATCTCGCGGATGGGGACGCACCTTATGCCTACGTTCTGTCCGGAGCCGACCCCGATCCAGGTACCCCCGACCTGCCTGAAAACGCCGACGACGTGTCCGTGGACCAACAAGGCGACGTCGACAACCTCGAGTTCACATTTCCCGAAGGGTCGGTCCTCGAGGTCGGACAGAGTTACACAATCACCGTCATGGTGCAATTCCGATTCGGGCTCCCCCCGCAGACTCCGGTGGACAACACTGCAGGAGTGGCAGGAGACCGACCATGGGACCAATGCGAAACTCGCCTGGACGACGAAACCGGACAATGTCAAGCAGATGCCAACGTTCATCCCACAGGAACGGCGGTGATCAGCCAAGACAAGCTGGTAAAGGCCACCGAAGACGATGAACTCGACGTCATAGTCGATCCCGCCTACCCCGATCAGTCCGTCGAATGCACACCAAATGACGACGGCTACTATGCCTACCCCTGTACCCCGGTCATCGCCCCGGGCCATAACGAGACATGGCAAATCAACATGGAAAACGTCGGCAACCTGCCGATGGACCAGGCCGTTCTCTACGATCGTCTCCCGACGCCGGGTGATGTCGGTTCCTATGCCACCTCGACGGAACGTGGTTCAGAATGGTCCCCCACTCTCTCTGACGATCCGCCCCCAGCTGTCGTCGATGCCCCTGAAGGTTCGACCTCGAAGATCTACTACTCGACGACGCAGGACTACTGCATGGACGACATCGACGATCCGATCAATCATCCGTGCCCCTCCGATGACCCAGAGGCCGGGTGGGTGGAACTGACTGCGGATACTCCCGACGATCAGTATGAACAGATCACCGCGATCAAGGTCGTGGTGTCTATGGATCCTGACCATTTGCTCGAACCGGGCGATTCGCTCAGTGTGGAAGGCACGACAACGACGCCCGCCGAGGCACCGGAGGCCGGGGACCACTCAATCGCCTGGAACTCGGCAGCAGCGGGCGGAGTGGCCGTCACCTCAGCGGATAAGGAAGTCAATATGCTGCCGACGGAAGGGGCGAAGGTCGGAGTCGCCACCGCAACCGGTCCGCTGACCGTGCACAAGACTGCAGCAGGAGCAGGAGCCGACTATGCTCCCGACGAATTCACCCTGCAGGTGCAATGCACCTCCGCAGTTGACTCGTGGTTAGAGAAGGAGCTCGACCCAATCACTATCACCGTGCCCAATGGCGGGCAGACCGAAGTACCGAACCTCCCCTATGGCGCCGAGTGCACCATCACAGAGGACGATTCGAACGGTCAGACGTCGCTTGACGCCGAAACTGTGACGATCGGTGAGTCCCCAGACACGGTTACCCTCAACGCAGTGAATAACTATGAGCTCGGCGATCTGGAATTGGCCAAGACAGTCGAATCCGACGCAGTCGACCAAGATGGCAACCCGACCAACTTCGGACCATTCGAAGCGGGTGTGGCCTGTTCGTTCCTTGGTGATCCGGTCTATGCCGAAGGATATGGTCCTGACGACCCGATGATCGTCGATCTCGACGCCGATGGAACGCCCGCGGACCTTACAGGACTACCGATCAACGCGGAGTGCACGATCACCGAAACAAACACCGGCGGAGCCTCATCGGCGTCGATGATCGTCACTCAGCCAGGAGAGGCTCCGGTGGTGTCGGATGGCAACACAGCGGAGGTGACCATCGTCGGCAATGACGAAGGAACCGTTGGCACACAAGTCACGGTGGAAAACCATTTCGATGTCGGTTCGATCCAGCTCAACAAAGAGCTCACAGGAAACGGTGCTGGCGAATACGGCAATGGCCCCTTCGTCTTCGACGTCGTCTGCAGCTTCGACCAAGATGGAGAAGGCGGAACGGATGCGAGCGTCGTTTACGACGGCTCTGTGAGTGTCGGTGGAGATGGTCCGCTCGAAGCAACGATCGACGATCTGCCTACCGGTGCTTCGTGCGAGTTCACCGAAACCGACGATGGCGGAGCCACCTCGTCTGAGATCACCCCGAACCCTGTAACAGTAGGAGCGGACGACACGACGGAAGTCGTTGCAACCAACGAATTCGACCTCGGGTCATTCTCAGTGGACAAAACCGTCGAAAACAACACCGACCTTCCCGACGACACCTTCGGTCCATTCGAGATCAGCGCAGAATGCACCTATCAGGGCACGGACGTCGAGATACCCGATGGAGCTGAACGTGAACTGACTCCGGGGGAACCTGTCACTTATGACGGGCTACCCATCGGTTCTGATTGCGTTGTGACGGAAACGGATGACGGCGGAGCGACCTCGACCACTGTCTCTGCACAAGCACCGGACGGCGAGCCCGGTACTGTCACCGTTGGGCCCGACCCAGCCGAGCTCGCGGTGACCAACACCTTCGATCCCGGTGCGGTCAAGGTTGACAAGAAGATCGATGGTGATGGTGCCGACTTCGCCCAGGGTCCCTATGCGGTGACTCTGGAGTGCACCTTCGAAGGCACCGAAGTTGACGTCCCTGGTGGTGCGGAGCGCGAATTGGCTCCGGGTGAGACTGTCAACTACGACGGGCTGCCGATCGGAGCCGAATGTACGACCTCCGAATCCGAGCAAGGACAGGCCACTGACGTCACAATCGAACCCGAGACGGTAATCGTCGGCGGCGAGGACGGCTCTGAGACTGTGGTCGGTGTCGACATCACCAATACTTATAACCTGGGAGAGTTCTCAGTCCAGAAGGCGGTCGACGGTGAAGGTGCCGACTTTGGAGCCGGACCGTTTGAAGTGAGTGCACAGTGCACGTTCGAAGGCGTCGAGATCGAGATTCCTGGCGGTGCCTCACGACAGATCGAGCCAGGAAGCACGATCACCTATGATGGGCTGCCCGTCGACGCGGACTGTGTGGTCACCGAGACCGATGATTTCGGAGCCACCAGCGTCAAGATAACCTCAAGCATCGACGGCGGCGATCCAGGTGAGGTCATCGTTCCGGCGGACAAAGCTGAACCCGCCGAGGTCGTGGTAACCAACACCTACGATGTGGGCACGATCGAGGTCGACAAGAAGCTGACCGGGATAGGCTCGGGCATCTATAACGCAGGACCGTTCGAGGCGACCGTCGAATGCACCTTCCCCAACAGTGATAGCCCAATTGACATCCCTGGCGGAGCAACACAGGAATTCATGCCCGGCGACCCAGCTGTCTACGAAGGCCTTCCCGTCGGCGCGGAATGCACGGTCACCGAAACCGACGCCGCCGGTGCCACAGAGACCACGATGACCGTCGATGACGGCGCCCCCGTCGATGGAACTTCCGCCGAGGTTGTCGTCCCATCGAATGACGACGGCGACGCAGCCAGTGTCGAGGTCCTAGCAACGAATACTTTCAAGACCAGCCCGCTGGTGGTGAAGAAGACCGTTGACGGTGACGGAGCGGACTTTGCTCCTGACATGCCTGATTCGGTCGATGACATCGATTCGCTGGCAGATCTGCCGTACCAGTCGACGCTGGAGTGCACGTTCGAAGGTGAGGAAGTGCCGATCCCTGGTGGCGAGACTCGCGGCTTCGGTCCGGGAATTCCGGCAATCTATCTCGGCCTGCCCGACGGTGCAGAGTGCACCCTGACCGAGACAGACGATGGCGGTGCGGCGACCACGACCGTGGAGCCAGGCTCCGGCACCATTAGCGAAGGCACCGAACCAATCGAGGTCGACGTGACGAACACCTACGATGTGGGCGAGTTCGAAGTTGAGAAAATCGTCGAAGGTGACGGCGCCGAGTTTGCCGACAGTGACTTCGAGGTCACAGCTGAGTGCAGCTTCGAAGGCGAAGACATCGACATGTCTGGCGAAGGCATCGGTGGGCCGACTCGGGCGGTGGGTCCAGACGAACCGGCAGTCTATTCTGGGCTCCCCGTGGGCGCTGATTGCATCGTCACAGAGACGGACACCGGCGGCGCCACTTCGGCGACGGTGTCGACCACGGTTGATGGCGGCGACCCTGGACAGGTCGTGATCCCGGGCAACGAGGACGGTCCCGCGACTGTGACGGTGAAGAACACCTTCGACGTCGGTTCGATCGAGGTTGACAAGGAGGTCGAGTTTGATGGGGGCGCGAATGTAGTCGGCCCCTTCGAACCCTTCGAAGTGAGCCTAGACTGCACGTTCAACGGTGAAGACATCGAGATCCCAGGTGGAGCCGATCGAGATATCACCCCGGACGATCCGGTGACCTACAACGGCCTACCGATCGGTGCCGAGTGCACGGTGACTGAGACCGACGACGGTGGTGCAGAATCCACCACGATTTCCTCTACTGGTGACGGGGAACCGGGAGTGGTCACCGTTGGTGGAGGCCCATCTGCGATCACAGTGACAAACAACTTTGACTCTGATGACACCGCGTCAGATGGCGATACAGATGGAGGGGGGCCCGATGGTGATGCGGACGGAGGAGGATCTAACGATGATGCTGACGGAGGCGGCGGCGACCTTCCGCGGACCGGCGCTGTCATTGCGATTTGGCTCTTCGTTGGACTGCTATTGATCGCCAGCGGTGCGGGCATTGTGAGGGCCGCACGGAGTCGTCAGTGATGTGCTCGCGCCGGCCGGCCAAAAAGGTACGCTCGTTCGGTCCGGCGGAGCTTTCAATAGAAGCGTTTGTCAAACACACCCTCTGTCTGTTTTTGGTATCCGCCAGCGACTCGTTGCTGTCGAATACCCGTTCGTAGATGAAGGAGAACTGCACAGGTGAGAGGCGGAATCCTTCCGGAGCTCAAAGGCCGTCACTGCAGAAATGACGTGCCGAATTACTCAGCAACAGTGCATACGCACCGATAGAGGGTCGCCCGAGGCATTCCCAGATCACAGGCTACGCTCGCCGCCGTTTCGCCGCTTTCGACCAATCGGGTCGCGTTTCGGATCTGACTGTCAGTAATTCTACGAGGGCGACCCCCAAGGTCCGCTACCATGTCTCGGCGTTTCCTGATCGAATCGACTACTCAGTTTCAGAAGCTGAATGCACTACTGCCAAAGGTCGTCGTAACTTTTGCCATGCGAGCTGCCATCACGAGCGCAGAGTCGATAATTCGGATTGCAAAGCCGATAGTTTTGCTCTCCGCCGTCTGTGCTGAACAGCTGAATGTCCTGACCATCCTGGTTACCCAGCGACGAACTGACCTGACATCTATTCGTGTGACAGGCCCGTGTGAGTCGCATTGGTGAGTGACGTGGTTCTGCGATCGTTATATGGCGCGTCAGAAGCCGATGACGAAATGCTAGCGGCGGCCTCCGACGATGCCGCCGTGTGTGGCCTCAGCTGCCTGGCGAATGAACCATCAGCGATTCTCCTCGCGAAGGTCCAGCACATGAAGGACTGCATCTAGACGTCTACCGTTGCCTGGGGCCACGAAGTCAGATAGTCGACCGTACTCCTTGAATCCCTCCGAGAGGTACAAATGTTCTGCAGCCTGGTTGTCTCCACGGAAATCCAAAGTGAGCTGTTCTACCCCGACCTCTTTTGCCTGTTTGACGAGTTGACGGAGCAGACGTCTCCCGAGTCCCTCCCCTGCGAAAGATGGGGCAACCGCTAATTTTTCTAAGTCAGCGTGCGGCCTGTAAGTGGGACGTTGGTAACGGCGCCAATAGCCGAAGGCAGCGACCTGATTCTCCGCTTCTGCGACGACAACGCATGACTCATTCTCCGGATCGGTGGCCAGAGACCGGACGAGTTCGGTGATTTCAGACAACGTGGGTGGTTTCGTCCAACCCAACGCTGCTCCCTTGCGGACGAGCTCTTCAAGCATGTCTGTCAACGATACGATCAGCGGATCAGGAAGCGAAGATTCGCCCACCACACGAAGTTCAATCATGGCCTTGAGTATAAGCGCGACATGGACCTCGTGAATAGACTCTATGGGCCAAAAGACAAGTGTACGACTGATCGCTTCGCCCAGCGCCGCACCAGAAAAAGGCTGCGGCCAGCCTTCCGACTTCCGAAGGGAGTATGAGTCTCATGTGTAAGTGGCATGGTTTTCGCGGCGATTAGTGGCCGCTCCACGGTTCGCAGCGACCTTAGGATATTCAATAGTTAACGAGTTCCCTGTGGCTAGAAACTGGCCCTCCGCCGCACAGACTTCCGTCGGGCCGTCCTCGGCCGAGAAATCCGTGACAATGACGCGAGTGTCCTGGGCACATGTGTGACCTCACCGACGCCACTTCAACGTGACTGGTCCTGAAACTTGTCTCTGACCGTTGGCCTGGGTTGATTCCTGATGAGCGTCCCAGGGAGGCAACAGTGGATGCTCGGTCCCGGTAGTGCTCCACTGTCGACCGTGAATCAGCGGATCTTGCGGCGGTAGAGGAGGATCGCGAATGCGTAGGCGGCGATGAGGATGCCGACGATCCAGGCCAGAGCGATCCAGATGTCGTTACCGACAGGTTGCTGGGCGAAGAGCGCCCGGATGGTGTTGACGATGGATGTAATCGGCTGGTTCTCGGCAAACCAAGCGACAGGTCCGGGCATCGAGGCGGTTGGTACGAAGGCCGAGCTGATGAATGGCAGGAAAATTAGCGGGTAGCTCAGTGCGCTGGCTCCGTCGACGGTCTTGGCAGTCAGACCGGCGATCACCGCGATCCAGGTCAGGGTGAGGGTGGTCAGCATCAGGATACCGGCGACCGCAATCCAGGTTCCGATGGATGCGCCTGTTCGGAATCCCATGATCAGCGCGACGACGATGACGATGGCGACCGAGACCAGGTTGGAGACCAGGGAGGTGAGTACGTGGCCCCAGAGGACGCTGGAGCGGGCGATTGGCATGGATTGGAAGCGTTCGAAGATGCCGTCTTGCATGTCCAGGAAGAGTCGGTAGGCGGTGTAGGCGATGCCGGAGGCGATTGTGATTAGCAAGATTCCGGGCAGCAGGTAGTTGACGTAGGATTGTTGGCTGCCGGTGTTGATCGCGCCGCCGAGAACGTAGGTGAACAGCAGCATAAGCGCGATTGGAATGACTGCGGTGGTGATGATTATATCCGGGCTGCGGAGGATGTGGCGCAGCGAGCGTCCAGTCAGGACGCGGGTGTCGGCCAGGAAGTGCGTGGTCATGGGGATTCCTTTCGGTGCTCAGCTGGCTCGTCGGCAATCGAGTCGGATGCGGTGTCTGTTCTGGGGGTCTCGCCGACGAGGGCGAGGAAGACGTCCTCAAGTGAGGGCTGCTTCTCGACGTACTCGACCGTCGCTGGTGGGATGAGCTGCTTGAGTTCGGCCAGGGTGCCGTTTTCAATGATCGTGCCGCGGTGGAGGATCGCGATTCGATCGGCCAGATGCTCGGCCTCGTCGAGGGTCTGAGTTGTCAGCAGCACTGTGGTGCCGTTGTCGGCCAGGTGTCGGACGGTCTGCCAGACCTCGTTTCGGGACTGCGGGTCCAGTCCGGTGGTTGGTTCGTCGAGGAAGATCACTGGCGGGTCGCCGATTAAGCTCATCGCGATGTCGAGCCGGCGACGCATCCCGCCGGAGTAGGTGGACGCCTTCCTGGGCCCCGCGTCGGTCAGGGCGAAGCGGGCCAGCAGATCGTCGGCGATCTGGTCCGGATTCTTAAGGTGGCGCAGTCTGGCGACCAGGATGAGGTTCTCTCGGCCGGTGAGCACTTCATCGACAGCGGCGAACTGGCCTGCCAGGCTGATCGACTCCCTCACTTGCAGGGGCTCGGTGGTGACGTCGAAGCCCTCGATGACTGCGGTGCCGGCATCGGCCTTGAGCAGTGTCGACAGAATTCGCACCAGAGTCGTCTTGCCGGCTCCGTTGGAGCCGAGCAGGGCGACGATGCTGCCCCGCGACACGTCGAGGTCGACGCCGCGCAGCACCGGCAGGCCCTTGAACGATTTCTCAATGCCGCGCACCTTGATCGCTGCCGACTCCGTCGGGCTCCGCACCGTGGCAGTCATCGTGGTTCCTCCTCGTTCTCGGCGCGCTGGACCGTATCAGCGAGCCTGCGCTGTTCCTTGCCCACCCAGGCGGCGAGACCGTAGTTGGACTTGAACGTGTCGACGAACTCCGCCGGGTCGTCGCCGACGATTTCGCGAATTGGCGTAGCGTCGACCGCGGCCGCCTCGAACAGGTCGGCCAGGTCGTCAACCATGTCCAGTAGATAGTCGCCATCGGCAGGTCCGGTGACCAGAAGGTATCGCTCGATGCCCTCGACAGCAGTGCGATAGCTCATTGGCAACTGCTGGACTCTCGCCTTGTACGCGCGCCAGCGCTTCTTGTTCTCAAACGATCCGGTGATCAATTCGATCCAACGTGCGGCCATGATTACTCTCCTTGCTTCTTCAGGTGGTTGATGTGTTCGTGGAGCTGTTCGATCCGTTCTGCGAGGAAGCTCCAGGTCCTCCAGAATTCATTGAGGTACTCCTGTCCGCGGTCGTTGAGCGTATAGACCTTGCGTGGTGGCCCTTTCGCTGACGGAACTTTCTCCACGTCGACCAGGCCGCGCTTTTCGATCCGCACCAGCAGTGCGTAGATAGTGCCTTCGGCGATATCTGTGAATCCCTGCTCGCGCAGCCAGTTGGTGATCTCGTATCCGTACGCGGCACGGCCAGCCAAGAGCGCCAGCACGATGCCCTCCAGAGTGCCCTTGAGCATCTCGGTTTCCTGCTTGCCCATTGGACCCTCCTTCTACTAAGTATCGCTATCTACCGGTACATAGTAAGCATGACTACCGGTAGATAGCAACACGTGGTACGAAAAGATCTGAGGAGAATCGATGGGTCTCGGCTTTCGGCGACGTGGTGTGGATTTCGCGCATAACGGTGGCGCTTGCTGCCGCCGACTAGCCTTCGCGCCCAATCGCCGTTTCGTAAGGCCACGGATAATCGACGCCTCACCTACGCAGTGGATTCAATGGATTCACAATCCCGCTCTAGTTCAAGTTCCGCGACTGGTGGGGATTGGCTGACACAGTCTCAGTTGGCGAATGCACAGATGTCAGAAGCTGGCCGCGGACATGCTCAAACCCTCCGCACAGTGTTCAACAGATCGCCATTTGACCGAAGAGTCCTACGATGGAGCCACCCAGAGCGCAGATGTAATCCAGCGGTTTCATGATCCCCGCCCGACGGATCTTTTCGATCTCGAAGTGCTATAGAGGAGGAGATTGTCCCTACAGACGGTGCGTCTGTCGCCAAGATCGAAGGTGGGGATGAGATTTGGACCACAGGCAGTCATGGTGAATAATAGTGGCAACCGGCTTGAGCGATGGAGCGAGTAGCGAATGCCACGTGCTCGGATGATGGCACGTCAACGATCAAATCGATCCGATAACGAACTAGTTGACACCATTCATTCGAGCGCACGGAGATATTTACTCCACCGGCTCGAGTCGGTGCTTTATTGCCTACTGGAACAATGCGAAGATTCAATGGTGAGGCGTAGGAGATGATCTGAAGCGACGAGGAATAGCCATTGCAGTCTTCGCTCTGCTGCTGGCCGGTTGCGCAGCCGAAGATACTGATTCATGATCAGAAGTCGATCAAGTCTCGTCGGAGGAATTCCTCTCCGAGCACGGACTGAAAGGGATGGAAGCCGTGGAGGCCATCGATCATCTCGACCAACTCGCAGTCACCGATCGGCCTAGTGATCTGATGGCGTCGGTCTATCCTGCCGAACTCGTACTAACTGGCGAAGCACAGGAAGTGACACTCGATTTGCCAGCTGCGAAAACGTACGTGTCGATCGCCCCGTATGTGAACACCACTCACAAGTGGTTTCTACCACAGCCTGACCACCTGTCAGGGAGAACTCGGCAACGAGGACCTTGACGTCCAGATCACCGATAAGTCCACCGGCGACGTCGTAATCGACGAACAAGCAACGAGCTTTGATAACGGTTTTGTCGGTTTCTGGGCGCCGAGCGATATCGAGGGAACCATCAAAGTCAACTATGAAGGGAAGACTGGTTCTACCACCTTGTCCTCAACCGATGAGGGCGCGACCTGCATCACCGATCTCCAGCTCGCTTAACACATCGTCGCGCAGATCCCGGTCAATAGCTACACCGAGCTGGCTGTGTCTTAAAAATGTTTAGTTCTACGAGACAGGCGACTCGTTCGGTCGTGGCACCTCTCGCAGTGTGAATTGCAGCGCTAAATGGCCGTGTTCTCACGGCGTAATTTGGCGCTGCAATTCACAGGCTGTTGGATTGACCGTACTGGGAGACCAGTAGTTCAATTGATACTATGTCTCACAATTCCGGCTCCGAAGCTCCTCGACGACAGCGCCGGAAGAAACTGATCGCCTCCGTAGCGATCGCGATCGTGCTGTTGATGATGTTTAGCTACGGTGTTAAACGCGTCATTCAAACTCGCTCATGGCAGATCGCCGGCGAACTCGTCAGCCGAGTTGAGACCTCAGATAAGGTCGTGGCACTGACGTTCGACGACGGTCCCACAGACGCTGATGCCGATGCCGTTTTCGATGTCCTCGATGATCACCAGGTGCCCGCAACGTTCTACGTCAACGGCAAAGACGTCAAGGACAATTCAGCCACCATGCAGCGCATCATCCACGGGGGGCATGAGATCGGCAATCATACCTGGAGCCACCGACCGATGGCGTTCGTCTCACCGTCAACAGTAGTTGATGAGATCGAGCCCACTGATCAGGTAATTCGGGACACAGGCTACGACGGCCCACTGACCTTTCGACCCCCGCATGGGAAAAGCTCCTCACGCTGCCTCTCTACCTCGCCAAACACGATCGCCTCACTGTCACATGGGACGTTGCCTACGAGGACTGGTCAGGAACTCCGCAAAGCAGTGAAGATATAGTTCAAGCCACAGTTGAAAACACCACATCTGGATCGATCATTCTCCTCCACCCGTGGTTCGGTAGAACCGAGACCCAGGAGGCTATAGGGCCGGTGATCGACCAATTGCAGAAGCAGGGCTATCGATTCGTCACCGTCTCGGAACTCATCGAATGAGGTCACGAGCAACAAGTCGAGAGCATATCGACCGAGTCGCATTGGAACTTTTCCTCACCCATGGTTACGCCAATGTCACGACCGACGAAATCATCGAGGAGTGTGGAGTATCGCGGCCAACATTCTTCCGTTACGTGGCCACTCGCGATGCGCTAGTTCTTGATCATATCGCGAAGTTCGGCGCTGACGTCGCGGAAATCGTGCGCAATCGCAAGGACGAACATGGATGGGTCGCATTGCGGGAGGCCATGTGCCGGGCAATCGAGGGCCTCGACTCGAATGCTCCTATAGGGATGGCCTTTCGTATATTGCAGTCTGCACCCGGCATCCGTTCGTCAGCACTTGAGTTCTCTCGGACGTGGCGCAATCAACTCACTGAATCGCTCATAGACTGTTCTCACTATTCCAGTAACCCGGAACGGTGTGAGGCAGCTGCAGCGATGGCCATCGGGCTGTTCCAGATGGTATGGGCTCGGCCAACTGTCAGTACCGTCGTCCTGCGAGACGCATTTGACGATGCTCAGTCGCTCACAGAGGGTTCTTGACGTCGCGAAACAAGTCACAGATCTCAATTTGAAGGTCAGCAGGTGCGAACCTACGCCGCCATTAAGCGCTGAAAAAGCACCGTCAGTCACGGGCAAAACTACCCTCGATCGCAAGCCCATCGAGGAGGTTCGTATACTGACGACCCGAGGGAGCCGTAATCTCCGTTCTCTTCGTCGGCGACAATTCTCCACAGGGCCGGCCACCCAGTCGACATCATCGCTGACGAAGCGGTGCGCACGACCTCCGACGCGGCGAGAGTCGTCACCGAGCGATCTGCCACGGTGCTCAACTTGGGGCAGTCGAAGCTGGGAGGCTGACGGCAGCGTTGCAGGCGGCGCAGATTACTCATGCTCATGGCTATGGGGTGCATGTGGGCAGCGTGATCGAAATGGGAATCGGGACTGCCGCCGGCCTGCATGTGGCGGCAGCTCTGCCGACTCTCAGTTATCCCTCCTATCTCATGGGACCGCTGAAGTATTCGCAGCAGATCACCGCGGAGCAGATCGAGATCGTCGACGGCGCCATCTCAGTGCCCACATGCCCCGTTCTCGGCGTAGAAGTCGATGAATCGGAGATCCGACGATTGGATCTCCGCGCACAGCGTTTCGTCGCCTCGGCGGCGGGATAGGTCGTATGCACGTACTTAGCCTTTAGTCACCAAAGCGGTGAAGTGGCGAGCGGGTTCCGAGTCTCGATCGTTTTCGGCAGGAGTCGCGGAGCCTCTTGCACGTGAATTGACAGACGCATTGCTGGCATTTGATCGCAAAATGCTGGTTAAGGTTTAGCTTTCCAGCATCGGACGCCGCGCTCCGATGGCCCGAAACGTGCCTCACAACCCTAGGGATACGAGAGGTCTCATCGATGCACCGATTCTGAGCATTCGGGTGTGAGCTTCAGCGCTAAATGGCGGTGATTGTTTATCGCATAATGGCGTTAGTGGCCGATAGCAAGGATGCTTGCAGCAGCTTCGACGGCATCGTCAGTGATGGTCGCAAGCTGGTTGATTCTCATGACTCGTTTGATCTGTGCCGGTGTCTTGGGCCAGATATGTCAGCGGAATGTCGTCTTCGACGTGGAGCCGAAGGATGCGCCATTTCTCCCGCCCGTCCATCTCACACCGGCTCCGCCAGTGTGTCGTGAGTGCCAGCGGCCTGACGGTGTCGATACAACGTTGCTCTCGATCAGCCCACCAAGCTTGCTGCGTCTTCAGCAGAGCGTCCTCTGGCGCGGGCGTCTTCGGCGATCTCGAGCTTCTGGGCGATCTCGTGCGGGTCTACCGGCGGCCGCCCGAACTTGGTCCCGTTCTGCTTAGTTGCGGTAATGCCTGCATTGACGCGTTCAGTGATGAGTTCACGCTCATACTCGGCCAGGGTAGCGAGCATTCCCAACATTAACCGACCCGATGAAGTCTCAGGGTCGATGTTTTCTGAATCGGAACGAACTTTCACCCCTCGGTCGCGCAGGAGGCTTACGGTTGCCAAAACATCGAGGAGTGATCGGCCGAGCCGGTCGATGCGCCACACGACGACAGTGTCGCCGTCTTCGGCATAGTCGAGTAGTCGTCTCATGCCGGGGCGCTGTTTCGCCGTCTTACTTCCGGAAGTCACATCAGAGAACACGTCCCGCTTTTGAACCCCAGCACCGACGAGTGCATCGAGTTGAAGCTGCGCATCCTGTCCGGCGATACTGACTCGTGTGAGCTTCATCGGTAAATGGCAGCCATTCCCTATCGGTCAATGGCGTTGTGTTGCATCACCCACTTAATCTGGATCTGCAAGGATTAAGCAATGACCAATACCTCACCACAGATCGTCTCCTTCGATCCGGCGCATCGGAAGGCCCTGCTTGATCTCTCCATCCGAGCGTGGGACCCCGTTTTCCCGCGCGTGATGGAGGCCGTCCCCCGTTTTGTGTATGAGTCCTTCTATCCGCATGGCTGGCGTCAACGCCAATACGACGACCTTGCTACGACTCTCGACGAGGAACCGGACAATATCGATGTTGCGATTCACGAGTCTGCCCCAGTGGGATGGGTGTGCACACGGCTACATCCCGAAGATCGAATGGGTGAGGTCTACGTTCTGGTGGTTGATCCCGAGCATCAACGACGAGGCGTGGGACAAGCACTACTCGAACACTCTTTCCGCCGAATTCGTGCCGCCGGAATGGGTATGGTCATGGTGGAGACCGGTGATGACCTTGGGCATGCGCCAGCGAGGGCTATTTATGAGTCGATCGGCTTTGAACGTTGGCCGGTGGCCAGGTACTTCAAAGACTTGGGCCAGTAGATCCATCCTTCGGAGAACCAGCTTTGAATAGCGCACACGTCTTGGCTGCGAGTTGAGCTCTGCTGCCGTCGCTTAAGCCTAGAGTAATGAGACACGTTTCGTGCCTCGGAGCGCGGCGTCCAATGAAGGAAGGCAGACCTTCTCCAGCATCTTGGGATCAAATGCCAGCAATGCGTCTGGACGTTCACGTGCAAGACGTTTGGCAGGAATACCTGCGGCTGATTCCGCTTGCAAATCGCGGACTCATCGGGCGCGACTGATTGATTTCGATTGGTCGCGTCCCATCCCACTTCCCCGACAACCACACATGAACCGATAACAACTTCGCAACAGTACTTTGTCCCCTCCGAACACTCGCAAAACGCATGTAGTGTATTCTCATGAAATCGTCGAGGCAGCCCGCAGATTCGGGGCACCCCGACAGCTCACAAATCCCACACCTCTCATCGATTCCTCGCCACATTGAAGAATGGCTCGACACATTCTTTGACGGCAGCCCCACTGTCCGCTTCACTTGCACTCCACAGTTCTACGATCGAATGTACTTTCGACTCCGGGAAGCAGCCGATTCGCACGGCTATGATCCCGACCTCGTTGTCGGCCTCGGTGGCGCCCTCGAATTTCGACTCCGAAGTGAAGAACGAGACGAGAGAGTTCACGAGCAACCGCGTGAGGAAGTCCTCTCATCGACTGAGAATGAAGCAGTAGACACTGCAGTACTCGCACCTGACGAATACATTTCACGCCTTGAGTACTTACGGGACGAGATCGCACGCGACAGCGGTCACCGTCAGGAGATGGCGTGTAGAGCAGTGGCAGCAGGCATCAAAAAAAAGCTCACGTCTATAGCAACGCCGGGATCACCGCCCCAACGCTTGATAAATGGCTACGTGACTACACACCGCAGGAACATGATCAAGAGACTAACCGACTCATACTGAGACGGCTGCAAGTCGTCAACACGCGAATACGGGTCAACACCGACGAACTCAGAGAGCTCGCAACCGAGGCAGCAATAGCGACAGGCCACGTCGCCCTGGTGGCGCGGGCGGCAGGCCTATCCCGACAGGCCATCTATCGCTGGCTCAAGATTCACCACGCGGCCCATGATTAAGGCTCGACCTCTCACATTACGGAGGGAGTTCATGTTGATTCCTCAACCCGCAACGAGACCTGATTGCACCGCTGCATCACCTGCGGACCGCAAACCTGTACCGATGCGCTCAAGCATCGCGAAGGCAATAACACTTGCGGCCTCACCGATCTAATATTTGACTACACCTGAGTCCGCCTCTCAACTAAGGAACGACCATTGGCTGAAGACATGAAAGAACGAGTAGCAGCCCTCGTTAAGCAACCCGAAATCGTCACCGACCTCTTCCAGATCATCAAGAGCGTCCTCGCTGCTACTGGTGCCTGGTGGATATCTGCCGCCGTCCTGAGCTCGCAGATGCCATTTCTCGCCCCGTGGACAGCACTTCTGACAGTCCATGCCACCGTCTACCGGTCCCTATCTCGAGGAGCTCAGTCAACAGTCGCCTCGACAATCGGCGTGGCCTTGTCCTTCGTCATCGGTCATTACCTGGGCGTGAGCATATGGACTTTTGCTCTCGCGCTCCTGATCGGTTTGATCGGTGCAAGGTTTTCGTGGATCCGCGATGAAGGCATCGCTATTGCCACCACTGCGATCTTTATCCTCGGCAGTGGCTTCGGTAGCCAGCAACCCCTCCTCCTCGAACGCATCGGCGAAGTCGCATTAGGCGTCGGCGTCGGACTAGCGGTCAATTTGATCATTATCCCTCCACTCCGCGATAGACAAGCTGCGAGATACATCGACAACATCAACCGACGCATGGGCGACGTCCTCATCAATATGTCTCAAGAGTTCAGCGATTCTTGGGACACTGATCGAGCCGACGACTGGTTTCGCGAAACGGAATCGATGAGTGATGAACTCAACACTGCCTGGCAGTCAGTACGATTCGCAAAAGAAAGCCGGAGAGCCAACACCCGCGGTAACTTGCGCAGAACGATTCAACCAAAACGCCCAGACGACAAGCAGACGAACACCAACGAAGAGAGATACGAAAATATCCTTCAGCGTGTCGACGAGGGCATCTCACATCTTCGACATCTAGCCCGAACCCTTCGCGAAGCAACCTATGCGACAGGTGAGTGGGATACACGGTTTCGCAACAAGTGGTCAAAGATCGTCAGAGACGCTGGTCGCGCCATTGCCGACCCTGACTCTGAAGTCGAACCGATCTATGACCGGCTGGAGATGTTGGCCGATGACATGTCCAAGGCTCAGAATCTCCCCGCCACATCATGGCCACTCTACGGTTCGCTGATCACCAGCATGCGACACATTGCCATGATCGTCGACGACGTCGCGTCGGCTCGAGAAGCACGAGAAGTCAAGGATGCATAGAACACTCCCTAACGGTGAGGGATCTTCATGAGGATTTGCGCTGTCGCCTGGTGTGACCGTGCCCCAGTAGCGCGTGCCCTGTGCAGGCGTTGCTATGCGCGCTGGTGGCGTGGAGCCAATTCGCTTGACTCACCGAGACGCTACGCAACGAGAGAGGACAAGGAACGACTTCGCTACGAGGTCACTCAGCGTCGTATGGGCGGCGAAAGCACTGCCGATATCGCTTCAAGCGTGGGCGTCAATGTCAATACTTTGAGCAACTGGTTTCGCGAATGGGAGGTGACTGTATCGCCTGCCCGTCACGCACTGGCCCGGGCGCCAAGGCTTTGGCAACCGTGGACCCGCGAAGAAGCAAAACTGGCCTACACTCGCACAGACCTTCCACTCGGCGAACGCGTTGCCATCCTTGGCCGATCGCATGCGGCCGTCGAGTCATACATTCGCAAATACCAACGCCGACCAGACGACCCATACGGAATCAAATAGCGGCGAAAGGGCACCACCCAGACGAGCGAGGCATGGTCTCCACGTGGGCATCGGCTGTAGAATCTAATCCCGACGCCGACCAGCATTGAAGGCTAAGTCTCATGGCTATTCCACGCGATCAAATCAAGCTGGCGATTGCTCTCGCTGCCGCAACAGCAGTCGTGGCTGGCATCACCACTATCGTCACATTGGCACGCTCTCGTAGGACTGTGAGAGACCATGAGTACCATCCCTGGGGCCACACCGTCTCGCAATCTGACAGCGCCGCGTAGTCTCGAAATAGTCTTGAGAACGACAAAGATGCCCTCGCTATAATAAGGGCCTATTCAAACTGTAAGGGTGAATCATGGACCTGACTCAGAACACCCAAGACGAATGCACACTACGCAACAACGACGGCACGGTCGTCTATCATGTTGCAGTCACAGGTGACGTGTTCAAGGACATCAATGTTCCGGAACTTCAACCGAATCAAGACATCCAGTTCGAGCTCGCCCCGGCTGCCCAACGGCGTTCGGGCGAGTTACGAGTCACATGGGAGACGCACCTAGGGGAAAAACAGGTGCTCACGCAGGCGCTTCACTAGGCAACGACGAAGGGCCACGACCTTACCGTGAGGTGAGGGCGGGGCATTGCCGGTGCCTGCAAACTACTCAGCGTTCGCCGGTGGGCGCTCTGCTACATGACGCTTTCGAGTCGTAACCGGGAGCGTACGCTGAGCAGATTCCATTTTCGGGTGGGATGCTACTATCCCCCTCTGTCATCGGTTGTGCAAGATCGCGGGAGCCGAGGTCGCAAGTGACGGGTATAGCGAGAACCTCCTCCCAAAGAGCGCGTCAAACCGCAAGCGCGAAACTGACCACCGTTCTTACTCGCAGGACTCACGTGAGTTTGGCTGAATTATTCCTCGGATACTTCGTGAGCGTCAGCGGTCGAGAAAACCTGCTCCCAATCCTCAGCAATGCTCACGGTATGCCATCCGAGACGATCGGCGACTTCGGTGATCGGTTCTGTCTCTTCGAGCGTCGCTGCCATACTTCGATAAGCGAATTCGCGTTGCGCGTCGTCGTGATCGATGAGAATTGCTAGACCGCCATGGTCGGAAGATCTCGCCCATTCGAGCATTTCGCAGTCCCCAGCTGAGTTTCCGGCCGCCAGAATTGGTGCACGTCCAGTCTGAGACTGGATATGTTCGATCTTCGCTGGGCCTTCATTAGCGGCGCCCATCTGTGTGACTGTACGGTGCAGCACTGGCCGCTCTTCGTCGTCACGGGTGAACTCGTAGCCAATCATGGTGCCTACTACGAGTTCTGGAGGAACATTGTAGAGACGCGATGCCACGCGACGCACGAACTCGGTGCCTCCACCGGTCACGATGCCGACGGTGAAATCATAGGCGCGAAGCTCGTCGATGAGTTCGAGCATTGGCGCGTAGACCACCGAGTCAATCGGAGTACCGAATGATGGGTGACGGTAGCGCTCGATGAACTCATCGACATCCGCGGCGAACTGAGCCGGTGTCGACCCATCATAGAGAGCCGAGAGGGCACCTGCTATCTTTGCTAAACCGATATCCCCGATTGCGACCATATCGTTGTTAAGAACTGCCGCGAATTCCGGTCGCCGTGCCAGGCTGGGGTCATCTGCCGACCGCCGACGGAGGACGTCGACGAAGAAGTCGTATTGGACGTACCCGGGTTTCTCGCACCACATCGTGCCGTCATTATCGAGATATGCAACCCTTTCCTGGACTGGAACGTCTTCGATCCCGTCGAGGTAGTTGAGGATCGCGTCCCTCGTCGGGCCAGGACGCCAGGACGGAAGTCGTGTAGTCATGCGTGCTCCTCAGCGGTGGTTTGCGACCAGGCGCAGCGGAAGCCGACGTGGCTCATCCCAGTGTCTATCATCTGGGGCCTGCGGGCAGCCGGACGGTAGCGGAGGCAATAAGTGTCGGCACAAAGGTGTGAGCCTCCTTTCATCACCTTCCGAGGCACACGGAACTGCGGTAGAGCAGGATCGAAGCTATCAGCCACAGCGCCGCCCCGGGGATCAATTGGCACGCAGCACGGGGTTGCTGCGGCATCAGGGTGGCGTTCGGTCCACCAGTCGTCGGTCCATTCCCATACGTTGCCGGCCATGTCGTAAAGGCCGCATCCGTTGCTCGGGAATGATTTGACGGGTGACGTTCGGTCAAAGCCGGACTCGCCGCTCGATCGCCATGGGAAGTCAGGGCCATCCCACGTATTGGCCAGGATCCGTCCCCCAGGTCGAGCTTCGTCGCCCCACGTGAACGCTGCTCCCTCGAGGCCGCCGCGAGCTGCGAACTCCCATTCTGCTTCTGTTGGCAGACGGGCGCCCACCCAGTTGGCGTATGCCTGTGCGTCTTCGTGGCAGACGTGAACAACCGGATGATTGTCTCGATCAACAATGGAAGACCGAATACCCTCCGGACGCGACCAACTAGCACCGGGAACCCACGACCACCATTGGCTTAAGTGCCACAGATTGACTGGCCCGGGCGTCGGGGTAAAGACCATTGATCCCGGTACAAGATTCTCCCGTGGGGCACCTGGGAAGGCTTTCGGGTCGAGGGGCCGCTCGGCGACTGTGCGGTATCCGGTGTCATCGACGAAAGCCGCAAACTGCCGGTTCGTTACCTGGTGCCGGTCAATCCCGAACGACCCGACGCGTACTCGATGGGCAGGTGCCTCTTCCGGATAGTGGTGGTTCGAGCCCATGAGGAACTCGTCACCGTCCAACACAACGACGTCGTGGGTGAGAACCTCTTGAATCATTTATGCTTCCTCTGACGAATCGATGACTACTAGATCGTGTCGGAACAGGCGTTCGACGAATGCATTCGCGCCATCACTGAGGTCTTTGATGGTCCGGTGTCCGTCGATTCGGCGATACTCCGCAAGTTCGGAGTCCGTAATGAACATAACTAGATCACTCTCAGTATGGGCCCGGTTGAGCAATGCTGCAGCCGCACCCGCTGGCAGTCTGTCCTTGACAATGATCGTAGTGGGCACCGGGACGGGTACCCAACGATCTGCTTCTGGTCGCGAGAAGTCAATAACACCGGAGGTCGGATCGGAATCGGAGAAGGCAATCGCGGTGTGGCGCGAAATTGTTCCGCGAAATAGTTCCGCCGCGGCGAACTGTTCCGCAGCCGGCAATCCGGCGATCAGCCGTGCGTGTGGGGTCTCGCTTATCGAACCACAGTCCGGAAAGTACGGCGCCTGGCGAGCCCAGCGTCCGAAACGCAGCCCTGCACCGTCGAGAAGATCGAACAGCTGGGGCACCGAATATGCGCGATCTCGAGGGTTGAGAAGAGCATCGGCAAGTGCATCGTCGTCGGCGAAGTCACGCGACTCGCGTAGCAGACGGCTGATGGGGTGCCCGAGAGGAATCTCTCGCAGCGTAGCGACTAACTCAGCTATTTCGTCACTGCTGGCTTCGACACCGAGCCG
The DNA here is from genome assembly GCF_057334195.1 of Brevibacterium sp. AGC70. Lineage (NCBI taxonomy): Bacteria > Bacillati > Actinomycetota > Actinomycetes > Micrococcales > Brevibacteriaceae > Brevibacterium > Brevibacterium sp. AGC70. The sequence continues at coordinate 4,557 of NZ_JBHFIH010000005.1, read as the reverse complement.
GCGACAGTAGTCCTGCAACAGGTAGATTCCGGTCCTCCCATAAGGCGCGTAGACCATGAGAGTGAGTGCACCGCCGGGAGCAAGCACATCACGCAGAGAGCGCAGCCCCATATCGGGATCGGGCAGGTGGTGCAACACTCCTGTACACACAACGTGGTCGAATACGCGACCGAGGCGAGCTACGTCTTCGATCGGCAGTCGATGTAGCTGGAGATTTTGCACCCCGTGCCTGTGGGCGAGAGCTCGAGACTCGGCGATCGCCGTGGAACTCACATCGATTCCGACGATTTGGGCGCTCGGATCGAGTAGTGCATGTCGGATTGCCTGACTGGTGCCGCATCCGGCGATGAGAACGCTACGCGCCGCAGTAACGGGCCGCTCCGGCCAGATGAGATTCAAAGCTGCCCGCTGCTGCGTTGACGTACGAGCCGTCACCCCGCTGAGATCCCTCGGAGGCGGATATGGATGGTGATCGTAAAATTTTGCGATCACGTCCTCACTCCGATTTTGAGGGTCTAACGGAGACGACGGCGTCTTCATGCGCTTCCTGCACCCGCTTTCAGCTTCTCCATCACCTTGTTGACGCTGAAGGATGCAGGTTCCTGACGCGGCGGGAATTCCTTCAGCGACTGCAGGAACTGAGCGACGTAATTCTGGGCTGGGACGAGCAGGAAGGCGTGGCTGATCATCCAGTCATAGTAGGTGTTGGAGGTAATATCAGCGCGCTCGTAAGGATCTGTACGCAGGTTGAAGATCTTTGGTGTGCGCAGCTCTGTGTATGGATTGATCCAGACCTGAAGTGTTCCGGGAGCACGCTGCTCCAAGAACACGATCTTCCAGTTGTCGTAGCGCAGCGCGGTAAGGTCGCCGTCGTCCGAGACGTAGAAGAAGTAGTTACGCGGCCCTTTCTCCACCTCGCCAGTCAAGTAATCCAGTTGGTCGAAGCCATCCAGGTGAACCTTGAACTTTGTCCCACTCAACTCTTGGCCTTGGGCGAGCTGTTCTGCAATATTCGGATTGCCGGCAGCAGAGAGAAGCGTGACGAACCAATCATTGTGGCTGACGATGTCGTTGAACACCGTGCCAGCTTTAATCTTCTCGGGCCAGCGAACCACACACGGCACCCGATAGGCACCCTCCCAGTTGGAGTCCTTCTCATTTCGGAAGGGGGTCATTGCAGCATCGGGCCACGAGTTCATGTGCGGACCGTTGTCTGTCGAATACATGACGATCGTGTTGTCAGCGATCCCCAGTCGGTCGAGCTCATCGAGCACTTGGCCGACTATTTCGTCGTGATAGACCATCGTGTCGTGGTAGGACGACTGCCAGCGTCCAGCACGCCCGAGGTCTTCCTCCCTGGTGTGGGTTCGGAAGTGCATGTGAGTCGTGTTGAACCACGTGAAGAACGGAGTGTCAGATTCGACCTGGCGACGCATGAAGTCGATCGTTGCATCACGAAATTCTTCGTCGCAGGTCTCCATCCGCTTTTTCGTCAACGGCCCCGTGTTCTCGATTCGTTGAGTCCCGTCCTCGTTTGCCCATGACTTGAGCACGCCGCGAGGTCCGAAGCGCTCCTTGAAGTTCGGGAATTCCTCGTCGGTCGGGTAGTCAGGTTCCTCAGGCTCTTCTTCTGCATTGAGATGATAGAGATTGCCGAAGAACTCGTCGAATCCGTGAGCAGTTGGCAGGTGCTCGTCGCGGTCACCAAAGTGATTCTTGCCGAACTGTCCAGTCGCATACCCTTCGGCTTTGAGAGCGGTTGCTATAGTCGGATCCTCTGCTTGGTATCCGATTGGTGCTCCTGGCATTCCCACTTTGGTGAGTCCGGTGCGATAAGGGTTTTGGCCGCTGATGAAGGCGGCGCGTCCGGCGGTGCAGCTCTGTTCACCATAATAGTCAGTGAACTTGGCTCCTTCATCTGCAATCCGGTCGATGTTCGGCGTGCGATAGCCCATAAGTCCGTCGCTATAGCAACTGAGGTTGCTGATACCTATATCGTCGCCCCAGATGATCAAAATGTTCGGTTTGTCGGCCACTTTGCTTTCCCTCCCGGTCATTGTGCAGTCGTGATGCGGTGCACCGATTCGTGAGAACGGGTACACCGCCAGCCTAGATTCGGAATGTACTTTTGAAATCACCCTTTAGGGGTGAAACCGGCTAGAGGAGCCAAGGTGTGGAACTGCGACCACCCTTAGACCGGGCGAGGACGACGGCAAGGGGTTCAGCCACGGCGATCCACCACGAAGCGCCGGCGGCCCGTGGCACCGGTATACCGAAAGCCCTTCCGGTGGACGAGCCGCCCGTTGTTCTAGAACTTAGACACGATTGCATCTTCGCGCACGACCCATTCAAAAACGCGAAAGCCGACGGCAAGTAGTGTAGCGGCCGCTGCACAGAACGAAGTGCTGAACTGTTGGGGTGATCAAGTGCGAGTGCAGTCGATCACCCCAAAACCACGTCAGCCTCACTTCCGACGTTGGGACCGAACTCTCGAGATCACCAGCGCAGCAATCCCGATGCCGATCAACAACACGGCTAGTCCCAGGCCGAGTACACCGCCTGTTACAGGCAGCTCAGGCAGATCGATTGTGACTGAGTCAGACGCGGTCACCGTGACGGTCCCGCCCACGGCGCTGACTGACACGGCGTTGGTTACCCTGTGCGACTTCGCCTCATCCACGGAGATCCTGTACACCGTCGGGCCGCATTCGAAGGACTCACCCGGCGCGAGGTCCGGTATATCGCACTCAACGTCCCCGCCCAGTTTCGGGTCGTCAAGGTAAACGTCGTTCAGCGGCACTGCACCGACATTCGTTACCGTGAAGCGGAACTGCACGGTGTCGCCCGAAGATACCCTCGCGTCGCCGTCCTCGTCCTCGTAGTCGCCCCCGGTCTTAGCCACGGCGATCGCTGGTTGAGATTCAATTGGAGTTGTCACGGTGTCCGAATCCTCGACTTCGCGTCCGTCGGCACCCGTGGCTGTAGCTGTGGCAGTATTGACGATCTTGCCACGATCAATTTCGTCAGCGGTGAGCGTAACTGCTGGAGCTTGGCACAGCACCATCTCGCCGGGCGCAATTGTCGCGTCCTCGCATGTCACCTCGCCGTCGATCCGTGGATCGGTGACGTTGAGACCTGTGAGCGTAGTTGATCCCGTGTTGGTCACAGCGAAGGAGTATTTCAGCGTGTCCCCCGCATCCGTTCGTCCATTGTCGTTGGCATCGACAATGCTCCCAGCCGACTTATCCAGCACGATCCCGTCCGTGACCGGGATAGTCACATCCGCAGTGGCGCCGGCGCTCACCTCTCCCTCAGGAGAAACACCGGTCACAATGGCTTCATTGTGAACCGTCTGCGCGTCGATGTCGTCCTGTGTAATTGAATACGAGATAGGTCCGCAGTCAACTGTCTCGCCCGGGCTCAGACTCGCACCATCAAGACTCGGGCATTCAACTGCGCCGCCGAGCATCGCATCGTTGATCACGAGTTCATTGACAAGTGTTGTGCCGGTGTTGGTCACGCTGAATGAGTAACTGATCTCGTCACCGACCCCAATCATTCCGTCACCGTTCGAATCGGTTGGCGCACCCGCCTTCTTCGCCAGCGCCACATCTGAGTCACCGCCTACGAGCACCTCAACGGACGAACTGTCCTCAACCGTCGTCGAACCAGAGGCAGAAACACTCGCAGTATTGTCCACGTGTCCGACGTCGATATCGTCTTGCGTGAGCGTGTAGGTAGCGTTTTCGCACGTGACGGATTCGTCGGGACCAACGGTCGAACCAACTGCCGCCGGGCAGATGACCGCTCCACCGAGCAGCGGATCATCAACCTCAGCGTCGGTGAGCGTTGTCGTGCCGGTATTGCGAATCGTGAACGAGTATTCAATCTGGTCACCGGCGCCGAAACGACCATCACCATCGACGTCGACGATATCGCCAGCGGACTTACGCAGCTCGACTGCGTCGGAGCCCTCGATCGTGGCTTCAGTCTCGGCATCATCGGTCGCTTCTCCGCTCGGCGAATCTGCGGTGACAGTGGCCTTGTTATGAACTTTCCCCGCGTCGACGTCATCTTGGCTGATGGTGTGCGTCACGGGCGAGCATGTGAACGTGTCACCGGGAGCCAAGGCGACGCCGTCGAGTTCGGGACATTCGACAGCACCACCGAGCAGCGGATCATCAACCTCAGCGTCGGTGAGCGTTGTCGTGCCGGTATTGCGAATCGTGAACGAGTATTCAATCTGGTCACCGGCGCCGAAACGACCATCACCATCGACGTCGACGATATCGCCAGCGGACTTACGCAGCTCGACTGCGTCGGAGCCCTCGATCGTGGCTTCAGTCTCGGCATCATCGGTCGCTTCTCCGCTCGGCGAATCTGCGGTGACAGTGGCCTTGTTATGAACTTTCCCCGCGTCGACGTCATCTTGGCTGATGGTGTGCGTCACGGGCGAGCATGTGAACGTGTCACCGGGAGCCAAGGCGACGCCGTCGAGTTCGGGACATTCGACAGCACCACCGAGCAGCGGATCATCAACCTCAGCGTCGGTGAGCG
>NZ_JBHFIH010000004.1:0-22484 GCF_057334195.1 Brevibacterium sp. AGC70 | reverse complement strand
GGGTATGCATCCGAGCGTCGAGGGGTGGCGGGGACAGGGCGGGGACAGGGGTCCGAGCGTCGAGGGGGTGATTCAGGCGTCCTCGGTGATGACGGTGTATTCGAGCACCGGCCGGCCGGCCGCTCCGTACCGGGGTCGGCGGGCGAGCATGCCCGCGTCAGCCATGGCCTCCAAGTACCGACGTGCGGTCACTCGGGAGACACCGAGACCAACGGCGACCTCGGCGGCGGACTGTCCGGGTTTGACGTCGAGGACGGACTTCACTTCTGTCTGCACAGCATCAGGGACGCCCTTGGCGGTCGCAGTCACCGTGTGGGTGCGCAGTGCTGCGATTGCGGTGTCGACGTCGGTCTGGGTGACCTCGCCCTCGGTGCTGTCCCCGCCGAGGCTGTTGCGGAAAGAGGAATATGCCTCAAGTTTGGATTTGAAGACCGGGAAGGTGAACGGTTTGATGATGTATTGGGCAACACCATAGGACAGTGCCTCCTGCACGATCTGCATATCCCGGGCCGCGGTGACAGCGATGATGTCGACGTCGACGCGATGACCGCGGATGGCCCGGCAGACCTGCAGTCCGTGGCCGTCGGGAAGGTTCATGTCGAGGAGGACGAGGTTGATGCAGTCCGCATTGAGACCGTAGATCTTTCCGGTCAGAGCGGCCATCGCCTGAGTGGCGTTCTTCGCCACGCCGGCGAGGTGATAGCCGTCGATGCGCTCGATGTACTTCGCGTGGGCTCGGGCGGCGACTGCCTCGTCCTCAACCACGAGCACACCGATGCTCGACTCAGGCGCAGTTGTATCTGACATGCCGCCAGTCTAACCGTCGCCATTGCGGGTCTGCCGCTGTTCGTGTTACAGCCTGGGCACATCCGTGACACAGGACTGGAACGCTGCAAATCCTCAGGCGCGTTCGAAGATTGCGGCGATGCCCTGGCCTCCGCCGATGCACATGGTCTCGAGTCCGTAGCGGGCGTCGCGGCGCTCCATCTCGCGCAGCATCGTCGCCAGGATCCGGCCGCCGGTCGCGCCGACCGGGTGGCCCAGGGAGATTCCGGAGCCGTTGACGTTGAGGCGGTCGAAGTCGTCCTTGCCGAAGCCCCATTCGCGGGTCACGGACAGCGCCTGGGCGGCGAAGGCCTCGTTGAGTTCGATGAGGTCGATGTCGGCCAAGCTCAGCCCGGCCTTCTCGAGTGCCTTAGAGGTGGCCGGGACGGGGCCGATGCCCATGGTCTTCGGCGGCACGCCAGCCACTGCCCAGCTGACCAGGCGGCCGAGCGGCTTGAGCCCCTGGGCCTCGGCGGCGGCGCGAGTGGTGACGATGCTCGCGGCAGCTCCGTCGTTCTGGCCCGAAGCGTTTCCTGCGGTGACGGTCGCCTGGTCATCCCCCTTGCCCAGGATGGGACGCAGCTTGGCGAGCTTGTCGATGCTGGTGTCGGGACGGATGTGCTCATCGGCGTCGACCTGGTGTTCGGCGACCTTGCGGGTGCCGGGGATCGTCACCGGCACGATCTCTTCGGCGAAGCGTCCGTCCTTGGCCGCTGCGGCTGCACGCTGGTGTGAGTTGTATGCGAGTTCGTCCTGCTCTTCGCGGCCGATCGAGTACTCGCGGCGCAGGTTCTCTGCGGTCTCGAGCATGCCTCCGGGGACCGGGTAGTTCTTTCCGCCCGGAGTGGTGCGGCCGCGGCCCAGGGAGTCGGTGAATTCGGCGTTGCCGCCGCGGACACCCCAGCGGATGGTGTCGTTGTAGAAGGGTGCGTGGGACATGGATTCGACACCGCCGGCGATGACGAAGTCTCCGTTGCCGGAGCCGACGACCATCGAGGCGTCGATGACCGCCTGCAGTCCGGAACCGCAGCGGCGGTCGACCTGCTTGCCGGGCACGGTCACGGGAAGGCCCGCGTCGAGTGCGGTGACACGGCCGATGCAGGGAGCCTCGGAGGTGGAGTAGCCCTGTCCCATGATGACGTCAGCGACGAGTTCGGGATCGAGTCCGGTCCTGGCGATGAGTTCGCGGACTACGGTGGCGGAGAGCTCGTGCGCAGGGATGTCGCGGAACTGTCCTCCGAATCCTCCGATCGCGGTGCGCAGCGGTTCGCAAACGACGATGTCCTGGTCCATAGTTCCTCCACTCGTATTCGCTTCAGCCGATGACATGTGGTCGCCAGCCCGGCATTCCTGCATAACCTAAGCCGGATCCACACGATGTCGCGGAAATGTTTCATTCATTGGGACGTCGCCCACCACCCGCGACCGCCCGCTGAGCAGGTCAGACTGTCGGCCGCCTGTGAAATCGGCGCGAACTGTCGTGCCGCCGAGCAGCTCAGTCGCGGCTATCGCGGCTATCGCGGTTATCGCGGTTATCGCGGTCGTCGCTCACGATCTGGATCGGCCCCGTGGGCGGATTTCCCGTCGGCGGGTGGTTCGATGCCGCAGTCCGCGCGGAGGGGAGCCAGGATGTTTGGCCGAGCGCACCGGAATCGACGTACTCATCGTCGGGCAGCCACACCGTGAGCACAGCACCCTGGAAATCGTCGAAGTCCTCGCCTCGGCCCTGCACATCCACTGCCCCGCCGAGGCGACGGATCGCCTGGACGACCAGTGACAGTCCGACCCCACGGGTGCCGGTCTCCTGCCGGCCGAGTCCCTTGTCGGTCTCGACACCGTCGTGCTTGGTCGACCAGCCCCGTTCGAAGATCGCGTCGACGTATTCTTCGTCGATGCCCGGACCATCGTCGCTGACCTCGATCGTGAAGCCGCCTGCCCCGCCCGCCCCGCTCAGGTGCACATGCACCCGCTTGTGCTCAGGCAGCACGTCCTGCCTGCTGAGGGCGTCAAATGCATTGTCGATGAGGTTGCCGAGGATGGTCGCCAGGTCACGGTCGTCCCCGCCGAGGCGGCCGGAGAGTCCCGCCGTGTCCACCGTCATGTCGATGCCCACCTCGGCGGCTTGGGCGATCTTCGACAGCAGCAGTGCGGAGAGTACGGGGTGATCGAAGCTCATCTGGCCATCGCCGGTGACCCGGTTGAGGTCATCGAGGTCCTTGGCCGCGAATTCGATCGCCTCGTCGACATGTCCGGTCTCCAGCAGGGAGACGACCATATGGAGTCGGTTCGCGTATTCATGGGTCTGTGCGCGCAGAGAGTCGGAGAACGATCGGACGGAGACGAGTTCGCCGGAGAGTTCGGCGAGTTCGGTGTGGTCGCGCATCGTCACCACCCAGGTGTCGCTGGCGGCGTCGGTGGGCTGCTGGTTGACGACGAGCACCCGATCGTCGGTGTAGTGGATTTCGTCGCGGGCCCACCGACCAGACGAGAGCAGATCGATGAGGGCATCGGGAAGATGGAGGTCGCGCAGCGCGATGCCGCCGATCGGCGAGGTCGCCCCGACCGGGTCGTCTGTGCCTGGGACCTCCTCACCCGTGGAGCCATCGCCGGCAGAGGGAAGTCCCAGGAGTTCGCGTGCATCGGAGTTGATGAGGACGATGCCCGTAGAGCGGTCGACGAGCAGCAGGCCTTCAGATACGGCTTTGAGCACCGAAGAATAGAACTCGAGCATGTTGCGCAGCTCCGTGGCCCCGTAGTCGCCGGTGACTCGACGCAGGCCGCGGGAGGTTGCCCAGGAGGCGGCGATACCCAGGACCAGGGTCGTAATGGCGATGCCGATGAGCCAGTTGCTCTGGGCCAAGAAACCCTCCCGCACCGAATCGGCGGAGTTGCCGACGATGACGGCACCGACGACGGTGTCGGGACCGATGCCCTCGACGCCGAGGTGCTTCGCGAAGATCGGACTGATGACGTACATCGTGCCCCCGCCGGGACCGCCGTCGTCGAGGAAGCGGACGATGGACTCACCGTCGGAGACCCGCGAACCGTCGACTGCTGCGGCGAGCTGGTCGATGGAGTCATCGGGTACATCGCCCGAGTTCGAGGACACGATATTCGCTTCGTTGCGCTCCTGCCGGTTCGACGAACCCAAGGACGGAGGGGTGAGAAGGTAGTCGATGGGGACGACTGCGGCCACATCGAAGTCGTACTCGCTCACGACGTTGTCGAGCATCGTCTCGACGTTGTCATGCGAGTCTTGGTCGATGAAATCGGCCGGACTGGTCTCACCGGACCCGACGAGGCTCAGCGAGATCGACATATTGTCAGCCGCAGAGCCCAGCAGGTCCTGTTCGCGCTTCTGGTTCAGCTGAGAGAGCTGGATGTAGAGGAGACTCGTGGTCAGCACCATGATGCCCACGAGCATGATCGAGTTCGCGAACATGATGCGTCCGGCCACACCGAGCTTCATTCGTCGGCTCACACGTCCCACTGGTCTTGTCAGGCCTCCTGACAATTTGGCACGCTGATCCTTGGGCATGGCTCCATTCTGCCACCCACTGCGCCGAGGCCCGGGCCGATCAGCCGCCGAGGCTATTGCCGATCAGTCTCCGAGGCTGGGGTCGATCAGTTTCCGAGGCCCGGGCCGATCAGTCTCCGAGGCTGGGGCTGATCAGAGCCCGAGGCTGATGGGCCCGGAGGGGACGGCGGAGCACACGAGCACTTCGTCGGCGGTGATCCGCGCGGCAGGCTCCACTGGGTAGATGACCGACCCGGCGGCCAAGGACACGGCGCACGTTCCGCACGAGCCGCCCCGGCAGGAGCTGTCGGCTCGCAGTCCGCGCGCTTCCAGTGCTTCGAGCAGGGTCCCCTGCTGAGGTTCCCAGAGGAAGCTGGTCCCCGAGTTCTCCAGGGTCACCTCGGCGGGCGGGCACTGAGCGATGGCCTCGCTCATTCCGGTGTGCGGGGAAGCGAAGATCTCCTGATGCACCGCCGGGACTCCGGCCTCGGCGCTGGCGTCGAGCACTGCGCGGGTGAAATCGGCGGGCCCGCAGACCATGACGTTATCGCAGCCTGCCAGCCAGTCGACGAGGTCTGCGTGACCCGGCCTGCCCTGGCTCGCGGTGTCACGATGGTGGGACTCGACCGGGACCGCCCGAGACTCCGCCCGCTTCTGCAGACGGTCCCAGAGGCAAGCTGTCCGGTGGTCGCGGTCGACGTGGAAGAGCCTGATCTTGTCCGTGCCGGACAGTTGTGCCCCGCGCATCAGTCCGAGGCTCGGCGTGATGCCGATGCCCGCCGTGACCAGCGCAGTCGTACCGCCGAAGACCCTGTCGGCGGTCATCGTTCCGTGCGGACCAGACGCGAGGATGGATTGTCCGGCGGCGAGTCCCGCGACCGCTCGGGACCCCTTGCCCTGGGTGCGCACCGCAACCCGGACGATGTCATCGGACACGTCCGTGATCGTATATGTTCGCCAGAAGGGTTCGACCAGTTCGAGATGGACGCGCAGATTGGTGCCGGGTTCGTCGAACTGGCGGATCCAGCCCTGGTCGTCGCGCAGTGAGACCTCGACGATGTCGTTGCAGATCTGCTGGCTGCCCAACACCGTCATGAAGCGCGGGGTCCGCGCGGTCTTGACGAGCTCACGTGGGGCCTCGCCTTCGATCTCGATCTGATCACCGGTGCTGACCAGGCCGGATTCGAGGATGCGGCCGTAGATGCCGCAGTGCAGGTGTCCGCATGCCGAGGCCAGGACCCGGGGGACGTTGACGTCGACCTCGGTGGTGGCGGGGTTGACCGTAGTCGCCGGGCAGCGTTCGATCGCCTGAGTGATGGCCAGGCGCACCCCGCCGAGGCGGACGATCTTGCCGATGAGTGCGAACTCCTCGAAGGGAGCGAGCCCCTCGACGAGCACATTGCCGCGGAAGCGCAGCGGGTCGAGTTCGGTTTCGTCCGGCGCCAGAGCCGCCTGCCCCTCGGCGGTCTTGGAGATCGCGGCGACCGTGGCCGGGTTGATGATCGAGATTCCCGAGGCCTGCGAGTCGAACATCCCCTGATCCGCGACGCTCAGTGCGCGCGGGAAGTCACCCTGCGGGGGTATGCGGGCAGAGAGGAAGTCCGCCGAGGCGGCCCTTGAGTCCCGGTCATCCGTACGGAAGGTCGTGGACTCCTGGGTCGGGGACGTCATGGTCACGGTCGCCGAAGACCCTTCAGGCACTTCGGCGAGGTCGAGTGCCACCTGCCATTTCTGCAGGTCGGTGTTGTTCTTGAGCACGGTGAACGCGGAGTATCTGTGCCAGCTGTCGTCGGGGACGTCGAGGCTGCCGTTGGTGAACGCGGCGACCCGGTCGCCGATGATGCCTCGCTCGGTGCGCACATCCGCCACTGAGATCTCTTCGGCGGGGAACCCCTTGACGGGGAATCGATACAGTCTGGCAACACGCATGATTCGATTGTAGGAGCTTGGCGACGCCCGGTGCCCACGGTGAGACCAATTGCACAATGGCCGAGGCCCTCCATGCCAAAGCGCGCGAGGAGACCCGCCACTTGCCTCATACCCTAAGGGGGTATATAGTATCGTCATGACTGAGCATTATGGATATACCCCGCAGAAGGACGCCCTTGCGAAGCGGATGAAACGGATCGAAGGTCAGGTCCGTGGGATCGGAAAGATGATCGATGACGACAAGTACTGCATCGACATCCTGACCCAGGTCTCCGCAGCAACGGCCGCGCTGCACGCGGTCTCCATCAACCTCTTAGAAGAGCACATCGCTCATTGCGTGGTCGACGCCGCATCCTCAGGGGATGACGACGCCGCCCGCAAGAAGATCGAAGAGGCTTCAGCCGCTATTGCCCGGCTCATCAAGAGCTGAGGCGACATCATCGGCATACCTGCCGGTTGACGCGCGAAGACAGGAGACACATCATGAGAACAACCACCATCACCGTCAGCGGAATGACCTGCGGCCACTGCGTAGGCGCCGTACAGGAAGAGCTCGGAGCACTGCCTGGAGTCACCGACGTCGCTGTCGAGCTCAATGCCGGCGGGGACTCCCCCGTGACCATCACCTCCGAAAGGGACCTCGACGACGGTGCAATCAGCGCCGCCGTCGATGAAGCCGGCTATGAGGTGAAGTGATGTCACGCGAGGTCGATCTCGATATCACGGGAATGACCTGCGCATCGTGCTCGGCGCGCATCGAGAAGAAGCTGACACGTTTGGACGGAGTCAGCGCGGAGGTCAATCTCCCGCTCAATTCCGCCCACGTGGTCGTCGAATCCGAGCTCACCGACGCGGACCTCACTGCCGCCGTCGAGAAGGCCGGCTACGGCGCCACGGTCAAGACCACCTCGGCGAGCGGGCCAGAGATCGTCGATTACGATCCCAGGCATCTGCGGCCTCGGTTCCTCGGATCCCTGATTCTCGCCGTGCCGATCGTGGCCGTGTCCATGGTCATGAGCTGGCACTTCCCCGGCTGGCAGTGGATCGTCGCGATCCTCGCCCTGCCCGTGGTGACCTGGGGCGCGTGGCCGTTCCACTCGGCAGCGTTCAAGGCCGCACGGGGCAGGTCCACGACCATGGACACCCTGGTCAGCGTCGGAATCATCGTCGCCAGCCTCTACTCCTATATCACCTTGGGCCGGGCGGTGATCGAGGGCCACGGCTGGCAGATCCCCGGCGACTATCACGTGTGGTTCGAAGCCGCGGCCGCGATCACAGTGTTCCTGCTCATCGGCAAGCTCACCGAGGACCGGGCGAAGAACCGCGCCACCGCCGCCCTCAAGGCACTGCTGGGGCTGGGTGCCAAATCCGCGAGCGTGCTGCGCGATCGCAGCGACGGCGCTCGGGAGGAGGTCCAGGTCCCGATCGACGAGCTCACCGTCGACGATGTATTCATCGTCCGTCCGGGCGAGAAGATCGCCACCGACGGCGAGGTGATCGCCGGCCACTCCGCAATCGACCAGGCGATGCTCACCGGCGAATCAGTTCCCGTCGAGGTCGGACTCGGCGACTCGGTCACCGGCGCCACGATCAACACCTCGGGTGTGCTCGAGGTCCGAGCCACCCGAGTCGGATCCGATACGACCCTGGCCGCCATGGCTGATCTGGTCAGTCGTGCGCAGACGGGCAAACCGGCCGTCCAGCGCCTGGCCGACCGGATCTCAGCGGTTTTCGTGCCGATCGTCTTCGCGATCAGCGCCCTCACGCTCCTGGCCTGGGGACTGATCACCGGCGACTGGGCGATGGGCTTGCACGCCGCGCTCACCGTCCTCATCATCGCCTGCCCCTGTGCGCTGGGTCTGGCCACGCCGACTGCGCTGGCCGTCTCGTCAGGACGCGGTTCCCAACTGGGCATCCTCGTCTCCGGGCCCGAGGCGCTCGAGTCGACTCGTTCGATCGACACGGTCGTCCTCGACAAGACGGGCACCCTGACCACGGGCGTCATGTCCCTGCAGGCGACGCAGCTCAGTGACGAGGACTTCGCGGTTCTGGCTCGACTGGAGTCACAGAGCGAGCATCCCGTGGCCCGCGCGATCGTCGAGGCCGCCAGCACGCTGGGACGGTCCGACGCGGATTCGCGGGTCGAGGCTCAGCCGGTCGCGCAGGCGAGCGCACCTCAGGAACGATCGGCCGCCTCGGCGGTGGATGATTTCGAGAACATTCCCGGCGGCGGACTGCAGGCCACAATCGATGGTGCCGAGGTGCTCGCTGGGCGCCCGGATCTGCTCCGGGAGCGCGGGATCGACGTCTCGTTCTCGACTGTGGATGTGCCCACCGGTGCCACGATCGTCGCCCTGGCCATCGACTCTCACTTCCGGGGCCTGACCTTCGTCTCGGACGAGATCAAGGCCGGTGCCGCCGAGGCGATCTCCGAGCTGCACTCGCTCGGCATCAACACCGTCCTCCTCACCGGGGACAATGCCCAAGCCGCCGAGGTGGTCGCTGGCAAGCTTGCCATCACCGAGATCCGTGCCGATGTCCGTCCCGAAGGCAAGATCGCCGTGGTCAATGAGCTGCAGGCTCAGGGGCAGGCGGTGGCCATGGTCGGTGACGGAATCAACGACGCCGCAGCCCTGGCAGGTGCCGACCTGGGCATCGCGATGGGATCGGGCACCGATGCGGCGATGGCTGCCTCGGACATCACCATGGTGCGCTCGGATCCGCGTCAGATCCCGCAGGCGATCCGCCTGTCCCGGAAGACTCTGGGACTGATCAAGGGCAACCTGTTCTGGGCCTTCGCCTACAACACGGCTGCCGTTCCGATCGCTGCGTTCGGCCTGCTGAGCCCGATGATCGCCGGCGCCGCGATGGCGTTCTCCTCGGTCTTCGTCGTCCTCAACAGCCTGCGCCTGCTGAGGTTCAGGTAGGACGTCTCGCGCGCAAGCGCCCTCGCCGCGGTCACCCCGGTGAGGGCGCTTACGCGTCAGCCTTGGATACGTGAGGGGCGGTCGCCCCACTCCTGGTTGCGGAGTTCGAACTTCTGGATCTTTCCGGTCGAGGTCTTGGGCAGGGACTCTACGACTTCGACCTCGCGCGGGGCCTTGTACTTCGCGATCTGCGTGCGCACATGGTCGATGACCTCTGCCTCGGTCACCGGCTGTCCCTCACGCACGATGACGAACGCCTTCGGCCGTTCGCCCCATTTGTCGTCGGGGACTCCGATGACGGCGACTTCGAGGACTGCCGGGTGCGAGGAGATCGACTGCTCGATCTCGACGGTCGAGATGTTCTCTCCGCCGGAGACGATGATGTCCTTCGACCGATCACGCAGTTCGATGTAGCCGTCCTCGTGCATCACGCCCAGGTCACCGGAGTGGAACCAACCACCCTGGAAGGCCTTCGCGGTGGCGTCTTCATCACGGAAGTAGCCCTTCATCACGTTGTTGCCGCGCATCACGATCTCTCCGATCGTCTGTCCGTCGGCTGGAACATCGACGAGCTCGTCACCTGACTCGAGGGCGACGATGCGCGCCTGATCGGCCTGGACCATGCCGACTCCCTGCCGTGCGCGAAGCCTTGCCCGGGACTTGTCATCCAGTGAATCCCACGAATCCTGCCACTCGCACACCGTATACGGGCCGTAGGTCTCCGTGAGGCCGTAGACGTGCACGATCTCGAAGTTCAGTGCCTCCATCTGCCAGATGAGGGTCGGGCTCGGTGCGGCACCCGCCATCGTTGCTGTCACTGCCCGGTCGAGGGAATGCGCCTGTTCGGCGTTGATGACCGTGCTCATCACGGTCGGGGCACCGTTGAGGTGAGTGACCGTGTGACGATCGATGAGATCCCAGATCACGTCTGCGCGCACCTCGCGCAGGCACACCTGGGTGCCGCCGGCTGCGGTCAGAGCCCAGCCCGTGCACCAGCCGTTGCAGTGGAACATGGGCAGTGTCCACAGGTACACGCTCTTCTCGTCGTGTGCGGAGTGGATGACCTCGCCGAGAGCGTTGAGATAGGCGCCCCGGTGCGTGTACATGACGCCCTTGGGCCGTCCTGTCGTGCCGGAGGTGTAGTTGATCGACAACGTCGCGCGCTCGTCCTCGACGCTCCAGCTGAGTGCCTCGGCGTCAGCTTCGGCGCCGGACAGGAACTCGTCCAGGCCGGTCACGACGGGTGAGGACGAATCCGGGCGGACCGCCTCGGCGGAGGAATCGATCGTCGTGTCCTCGACGTCGACGATGCGTTCGACCGTGTCGAGGCCGTCGATGACGGGGGCGACGCTGGGCCACAGCTGCGTGTCCACGACCAGCAGCTTCGCCTGGCTGTGATTGCAGATGTAGCGGACCTCCTCGGGGGCCAGCCGGGTGTTGATCGGCACCAGCACGGCACCGGCCAGCGGCACGGCGAATTCGGCGATGAGTGCCTCTGGAAGGTTGGGCATGAGGTAGGCGACTCGGTCGCCGGGCTTGATGCCCGCTGCGCGCAGAGCATGCGCCCGGGTCTCCACGGCCGCGGCCATTTCGCGGTAGGTCATCTCCTGGTCGTTGTAGGCCACGGCGCGCTTGTCGGGAAAGACGTCGGCCGAGCGGCGCAGGAAGGACAACGGTGTCAGTTCTGTGTTCCAGGTCTCCATGGAAAAAGCCTACGTCACCGAGGTGAGCCTCAATCGACAGGGGGCTTGTCTGCTGACCGGGGGGCTTGTCTGCTGGCGGGGGTCCTGTCTGCTGGCAGGGGTTACGCGAGGACCGCTGTGCTCATTTGAGGATCGGGTAGGTCTGATCGTCATTCTGGGTGTCATTGCGCATCACCCAGTTGAGAATACAGGCGCAGGCGCTGACCAGGACGAACGCGACACCGGCATAGACGAAGGCGAATCCGAACGCGGTCGGGTCCTGCCAGGCGCGGGTGACGATGAGCGACAGGATCAGTACGGCGACGCCGCAGACGAGCCCCGCTTTGAACGCATCCTTGTAGGACACGGTGCTGGTGGACTTCTTCTCAGACTTCGATGCTGCCATGACCCCAGCGTACCGACTTCAGCTGAGAATCGGTGCACCGAGGTCGCTCGGCAGCCCGTAGGCGAGGTGGGCAATCGACCGTTCCTGATTCGCCCGAAACGGGACTCAGGTGGACTACCCGAGCAGAACAAGCAAAAATGTCTACGTGCCCATCCCCATTCGGCGCCCCTCAGATGAGGTGTCGCGCGCGCTCAGCCCGAACCAGGTCACCCCTGGTCAGAAGTCGCGCCCGCGCACAATCAGCAGAGCAGTGATCGCAACCGTCCTTGCGACGCTCACGCTGGCGGGCATGACCGCATGCGGTCCGGACAGGGGATTGCGGGTCGAACCTGAAGGTGAGACATCCCCCTCATTGTTCGAACCTGCCAACAAAGATTCGGGCCCACCCGACGACCCCTTCTCGCTCACGGAGATCCGCAAGCTCATCATGGACGCTTCTGGGGTCGCAGTGACGGGGAAGGCGACAGAGTCTGCGCAGGTCGTCGCCGACTGCAAGGAATGTCTCAAATTCTCAACGCCTTTCCTCAGTGACGATCAGAGGTTCCAACTCGTCACGGTGGCCAATCCGCAGCAGAAGAGCGAGATCGTTGCGGGCGCCGTCATCAGCGAAGAGGACGGCAAACCCCGCCTTGAGCTGATCGCCACCGGCAACCAGCTGAAACTCAGCCCAGGTAAGAATGGGACACTGGTAGTGCAGGAGGCGATGTACGCCGACGGTGACGATGCCTGCTGCCCTTCGGGTTGGTCGGTGCAGGTCTTCCGCCTGCATGAAGGTAGGTTTGAACCGGGTCAACGCTTCACGCGGCTTAATGGAGAAACGTAATGCATATTGTTCTGGTTGAGGATGACGAGGTCATCCGGGAGACAACCCAGATCGGCCTGGAACGGTTCGATTACACGGTGTCGGCATTCGCCGACGGTCGTGAGGGGTACGAGTTCGTCGCTGCACATGGTGCCGACGTTCTGCTCCTCGACCTCATGCTGCCCACAATGAACGGCGCATCCATCTGCCGGGCCGTGCGTGAGCGGTCCACCATTCCCATCATCATCATCTCCGCACGCTCGGATTCGATCGACATCGTCCAGGCGCTCGAAGCCGGAGCCGATGACTATCTCACCAAGCCTTTCGACATGCAGGTGCTCAACGCCCGCATCCGCGCTGTCGTCCGCCGTTTCATCACCACCGGCACCGACAAACTCGGCTATTCCCCGACCACCGATTTGGACGAGGAGCACGAAACCGTGATCGGCCCGGGCGGCATGATCACTGGGGACGGAATCCCCGAGGTGCTCGGAGCCAGCCCAGGCATGGACACCCGCGAACGCCTGAAGGCACAACTCGAATCCGATGACACGTTCCTGGGGGCAGGCGGAAAGTTCACCTCGGGGGACATGAACGACAGCGGCAACGAGCAGATGATCGGCGGCGATGTCACCGTTCCTCCCCGCCCTGACAGCTCACCGGCTATGCAGTCGGTGTCCAGCCAGGGCGGCTACAAGAGCATGGGCGCCAACAACAACGGCAGCACCGAGTCCGACCGCGAGCTCGGCCCGTTCCGGACGCGCTTGGGTTCCCTGGTCCTCGACACCGGTCGCCTGACCGTGGAGATCGACGGCGAAGAAGTCCACCTCACTCCCACCGAGCTGAGAGTCCTCCTGCTCCTGACCGAACAGCCCGAGCACGTCTACTCCCGTGAGAAGATCGCCTTCACCGTCTGGGGCTATGAATGGGCCGGCGACTCCCGTGTCGTCGACGTCCATATCCAGCGCCTGCGGAAGAAGATCGGCGCCAGCATGATCGAGACCGTCCGCGGATTCGGATACCGCTTCGCGGGCTGATCCCATGTCACTGCGCTGGAAGATCTCCCTTCTCATCGTTGCCTCGGTCATCATCGCCGTGCTCTCCTGCTCCATCGTGCTGCGCCAGTCCGCGGCCCGTGCCGAGGATGATCGTATGCGCTCAACCGTGACCGAGCAGCTCGCGAACTCCGTCGCGATCTTCTCCGAGACCGGAGTGCTCACCCTCAACGCCCGCATCGATGACCCTGCGCTGCCCAAGGACGCCCGCGCCCAGGCGCTCAAGGGCCAGAGCGTGACGATGCGCTCCGAGGTTGATGGTGAGGAGATCGTGTGGGCGGCCGCCCCGATCGAGGTCGGCACCTACACCGAGGTGATCTCCGTGCGCGCTTCGACCAAGGACAGCCAGGAGCTCATCGGCCGCATCGACCAGGCTCTGCTGGTGGGTATGATCGGCTCCTCGCTGGTCGTCGGCGGCGTCGGTTCCATCGTGGCTGGGCGCATCTCACGCAGGCTGACTCTGGGCGCCCAGGCCGCGCGGAAGATCGCGGCCGGAGATACGAGCATCAGGATCGCCGATGTCGTCGACGACACGGACCAGGAGGTCGCGGCCTTCGCCTCGGCGGTCGACACAGCCGTGACACGGCTGACTGAGCGCATCGACTCCGAGCAGCGCTTCACCGCGGACCTGGCACACGAGATGCGGACTCCGCTGACCGGCCTCGTCAACGCGGCCAACCTGCTCGAAGAGGATTCGCGTCCTGCCGAGCTCGTCAAGGATCGGGTGAAGCGCATGCAGGTTCTCGTCGAAGACCTGCTCGAAGTCTCGCGCCTCGATGCAGGTCGCGCGAACCCCGAGTTCACCCGCGTCAACATCGACCAGACGGTCCAGTCGCTGCTGGGCACGATGACGGCCTCCGGTGCTCTGGGCGGTCACGAGATCGACACCCAGTTCGCGGCTCTGAATTCGACGCTGGTCACCGATGTCCGGCGGTTCGAACGCATCATCACCAACCTGCTCGTCAATGCGATCAAGCACGGCGGGGACCCGATCCGCCTGGAGACGAGCACTCGGAGCATCACGATCACCGACTCCGGATCCGGCTACCCACCCGACATCGTCAACACCGGGCCGACCCGCTTCGTCTCCGCCGGTGGCGGAGGCATGGGACTGGGACTCGTCATCGCGCAGGGGCAGGCCCGTCTGCTGGGCATTCGCCTGATCTTCAGCAATGATCCGATCACCGGTGGTGCACGCACCGAGGCGATCTTTCCGGACCCCGAGGCACAGGACTTGGCACTCCAGCAGTATCTCGAATCTGCCTGAGGTTCCAGCAGGGCAGGTTCGCAGGAGCGATCAGCTGGCCCTCGCGCGGGGCGCAGTCAGCTGCGCAGTGCGCGGGAGTATCGCCTGCGGTAGATGATCTGGGCGAGGCGGACGAAGGGTTCGCCGAGGCGCCAGATCCCCATTCCCGCTCGTGAGACGGAGCGCAGCACGAGGAAGACTCGATCATCGTCAGCGTGGATGAGGATGAATGACTCCTCTCCGGTGATCGGGTGCCCGGGTTCCGTCCCGTAGGTGAAGCCACGTCGTGAGTCGGACTCGAAGACATCGATGACGCGTGCCGGCTCCGGCAGGCGGAACGGCCCCAGTCGCACGAAGATCGTCGGCTCCTGTCCGGCGCGAACCCGCGGGGAGCCTGTGCCTGCGCTCAATGACCCGGTGTCGTCCTCCGAAGCCTCCACACAGATGTCGAATCCGCTGCGGATCTTCACCTCCCAATGCAGGAGCTCCTCCGCGCAGCGGTCGAAAGTCTCGCGGCCATGCCCGACGAAGTAGGCCGATTCGAAGTGGCGGTAGCCTGCCGGCCGGTCGACCCACCGGGGTGAGAGCGGCTGAGTCAGTGGTTCCATGCCACCAACCTAACCGAACTCCGGCCACATCATCGCCGAGCCGTTACCGAATCCCGGACACACCGGTGCCAAATTCGAGGCGAACAAGTAAGGTGCCAAGTACTGACATTCCTTCAATCGAATGTCCGCTAAGAACACGCAAGACGCTCGCTGCTGACGACCGTCACGCACAACCGTCACGGATCAAAGGAGAACCAAGAATGCGCACACTCAATGGAATTGATGAGATCACCTCGCTCGTCGGCACCGAGTTGGGCTCGTCCGAGTGGACGACAATTGACCAGGCCGCGATCAACACCTTCGCCGATGTCACCGATGACCACCAGTGGATCCACATCGACGAACAGCGCGCGGCAGAGGGCCCCTACGGCTCGACGATCGTCCACGGCTTCTTCACCCTGTCCCTGATCCCGAAGTTCTCGAGCGAGATCTTCACCATCGAGGGAGTGTCCATCCGCGTCAACTACGGCCTCAACAAGGTCCGCTTCGCTCAGCCGGTGCCGGTGGGCTCCCGCCTGCGCGGCACCGTCAGCGTCAACGAGGTCATTCCCGGAGACAAGGGCACCCAGGTGATCCTCAAGCACGTCATCGAGATCGAAGGCGAAGAGCGACCTGCGTGCATCGCCGAGGTGGTCACTCTCCTCGTCGAGTGAGGCTACGCCACTTGCGCCGAGGCACGGGTTGCGTGTCGAGAAACACCCGCTTGTACCCGTCTTTTGACACTCGACCCGTTTCTCGGTTGCTGGTTGGCTCAGCTCGGACGGTAGGCGTCGAGCATCTGTGCGACGCGGATGTAGCCTAAGTGCGAGTATGCCTGCGGGTGATTGCCCAAGTGCATCTCCGCCACCGGGTCGTACTCCTCGGCCAGCAGCCCGGTCGGCCCCAGCAGGTTGTCCACCTGCCGGAACAGGTCCCAGGCATCGTCGATGCGTCCGACCTTGATGAAGGCTTCGATGAGCCAGGTCGTGCAGATGTGGAAGCCACCCTCAAGACCGGGCAGCCCGTCGTCGTAGAGGTAACGGAAGACCGTCGGTCCTACCCGCAGCTCACGCTCGATGGCGTCGACCGTCGAGACGAAGCGCGGATCATCGGCAGGCAGCAGACCCGAGAGCCCCACGAACAGGCAGGCCGAGTCGAGGTCGGCCTCGCCGTAGGCAACGGTGAAGGCTCCGACTTCCTCGTTGTACCCGTTCTCGAGCACGTCGTGAGCGATCTCCTCGCGCAGCTGCCGCCAGGCACCGGGAAGTCGGCGGCCGAAGCGTTCGGCGATCTGCAGAGCCCGATCGACCGTGACCCAGCACATCACTCGCGTGTAGACGTTGTGCTTCGGCGGCCGCCTGGCCTCCCAGATGCCGTGATCGGCCTCGAACCACCGTTTGCTCACGGCCTCGACCATCTGGCAGGTCAGCTGCCAATAGGAATCCGGAAGATCGCCGAGGTGCTCACTGAGTTCATTGAGGAGTTCCGTGACCGGACCGAAGACGTCGAGCTGGACCTGGTGCTCTGCCGCGTTCCCCACTCGCACCGGCCGGGATCCCGCATATCCGGGCAGGTGGGCCAGCACCGCCTCGGTGGTCAGTGCGGAGCCGTCGACGGCATAGAGCGGGTGGAGCTGCTCGGGAGACACGGTGCGGGCCAGGATTCCTGTCAACCAGGACAGGAAGCCCTCGGCTTCACCGGTGGAGCCCAGAGCGAGCAGGGCGCGCACGGTCATCGAGCCGTCCCGCAGCCAGGTGTAGCGATAGTCCCAGTTGCGCACACCGCCGATGCCTTCGGGCAGGGAGGTCGTCGGTGCGGCGAGCACTCCTCCAGTCGGTTCGTGGCAGAGGGCGCGCAGGGTGATCGCCGAGCGGATGACCTCTTCCCGATGGTGGCTGGGGACGTTGAGGGTGCCGACCCAATTCGTCCAGAAGTTCAGGGCGCGTTCGCGCACATGGTGCTCTCCACCTGTCGCCATGTACCTCGCGTCACCGGTGCCGGTGCCGCAGGCCAAGACGAGCACGACGGCTCCTCCAGGTTGCTGCGAAGGTACGACGACTGCCTCGGCGGTGTGAGACTGTCCGACATCGCAGATCTCGAAATCGATGCCCGGCGCGATCAGGGAGATGGGTTCGGAGGTTCCCAGCACCTGCACTCCGTCGTCTGTGCGCACCATCTGCGTAGGCACGGTCGCGTAGTCGAGGCGCGGTGCGAAGCGGATCCGAGCTGCGGTGTCGCCGGTGAGCACACGTACGACAATGGTGTCATCGCTGTTGGCGTCGACAGGGGCCAGGTAGTCAAGGCAGTTGAGCCCTGGCCACCGGGTCTCGAGCAACGTCGAGTGGGTGATGTAGCGCTGTGTCAGCGGCGCGGTGCCGGCCTCTGTCTCGACGGCGAAGAATCCGGCCGCCTCGGCCCCGAGGATCTCGGAGAACATCGATGAGGAATGCGGCAGCGGGTGCGGCATCCAGCAGATGCGGCCGTTGGGGTCCACGAGTGCCGTCGACTGACCATTGCCCAGTAAGCTGTGCCGGTGGATCGAGATCGCACGCCTGCCGAAGAGCCAGGACTTGCGCAGCTCATAGATCGCAGCGAGGACGACAGAGACCTCCGCCGGTGAGTTGATCCCGTAGTCGGCGTGGGTCTCGACGGGTTCGCTGCCGACCTTGAGCCCGAGGTCCTGCTCCCCGAGCGTTTCCAGGGCGAATTCGTCCGCGGTGTCATCGCCGATGAACACGACCACCTCGGCACCGGTCTGCTGCCGCAGGCGCTGGAGAGCCTCAGCCTTCGAGGAGGGGACGACCGAGAGGTCGATGACCTGCTTGCCCCGAGTCGGGAAGATCGCGTGAGTGTCGACGAGTTCATCCACCGCAGATTCGACCTTGTGGCGTTCTGCCTCGTCGAGCCCGCGCAGGTGGACAGCCGCGCCGGTGGTCTTGTGTTCGATGATCGTGGTCGGCAGCGTCTGGAACACGTCTCGCCGAAGGCCATCGAGAGCGGTGCGCTGCTCCGGATCGAGGCTGTCTATGGCGACAGTGTCCGTCTCTCCCCCGTGCGAGCCGAAGAGGTGGACCTCCCGGGGCAGCCGTGACATCGCCGCGAGATCGCGGAGGCTGCGACCGGAGATCACCCCCGCCGAGGTGGAAGGGAGCAGAGCGAGCGCGCGCAGTGAGTCGACCGAGGAGGTCAGCGGGAAGGCCCGGCCGGGGAGGTCGACGATCGGCGCGATGGTGCCGTCGTAGTCGGTGGCGATGAGGAGTGAGGGCGAACGTGAGACTTCGAAGAGTCGGCGGAAGAGCTCCGGGGAGAGTTCGCGGCTGGCTTCGGCCAGGTCGCCCAGGAGGCCCGAGGAGCTGACGGAGGCGGCAATGGGAGTCAGTGGGGAAAGATTCTCGTAGTCGTGCTCGACGGTGCTCATCTCACCTCGGTCTTCTCGAGTTCGGCTGGGGGCGTCGGGTGACGTGGTCGTCGGCGGCTGCGCGGCGAGCGTCAGTTCTAGTCGTCGGGAGCGTTTGGTGAGTCGGGAGCGTTTGGTGAGTCGGGAGCGTCTGGTGAGTCGGGAGCAGTTGGATCATCGGTCTCGGCTGCGGGGAGGCCATTGACGAATGTCTCTTTGCCGGCTGCGATCTGCTTGGCTCTGCTGATGCGTGAGTAGCCGCCGATGATGAAGATGACGCCGGCGATGAGAGTGGCCACACCGGTGAAGCCGAGGATCCACAGCGCACCGAATCCGTCTCCGAAGATGAGGATCACGCCGAGCAGCACATGGCAGGCCGCAGCGATGAGAAAGTCCGAGGCCATCGGGTGGGACTTGAGCTGACGGTAGTTGTACAGCTCGATGAGTCCGTGGAGCAGGGCCCAGATACTCATTGCCGCACGCAGTTCCGCGGGTTGGTCTGCAAGGAACAGGAACACGATCGCGGGGATAGTGATGACAGCTTGACCGTAGACCGCGGTGCGCACGCTCAGCGGCGAGCGGAGGGCTTGGTAGACAAGGGCGATAGCGAAGAGCACGAGGTAGCTGATGGACAGGATGTCGACGATGTCGACGCCCATCGACAGGTGTTTTGGGCTTGCCGCATCACGTGGCCAGAAGACCGTCGCGAAGCCGAAGGCGACGCCCAGGATTCCGCGGACGACCATCGGAGCACCGAGCGCTTTCGACTCGGAGATGGCCTGGGGCAGTGCTTCAGGTCGCGGTTGCGTGGGCTCGGTGCGCGGTTCGTCGGTACTCATCACACCACCAGTTTAGGTCTCCCACCTGAGTCTGTCTGGTACCGGGCACTCCTCTAGCGATTAACGTCTTTACGTAATTACGTATTCATTGTATTTTGGGGCTATGAGTACCCAGCCGAAGGATGATTCGAGGACCACAGTCGAGGCCCGTCTGGCGGAGCTCGAGCGCAAGGTCGCCGACCTGGAGAATGCAGGGGTCGGACCTGCTGTTCCTGCCGAGGCCGCCTCTGACTCTGCCCCAGGCCAACGGCCGGCCCGAGCTTCCGAGGACGATACCTTTTGGGCCCTCAACGGCCTCCTCGACCATGCGGGAGACGAAGGTGGTGTCGTCTACACCGGTCACATCACCCCGCCTGGCACCGAGTCCCCGGTTTCCTGGCAGATGGGCCTGCCCTCCGCTGCACTCGAAGACCTCAACTTCGCCGAGGCGGCCCCTGCCCTGGCAGCACTGGGCCACCCAGTCCGGCTTGAGCTCCTGCAGGCGGTCTACGAGGGCACGACCACTGTGTCCCAGCTCGGCCAGGATGACCGATTCGGCACAACCGGCCAGATCTACCACCATGTCCATGCCCTCGCAGGAGCAGGCTGGCTCGAGAGTTCTCGGCGCGGACACTGGAGGGTCCCTGGTCAGAAGATCATTCCCCTGCTCACGCTCATCCTCATCGGCACCCACTGACACCGCACTGACCTTGGGACAGGACAGCAAATGGATACCAGCACCAACGCCTCGCACACGAGCACCCCTCCCCCGCACCCGAAGAGAGCCACATCCCAGCGCCGGCCGACTGCAATCATCGCCGCTGTGATCACTGCGGCCCTCCTCGCCGTCATCACACCGTTGCCCCGCGGATTCCAAGGTCAGGCCACCGGCAATGCCGGTCTGGTCAAAGAGGTCGAGGAGACGCTCGGCAGCGCGCACTGGCATCATGTTGCGGCCGCGAAGGTCAACGGCGATGAGGTCACCTGGGGTGGGGTCGGTGCGAACGAGAATTCTGAGTTCGAGATCGGGTCGATCACGAAGACCTTCACCGCTGCGCTCTTCGCCGACGCCATCGAGCGGGGTGAGATCGACGAGAGTACCCGACTTGGCGATGTGTGGCCCGATCTCGAAGGAGAAGTCGCCCAGGTCAGCCTGACCTCGATCGCCACGCAACGTTCGGGTCTGCCCAAACAGGAACCGACGCTGGGATTCGGAGACGGCCTTGCGAGCCTACTTTCGCGATACCTCCACACCGACCCCTATCGCGGGACCGCGAGGGATCTCGTCGACTCCCTCAAGGATGCAGACGTGGGCGAGAAGGAGCCGGAGTACTCGAACTTTGCCTTCGGGATCCTCGGTCAGGCCCTCGCGACAGTCACCGGATCCAGCTACGGAGATCTCGTTCGTGACCGGATCACCGAGCCCCTGGGTATGGATAGCACGTACGTGCCCGAATCGGTGCAGGGACTGCCCCACGGTTACACGGCCTCCGGGCTCAGGGCCGCGCCCTGGACACTGGGCGGGACAGCCCCGTCGGGCGCCGCCAGGTCGACAGTGCACGATATGAGCATCTGGCTGCGAGCGACGATGGACGGGACGGCTCCAGGCGCGAAGGCGATCGACCCTCGCGCAGACTATGACGAGAGGGACCGTATCGGTTGGGCCTGGTTCACAACGAAGGATCGCAGTCCGAATCTCACCTGGCACAACGGCGGCACCGGTGGATACCGGTCCTACCTCGGTTTTGACCCCGAATCGCACGAGGGGATCGTCGTCCTCGTCGACTCGGCGAATTGGGTCGACGACGCCGCCGACCTGATCTCGTCGACAGGAGACCGATCATGAATCCCGAACTCGTTTCTCAGATCGCCAGCGCAGTCGTCGTCGCGTGGGGATCCTTCGCCGCCATCCGGGCAACTCGAGCGACAACTCGAACAATGCTGCTGAGCAATCTTCTCGTAGCCGTCGCCATGCTCCTGCTCGTCCGGCTCATCGCCGACTTCGGCGGATGGAACTCGTGGTTCCTATACGTCTGGATGCTCAGCCTCGGCGGCTATGTCATCGCGGTGTATCTGGCAGTAACGGCGTGGCCGAGCCTCTCCTGGCGGGCAGAGAATGAGAAGACGCGCCGGTCGGAGCTGACCAACCTCAGCGTGTCGAGCGTCCTCACGCTCGCTGTCTCCGGTGCCCTAGTGGTACCGGGACTGCTGCTGAGCTAGGCCCGTCGGCGTCGGAGAATACCGAGATCGCCGAAGCGTTCGCTCGCAAGAAGTGCGGACCGCTCAGTTCAGGAGCCGCCGGAGATCGTCAGCTTCCCGTCGGTTTCAGACACCGAAAATTCGGGGAGAGGCTCGGTTGCGGGACCGTCGGTCACCTCACCTGAAGTCGTCGAAAACCTCGAGGAATGACACGGACACACGATCTCCTTCTCGGTCACGGTGCGAACCTGGCAGCCCTGGTGTGTGCAGACGGAAGAGAAGGCGTGGAACTCGCCCTCCTTCGGTTGGGTGATGACATAGGTTTCATCGACGACGGTTCCGGATCCGACTGGAACCTCGCTAGCCTCAACGGTGGCATCTGCGCCAGAGTCGGACTGTGAGTCGTTCGGTTCCTCCGAGCTGCACGCCGAGGTGAGCCCAGCAGAAGACCCGATGACTGCCACGCCACCCACCACACTCGCTGACTTAATAATCGTGCGCCTGTTCGTTTCCACTGTGCACCTCAGTTTCCTGCCCATAGGCCGCTGCTCGGTTGTTCGGCTTCCAGGGTAGCGCGAGGAGATGACGCAGCAATGCCAAGAGACGGACTTTCCGTGTTTTCCTGGCTACGACAGGTCCATCTGTCACCTGCCGGCCGTTCCAGTGGGGCCAGTCGTGTGAAACGCTCCACTAGACCACCACCAAATACGCGACACCGCGACACCCACCGTGAGCACTACCCCACACCACGAACACGAAAAACAAAAAAAGGGGGCCACCCCGCAACACACGAGACAACCCCCAACACAACCCCACACCACTGGCATGAATACGAGAAAGGGGCCACCCCACAAAAGTGGAATGACCCCAAACCCATCAAAAAACATTGCGGCAGTCACTTACTCTCCCACAACCACCAAGTTGCAGTACCATCAGCGCGAATGGGCTTAGCTACCGGGATCGGAACGGTTAACCGGGCGTTTCCCCACCACTATCACCACCGCAAAACCAACAAACCACCAACCACCCCAAGAACCTCACAGTCCTCTAAGAGCGGCGTAGCGGTCCAAGAACCGTACAGCGAACGCGAACAC
>NZ_JBHFIH010000003.1:93805-104777 GCF_057334195.1 Brevibacterium sp. AGC70 | reverse complement strand
GCCGCTGACTTCGTCAACTGGTACGACTCGCATCCGGACGTGGCCCAGACCTGGCCTTTGGATGCCGAAAAGGTCGCGGTCATCGGCAATGGCAATGTTGCTTTGGATGTTGCACGCGTGCTGGCGAAGCAGGCTGATGATATGCACACGACGGAGATTCCTGATCATGTCTACGAGGGTCTGAAGTCCTCGAAGGTCACCGATGTGCATGTGTTTGGTCGGCGTGGTCCTGCGCAGGCGAAGTTCACCCCGTTGGAGCTGCGTGAGCTGGGGCATGTCAAGGATGTCGACATCATCGTCTACCCCGAAGACTATGAGTTCGATGAGGGGTCGCTGGCTGCGATCGAGTCGAACAATCAGACCAAGCAGGTTGCGAAGACGCTCACGGACTTCACGATGCGTGAGCCGGTGGGAGCCAAGCGACGTCTGCACCTGCACTTCCTCCATTCCCCGGTGACCATCCTCGGCGAGGACAAGGTCACGGGGCTGCGCACGGAGCGGATGGAACTCGACGGATCCGGTGGAGTCAACGGCACCGGCACCTTCCATGATTGGGAGATCGACGCCGTGTACCGCGCCGTCGGCTATGCCGGCACAGCACTTCCGCAGCTGCCCTTCGACTCCGGCCGGGGAGTCATCCCGAACCATGAGGGTCGGGTCGTCGACGCAGATGACCAGAAGGTCTCTGCCGATGCAGACGTGGTGCAGGGCGTGTATGCGACTGGTTGGATCAAGCGTGGTCCTGTCGGCCTGATCGGTCACACGAAGGGTGATGCCCTGGAGACGATCGGTCATATCCTCGATGACCGTGCCGCGGGTGTCCTGACGGAGCCTGTGTATCCGGATGACTCCGCGATCGTCGAACTGCTCGAGTCCAAGGGCGTCGACTACGTGGATTGGGAAGGCTACCATCGCGTGGAGACAGCAGAGAAGGCGCTCGGCGAAGCCGAAGGTCGTGAGCGAGTGAAGATCGCAACTCGCGAGGGTATGCTCTTCGAGGCCCGTAGCCACCTCCAGGCGGAAGCGGCCAGCCAGCCCGCATCGGGCCACTGACTTCGACGAGCCACTGAGTCAGACAAAGCACTGAGTCAGACAAGGCACTGAGTTCGACAACTCAATCCAGAAATCTGCGAGCGCGTCACCGTATCGGTGGCGCGCTCGTGGTTTGATGGGAGCAGTGAGGACCCTGTGACAGAGGAGGTACGGTGAGCGCGGATTCGGCGATGAGGGAAGTGGTCTCGCAGGCCTATGCGCAACGGCGCGACGCCTGGGAATCTGCCGCCGTGCGAATCAAACACTGGCTCAAACAGCAGCAGAAGGGTCTCCTGAAAGACAAGGACATCTCCCGCCTTGACGTCGACGGGCATCGCATCAAGGATCCGGCTCGCACCATCGCCAAGCTCGTCGAAAAGTCCGCCGACGACCCGGAGCTGCGGATTTCCTCTCCACGTGACGTTGAGGATCACATCCGAGACATCGTCGGAGTCAAGGTGCTGTGCAAATCACCGCGCGACCAGAAGATGATGTTCGACTCGCTCAGAGATCCGGAGCAGCTGGGCGCCTTCGTTCTCATCGAGCAGAAGAACTACGTTGACCCACCAAAGCCCAGCGGCTACCGGGCCTGCCATGTGACCCTGCAGATTCCCTCCGACCAGGGTGCGCCGGTCTTCGCAGAGATCCAAGTCAAGACCAGGCTCCAAGACGCCTGGGGCGAGCTGACTCACGAGGATATGTACAAACCCGGCGCGGCGATGAAGCCCAGTGAGCTGCACGGTGAGTTCGCCCGGGCGATGGCGAACATGCTCGCAACTGTCGATGACATGGCCGATACCCTCGCAGTCGAACTCTCTGCCCTGACGAACCCCGACCTCGACACCGGTGTGCCCTCGGCCACCGACTCCACGATCGAGGTGAAGGTGAGGGCCACGGGCCCGAAGTACGCGCTGGCGGTCGACGGCGATGGCCGTCAAGGTCTCATCCCCGCCTTCGCCGTCCGCAAACTCAGCGACTCCAAGGGCACGATCAAGGTCAACGACTTCGTCAGCGTCGACGACCGCCTGCGCGTCACCGTCGAAGAGGATTCAAAGGGCCTGTACTACATCCCGAGGGAACTGGCATGAGCTCAGATTCGGCATCAGATCATTTCTGGAACGTCTGCTCCATAAATAATTGTGGAGCAGACGCTCTACAATGCAAGGGTGGAAGCGAATAGCCGTGGACGGCCGCTCGAGTTCGATCGAGCCCGGGCCCTGCTCGACGCCGCACGATTGTTCTGGCGCCTCGGCTACAGCGGAACGTCGACTCGGCACCTGAGTTCGGCGATCGGTATTTCGACGTCGAGCCTGTACTCGGCATTCGACAGCAAGTCCGGACTGTTCGACGAGTGCGTTCGGGTCTACGCCCGGCGCTACACCGCTCTGTACGAACAGGCGGTCGCCGCGCAGTCCATCAGGACCGTCGTCGATGAGCTGCTGAGATCCTCGGTCATCGAGTTCACTCAACCCGCGGATTCGAACCCCGGTTGTCTCATCACCAGCGCAGTCATGTCAGAGGTGCCGGCGACGCGCAAGGCGCGCGGAGACATATCCACCATGCTGACGAAGAACGAAGGACTTCTCCGAACTCGCGTTACCAGAGCGATTGACGAGGGCGAGATCCTGGGCGGAACCGACGGTGATGTCGTCGCCGGCTTTGTGCAGGCGCTCTGGCACGGTCTGGCTGTCCAGGCGAAACACGGTGTCAGACGCAACGAGCTGCTGCGGGTCGCCGATTTCTCGCAGAGGGCCATGTGGTCGACCTACTCGAGGTGAGCTCCGCCTTGTGTCATCGGGCCTGTCGGTCCACGCGATTGCCAGGGTCTTCACCGCGGTGACCTTCTCCTCGGCCGCGGAGGGCGGCGAAGCCTCATGAACGTTCAGCTCGGTCTCGGCTGACACCGCGTGGGGAGTATCCACCACCGAAGTCGAGGTGGAGACGCTGAGTGATTCGCGATCACAGTCCTGCAGGACCGACAAGCTGGTGGACAGGTTGTCGGCCATAGCAGTGCAGCCGTCGATGATACCGGCGACGAGGTGGACTGAGGTTGGAGTCTCCGCGGCGATGCGGCATGCATAGTCCGGATCGGACGCGCGGGTGGCTGCTGAGACGTCCACACCAAGGGCATCGATGCCAGAATGCGCCAGCGCGGACAACCCTGCTCGCAGACTTCCGTGCGGGGCCGTGACGAAGATCTGCGGGCGAGTGTTCGACCTGTTCAGGGCGGTGTAGGCACGGGAGGCGGCCTCGGCGAGCTCGGAATCGGAGTGTTCGTCGAAGTCGGTCACGAGAGCAGGTTCGTCCAGCTGAACCCAGTCGACTCCTGCCGCGGCGAGAATGCTGATGACGTCGAGGTAGGCGACAGTGAGTTCGTCGAGCCGGTCGAACGCCGAGATGTTCGTGTCTGGGCTGGTCTTCGACAGGGCCAGCAGGGTCACGGGACCGACAAGGACAGGTCGGATCGTGTGACCGGCGCCTCGTGCCTCCGACACCAGCGAGAGAAGGTGCTGGGGCCGGGCCCTGAACGGGGTGGAATCCTTGAGTTCCGGCACCAGGTGGCGATAGTTGGCATCGAACCACCCGTCGACCCCCAGGGGCGTTCGCTGCCCCGTGGCCCGTGCCGCGGCGAAGTATTCATCGAGGTCGAAGTCGGTGCCGGTGGGCTGCGACTCGATGAGTCCGACGCTCAGGGCAGTGTCGAGGACATGGTCGCAGTGGCTGTAGGAGGCGGGGATCGAATAGTCCTCGTCCAAACCAAGCTCCCGCAGGCGACTGTAGGTGTTCAGCCGCAGGGAGCGCATGCACTGTGAGAAACCCTCGGCATCGATGCGGCCTGCCCAATAGTTCGCGAGAGCCTTCGTCTGCTCACGATTCGGGCCGATGTGCGGATAGCCGATGACGGTGGCTGTGGGGAATGTGCTGGACATGCCGCCATCCTGCCGTCGTGCGCGGGGCGGCGGTGGGGCAGGCGACCATCGCCGACACCTGCCGTCATAACCAGCTCAGAGCGCGTCTCGAGCCGTCAGACAACGTCTTATTGAGACATGCTGGCCGCAGAGAGGACCAGTCATGGGGGCAAGCGGGGATGTGGGTGAGGGGAGTGCTGCTTACCGATCGTTGCGACTCAGCGGTAGTTGACGAACTGCAGGTCGAGATCGAGGTCCTTGCCCTTGAGCAGGGCGATGACTTCCTGCAGGTCGTCGCGCTTCTTCGAGCTCACGCGCAGCTCCTCGCCCTGGATCTGTGCCTTGACGCCCTTGGGGCCCTCGTCTCGGATGTACTTCGAGATCTTCTTCGCATTGTCTTTGTCGATGCCCTCTTTGAGGCTGGCATCGATGCGGTATTCCTTGCCCGAAGGATAGGGTTCGCCGTCTTCGAGGGACTTCAGCGAGATGCCGCGCTTGACCAGCTTCGACTGGAAGACGTCGAGGATCGCCTTGACGCGGTCCTCGCTGACGGCCTTCATCTGGATGGCTTCTCCGGTCCAGGCGATCGAGGCGTCGGTGCCGCGGAAATCATAGCGTGAGTTGATCTCCTTGGCGGCCTGGTTCAATGCGTTGTCGGCCTCCTGCCGGTCGACCTTGCTGACGACGTCGAATGAGGATTCGCTGGCCATGAATGCTCCTTGTGTGGTGAGAAGATGGACGAGTATCTGGTCACCGAGTGTAGTCGAGACGCATAATTGTGATCTGCGTCTATCGAGTTGGTGATTCGGGGTGGGTGCTTGTAGTATTTTCAAGTGCTCATCGAGCACACACTGCGGCAGATTGCCCGAGCGGCCAAAGGGAGCTGACTGTAAATCAGCCGGCATTGCCTTCGAAGGTTCGAATCCTTCATCTGCCACGCAGAAGTGAGAAGCCCCGTGATCTTCGGATCCGGGGGCTTCTTCGCATTCACCCCCATTGCGCGGCCCCCGGCGCTTCTCTACTGTGGAAGAAAAGCCGAATGGAATCGTCGCCATGAACGAAGAACAGCCTCCCCGTCGCATAGGTTCGCTCGAGGATCGCAACGCAATCGTCGAATCCGCTCTGGACAAAGCGATCAGACGCGGCGACTTCGACGACCTGCCCGGTCTTGGCAAGCCCCTATCCGGTCTCCACAACTCGGAAGATCCCGACTGGTGGGTCAAGGCCAAGATGGATCAGGAAGACATGAGCGGCGTGGCTCCCGCCGCCTTCCAGCTGCGCAAGGAGAACGCCGTCCTCGAGGACACGCTCGATGCCTTTTCGAGAGAGGCCGACGTGCGCAGCTATCTCGCCGGGTTCAACGATCGTGTCCGTGACGCCATTATGGATCTGCGCGAGGGACCGCCCGTGTTCACCCCGCCCCGGAAGGTCGAGGATGAGGTCGCGGCCTGGCGC
Source organism: Brevibacterium sp. AGC70 (assembly GCF_057334195.1). Classification (NCBI taxonomy): domain Bacteria; kingdom Bacillati; phylum Actinomycetota; class Actinomycetes; order Micrococcales; family Brevibacteriaceae; genus Brevibacterium; species Brevibacterium sp. AGC70. The sequence continues at coordinate 99,381 of NZ_JBHFIH010000003.1, read as the reverse complement.
CGACGCCGAGCTGCGAAGCCTGCGCCAACGCCGAACCCGCCCCCGGCCCCGACCACAGGTCAGGGCGAGGAGCGGGAACAGCCTCGGCGGTGGTGGCAGAGGAAGCGGAGCTAGATCTCCGCGCGCAGACGTTCGAGGGCCAGGTGAGACAGCAGTGCCGCCTGATCGCCGAGCACTGTGTCGTCGAAGATGACGAAGGGGGAGTGGTTGTCGCCCTGCCGTTCCTCGGGCACGTCCGTGCGCTTGGCGCCGAGCATCATATAGGTGCCCGGAACCTCCTGAAGGACGAATGAGAAGTCCTCACTGGGCATGATCGGGTGCGGTGAGACCTCCATCCGGTCTTCGCCCAGCAGGCCGCGGACCTGGTCGATGGTCCATGCGGTCTCAGCCTCGTCGTTGACGGTCACGGGGTACTGAACCTGGAAGTCCACCTCGGCGGTGCATCCGTGGGCCTCCGCGATTCCTCTGGCCAACTGCTTCGATTGCGACCGCACCGTGTCCAATGACTCCTGGGACAGGGTGCGGACCGTGGCACCGAGGCTCGCCGAGGCGGGGATGACGTTGACCGCCTCACCGGCCGTCAGCTGTGTCACGGACAGGGCGATCGGGTCGAAGGTGCTGATGCGTCGGCTGACCATATTCTGCAGCGCGGTCACGAGTTCGGCCAGGGCCGGGACTGGGTCGATCGCCGACTGCGGCTGGGATCCGTGGCCGCCTCGTCCGTGCAGGGTGATGTGGAGGACATTGGAACCGGCCTGCAGTGTTCCGGGCTTCGTCGAGACGACTCCTCTGGAGCCCATGTGGACATGGGCTCCAAAGGCGGCGATCACCCGACGTCCCGCAGCGTCGAGGACACCCTCGTTGATCATCACTGAGGCGCCGTTGTAACCCTCCTCGCCGGGTTGGAACATGAAGACGACATCGCCTGCGAGCTCTTCCCGGTGCGCATGCAGCAGTTGGACGGCACCCACGAGTCCCGCGGTGTGCAGATCATGACCACAGGCGTGCATGTTCCCATTCGTCGACCTGAACGGTTCGTCGGTGAGTTCTTCGACGGGCAGCGCGTCCATGTCGCCGCGTAGAAGGACAGCCGGAGCATGCGCGGGCCGCTCGGGGTGGGTTCCACGCAGGACTGCCACCACCGAGGTGGTCTCAACGCCCGTGCTCACCTCCAGATCGAGTCCTTCCAAGGCAGTGAGAACCGCGGCCTGGGTGTGCGGCAGATCGAGGCCGACCTCGGGGTGGGAGTGGAGACGTCGTCGGAATTCCTGCAGCTGGGGTAGGAGGGCATTCGCCTCGCTCAGAAGGGTGCTCACAGCATTCCCACGAGGACGCTGGCGATGACGACGGAACCGGCACTGACCGAGGTGAACCCGCCGACGAGCATCGGCGGCAACATGACATTGAGGAGGGCTTCCTTCTCGTCCTCGTCACGGGCGATGGAGCGAGCGACCTCGTTGGTCAGCAGGTAGTCGGCAGGAAAGCCGTACATGGAGGTCAGTGCCACCGACATTCCCAGAGTGGCCTTCCACCTCAGCAGCTTCGTAGCGATGTAGCCACCGACAACGATGCCGATGCCGCCGACGACGAGGATCGAGATGGTGGGCAGGAAGGCGTTGATGACGTCCTGCACCGAGGCCGAGACCAGCGGGGCCATGACGATGGCGATCACGCCGGACATGGCGATGCCGAAGGAGTTTGACCGCTCCATCGCCTTGTCCGGGGACAGGCCGATTGCGGTTGCGACGATGCCGAGGACGAGTGCGAGGATCGATGACGGGATGTGCGTCGGGCCGGCAAGCAGGGTTGCGATGGAGCCCCCGACGAGGATGAGGAAGAGCATGAACAGCTGGTTGTCTACGAGGAACGCCGGCAGGGTCACGAGCTTCTTCTTCGCGGCGGCGTCGGCCTCGTCCTCATGATGAGCCGCGGCCAGCTCGTGGAGTTCGCCGCTGTCACGCAGCTTCGTCGCATAGCGGCGGAGCAGGAAATTCGTCAGCGGCATCGACGGCAGCGACTGCAGCATGAGCACCAGAGCCGGAAGCACGATGATCGCCGATGCGGCTCCGGACGCTGTCAGGCCCTCGGTCGTCAGGCTGGTGGCGACGATGCCGCCCGCCAGTGGTCCCGAACCTGCTACGAAGGTCTCGAATCCGAAGATGGGAGCGATGATGAAGAAGATGAGAAGTACGGCGACGAGCATTCCGGAGACGGCGATGATGACCGAGCGCCACTGCTTGAGCATCACGCGCAGAGGGATAAGCGTACCCATGTGGAAGAGCAGAGGAGCCACGAGGATGGTGTAGACCTGGACGAGCATCGAATCGTCGACGACGGTGTCCGGGACGATGCCGATCTTGGCGAAGATGAAGATTCCCAGCATCGCCACGAGGAGGCTGGGGATGCGAGCCTTGGACCAGATCGAGACCAATTCGCCGATGGCGATGAAGCCGAGCACGATCGCGGCAGCGTAGATGCCTTCCATAGCGATCCTTTCGAAGATGGTGAGTGTCGTGTGGGCTCGGTTGTCACATCCACAACGGCGTGGATATGAAGCAGCTCACAGAGAGTACGTTATTGCCTGTTTTCGGATAGTGCCTATGCCTTTCTCAGCATTCAAGATAATGAAGACGATTCAGGTCCAGCATGACCGTGCAGTGAGGTGAGACGGAGTGCGCCCGGATTGAGGCGAGAGCCGGGGCAGGGCATAGTCTGGGCGTATGAGTTTTCTGCAGTTCCTGCACGAACGAGGCATCACTGAGCGACCTGGTTCCTCGAAGCGTCCCCTGGTGATCGCGCACCGCGGTTATTCCGCAGTGGCCCCGGAGAACAGCCTCGCCGCAGTGGATGCGGCACGTGCCCTCGACGTGGACTTCATCGAAGTCGACACCTCGACGAGCGCCGATGGGGTCCCGGTCATCCTCCATGATCCGGATCTGGATCGGACCACGAATCGGAAAGGACCGGTGGCGAACCTGACGGCGGAAGAGCTTTCCTTCGTCGACGCCGGCTCCTGGATGGGTCCGGGATTCACCGGTGTCCGGATACCCACGCTGGCAGCAGTGATGCGAGATATCCAGCACCGCGGCGGTGAGCTCCTGCTCGAACTCAAGGGGGAGTGGTCCTCCGGTGCGGTGGCTCAGATCTCCGAGCTCGTCGTTGCGACCGGAACCGCTGACCGGATGGTCGTACAGTCCTTCAACACCGAGACGCTGGCGGCCTGCAGAGACATGCTGCCGATGGTTTCGCGGTTCCTTCTGCGCATGGTCCCGCGCCCTGAAGACATCGAGTTGGCACGGGCCCTGGGTGCCGTCGCGATCAATCCCTCATTCAAGGGCTTCTCCATGCGCAGGTCCGTTGTCACCGAGATCCGTGACAATGACTTGGGCGTATTCGTGTGGACGGCTGATTCCATGGACGAATGGCGTGAGCTCCTTGATGCCGAGGTCGATGGCATCATCACCAACCAGCCCGGCCGTCTGCAGGGTTTCCTGGCGGGTCGATTCGACCCGGTGATGTGAACTCCTGCAGTCTGTGAGTGACGTCACTGAACGCCGATTTGCCCTCGCTGCGCGAAGCCGTGTAAATTCTTACCTGTTGCCCCGATAGCTCAGTCGGTAGAGCATCTCCATGGTAAGGAGAAGGTCAAGGGTTCGAATCCCTTTCGGGGCTCTCGTGCCGCTTAAATGCGGTGCTGGGGCGGGGTAGCTCAGCTGGTTAGAGCGCACGACTCATAATCGTGAGGTCGGGGGATCGAGTCCCCCTCCCGCTACTCACTTCCTCCCTCACCAGGGCATATAGCCCGGTGGGGGAGTTTTTTATTGCCCAATCGCGGCCAGAAATGCGCTTACGATGGGTTTTGGAACCAGGAGTCGAGCAGGCCCACCACTCCACGAGGCCCAATGTTGAGCCGCTGCACATAGTGCTTAGCCGTCACCCGATCTCCGAATGCCCAAGCTGCTTCGACGCATTGTCGAGCCCGTCTGCACCGTAGATGGTCGTCGCCACGGTCTTACGAATCGACCGCGGCACCACCCATTCCAAACCGGCCAACTCCCGCACCTGCCGGAAATGCACACGATACGACGACGGAGTCCGCCACGTCCCCATCTCGGCGATGTGACGACACCCGCATTTATGAAAGGTTCCTTTGTGAATACGTTGAAGCGAGTGCTTGGCACTCTTGTTGCCTCCCTGTTCGTCCTCTCCCTAGCGTTGGTCGCGGGTACGTGGCTATGTCACTAGAACTGGCCTCACCCTGACGGTCTGAAATGGCCCCATCCTGTACCCCATTTGTCTCCACCGGTTCTCACTGAAACTGCCCAAACTTCATATTTACGGGGGATGCGCCCGAGATCACACCCGACATAGTGTCAGTCCGTTCGCTACTAACAGCGAACGAACTCTCCGCTCATCGAAAGGCGCCACTGTGAGGAGATCAAGACCAGCATTGGCCTGCGCAACCCTGACGTTCCTCCTTCTCAGCTTCGCATTCACCCCAGCCACAGCTTCCGAACCAGACGAAGTCAGCGAAGAAGGAATCACATCGTCGCAGGGTCCGTCTCCCTACGTTGAGGCCGACACCGAAGAAGAAGCGATGCGGAAACTCGACGCGATCGAGAAAGAACACCCGCAGGGTATCTCGGCCCAGGCAGCATACAAACGGTACGGCCCCTGCACCTTGCACCCTGCCGGATTCCACACCCGAAAGTCAGCCGGACACAAGTACGGTGGCGTGAAACCGGTCACGGTCTGCACAAAAAATGTGACCGGAATCAAAATGGCTTCCCAGCTGAGGGTGAAGAACAGTCTCATATGGGCCAAGGCCGGGATCCAAATCCCGCAAACCGCTAACGACAAGGACCTTCGTACGGGCGGCAAATACAAGAAGAAGTACTATACGGTGAAATTCACGCAGACGAACATAAATTACAAGTGCAAGGGAACGAAGACACACAAATGGTCAGCCAGCTCGATTGGCCGACTGCGGTATCAGGGCCGGACACTTTGGGCGCGGGTGACTTCGCCGATACTCTCAGTGCAATGCGGTCCGCACTAGAGTCCGCTGACATGCAGATGAGGTGATTATGGGTAACCAGAAGGTATTTTTACTCTTCGCTAAACAGCCTTCGCCGTTCGACTCGGAAGAGATGATCGATCCGTTCATAGGGATTGTGACTGACGAGCGAGATTGTGAGCGGTTCGAGGCCGAACGCTCGGATTACGAAGTCAGTTGGGAAGAACGGTTCATCAATGATTCGGAGGGGCATTGGGTTGAGCCTGGCGATACCGTGTATGGCTATTTTTACATGTCGACGATCAGAGAATCCCCTGAGGGGGAAGTTCTCGACCTGTTGACTGATGCAGCCATCGAGTCCGTGATGTACCAGCAGGCCAACGCCCGCAAAATGCTTGCGATTGGTCATATTCAGGTCATTACCGTTGGCGACATTCGGCTGGATGGCAACTTCCCAGTCGTCGATGAACCCGCGGACTGGGACAAAATCGACAACTAGACGAGGCACGCACGCTTTTCCTTAGCACTGGACGGGGGGGAACCACTGGCGGTTCTGCCC
>NZ_JBHFIH010000003.1:46484-93782 GCF_057334195.1 Brevibacterium sp. AGC70 | reverse complement strand
GGTCTGCCCCGTCGAGGATTACTCAAGGCGCGTTCTGTCGTGTGTGGGCGAGTCGGTAGGAATGCGTGCCGGTCGAGATGATCGTCCCGTAGGGTTAACTGCTTTTCAAAGGCTGCGTTGTACTCGACTTTCGTGCGATCATTCGGCGAGGGACATTACAGAGGTTCGGGGAAGAATAACTGACTATGAAATCGATCATTGCGAAGATCCTGTTCTGGGCCCTGGTAGCTCTGTCTGTTCTGTCAGTAGGGTTTAGCATCGCCGCGACCGTGACTTACCTCAGTACGGAAGACAGGTGGATTTTGCAATCGATGGTGGTTTTTGTCTCGTGGGTCTTTTGTGCAGCTCTAGTCGGATCGACCTTTATCTGGTGTGCAGTCATCTACTCGAGGCGCAGGCGCAGCTAGTTTGTGGCCGAATTCGGCTACGCCTCACCGCTTGACGCCTGCCGTCCGACGCACTGAGCTCGGACACACAACGGCCCCGGCTTCACCTCACGGTGGGGTCGGGGCTCTTCGTTATTGCTACTTGATCCGGAACGGATCAGAGTCGCGTTGCCGGTAGTCGCGAACGAACCCCGCAACCGCCGTGTATGAGCGCCTGAGAAGCGCAGCCCGCTCTCCGATCGACAGGTCTGTGAGCGTGTACACGACCACAGCATCTTCCGCGTCCATGGCTTCCACCGGTTCGGCGCCAACGAGCGACCGTGCTTGCCGGCAGCCGGCCGCACGCCCCTTTCCCTAAACCACTTACCCAATGTGGACTCGTTGACGCCCACCGAGGCGGCAATGTCAGCGATCGACCCTTCCGCCTCGCGCCGTGCCGTGACTTTGTGGCGCACACGTTACTTGGTTTCTCGCGTCGTGTACTGCTGTGTCTCGTTCGGGCCAAGGCCGCGCTTGGACCTCGCATAGCAGCGGTTGCACAGGCCACGCGCCACTGGGGAACGGTCACACCACACGACAGCGCATGCGCTCACGATAGTCCATTGGTGAGGGCCTTGTGCGCCGATTCGAGTCCGTCGATCGCGTCGATCATGGCTGTCTTGAGTGACTGTGCATATTCGCTGGCGATGCCGAGGATCTGGTCAATTTCGTAGGTGCCGCGTAGGGCGTCGATGCCGAGCACCTCCACGATGTGCATGAATTCCTGCAGGCTGAGTTCCCGGTCGTATGCTTCGATGCGGGAGATCTTCCCCTGGTTCCAGTGGCCGGGGTGCAGAGAATTGAGACGGTCCGAGAGTTCGTGCTGGTTGAGCTTGAGGTCTGTGCGTGCTTGGCGTATGGCGTGGCCGATCGGAATGTAGCTATTGCTCACTGTCGTCGCCGGTCCTCTGTGGCACTCGTGAATCTAGTACGGCGCGAGCAAATTGTCGTCCGAAATCCGTCGGGTATATCAGGCCCGGCCTAACAGAGATCCATGCTCCGGCGTATTCTTCGTCCTCGGAATTGCTCAGCCAATCTTTCAATCTCAGATATTCTGGCCGACTGTAAACGTAATCGTAGACGCCTTCGTCTGGCGCCCAAGATTCGTAGGTGACCGCCACAAGGCCAAGCCGCACCCAGTTGTCAACCATGGCTGCATATCCAGCTTCTTCGATAATCTCGTTCGTGGTCTCGTCGCGAAGGCTCGGAACATGACGCTCAAGGAACTGCTGCTCACCCCCTTTTCTGGTCAGCATCAAGCTTGCGATCGATGCGAATTGTTCAAGCTCAAAAATGTCGGGAATCCGTGCTGCTTCTCGCGGCGATAGTTGACGGATAATCGAAGCGAAGCTTGGGTGCGCATCGCTCTGCTGTTCACTGTTCGATGCAGTAGCGAGTAGCTCGAGATACATGTCTTTCAACGCAGGAGAATCCAGGGAGTATGCGAGACCATCCATTGCTTGTATGCCCACATTTGGATCTGGCGAAATCAGGTCACCCTCGTCATCTGATGCCAGCTTTTTGGCCATGTCGCCGGCAAAATTCTCCTCGAAATATTTCCGCTGGCGGTGACTGAGCCAGAACAAGGGTCTCAAGAAGTAGTTATACAGACCTTGTTTCATTTCCTCTCTGGCGGCCAGGTGCTCGCCAGCGTTTTTGAGTGAGCTGCTCCCTTGCATTTCTTTGAGTAGAGCGGCCTGCAATCGGTCAGACTTCTGCTCTGACGCTCGAACAACTCTGTCGGTCGCGCCTTTGGCGGCGTACAGTCCTGCCGCGCCCGCGACAGTTCCTGGATCAATCATGTCCCAAGTGTAGTCACGCGTCGCGGATGATGGTCGTGTGGCGGCCTTCTGTGTTTCCGTACCGTGATGCACCATAACCTCATGACCGAGGACTATGGCACCGCTGCCTGGCGGTACTGGCAGGAGATCCGCAACGCTGCCAGCGCCCGCGGCTCGTAACAGGACCGCCCATCCTTGCCTGTACGTGCCCGCATCGACTGGGAGCGCGACGGAGTGGAGGGAGTCGAAGGCGTGGCGACACGGCAAGGGTTCGACGGCGCGATCTTCGTCGAGCTCAAGGACCGACGTTGCTCGACTCTCGGCGTTTGGTTGCATCCGGACGACGTGTGGTGGCCGAGGAAATGACTTTGACTGTCAGGGAACTTCCCAAATGATCTCGTCGTTTCCAGCCTCTTCTGACTGGCTGTTGAAATAACGAACCTTCGTAATGTTCGAGTCGTCGTCGGCGTCAGTCAATACCCATCCGCGAAGGCAGTCGCCCCAGGCAACGTCGTTCTCGTAATCCAGAGTCGGCGCGATTTCTTCGTGGCGCCACGTCGTGCTCGCCGGCCCGTAACGCCGGTTGTCATCAGAAACCACTGACCAGAAGTCTGTGGTGACGTAGACACCTTCTGGCGTGTTTTCGTTGCCGACACAGACCTCGATATCGATAGCGCCGACCCTGTGGTCGGCAACGTCAGTAACAACGCGGTACTCATGCGCAGTAACGCTGGCGCCTTGCGGGAGATCGATGGAGTCACCGAGTGTATGGGTCGCTTCCGTTGGGGTCTCCGTAGGTGTCGCGGTTTCCGTGCTTGCACTATCTGGGGAGTCAGCAGCTGGTTGCGCGTCGGCTTTAGTTGTATTTGCTGGGGAGGAGCATCCGGTGACGACGAGGATTGCGGCCGCAAGGGTGGCGAGGAGTCTTCTAGGCATGATCGGATCTTATGCTGGACAGCGGCAGTAGTGGCGCTCGAAGATAGTTAAGTTCTCAATTTGTTACCAAGTGTGGAAGTCGGAGGCGGAACGGAATGTGAGGAGGGGTGGCGATGATGCGTATACGATGCGTATTGGCCCGCATTCGGGTATCCGCGTTAGCACTTGCAGGTATGAGCATGCCGCAGTCCCGCCCCAGGTCAGAAGTGCTTCTAAAGTCATTCATTGGCACCCGGTGCCACCTCATGTTCGAATCAAATTAGAATCGTGAGGTCGGGGGATCGAGTCGCCCTCCCGCTACACTGACAGAAGAACCTCCACCTGCCGGGTGGGGGTTCTTCTGATTCACTGCTCACTCGTGCGGCTGCGCAGCGACGTCCTCTGGTGCGAATTCCGCCGCGAACTTCCGAAATGTGCTGCACAAGGCCCAGTAGATGGCCGCGGATACGGGGGCAACCAAGATAACCTGCCACCATGACAGATCTTGTGAGCCCCAGCCGAGAAGTTTGAAGCAGGAGTGGACGCACAGGACGAGGATCATCAGGGTGATCGCTTCTCGCCGGTTGCGCCGGCGTTCGGAGGTTGACTCCTTCATAAAAAACAAGGTTACCTGAATAATTGAATCTTCAGGATGCCAATTTTCGGTGGACCCGCGATCGGGAGCGAGGCTAGGATGACCGTTATTCAACTTGTTGACTAATGGAGCCTGTGATGAAAGACGTCTTTCCATATCTGCACGGACCGCAGGATCTCGGTTGTCGGCCCATGTGCGGTCGGGTCCAGGTGGCGGCGACACTGTGAGTGGTGATCCCGTGCTTCCGCTGCGATACGTTGCGATCGGGGACAGCCTCTCCGAGGGGGTCGGTGACGAACCCTGGCCCGATGGCAGCCCGCGAGGCTGGACCGATCGCCTGGCCGCACTTCTGACAGCGCATTACGGACAACATCGGCCCATTCACTATGCGAATCTGGCCGTGCGCGGTTATAAGACAGCCCAGGTCGTCGACACGCAGATCCAGACGGCTCTTGCGTTGCGGCCCAGCTTCGTGACTCTGACCGCCGGAATGAATGACATCATGCGGCCCCGTGTCGATTTCGGCGCCCTGAAGAGAGCCCTCGCAGGGATCGTCGAGCCACTGATCTCTGCCGGCGCCGAGGTCTTCGTAGTCCCCATCCCCAATCTCGCCGGAGTCTCGCCAGCCGGACGACTGATCAACACCCGTCGCCTGCGACTCAATGCGATCTACCAGCACCTCGTCGATACCCACGGAGTCCTGCCGCTGACCAATACCACCAATTCGGTCTTCGAAGATCCCCGGGCGTGGGACGAAGATCGCCTTCACCTGGCCACACTTGGTCACGAGCGGCTCGCGTGTGCCGCTGCTGCGAGCTTCGGACTCCGGATCGGGTTCGACTTCCTCGGTGCTCCAGAGGGGCCAGCGCCGGTGCGCACAGGCAGCACCGAGGCACAATGGTGGTGGAAGCACGTCAGACCCTGGGTCTATCGGCGGCTGACCGGCAAGTCGTCAGGCGACGGTCGAGTGGCCAAACGCCCTGAGCTGGGGCCGATCGTCACCGACGGGTACTAGGAGGCTGCTGTCCGATCGGCGAGTGTCGCCAGTACGAACTCACACCAGCGGATGTTCTCCCGTTCGAAGGTGATCCCCCGCGCCAAGGTGAGGTACGGGCCGAGGTGGTCGGCCTCGACCAGGTAAGCCTGCTCGCTCCGGCCCTCGAGCAGGTGTCTGCGAGTCTGCTCGTAGCTCTTCAGCTTCGTCTTCGAAGCCGCGAGCTTGTCGTGCACATTGGCCTTGATCGATGCGGCGTCACCGAGTTCCATCGACTCGACCTGTACAAGCAGTTCGTCGCGGATGGCGGTCGGTTTGGGGGTGCGGATCGTGAAGTCGTGCAAAGCGGTACGGCCCTGATCGGTGAGGGAGAACAGTCGTTTGTTCGGTCGTTTCTGCTGGTGAACCGCCCGGGCCTCGATGAGGCCGGCCGCCTCCATTTTGTCCAGCTCGCGGTAGAGCTGCTGTGGCGAGGCGGCCCAGAAGTTCGAGACGGTCACGTCGAACGCCTTAGCCATGTCGTATCCGGAGGCCTCGCCATTCGCGATCGCGGCCAAGATCGCATCCTGAAGTGCCATAGCCGACACCATAGCCCGGCTTCTCGACCGATCACAAAGTTGATTGTTCCGGACGTAGACTGGGGTCTCGCACTTGCCCACCGTAGGGAATCGACGATGATCGACACTCGGCTCAGCGACTGGCTTCTGGATTCCGACCCTGCTCTGCGCTGGCAGGTCGAGCGCGACCTGTTGGGCATCGATGCAGAAGTCTGGAGGGAAACGCGGGCGCAGGTGCCGACCGAAGGATTCGGCCGTGAGCTTCTCGGCCATCAGGACGCTGACGGGCAGTGGGCCGGGGGTGCGTACTTCCCGTCCGACTTCAGGGGCGACGGGCCTCAGCCTTGGACGGCCACGACTTGGGCGCTCAATCAGCTTCGAGACTGGGGAGCTCCCGCCTCGGCGTTGGAGGGAACGGTCGCGAAGCTGGCCTCCATACGGTGGGAGTACGAAGACATGCCCTATTGGGGCGGAGAAGTCGACGTCTGCATCAATGCGATGACGCTGTCGAACGGTCTGTGGCTCGGTGCCGATGTCGACGGGATCGTCGACTGGTTCCTCGACCATCAACTCGAAGATGGAGGCTGGAACTGCGAATGGGTGGAAGGGTCAAGGGTGGCCTCTTACCATTCCACGCTCAATGCCCTGATCGGACTCCTCGACTACCAGGTGCGAACCGGCGATGCTGAGCGGGTCGCGACCGCAAGGGCCCGAGGAGAGGAATACCTGCTGCGTCGTGAGCTCTTCCGCAGGCTCTCGACAGGGGAACCCTTCTACGATCGCGTATTCAGCCTCGCCCATCCTCGGCGAGCCTATTACAACGTCCTCGCTGCGGCCGACTACCTCCGGGCGGCGGACTGCTTCCGGGCGGCGGCAGAAGGTGCCGGTCCCGATCCGCGCATGGCGGAGGCGATCGAGGTCATCAGATCGCAGCGTCAAGACGACGGGACCTGGCTGCAGGGACACCGGCTCGACGGAGACGTCTGGTTCCACATCGACGTGCCCAGAGGCGAACCGTCGAAGTGGGTGACCCTCCAGGCGACCCGAGTTCTGGAATGGTGGGATTCGGCCTAGAAGTCGACTTCGCTCGGGTCGAGGCCGGGGAACTTGACCTCGTACTTGACCATATCGTTCTTGTGATCGACGAGTTTGACCGAGCCGAAGTAGGTCTTCTTCTTCGTTTGAACCTCGCAGCTCGTCAGGCCCCACCAGTCCATGACCTTCATGTCGTCTCTGCACTCGACCGCCTTGACCTTCATCTTGAACTTGTTCTTGAACAGGTCGTCGATGTCGGCTTCAAGTGATGCCTTCGGAACCGTTCCGTCGCCTTCTTTGTTGACCTTGATCCCGTCGTCGCTGGCCCAGGAGGTGGCTTTCGGGGAATCTTTGAAGGGATCCTCATACTTGGTCTTGCTGGGCTCCGGCTTCGCGGCCTCCGACTTTCCGGCCGCTGTGGGCGCTTCCGTCTCAGCAGCCTCGCCCTGCATGGCACCCGGGGCCTTGGTCTCTTCCCCCTGCGCGGTCTCGTCAGCCTTCTTCTCATCACCTCCGCCGCAGCCGCTCAGTGTCAGGGCCAATGCGACACCAGCCGCGGCGATGACTGCTGCTGGTCGCGAAGGTGACTTCTGCATCGGTTTCATCGTGTTGCTCCTCATCGGAATCCATCTGTGCCAGGGATGACTCATCTGACACCACGGGCGTTGTTCGTTCATTGACGATTCTGCCATCACTGCACCGACAGCGAAGGGTTTCGCTGTTCAGTTCCGGAGACACATGTGTCCATCCAGGCACATGACGCCTGACCCCCGCCACCGGCCCTGTCTCGGCTACGATGACCGGATGATCCCCACCACGACAACGGCCGACGGCGCGTCCCTTCCGCTCCTCGGGCAGGGCACCTGGCACATCGGCGACGATCCTGCTCAGCGAACCACCGAGATCGCGGCGCTGCGCGAAGGAATCGAGCTGGGCATGAGCCTCGTCGACACCGCGGAGGTGTACGGTTCCGGACGATCCGAGAATCTCGTCGGAGCGGCGATCGCACCTGTGCGTGATGAGGTGTTCCTCGTCGACAAGGTGCTGCCGACGAATGCCTCGGAAGCCGGTACGGTCGAGGCCTGTGAGCGGTCCCTGGCTGTCCTCGGAACCGACCACATCGACCTCTACCTGCTCCACTGGCCAGGCTCATACCCGGCGGGGGAGACGATTGCCGCCTTCGAGAGCCTCCGCGAACGGGGTCTCATCGGAGCCTGGGGCGTGAGCAACTTCGACCCGGCCGAGATCGCGGAACTGCCCGCGGTGCCGCTGGTCAACCAGGTCCTGCTCAACCCGTCCCGCCGGGGTCCGGAGTTCGACCTCCTGCCCGCCCACCGCGAAAGCCGACCGCGCATCACGACGATGGCATATTCGCCCGTGGAACAGGGGCACCTGCTCGAGGATCCCACCCTCGCCGAGGTGGCCCGCCGTCACGACGCGACCACGGCCCAGATCCTCTTGCCCTGGGTGATCCGGTCCGGTGATGTCATCGCGATACCCAAGGCCGCGAGGCCAGACCATGTGCGGGCCAACGCTGCGGCGGTCGACATCGTTCTGACGAGTGATGACTGCGCTGACATCGATCGTGCGTTCCCCGCCCCGGCATCGCCGATGCCACTGGAAGTGATCTGAATGACCCTGCCATCGATCGGTCTCATCTCTCACGGCACCTCGTCAGCAGAGGGGCGCAGAGTCATCGAGGCGCTCGCCTCTGCCGTCTCCGAGGACCTGCACTGCCGAGGGCTGGTCGCCGAGGTGATGCTCGGCCACGTCGATGTCCAGCACCCTGATGTCGCTGAGGTGCTCTCGGCCCTGCCGCCTGATGCCCCGGTGATCCTCGTGCCGTTGCTGCTCTCCCCGGGCTATCACGTGCATGTCGACCTGGCTGAAGCCGTCCGTGCTGCGGGAGGCGCCGATGGGCGAACGGAGCCGGGCGCTGACCGACCTGAAGCCAGCGGGCGAGCCGAAAGTCGTGACATCCGACTGACGCCGACGCTGGGACCGGACCTTCGGCTTGCCCGGATCCTGGCCGAGCATCTGCCGAACCTCGAAGACGAGGACCAGGTGGTGCTCGCGGCCGCAGGATCCAGTGACGACAGGGCCAACGATGCCTGCCTGGAAATGGCTGAATCTCTGGCTGATGAGCTCTCGAGGCCCGTCGTTGCAGGGTTTCATGCCGGCGGGGGAGACCGCTTGGGCGAGATTGTTGAGCAGAAACGTGGGTCTGGTGCACGCGTAGTGCTCTCGAGCTATCTTCTGGCGCCGGGGTTCTTCCAGGATCTCACTTCGACGCTCATCTCTGACTCCCGCGACATCCTTGCGCCACCGCTGCTCCATGACGGCGTGGAAACCCCGCCATTGCTGGTCGATGTCGTTCGAGACCGGATAATCTCAGCGCTCTGAATCGGGGTCAACTTCCACGACCAGGATCGTCACCGTTCGACTTATGTCGTCATGTGTCACTAAACGACGTGATTGGGGACCCTAATTTGTTGAGCAATCTATATCTCTTGTAGCGTGACTCTTCAAAGGTTCACAGCAGCGTTTGGAGACGATCGTGTCCGCACATGTAGAAGAAATCAAGCAGACTCCGAGATCTGGGGCTTCCGCACGGCCGGCCCGACCGAAGAAGTCAAACGGTCAGTGGAAGATCGACGGTCAGGAACCGTTGAACAAAAATGAAGTCGACAAGGCCGAGGACAATGGCCTCAACGTGCGCACCCGGATCGAAGAGGTGTATTCGAAGGGCGGCTTCGCCTCGATCGATCCGGATGACCTGCACGGGCGTTTCCGTTGGTGGGGGCTATATACACAGCGGAAGCCCGGCATCGATGGCGGGCGCACCGCCAAGCTCGAGCCGCACGAGCTCGAGGACGAGTACTTCATGCTTCGGGTGCGCATCGACGGTGGCAAGCTCACCACCGAGCAGCTGCGCACGATCGCTGGGATCTCGAATGACTTCGGTCGGGGCAGCGCCGACCTCACCGACCGTCAGAACATTCAGCTCCACTGGATCGAGATCGAGAACGTCCCCGAGATCTGGCACCGCCTCGAAGCAGTCGGTCTGCAGACGACCGAAGCCTGCGGCGACGTGCCGCGTGTCATCCTCGGGTCACCGGTGGCCGGAATCGCCGCAGATGAGCTCATCGACCCCACCCCGGCGATCGAGGAGATCTCTCGTCGCTACATCGGCGACCCGAGCCTGTCGAACCTGCCGCGCAAGTACAAGACCGCGATCACCGGTCACCCCAGCCAAGACGTCGTCCACGAGATCAACGACTGCTCATTCGTCGCCGTCGAGCACCCCGAGAAGGGCATCGGCTACGATCTGTGGGTCGGCGGTGCGCTGTCAACGGTACCGCGCTTCGCCGAAAGGTTGGGCACATGGGTCGCCCCAGGTCAGGTCGTTGAGACCTGGCTGGGCGTGACCGAGATCTTCCGCGACTACGGCTACCGCCGGCTGCGCAACAAGGCGCGCATGAAGTTTCTGCTCGCCGATTGGGGTCCGGAGAAATTCCGCGACATCCTCGAGACCGAATACCTCGGATACAAGCTCGCTGACGGTCCTGCCCCCGAGAAGCCCATGACTGCCGGTGATCACGTGGGCGTGCACAAGCAGGCCGACGGGAAGTACTACATCGGCGTCACCCTCATCGCCGGCCGGGCCTCGGGCACCCTGCTGACCCAGATCGCCGATCTGGCGGAGAAGTTCGGATCGACACGCCTGCGCACCACTCCGCACCAGAAGGTCCTGCTCCTCGATATCGAGGAGGCAGACATCGACGAGGTCGTCGCAGGCCTCGACGCCCTCGGCCTGTCCAGTCGGAAGGATCTGTTCCGCCGCTCCACGATGGCCTGCACCGGCATCGAATACTGCAAACTTGCGATCGTCGAGACTAAGCAGACTGCCGCAGACGCCGTTGCAAAGCTCGAAGAACGGCTCGCCGGGATCGACCTGCCGCACCCCATCAGCTTGCACCTCAACGGCTGCCCGAACTCCTGCGCACGCATCCAGACGGCCGACATCGGACTCAAAGGTCAGCTCGTGACCAGCGAGGACGGCGTCCAGTCGCCCGGATTCCAGGTCCACGTCGGTGGAGGTCTGGCATCGAAGGACCGCGACGAAGCAGGTCTGGGCCGCACTGTCCGCGGCCTCAAGGTCACAGTCGACAACCTCAGTGACTACGTCGAAAAGCTCGTTCGCCGTTTCCTCGCCGGTCGCGATGACAATGAGACATTTTCCCACTGGGCCCACCGCGTCGAAGACGAGGAGTTGGTATGAGCACCACGGAAACCCGAACCACAGCAGCGCTGCCCACGCCCACCCGCCACCGCCGCGGCATCGAAGAGCTCAAGTCCCTCGCCGAGGCGGGGGCCAAGGAGCTGGCAGGCGATCCAGACAACGGCGTGGCCGAGGCCAACCCGGCCGACGTCATCCGCTGGGTCTCACGCAATTTCGAGACCTCCACCTGCGCGGTGGCCTGCTCGATGGCCGATGCGGCCCTGCCGCACTATGTCGCCCAGTACCTGCCCGGCGTCGACGTGCTCTTCCTCGACACCGGCTACCACTTCGCCCAGACCTATTCGACCCGCGACGAGGTGGCCAGGAAGGTCGACGTCAACATCGTCGACGTCCTCCCGGAACAGACCGTGGCACAGCAGGACGCGGAATTCGGTGCTGAGCTGTTCAATCGTGACCCCGGCCTCTGCTGCGCCCGGCGCAAGGTTGCACCTCTGAAGAAGTCTTTGGCCGGCTACGAACTCTGGTTCACCGGAGTCCGCAGGGACGAAGCACCGACCCGCGCGAATACGCCGCTGGTGACCTTCGATGAGAAGAACGGGCTTGTCAAGATCAACCCTCTGGCTGCCTGGTCCTTCGACGATCTTCTCGACTACGCCGGTGCTTTCGACGTGCCGGTCAATCCACTGCTGTCGCAGGGATATCCATCCATCGGATGCAAGCCCTGCACCAACCCGGTGGCCGAGGGGGAGGACCCCCGTGCCGGTCGTTGGGCTGGAACCTCGAAAACAGAATGCGGGCTGCACGTATGAGCATCGATCACACACCACTGTCCACCCTCGACGTCCTCGAATCCGAAGCGATCCATATCATCCGCGAGGTCGCCGCCGAATTCGAGAAGCCCGTGCTGCTGTTCTCCGGCGGCAAGGACTCCGTCACCGTCCTCCACCTCGCGGCCAAGGCCTTCTGGCCCGCGAAGATCCCGTTCGGTCTTCTCCACGTCGACACCGGCCACAATTTTCCAGAGATTCTCAAGTTCCGCGATGAGACCGCCGCGCGCTACGGCATCGATTTGAGCGTAGCGAGGGTCCAGGACTACATCGACGACGGCCGCCTGCGCGAGCGCGCCGATGGAACCCGCAATACTCTGCAGACCCAGCCGCTCATCGACGCGATCGCCGAGGGCGGATTCGACGCCGTCTTCGGCGGTGCCCGCCGTGACGAGGACAAGGCCCGCGCCAAGGAGCGCATCTTCTCCTTGCGCGATGAATTCGGCCAGTGGGATCCGAGCAACCAGCGCCCCGAGCTGTGGAACCTCTACAACGGTCGCCACGTCAATGGCGAGCACGTGCGCGTGTTCCCCATCTCGAACTTCACCGAACTCGATGTGTGGAGCTACATCGCCCGGGAGAACATCGCCCTGCCCCACCTCTACTATGCCCACGAACGCGAGGTCTTCCAGCGTGACGGCATGTGGTGGTCAACGGGCGAGTTCTCGGCCCCGCGGCCTGATGAGTCCGTCATCCGCAAGTCGGTGCGCTACCGCACCGTCGGCGACATGAGCTGCACGGGCGCCGTGGAATCCGACGCCGATGACATCTCCTCGGTCCTCGCCGAGGTGGCTGTGACCACTGTGACAGAACGCGGAGCGACCCGCGCCGACGACCGGATCTCGGCCGCGGCGATGGAAGACCGCAAGAAGGACGGATACTTCTGATGACCACGACCCCAGACACCACCGCTGCCACGCAGACGAAGACGCTGCTGCGCTTCGCCACGGCCGGCTCCGTCGACGACGGCAAGTCGACGCTCGTGGGTCGACTCCTCCACGATGCGAAGGCAATCCTCGCCGACCAACTGGAGGCCGTCACGCGCACCAGTGAGGAGCGCGGCTTCGTCGGAGGCGAATTCGACTTCGCCCTGCTCACCGACGGCCTGCGGGCCGAACGAGAACAGGGAATCACGATCGACGTCGCCTACCGCTACTTCGCCACCGACAAACGGTCGTTCATCCTCGCCGACTGCCCCGGACACGTCCAGTACACCCGGAACATGGTCACAGGGGCGACGACCGCCGACGCCGTCGTCGTCCTCATCGACGCGCGCACCGGAGCCACGGAACAGACCCGACGCCACCTCACAGTCGTCCACCGTCTGGGCATCGGGCACGTCATACTTGCGATCAACAAGATCGACCTCCTCGACTACGATCAGGTGGCGTACGCGAAGGTGAAGGCCGAGATCGAAGCGCTGACGGCTGAGATCGGACTCGACTCGGCTCATCTGATCCCGGTCTCTGCACTGGCAGGTGACAATGTGGCCGAGGCTTCGGCGAACACGCCTTGGTACCAGGGTCCCGCGTTGCTGGAGCTGCTCGAGAACCTGCCGAGCAAGGAAGAGGACACGGCCGACCTCGAGCCCTTCCGCCTCGACGTGCAGTCCGTCCTGCGCCCGCAGGGCGGCCTGGCACCGGGACTCGACCCCGATGAGTTCCGCGACTACCGGGCGGTGACCGGCCAGGTCACATCAGGACGGATCCGCCTCGGCGATGAGATCGACGTTCATCCGGCCGGTCTGAGAACCACGGTGGTCGGCATCGATACGGCAGATGGCCCGCTGGAGTCCGCGGGCGCCCCGCTGTCCGTGGCGCTGCGTCTGGCAGATGACATCGACACCGCGCGCGGCAGCGTCCTCGCCGCTGCCGGAAGCCTGCCCGAACCTCGCAAGGCTCTGCGGGCCGACGTCTTCCCCTTCACCTCCGATGGACTGAGCTCGGGTGACCGGGTGCTCGTCAAGGCCGGGACCTCGACGGTCAAGGCGATCGTGACGATCGAATCGAAGCACAACCTGCTGACCTCAGGATCCGAACCTGCCGAGGTGCTCGCCGGCAACGACATCGGCACCGCCGAGGTGAAGCTGGCCACCGCTCTGCTGATCGCGGACTTCCGCGAGCACGGACGCGCGGGCGGCTTCCTCATCATCGATCCGCAGACCGGGTCCACCGTGGCCGCAGGAATCCACACTCCCGAGGACGATCAGCCATGAGTCTCTTCACTCGTCAGACACCGGGCAGCGTGCTGCTCATCGGTGCGGGCCCCGGTGATCTCGGCCTGCTGACCGTCAAAGGCCTGCGCGCGTTGGAAGCGGCCGAGGTCATCGTGGCGGACCGCCTCGGCGCGCGTTCGGTCATCGACCAGCTCGAGACCGAGCGTGGGGAGTCACTCGATGCCGAGATCATCGACGTCGGCAAGACCCCGGGGCACCATCCGGTTCCGCAGCAGCGGATCAACGAGATCCTCGTCGAACAGGCTCGCGCCGGGCGCCGCGTGGTCCGACTCAAAGGCGGAGACCCGTTCGTCTTCGGCCGCGGCGGCGAAGAGCTTGCCCACTGCCACGAAGCCGGCGTCGATGTGCAGGTGGTGCCGGGAGTCACGAGTGCGAACTCGGTTCCCGCCGTTGCCGGAATCCCGCTGACTCACAGGGGACTGGCCACCGCGTACACAGTCATCACCGGCCACGATCAGCTCTCCGAACTCGGCGGAGGACGCGACCACACGGTCGTCGTGCTCATGGGCATCGGCACATTGGCGCATTCGGCGATGATCCTGGCCCGCGGTGCCCGCGGGGGAGACTGCCCTGTCGCGATCATCGAAGACGGGTTCGGAGACAACCAGCGGGTCACCGTCGGCACTCTCGATACGATCGCCTTCCAAGCCGCACGCCGAGGTGTCCGCTCACCGGCCGTCGTCATCGCCGGCGATGTCGTGACCTTGAGCCCGTATGCCGTCGGAGCCTTCGCCGCAGCGCAGATATCCGAGCCAGAACTCATGAGGAACCCATGACCTACATCATCGCCCAGCCCTGCGTCGACCTGAAGGATCGGGCCTGCATCGACGAATGCCCCGTCGACTGCATCTACGAGGGCAGCCGCTCGCTCTACATCCATCCCGAGGAATGCGTCGACTGCGGCGCCTGCGAACCCGTCTGCCCCGTCGAGGCGATCTTCTACGAAGACGACGTCCCCGACGTTTGGGAAGCCTACTACTCTGCGAACGTCGACTTCTTCGACACCATCGGATCCCCGGGCGGAGCCGCCGCGCACGGAGTCATCGACGGCGACCACCCCTTCATCGCGGCCCTGCCGCCCCAGAACACTGACGACTGACTGTCCCGAGGAGAACCATGACGACGAATCCCTTCCGCGTGGCCATCGTGGGTGCCGGACCCGCAGGCATCTACGCTGCTGATCTGCTGACAAAGGCCGAGCGTGACTTCGAGGTCAGCATCGACCTCTTCGAGCGTCTGCCGACTCCGTTCGGTCTGGTCCGCTACGGAGTCGCTCCTGACCACCCACGGATCAAGGGCATCATCAATGCCCTCATCAAGGTCCTCGACCGCGGTGATATCCGTTTGTTCTCGAACGTCGAATACGGTGCCGACATCGCCTTGGGTGAGCTGACGGATCGCTATGATGCGGTGATCTTCTCCACCGGCTGCTTCATCGATGCCTCGTTGAACCTGCCCGGAGTCGATCTGCCCGGTTCCTATGGTGCCGCTGACTTCGTCAACTGGTACGACTCGCATCCGGACGTGGCCCAGACCTGGCCTTTGGATGCCGAAAAGGTCGCGGTCATCGGCAATGGCAATGTTGCTTTGGATGTTGCACGCGTGCTGGCGAAGCAGGCTGATGATATGCACACGACGGAGATTCCTGATCATGTCTACGAGGGTCTGAAGTCCTCGAAGGTCACCGATGTGCATGTGTTTGGTCGGCGTGGTCCTGCGCAGGCGAAGTTCACCCCGTTGGAGCTGCGTGAGCTGGGGCATGTCAAGGATGTCGACATCATCGTCTACCCCGAAGACTATGAGTTCGATGAGGGGTCGCTTGCTGCGATCGAGTCGAACAATCAGACCAAGCAGGTTGCGAAGACGCTCACGGACTTCACGATGCGTGAGCCGGTGGGAGCCAAGCGACGTCTGCACCTGCACTTCCTCCATTCCCCGGTGACCATCCTCGGCGAGGACAAGGTCACGGGGCTGCGCACGGAACGTCAGGAATTGGACGGCACCGGGGGAGTCACAGGCACGGGGGAGTTCGTGGACTGGGACGTCACAGCTGTCTATCGCGCCGTCGGCTATGCCGGCACAGCACTTCCGCAGCTGCCCTTCGACGAGGCCAAACGTGTGATCCCGAATCACGAGGGTCGGGTCGTCGACACCGACGACCAGGCTTCGGCAGCTGAAGGAGACGTCGTTCAGGGCGTCTACGCAACAGGGTGGATCAAGCGCGGTCCGGTCGGACTCATCGGTCACACGAAGGGCGATGCCCTGGAGACGATCGGGCACATCCTCGATGACCGCGCCGCCGGTGTGCTCACCGAGCCGCTGTTCCCCGACGAGGACTCGATCGTCGAACTCCTCGAGTCCAAAGGCGTCGACTTCGTGGACTGGGAAGGCTACCACCGACTGGAGGCCGCTGAGAAGGCGTTGGGCGAAGTCGAAGGCCGTGAGCGTGTGAAGATCGCGACTCGCGAGGCCATGCTGCGCGAGGCCCGTGAACAGGTGAAGAGCGAATCCCACTCCGGCACCTGAGCCGAATCAGCATCACGCCCCGTCAGCCTCTGTTCCTCCCGTTGCACGTGTAGGAATGGAGACTGGCGGGGCGCAGTGCGTTATTGCCGGGAGGGCTTTGAGAGGGCTTTGCGAGGGCGCGGGAGGGCGTAGGCTCGAGGTGATCAACAGCCGCCATGCAAGGTTTGCACTCGTCAGGGGAGACGTACCGCCGTGACCGACACATCAGCTCGAGTTGCCGTCATCGGCGGCGGAATCGCAGGCGTCTCGGTCGCGTTCGGCCTGGCCTCACGCGACGTCAGCGTCACCATCTTCGACGACGCCATGGCCGGTCAGGCGACCGCCGCCAGCGCCGGCATCATTGCTCCCTGGGTCTCAACGAGCTCCGGCGCCTACTACGAGACCTATGCCGCCGGAGGCAGCTTCTACCCGGACTTCCTCAATCGCCTCAGCGCTCTGGGGATCCCCGATCTGGGATACCGCAGATCCGGTGCGCTCGTCGTCAACTCAGATCCTGTCGTGCTCGCCGAGGCGGCCCGACTCATCCGTGATCGTGTCGCAGATGCTGCCTCTGTCGCCGGCCAGGTCCACGACATGGACTCTGCGAATCTGCGCGAGATCTTCCCGCCGATCGCCCCGGAGATGACAGGGCTGTTCATCACCGGGGGCGGTCGCGTCGATGGTCGTACCCTGCGCGATGCCATTCTGACCGGAGCGCAGGCCTACGGCGCGCGGCTTGTGCACGATTCGGCGAGAACCATCTCCACCGGACGCCGTGGAGGCACGTGGCAGATGGAGACCACCTCGGCGATGGAAGACTTCGACGCGCTCGTCGTCGCAGGTGGAGCCCGAAGCACGGAGATGCTGCAGAGGCTTGGTCATAGCGTGGCGATCACCGCGCAGCGAGGACAGCTGGTTCACCTGGGTCTGCACGGGATCAACACCTCGCCATGGCCGACTGTGCACCCGCTCGACCACCACTACATCACTCCCTTCGACGGAGGCAGAGTCGTCATCGGTGCTACCCGTGAGGACGGTGTCGGATTCGACGTCCGCGCAACAGCTGAGGGGCAGTATCAGGTCCTTTCCGATGCGCTCAGGATCGCTCCCGGACTCGCAGAGGCCACTGTGGTGGAGACGAGAGTCGGAGTCAGGCCCATGTCCACACGCACGAGCGGTCTGCCCTATGCCGGGGCTGTCCCCGGTGCGCAAGACCTGTGGCTGGCTTCCGGATTCGGTGCGGGCGGGCTGACGATGGGTCCGCTCATCGGCGACGCAATCGCCAGAGCGATCCTCGGCCAGCCAGCAGCAGAGATCGCGCACTTGGGCCTATGACCTCGAACGACAGTGCCTTGCTAACCTGAAGCCATGAGCGCGCAGCTGCCCCGAGCCTTTCGGTGGTTCTGGGCGGGCGAAACCGCATCGGGATTCGGCAGCTGGATCACCATCCTGACACTGCAGGTCATCGTCGTCGACTACCTGCACGCGGGGACTGTCGGCCTGGGCTGGATGAATGCAGCAAGGTGGCTTCCCTATCTCCTCTTGGGCCTCGTGCTGGGTGCGCTCGTCGATCGGGTTCGGCGCAGGCCAGTCATGATTGCCAGCGACCTCGTGCGTGCGCTGCTGCTGTGTGCGATTCCGGTGCTGTGGTACCTGGACCTGCTGAATCTGAGCTCGCTGCTTCTGCTTGCAGCGGTTCTGGGAACGGCGACTCTCATCAACGACAGTGCCTCGCAGGCCTTCGTACCCCGCCTGATTCCGACACGGAGTCTGCAGTCTGCCCATGCCAGGATCGACGGGACCAACGCCGTCGCTGAGACGGCCGGTCCGGCCATCGGCGGTGTGCTGCTCGCGGTCGTCGCGGCGCCGTTCGCTGTGCTCGTCAACGTAGGCACCTTCCTGTTCTCGGCCGTCGTCGTCTCTCTCATCCAAGTTGAGGAACCGAGCCGATTACGGGCCGATGAGTCGGCCCAGCCGAACCTGCGCCGGGAGATCGGGGCCGGGCTGAAATGGGTCTATTCGACTCCGAGCCTGAGAGATCTCGCCGTATGGACCCATGTGTGGTTCGCCGCGCAGGCCATCCTTGCGGCTGTCACCGCAGACTACTTCCTCAACGACATCGGCATCGACGCCTTCTGGTTCGGCATCGTCATGGCCGGCAGCGGCATAGGCGGAATGATCGGCGCCCTGAGCTCACGTGCGGCAGGGGAGCGGCTGGGCAATGGGCGAGCCGTGATCCTCGCGCATGTGTGCTCGGCGAGCGGAGTCCTCGTCCTCTTGGTGGCAACGGTCATGACCGGTTCGGTGCCAGTCCTCTTCGTCGGAGTCTTTCTGCACGGATTCGGCATCGGGTTGAGCAACTCCCACGAAATGGCCTACCGACAGTCGATCACTCCCGACGGCCTCCAGGCGCGGACGAACACGACGATGCGATCAACGAATCGCGCAGTCGTGGTCATCGTGTCGCCGCTGGCCGGGATCCTCGCTGCCGCCACGAGCTCTGAACTCGCGCTGATCATCGCCGCTGGAATCTTCACCCTGGCCGCTGTCGGCCTATGGTTCTCGCCGTTTCGCACGGTGCGAATCGACACCTGAGGCACGGGTCAGCCGCATGGTTCACAGGGCGACCGCATGATTCGCTGAGCCACCGCCAGCTGCACAGTGCTCAGTCGACGATTGGCGCGCTGATTGCTTTTGCCAGGGCGTCGAATGCCCGGATCGTGGGGAACAGTTTGGCAGCATCCTGCGGCAGGCCCCAGCTGGAGAGCTTGACGCCGACGACGTTGGCTCCCGGGTTCATGTAGATCATCTGCCCGTGGATGCCCAGGGCGAGGAACGCGTGCGAATCCGGGAAGGGGAACCAGAACTGGTTCCGATACATTCCGCCGGGCATCCGATTGTCATCGGGCCCCTCGGCGAAGGCCTTCCTGGTGTCCGCATCGCCGGTGAGCGTGTCCCCGACCCACGAGGTCGGCACCACCTGTTCACCGGTGAGGGAGACTCCCCGGTTCGCATACAGGTAGCCGAAGCGAGCGAGGTCGCGCAGTGTGGTGTTGATGCCACCGTCGAACATGCCCACGCCGTATTGGTCGGTGGCTATGAGCGCATCGCGTTCGGCTCCGATCCGCGACCACAGCACGCGCGACATGAGGGCCTGCATGCTCTCGCCGGCGACCTTCTCGCACACCCAGCCCAGCACATCGGTCTCACACGAGCGGTATTCGTAGACCCCGCCGTGCTCGGACTTCGCCTCCAGCGTGGTCAGGAACTCATACATGCCCTTGGCCTGGCCATCTGGGCTCGTCTCAGACCAGCCGATCGACTCCTCGATCTGCCTGACCTCGGACTTCGGATCGAGGTAATTCTCCGAGAATCTGATTCCCGAGCGCATGTCGAGGATGTGACGCACCGTGGCCCCGGCATAGCCGGAGGATGCGAGCTCAGGGACGTAGTCGGTGACCAGACTGTTCGGATCGAGATCCCCGGCGCCGACGAGCACACCAGCCACCGTGCCCACGAGTGATTTGCTCACCGACATCAGCAGGTGTTCGGTCTCCGGGCGCATCGTGGAGAAGTACTCCTCGGCGAGCACCGTGCCGTTGTGCATGACCATCCACGCATCCGTGTCGCTGGCCTCGATGACGCTGCGCACGCTGCGAGCCTCTGAGAACTCGGTCTTCGGAACCTCGATGCTGCCCAGGTCCTGCAGCTTTACAGGCAGCTCTGCCACAGGTCCGGCCCCGCGAGAGATCGGCGTCGTGGGCAGCACCTGATCGACGTGCTGGAAGGACCAGCGGACGTTATCGGCATCCTGCCAGTTGTCCTTGTCGATGACGGGGGCGACGGGCACAGTATTGTCCGGCGACGTCTCGGTCACTCTCCACCTCTTCGATATCGTCTCGTGCAGTCTGCGGTAGTTGCGTCAGTCCGTGATGAGATTACCACCACGGATGTCAATCGCCCTTTGCTCCTGGGCCGCCAAGAGCAGGTGAGGGATCCTCCACAGCAACAGGCACACCGGCGTACATCGCACGGATCGAATCGATGAAGTGCTTGGCCCGGATGCTCAGTGCGTTCGGACCCCCGGCCTTGGTCTGCAGCGGGTTCTTCGTCACGAGCACACCGAGGTCGGCGCCCTTCCACCGGTATTCGCCGGCCCCGAAGATGCGCAGGAAGAACACCTCATTGCCGTTCTGCAGGGGATGCCAGTCGAGCGCGGGGCGTTTGTAGGTCAGAGTCCCGTACTGATCGAGGAAGTACTGACCGGTCAGCGGTGAGTGTGTGATGTACTCGGTGATGTCAGCGGTCTCCTTGATGACCATCTGACTCCACTCATCAGCCCCGGAGAGCTCTTCCCACCGCTCATTGATCTCATCGACGTCGAGATCGAATTCGACGTCGAGGTATTCGAGCAGGTGGAACAGGAACAGCGGTACGTCGGCATAGGCGCCGGCGGTGACGTTGGTGATCGCCGAGGCTCCTGAGATGCGCGGATTGAGCTCGCCCAGATACACGTCATCGGAGTCCAGATCGACGAGCACATCGACCTCGAAGAAGCCGCGGTAGCCTCGCATGCGCAGTCCCTCGCCCATACGTCGCACCAGCTCTCTGGCACGTGTGCGCTGGTCTGCCGTGAGCACATCGGGGGTCATCTCATTGCCGCACCAGCCGCCCTTGTACGGAGTGAGCTCGGCGAAGCCGGCCAGTTCGGTGAGGAACGGGCCGACGACGACTCCGCTGCTGGTGATGACCGCTTCCACCGCCACGGGCGTGTTGTTGATGCGCTTCATGATCTTCAGCTGTTCGCCGATGATGTCGTGCTTGTGCCGGTTCCAGTCCTCTTCAGCAGCGATGAAGAACGTCGTCTTCCCCGAATCCCCGTAGGGGGTCTGGACGACGAGGTCGGTGCCCAGCTTCTCCTTCTCGGCTTCGGCGTTGAGTTGGGCATACGTGTCGGCCGTGGTGAGCACATTGGGAACGGAGTACGCCCCGGCCTCATTGCCGAGCTTCGTCGTCTCGATCTTCGAATCGAGCTGGTTGCGCAGCGTCGCCGAGGGCAGGATGAGGTCGTAGCCGAGTTCGCGGCAGATCCGCTCGGTCTCCTCGTCGAAGAAGACCATGGCCACCTTGGGCCGTTCACCGTGGGGCACATTCGCCGTCATATGGGCGCGCACCTCGGCGTTGAGGAGAAGCCAGTTGTTGATCGCCTCACCACTGTCGAATTCGACGAACGGTTTGTAGCGCGGGGAGAACACGCGGGGGTGCCCGCCGTCCCATCCGTCGTAGTACGTGATGTAGGAGAAGTTCCGGACCCAGCGGTCGAGGCCGAGCAGGTTGAATGGGGTCGCACCGATGAAATAGATCGGCGTGATGTTGGTGCGGAAGAAGTGTCGGACCTCGGAGATGTTGCGCAGCGGCCGTCTGATCTGGACCCGTTCGGCCTCCTTGCCCGCATAGGCGGCATCGGTGCCGACATGGACTTCGACGTCTGCCGGATCCGGCGCCGAGGTGGAAGCTGGGGTGGGGGCGGCTGCCGGCACTGCCCGGGGCGCAGCGGCAGCGACATCGGGAATGCGAGCCTCGGTCGAGCTGACTGGTCGACCGGTGCCGGGAACCGCGACAGCGTCCTTGACCACACGCCTGTTCGCGCCCACTCCAGTGCCCGGCGTGCTGGTCGGCGTGCCCGACCCGTCCGTGTTCCCAGTCGTCTTCGACGGGGGTGGGCCTGCAGGATTGTTCGTCATGGCACTGCTCCTTGTCAATACATCTGGGCTCACTGCTCGCGGTCACCTGAGCCGTCCGCCCGCCTCATCGCGGCGATGATTCGGATGCCGAACGTCAAACGTGATGTGGGCAACAACCTATACCAGTTTTCGGGGGCTGAGGACGATGGTGCATCAATTGGATGAACCCGATGCGAATTCGCGGTCAAATCCGAGGTCGCAGGTACCAGTCGGGTGAATTCCCCTCGCGTGGTGAGGGGCCGCTAGGCTGGGATCACCACGTATTTTCGAAAGAGAGCCACTATGCCGGTGAATACCGATAAGCAGGGAACCAGCTATTCTCTGCCACGCCCCTATGAGGTGTCGCGGGAGGCGGTCGCGGAATTCGCGCTGGCCACCAACGCGAAGGCCGACTACCACTTCGAGACCGAGGCGGCGACCGCCCTTGGCTATCACGACGTCGTGGCACCGACCACCTTCGCCGTGATCATCGCGCAGAAGTCCGAAGCGGCTTACATCAGTGACCCCGAGTCCGGCATCGACTTCTCCAAGGTTGTTCACGGTTCGGAGCAGTTCAGCATCACCCGGCCCATCGTCGCCGGTGACCGCCTGGCCGCTACGACCCACGTCGACGGCGTGCGCGCGTCGGGCGGCAACGCCATGATCACCACCCGCACAGAGATCACCGACGCCGCCGAACAGCCTGTCGTCACAGTGAACTCGACCATCGTTGTGAGAGGAGACGGAGAATGAGCGTCACCGACTTCTCCCAACTGACCATCGGAGACACCGTCGTCGAAGCCGAGATCCCCCTGTCGCGGGCATCGCTCGTCGACTACGCGGGCGCCTCGGGCGATCACAACCCGATCCATTGGTCAGAACGCTTCGCCACCGAGGTGGGTCTTGAGGGAGTCATCGCCCACGGCATGCTCTCGATGGCCGTCGTCATCGCCCCCATCGTCGAATGGATCGGCGATCCGGGCGCGATCGTCGACTACCGGACACGGTTCTCCGCGCCGGTGCTCGTCCCCGACGCCGAATCCGGCACACCGGCCACACCTACCGCCGCACTGTCGATGACCGCGGTGGTCGGGGCCGTCGACGGAGCTGTGGGCACCGCTCGCATCGACGTCACGGTGAAGTCCGGTGGCCAGGATGTGCTCAGCCGCACCCAGATCCGAGTCTCGCGGTGACGACGGATCTGGCAGAGTTCACGACGTTCCACCTCGGCGGCCCAGCAGCCAAGCTGCATATCGCCGAGACCAGGGACGATCTTGTGGACTTCTCTCGTGAACATCCCCTGAGTCTGTCGGCTCAACCCGCGGCCGATGTACTCTTCATCGGCGGCGGATCGAACCTCCTCGTCTCCGATGCCGGCTTCGACGCCGAGGTGTGCGTGGTCGCCACCAAGGGTGTGACGATGACCGATACCTCGGAGACCGAAACCCATGTCACCGCCGAGGCGGGGGAGAACTGGGACGAATTCGTCGCCTTCACCCTCGGCTCCGGTCTCTCGGGTCTCGAGGCCCTGTCCGGGATTCCCGGCTCTGTCGGAGCGACTCCGATTCAGAACGTGGGCGCCTACGGGACAGAGGTCGGAGAACTCATCACCTCGGTCGAGGTATTCGATCGCCTCGCCGGGCAGGTCCGTCACCTCAGTGCCGCCGAACTCGAGTTCGGCTACCGCACCTCGGCGCTCAAACGTGCGCAGCAGAGAACGGGCACTGCCCAGTACCTTGTGCTGTCGGTGACCTTCGATCTGCACCGCAGCCCGAACTCCCTGCCGGTGCGCTACGCACAGCTCGCCTCGGCATTGGATGTCGAGATCGGGGAGTCGGTGCCGGCCACGCTGGTGCGCAGCAGCGTCATCTCCCTGCGCAGGTCCAAAGGCATGGTTGTGGACCCAGAGGACCACGACACCTGGTCAGCTGGTTCCTTCTTCACGAACCCGATCGTCGACGACCCCGCCGAGCTGCCCGCCGAGGCACCCCGCTACCCGGTCACCGATCCACTGAGCGGATCGACGATCGAAGGACGGACGAAGACTTCGGCGGCCTGGCTGATCGAACACGCGGGATTCTCCAAGGGCTTCAGCGTCGGGAAGGGTCGGGCAAGCCTGTCGACCAAACACACCTTGGCACTGACGAATCGTGGCCAGGCGGCGACCGACGACGTCCTCGAACTCGCCCGTGCCGTGGTCGACGGGGTGAATGAGAAGTTCGACATCGTCCTCGAGCCTGAACCCACGTTCATCGCCTGCTCGCTCTGAGACCGTGCCCTGGAATGCAGCCTGTGTCGCCACGTCGGAGAACCTCAGCCCTGCTGATCCTCATTGCTGTGGTCGCAGCTGTGACCCTGCCCTGGGCGCTCCTGTCTGCACGTGCTGATCTCAGCTTCGGCCCGCATGAGGCCCGCTATCAGATCACGGCAGACTCCCGGCTGACCGTTGACTTCGGTCCCTTGGGCAAACTGCTCGTCCCCGCAGACGACTATCTGCCGCTGGGGCTGGGACTGTCTGTCGACATCGGACAGATCCCGGTCTCCGGAACAGACGAGGACGACTCCCACGCAGGTGCCTCCGAACGGCGTTCTGACAGAAGTTCCCCCGACGGATCGGACGGTGCCCCCGACGGATCGGAGCAGGGAGTCGGGGGAGGAGCGGTCGATGCCCTGGGCGGCGACATCGCCTCCTACGCTTCCCTGTTCTCAGCCCCACAAGCACAGGTCAATGAGGTCGTCGACGGCTTGACCACCGAGATCCTGGCCCGGTGGGCCCTGGCCGTCTGCCTCATCAGCGGTGTGGTCGTGGCCATGGCGTTCATCCTCGGGCCCGTTCGGCTCGCCGGGATCGGGAGGGCTTTCGTCGGAAAGGAGCTCATCGGCATCGGCCTGGTCACCATCCTCGTCCTGGCAAGTGTCGGCACAGCAGTTCTCACCCGCCCCAAGCCTCTCGACGCCGATCCCGCGTTCGACGGGACCCCACTGGCGGGTGCACAGGTCACGGGCCGCCTCGGCGGGGTCATCGATGCCGCGTTCACAGCGGTCAAGGACTTCTCCGACGACAACGACGCCTTCTACGACCAAGTGCTGGAGAACCTGGGCACTCAATGGACCACGCGCCCTCAGACCGGCAATTGGTCGGATCAGGGGATGGTGCCTCGCCCGGGTGGGGACGAGGACGGGCTGAACGCTGACGTATCGACATTCGTATTCGGCTCGGACCTGCACTGCAACATCGGCATGGCCCGCGTCGTCGGCGCGGTGACTCGGATGAGCGACGCCGATGCCTACATCGACGGGGGAGACGTAACGATGACGGGCACCTCGGCGGAGAACTACTGCCTTGATGTGCTCGACGACGAACTGCCTGACAAGCTGCCGCGGATGATGGTCAAGGGCAACCACGACTCCACTGAAACCACGAATCACGCAAGGAGTCAGGGCTGGAAGGTCCTCGACGACACGAGTGCGAAGATGAGCGGAGTGACGTTCTTCGGCGGACCGGATCCCCGTCGGACCGTGTTCGGATCCGGGCCGCAGCTTGAGACCGATCTCACCGCCGATCAGTTCGCGCAGAAGCTCAACGACGAGGCCTGTGCGAGCGACTTCGACATCATGGTCATCCACGATGCGCGGGTCGGGGCGCCGTCGCTGCGCTCCGGATGTGCGCAGCACAGCCTCAGCGGACACTGGCACAAACGAGTCGGCCCGGAGGCCCTGGGCAGCGGAGTCCGCTATGTGAGTTCGACAACAGGCGGCGCCCTGGCGAACGCACTGACCCCGGGGCCGCTGAAGATGGACGCGGAACTGAGCATCGTGCGCGTGGACAATCGGACCAAACGGCCCATAGACGTCCAGATCGTCACGGTCAGCCCCGACAAGACGGTCACGATCGACCCCTGGAAGACCTTCCCGGAGCCTGTGCCGCTGGTCGCTCAGCCGCCCCAGACACAGCCCGCGAGCGAGGAGGAATGAGGGGCGGGGAAGTCGAGTTCAGACAGGTATGGGAGCCCGGTTCGACTAACGGCGGTCACAGGCGGTATGCTCGTTTCTCGTGGTTGGACACAACTCGGGGAACACGAATCGAGGGTGTCGAATCGAAGGGGTGTGGCGCAATTGGTAGCGCAACGGTCTCCAAAACCGTAGGTTGCAGGTTCGAGTCCTGTCACCCCTGCGCAGTTGATATCTGCTTGAGTCATATCGGCGAAACGCCGTCCTCGACGGGCTTGAACAATTGTGCTGTCCCAATGGAAACCGACCGAGTGAGGATGTGTGGAAGACACACCGGCAAAGAAGACTGGAGATAAGCCCAAAGGCGCCAGTCGTAAGCAGCTCGGGTTCTTCGGACGAATCCTGCAGTTCTTCCGCGAAGTCATCGCGGAGCTGAAGAAGGTCGTCACCCCGACACGTAAGCAACTGGTCAATTACACCCTGGTTGTGCTGGGCTTCATCCTCTTCATGATGCTTCTCGTGGTAGTTCTCGACCTCGTGTTCGGCAAGCTCGTCGGATTCGTCTTCGGCGGAACACCGCTGTGGCCATTGTGGTGACTCACCCCCAGCGGTGATCACTTGGATTTCAAACACATTGCAGACCCTTCACTCCCATACGGGAATCACTACACGCGAAGCGAGGAATTGATCGGTGTCGGATACCAATTCACCTGAGCAGGAAACCCCTGAGACACAGAACGCCACTCCAGAGGAGTCGAGCGTTGCACCAGTGGTGGAAGACGTCGAGAACGAAACCTCCGCTGTGAGCGCCGACGACGCGCTGGTCGAAGACGCACCCGCTGACGAGGTTGTTTCTGAAGAGGCACCTGCCGACGATGCCGCTTCTGACGAAGCCGCCGTCTCTGCCGAGGATGCCGCCTCTGATGACGACAGTGCCGCAGCCGACTCCGATGAGGTTGCCCCCGGCGATGACGCAGCAGCCGAATCAGCCGAGACGGATGAGGCCCCTGCCGCCGAGGCCGACCCGGCCGAAGAGTTCAAGTCGGAACTGCGCATGCAGGAGGGTGACTGGTACGTCATCCACTCCTACGCAGGCTACGAGAACCGGGTCAAGCAGAACCTTGAGAACCGTTCCATCAGCCTCAACCTCGAAGAGTTCATCTTCGAGTCCCAGGTGCCGATGGAAGATGTCGTCGAGATCAAGAACGGCCAGCGCAAGCAGGTCCGTCGCGTGCGCATTCCGGGCTACGTGCTCGTGCGCATGGAACTCACCGATGAGTCATGGGGCGCGGTTCGCCACACCCCGGGCGTGACCGGATTCGTGGGCAACGCCTACGACCCGACTCCTCTGTCCATCGACGAGGTCTTCACGATGCTCGCTCCGATATTCGAAGAGCGCCAGGCCGAAGCCGCTGCCGCCGAAGGAGTGCAGGCCGAGCAGGCCGCGAAATCCGCCCCCATCACCGAGGTGGAGTACGAGGTCGGCGAGTCCGTGCTCGTCAAGGAGGGTTCCTTCGAGGGTCACCCCGCAACGATCCAGGAGATTCGTCCGGAATCACAGAAGCTCACAGTGCTGCTGTCGATCTTCGAACGCGACGTTCCCGTCGAGCTCAGCTTCGACCAGGTCTCCAAGCTCTGAGCAGATTTCCACGGTAGGAAAGGGCCCGGTGAACTCCGGGCCCTTTCGCCATTCACGCCCAGTGATGCCTGTCACCGACATTTGCTCCAGGGTCTGCAGGCATGGAATACTGGTGTGGTTTGATCTCGGTTCCCATCGGAAGCCGATTTCGGACGATGCGCCGTATTTCTCTGGCGCATCGAAACTTCAAGATTAAGGACCGAATATGCCTCCCAAGAAAAAGGTAGCCGGCCTCGTCAAGCTCCAGATTCAGGCAGGTGCCGCTAACCCGGCGCCTCCGATTGGTCCGGCGCTTGCCCAGCACGGCGTCAACATCATGGAATTCTGCAAGGCCTACAACGCCGCAACAGAGTCCCAGCGCGGGAACATCGTTCCCGTCGAGATCACAGTGTTCGAAGATCGTTCGTTCACCTTCATTCTCAAGACCCCACCGGCTGCAGAACTCATCAAGAAGGCTGCAGGCGTGAAGTCAGGTTCGGCTACTCCTCACACCGACAAGGTTGCTCACCTGAGCGCCGACCAGGTTCGCGAGATCGCCACCACGAAGATGCCTGACCTCAACGCCAATGACCTGGATCAGGCTGACCGCATCATCGCCGGCACCGCTCGCTCCATGGGCGTGACCACCGACATCGAGGTCTGAGACCAGACATTTCACTGTGGTAGGGCTCGCGCAGCCCGCACCACGACTGCAAGGAGAGAAGCAGATGGCAAAGCGTTCAAAGGCCTATCAGGCCGCGGCAGAGAAGATCGCCGCAGATGTGACATACGAACCGGCTCAGGCAATCGCCCTGGCCAAAGAGACCACAGTGGCGAAGTACGATGCCACCGTCGAGGTCGCCCTCCGCCTGGGTGTTGACCCACGTAAGGCGGACCAGATGGTGCGCGGCACCGTCAACCTTCCGCATGGTACCGGTAAGACCGCTCGGGTCCTGGTGTTCGCTGCCGGCGACCGTGCAGAAGCTGCCCGTGAAGCAGGTGCTGACTTCGTCGGCTCCGATGACCTGCTGGAGAAGGTGGCCAATGGCTTCACCGACTTCGACTCGGCTGTTGCCACCCCTGACATGATGGGCAAGGTCGGACGTCTGGGTAAGGTTCTGGGCCCACGCGGCCTGATGCCGAACCCCAAGACCGGCACCGTGACCATGGATGTCGCCAAGGCCGTGACCGAGATCAAGGGCGGAAAGATCGAATTCCGCGTCGACAAGCACTCGAATCTGCACTTCATCATCGGAAAGGTCTCCTTCTCCGAGGAAGCGCTGCAGCAGAACTTCGATGCAGCGATCGAAGAGGTCCTTCGTCTGAAGCCGAGCTCCTCGAAGGGCCGCTACATCTCGAAGGCAACCGTGACGACATCGAACGGTCCTGCCGTTCCGATCGACGGTTCATCGATGCGCGTGGTCTGATCCCTGTGAGGGATTGAATTGCGTTCAGCAGTTCTGGGCGGGAAGTGAGACATTCACTTCCCGCCCTTTCTGTTCCCTGAGAACCCTCATTCAGTCTTGCCCGGAAGAGGTATCGCGGATAGATTGTGAGCACCGACGACCACTGTGTGCCAACCGCCGATGGAGGTGGACAGCTCCGCCATGCATTCGACTCCGCTGCTTCGCGATGACTATCAGCGCATTGTCCGTCGTGCCCATGACAATCTGGCATCACTGACCGCACCGGAGACTTCGGACCCGGGAGTCCGCCCAGCCGTCCTCGAGTCCTGGAACCGATCCCTCGGCCGTCTTCGCGACCCAGGTGGAGTACGTGTGCACATGGCCTATGAGGCCGATCAGCTCGCCGAGGTGAGGCGCCGTCATCCGTTCCACTCCATCATGGGCCTGCTGCAGTCGCATCTGATCGAACCTGCCAAGGAGGCAGGGCTGCTCGTGGCGCTCGGTGATGAGCAGGGGCGTCTCCTCTGGGTCGAGGGTGAGCGCGCCGTCCGCAATCGTGCCGAGTCCATGGGCTTCGTGCCGGGCACCGACTGGTCGGAGGACGTGATGGGGACGTCCGCTCCCGGACTCGCTCTGCGCTCGCGCACTGCCGTGCAGATCAGTCAGGCCGAGCACTTCTCCGCCGAGGTGCACTCGTGGAGCTGCAGTGCAGTGCCCGTGACCCATCCGCTGACCGGTCAGGTCTTGGGCATCATCGACGTCACCGGCGGTGATGACGCGGTATCCTCCATCGTCTTGCCGTTGCTGAATTCCACGGCTCAGGCCGCCGGCGCCGGATTGGCGAAGCTCTACACCCCGGACTCCGGTGGACTGTCTCCTGTCGGTACCGGTGACGGTGCCTATCTCGAAGTCACCGGAGTCCGTCCCCAGCTCTCGAGCCCTGACGGCACTCGAATCACGCTGTCGGGACGACATGCGGAGATCCTGCTGCTCCTGGTGCGCAACCCCGGCGGCATCAGCAGCGCCGGGCTCGCCGACCGGCTGTGGGCGCATGGCGGAAGTGAAGTCACTGTCCGGGCGGAGATCGCGCGTCTGCGCAGAACGATTGACCACCTCGGCGACCTGCGCCTCGATGCCCGCCCCTACCGACTGCGGGGAGACATCGACAGCGACGTCGAGCGCACGCACCGGGGCCTGGCCCGAGGGGACGTGGAGACCGCCCTCAACTTCTATCGGGGGCAGGTGCTGCCCGAGTCCGATGCCCCCGGCATCCGGGAGATCGGTGCTGAACTGGAAGCGCTGATTCGGGAGAGTCTGCTGCAGAACGGAACCTGGCAGCAGCTGTGGCGCTATGCGGGATTGGCCGAAGCTCGCGAGGATTCGGAAGTGCTGATGTCGGTGCTGCGCCTGGCACCACCCGAAGCACCCGAACGCAACGCGGCTGTCGTGCGACTCGAAGCCCTCGGATACTGAGTCAGAGGACCTGGAGCTGACAGCTCTGCTGCTGTGATGCAACCCACATGCAACGTTGCCCTGCGTAGCGTGTGGAGCAATCGGAGACAGACATCCGATCGCCGCATACGCATCAAAGGAGTTGCAATGACTGTTTACGCTCAGCCTGGTCAAGACGGATCGCTCGTCACCTACAAATCACGGTACGAGAACTTCATCGGCGGACAGTGGGTCGCTCCCGTCAACGGGAACTATTTCGAGAACCCGACGCCCATCACGGGTAAGACGTTCTGCGAAGTGCCAGCCAGCACCTCGGAGGACATCGAGCTCGCACTCGACGCCGCACACAAGGCGGCTCCGGCCTGGGGCAAGACCTCGCCCGCAGAACGCGCCGTGATCTTGAATAAGATCGCGGATCGGATCGAGGAGAACCTCGAGATGATCGCGGTTGCCGAGACCTGGGACAACGGAAAAGCCGTCCGTGAGTGCCTCAACGCCGACATTCCGCTGGCCATCGATCACTTCCGCTACTTCGCCGGAGCGATCCGGGCACAGGAAGGCGGGCTCTCTCAGCTCGATGACGATACGGTGGCCTATCATTTCCATGAGCCGCTCGGCGTGGTCGGTCAGATCATTCCCTGGAACTTCCCGATCCTCATGGGCGTGTGGAAGATCGCTCCGGCGCTGGCCGCAGGCAATGCCATCGTCCTCAAGCCTGCCGAGCAGACTCCGGCCTCGATCCTCGTCCTGATGGAACTCATTGCGGACCTGCTTCCCGAGGGAGTCCTCAACATCGTCAACGGCTTCGGGCTCGAAGCAGGCAAGCCACTGGCTTCGAACAAGCGGATCTCGAAGATCGCATTCACCGGAGAGACGACTACGGGCCGCCTGATCATGCAGTACGCCTCGCAGAACATCATCCCGGTCACTCTCGAGCTCGGCGGCAAGTCCCCGAACATCTTCTTCGACGACGTCAATGCCTCAGATGACGCCTACTGGGACAAGGCCCAAGAGGGCTTTACCATGTTCGCCCTCAACCAGGGGGAGGTCTGCACCTGCCCGTCGCGTGCACTGGTCCAGGAATCGATCGCCGATCCCTTCCTCGAAGCGGTTGCAGAACGGACGAAGAGGATCGTGCAGGGCAACCCGCTGGACACCGACACCATGATGGGTGCGCAGGCCTCGAACGACCAGTTCGAGAAGATCATGTCCTATCTCGACATCGGCAGGCAGGAGGGCGCCGAGGTGCTCACCGGCGGAGCCCGGGCCGACCTCGGCGGGGACCTGTCCGGCGGCTACTACGTGCAGCCGACCATCTTCCGGGGCAACAACAAGATGCGGATCTTCCAGGAGGAGATCTTCGGCCCGGTCGTTTCGGTGGCCACCTTCAGCGACTACGACGATGCCATCGCCACGGCGAACGATACCCTCTATGGTCTGGGCGCCGGGGTCTGGTCGCGCAACGGCAACACCGCCTATCGTGCGGGCCGGGACATCCAGGCTGGCCGAGTGTGGGTCAACAACTACCACGCCTACCCGGCACACGCGGCCTTCGGCGGCTACAAGGCCTCCGGCATCGGACGTGAGAACCACCTGATGATGCTCGACCACTACCAGCAGACGAAGAACCTGCTGGTCAGCTACTCGGAGAACGCCCAGGGCTTCTTCTGAGGCGAGTCTTCCTCTGAGTTCACGCGACGGTGCCCGGTGGCAGCGACGCACAACAGCACATCCCACATCATCACAAAGGAGTCCTTGATGTCAGACATGAAAGCAGCAGTCGTCAACGAATTCGGCAAGGATCTTGCCGTCGGAGACAACGAGATTCCCGAGCCCGGACCCGGGCAGGCGCTGATCAAACTCATCGCCTCGGGGGTCTGCCACACCGATCTGCACGCGGCGCACGGCGATTGGCCGATCAAGCCGAAGATTCCCCTCATCCCCGGACATGAAGGTGTCGGGACCGTCGAGAAGCTCGGACCCGACGTCACCGATGTCAAGGTCGGACAGATGATCGGCAATGCTTGGCTGTGGAGTGCCTGCGGAACATGTGAGCACTGCCGCCAAGGGTGGGAGACGCTGTGCGAACAGCAGGTCAACGGCGGCTACGGTATCGACGGATCGTTCGGTGAGTACATGCTCGTCGACACGAAGTTCGCCGCCATCATCCCGGAGGGATCCGACCCGTACGAGATTGCGCCCGTACTGTGTGCCGGAGTCACCGTCTACAAGGGACTCAAGCGCACCGAGGTGAAGCCCGGGCAATGGGTCGTCATCTCAGGCATCGGCGGGCTCGGCCACATCGCCGTGCAGTATGCGGTGGCAATGGGGATGCGCGTCATCGCCGTCGACGTCGCCGATGACAAATTGGCATTGGCGAAGAAGCACGGAGCGGAGATCACGGTCAACGCCTTTGCCGAGGAGCCGGCCGACATCATCCAGGAGAAGGTCGGAGGCTCACACGGTGTGCTCGTCACGGCGGTGCACCCGAAAGCATTCGGGCAGGCGATCTCAATGACTCGCCGAGGCGGGACCATCGTCTTCAACGGGCTTCCCCCGGGCGAGTTCCCGGCCCCGATCTTCGACATCGTCCTCAAGGGGCTGACGATCCGCGGATCGATCGTCGGCACCCGCCAGGACATGGTGGAAGCCTTGGAGTTCTACGCAGCGGGCAAGATCCACCCGACGTTCACCAAGCGGCCGCTCGAGGACATCAATGCGATCTTCGACGAGATGATCCACGGCAAGATCGACGGCCGAGTCGTCATCGAGTACTGATCCACTCGGTCAGATCAAGTCTCCGGGCGCTGAGCAGCTTCTCTGCAGGTTGCGCAGCGCCCTGATGCTGGCCGGCGGTCACTGGTGGTTCCAGCCGGCCAGGTGCCAGCAGGAGTGTGGCCAGCATCTCCGCCATCGATTGGACTTGGCGCGAAGTCCTTCGATAGACTTCAACTACCCAAGACCGTCGGTCTTTTCGGAACCGGCAGAATCCGCAATCGGATCCTGTTGCCCGGAAACGAAGACTCCACTGGAGTGACCTGCGCAGGTGAGCACGAGATTCTTCCGATGAGTTCCTATGATCTCATCATTCGAAGCGTTTCACGCATGCCTGCGTGGAGCGCTTTTTTGGCGTTGGGACACGATCGGCGACTGTACGAAAGGAACTACCATGGCGAGGCCAGACAAGGCAGCCGCAGTAGAGGAGCTCAAACAGCAGTTTGAGAACTCCGACGCTGTGTTGCTGACCGAGTACCGCGGTCTCACCGTTGCGCAGATGAAAGATCTGCGCGTTTCACTCGGTGAGAACGTCAGCTACGCCGTGGTAAAGAATACGCTCACTGCTATTGCAGCCAAAGAAGCCGGAATCAACGATCTCGATGAGTTCCTCAACGGACCCACCGCGATCGCATTCGTCAACGGTGAACCACCAGAGGCTGCAAAGGCATTGCGTAACTTTGCCAAGGCGAATTCTCAGCTCGTATTGAAAGGCGGCTACTGGGATGGTGCCGTCCTCAGTGCTGAGAATGTCAACAAACTCGCCGACCTCGAACCACGCGAAGTGCTGCTTGCAAAGGCAGCTGGTGCCATGAAGGCAAGCCTCCACCAGGCGGCTTACCTGTTCACCGCTCCGATGGTCAAGGCCGTGCGCACTGTCGACGCTCTGCGCGAGAAGCAGGACGACGCTCCTGCTTCAGACGCCTGAGCAACACCCCATAAACCCGGTCGCTCAAAGTGACCACCAAAGGAAGGACTGGCCACCATGGCTAAGCTCACCCCCGAAGAGCTCATCGAAGGCTTCAAAGAGCTCACACTGATCGAACTCTCCGACTTCGTCAAGAAGTTCGAAGAGGTCTTCGAAGTTGAAGCTGCTGCACCTGCCGCTGCTGTTGCCGCTGCACCTGCTGCCGCTGCTGAGGCTGCCGAAGAGCAGACCGAATTCGACGTCATCCTCGAATCGGCCGGCGAGAAGAAGGTTCCCGTCATCAAGGAAGTTCGTGGGCTCACCTCCCTCGGACTGAAGGAAGCCAAGGACCTCGTCGACGGCGCTCCTAAGGCTGTCCTCGAAGGCGTGTCCAAGGACGCAGCCGATAAGGCCAAGGAAACCCTCGAGGGCGCAGGCGCAACCGTCACCCTCAAGTGATTTCTCTGGCAGCAGTCTGACTGCTGCCGCTTCGAAGAACCCCACAGCCGATGCTGTGGGGTTCTTCGCATTCACAGTGCGCGCCGGCTATGTTGCAGGACCGCAACGTGCTGCGACTTCGGCGACAGCCTGCCCTGACCTATTCTTAAGTGGTGACTGATAGTGCCACCGACACCAGACTGCTGAAGAGGCTGAGTTCCACACTCCGTGACTCCTGGCAGAGCGATCCTCTGTACATCGATCCGATCATTGCGCCGGGACTCACCGACAGTCAGAAGACGGCGGTCGAGCACGCATCGAAGCAGGCAGGGCAGTCGGGTGTTGTCCATTTCGTCGCGATTACGCCTGCGCAGCCGAGATCAGACGAGCCGAGATGGGCCCGCTTCACCTCTGATCTCGCATATGCGATGCACAAAGACAGCGGCGGAGAACAGACCATCGTCCTCTTCACCCAGGCAGACGATGCCGCGCGATCCTACGCTTATCTCGTCGATGCTAATGGGCCGGCTATACCGCCGGGCTCGGACTTTCTTGCCCGTTCGTCCAGCGACGACTTTTTGCCTGTCGAGCTGGCAGTGCCCTATCAGCTGCAGATTCTCGTCGCGGCTGCGAAGGGGACCGAACCTCCGGCACCCCCGGACTTCGACACTCGCGATGCGGGGGATCGCAATGAGGATTACATCGAAGCCACCGGACTGGATAATGGCAACCCGGACGCCCTCGTCTTCGGTGCGACGGCAATTGCCGCCATGGGGCTGAGTATCTGGGTGCTGCGGCGTCGGGAAAAGTACTCCTGGCGGAACTCGCTGACGACGAAACCGGACCCCGTCAGGACGCAGCAGCTGCCTGAGCGTGTTGAAAGTGCGCTCGAACCGCTTCCCGAGCCGCAGGAGTCCACCGAAGAGGCATGGTCGCTGTATGACCGCGGTCGGCGAGTGCAAGGGGCGATCAGGTCGCTCATCGCGGCTAATCCTGATTGGGCGCAGAGCGTCGACTTCTCGCACCGTTTCGGTGTTGAGAACCTGCTGAGCACGCACAAATGGGTACGTGCTCGGCTTCGCGGTTCGACCAAGGCCAGCTCCGAAGCGCCTCGGTTCTGCTTCCTCTTCCCTCACCACCGAAACAGAATCGAGACGTTCGCGCTCAAACAGGACGGGACCACGCTGACAGTCGACATGTGCGATCGCTGTCGCCGCGAAATCAACGACGGTCACGAGCCGCAGTGCCTCATGGTGCCCAAACGGCCCGGATCGAAGAAGCCTGTTCCCTACTATCAGCGCTCGGATGTCTACGCACTGTCCGGCTTCGGCAGCTTTCAGCCACTCGAGGACGCAGTCCTGGAGTCACTGGGAACACCGTCGACGTCCCCGACAGGAGGACGAGGATGAACACGGCAGCGAAATTGGGTGCGGCAATCATCATCTTCGGTGCTGTCGCAACCGGTTCGTCGATCTACAGCCACTCCGAATTCGACGAGGCCAGAGATGCTCGCATCGTCGCTGAAAAGGGCGACACGATCACGGTCGATTCGATCTATCTCGATCGCATCGAGGGCAGATACGACCCGAACTACGACCGGAGCCGGTACCAGGAGATCGCAGAGTCGCTGCAGTCCGACCCGATCTATATCGACGCCTATCAGGCATTCGAAGTCGACGACGAGAGCCTGGCGACGATCAGAGACGAAGTCAAAGACCTCGACATGCCGATCTACGTCGCGTTCCTGGCCACCTCGCAGGTCGATGATGCGGATGGGCAATCTCAACTGCTGGCTGGGCGGATCGCCGAGGAGCTGCCCGACAAGCGCGCCACAGTGGTCGTGGTCGGGGCAGTGACCGAAGGTATTGCCGACAAGGGAGCCGACCGGCGCGTGGCTTCCTACGATGTCGCCACAGACGTCGACGATAATCGTTCGGCCGTAGCGCGCAGATATGTGGAAGCGCTCAAGGCGGCCGAAACCGAGGCCTCGAAGTCCAGCAGCTCGCGAAGTCTCGACGATGAGCTGCAGCCGATCGTCGTCGATGAGGACACTTCCACCGATCCGAGCACGTTGGTCTATCCGGTCGGTGCAGCCGTCGGGGGTGCGGCGCTCGGCCTCATCGTCGGCGGTGGTCTGGGAATCGGGGGAGTCTTGGCGTGGAGAGCGATCAAGAAGAGGAAGCAGAACACGTGACAACTGATGCACAGCAGATTGCCGAGGCACTCAAAGACGACCCGTTCCACATCGACGGGGCGGTCGAGGGGTCTCTCAACGCGGAACTCATCGACCAGGCTCGGGAGACGGCGAAGGAATTGGACTACGACGTCTATGTCATCGCGGTCGATGAGCACTCTCTGAACCGAGATCTGTTGGAGCAGATCAAGGTGTTCAACGGGGGCGAAGGTTCGTTCATCATGATCAACGGCGAATCCCAGATCGCTGTCGATGTGAACTTCGCGGACAACCATGACCTCAATATGCAGGTGATGGACCAGTTGTCGGTCGCCCGCGAAGAGTGGAACATCAGCTCACCGTCGACGACGAAGCTCAATATCCTCCTCGACCTCTATGCGCAGCCGCAGGAATACAAGCAGGAAGAAGCCGTAACCGGGCAGGAAGCGCCCGGCAGCGAGGTCCAGACCGTTGACGGCTCGGGATCCTTTGCTCCGATGTTCCTCGGCGGGGCGGTACTCATCCTCGCTCTCGTCATCGCCGGTATCTGGTTCACCCGATCGCGACGGCAGCGTCGCGAGGTGACGCGGACGCAGCAGCGATTTCAGCTGCCCGATCGGCTGCTGAACCGCGTCGACAGCCTGCAGCGGCGATCATTGCGCGAGACCATCAATGCCGACACGACTCAACTGGCCGGGGAGATCGATCGGCTGCAGACGCAGAATCTCAACGCGGTGAGTGCTGCCAGCGTCGAGCGCGGACTCGACGCCTACCAGATGGCCCGCACGATCGTCGACGACGAAACATCCGAACGCATCGATCTGGCCGGAGCGATGGTCCTCCTCCGGCAGGCAGGACGCGAAATCGCCGAGGCGGATGCTGCCAGGAAGAGGAAGCGCAGTCCCGGTGCACGAAGCGGACTGCCGCAGAGTCTGTGCACCATCAATCCGCTGCACGGAGAGGCGCAGTCCACGACGCGCCTTGACGCCGATGCCTCAGGTGTACGCGTGCCCGTCTGCGGAAGCTGTCAGAACGACCGACAGCGCGGCAACCAGCTGCAGTGGATCTTCGACGGTGACCGGCCCTATGTCGAAGGCGACAGCGTGTGGGCGCAGACTCTGTTCGGCGCCATCGGCTCAGACCTCATCACTGCCCTGCACCGGCAGGGCAGATGACCTGCTCTCGGGGGAAGCTCCGGTCATGGTCACCTGGCATGGCACGAGCGGGCAGAGCCACCTCGGCGTCGGCTTGATTCGATCTCAGACCGTCGATGTCCTCAAGCTGACGTTCGACGAAGTCCCGGTCAACGGGCACTCCATGCCCAGGCACGAACACTGTGGTCTCGGGGAAGGACAGCAGCGTGTGCAGGCTGGTCACCCACTCGCTCAGTGAAGCATCGTCGCCTGCCTGTGGGGGAGCTCCCTCCTCCACCAGGTCACCGGTGAACACGATGCCCTGATCGGGCAGGCGCACGACGAGATCTGCTGTGGAATGCCCGCCCAGCACGTGGAATTCGACCCGACAGTCCCCGAGGTCAAGCACAACCTCCGACTCAGCGGCATCGACGGGGGAGACGTCGACGATGAGGTCGCTGGGATCCTCGGGCAGCTCGGATGCGAATTCGGCGGTCTCGGGGGCGTTGCGAACGGCGTCGAGGGCGATCCATGCGGTCGCCTCCTGGTCTCCGGCGAAGGACGCGGAGACGTGGAAGGTCTCGATTCCTGCTGCGGCAAGGGTGGCATTGCCGAAGAAATGATCCCAATGGTCATGAGTGATGACGGCAGCAATGGGATTGACGCCGCCAGTGACCTCGAGGCTCAGATGCTGTGCCGTGTCGGCCAGATACTTCGCCGTGCCGGGCCCCGGGCCCGAGTCGACGATGAGGCTGGCGCGAGAGCCGGTGATGATTCCGCAGTTGACCGCGGCCGGATTCAGAGAGATAACACTGACATTGACCATGAGTGCAGTCTAGAATGTCAGCCCATGGAGATCACTCACATCCCAGCCGGATCTCGCAGCGGCGAAGAGATCGAGA
The DNA here is from genome assembly GCF_057334195.1 of Brevibacterium sp. AGC70. Taxonomy (NCBI): domain Bacteria; kingdom Bacillati; phylum Actinomycetota; class Actinomycetes; order Micrococcales; family Brevibacteriaceae; genus Brevibacterium; species Brevibacterium sp. AGC70. The sequence goes on along the minus strand of NZ_JBHFIH010000003.1, from coordinate 55,191 downwards.
GCGTCCTCGCCGAGGTGCTCGACTTCGATACGCTCATCAACCGAGCATCGGGGCTCGGCAGCGATTTCGACCCCCGCGCAGACGAGGTGCGGCGGGAGTTGCTCTTTCCCACACAATACCTGAGCAACCAGACGTGGATCGGTCGGCGCGGCGGGGTCATCGTGGCCAAAGGAATCGCCTACCTGGCATTGCAGGACAACCTCGATGTCGCCGACGTGTGGTGCTCGGTCCACCCTGAGCTGCGCGGACAGGGACTGGGCTCAGAGCTGCTGGCTGAGATGGAGACCAACCTGGCAGCTCAGGGCCGAACACAGCTGACCAGCTACTGCGAGATCCCATCATCGGCTCGTGACGCCGATCTGCGGGGTGCGCATCTCGCGGCTGACTCCGGCGCGGGAAGTCTGCCCGTGAATCAGCCGGACGTCGCCTTCCTCATCCGACACGGCTTCGCCTTCAAACAGCTGGAGCGGTGCTCCGTGGCGAATTCCGCCACGGCGGCACGGCTGCCCGCCGTTGACCTCGACGCCGGCTATGCGATCGAGACGTGGGATGGGCCGACGCCTGAACACCGGCTTGACGCGGTCGCACTTCTGCACCAGAGGATGTCGACGGACACCCCCGGCGCCGAAGAATTCGGTGAAGAGGAGGCGTGGGACGCCGCACGAGTCCGTGCCCTCGATGCGAAGCGGACCACAGACCGGGAGCTGGTGAGCACGGCACTGGTGCTCAAAGGGGAGGCAGCCGCGGGCTTCACCGAGGTCGCACACTTCGACGAACGCCCTGAGGTCGGGTGGCAGGGATCGACTCTGGTGACGCGAGAACACCGCGGACACGGACTCGGGGCGGCACTGAAGATCGCCAATCACGTTGCGCTGGGGGAGCGTACCGGCGTGAAGCGAATCTACACGTGGAATGCGGTGGAGAACTCGTGGATGCTTCTCATCAATGACAGGGCGGGATTCGCAACCTGGGCCTGGGTCGGTCTGTGGAAGAAGCGTCTTGCATGACTTGACCGATTGCTATAAGCTTGATATTTGCGTTGATCTGCCTGTGGCGTGCCTTCATATAGCGGGGGGCACCTCATTTCCACTCAAGTGAACCACGTTGTCGCCCGGTGTCGAAATCTGACACACCTGGGGTCGTCGACGTGACTTCGGGTGGAGGGTCAACCTATCAATTGGTGAAGCACTCGGAAGGATCCCATTGGCCGCCGCCAACGATAACACCAGGACCGCTAACGCCCCCAAGAGAATCTCCTTCGCGAAGATTCGCGAACCGCTCGAGGTTCCCGATCTGCTCGGTCTGCAGACAGACAGCTTCGATTGGCTCATCGGCTCGGAAGCGTGGCAGGACCGCGTCGCCGAGGCCATTGAAATCGGAGACGATTCCGTAGCAACCACCTCGGGACTCGAAGATATATTCGAGGAGATCTCACCGATCGAGGACTTCGGTGGATCGATGTCGCTGTCGTTCCGGGAGCACCGGTTCGAAGCCGCCAAGTACTCCATCGATGAGTGCAAGGAACGCGACATGACCTATTCGGCGCCACTGTATGTGACCGCCGAATTCATGAACAACAACACCGGCGAGATCAAGAGCCAGACCGTCTTCATGGGTGACTTCCCCCTCATGACTGACAAGGGCACGTTCATCGTCAACGGCACCGAGCGTGTCGTCGTCTCGCAGCTCGTGCGTTCGCCCGGTGCCTATTTCGAGTCCAGCGTCGACAAGACCACTGACAAGGACATCTTCACCGCGAAGATCATCCCTTCCCGTGGTGCGTGGCTGGAGTTCGAGGTCGACAAGCGCGACCAGGTCGGCGTTCGCCTTGACCGCAAGCGCAAGCAGTCGGTCACTGTTCTGCTCAAGGCCCTCGGCTGGTCCGAAGCGAAGATCCTCGAGGAGTTCGGCGAGTTCGAGTCCATCCGCGAGACCATGGCCAAGGACACGGTCAACACGCAGGACGAAGCGCTGCTCGACATCTACAAGAAGCTGCGCCCGGCAGAGCCTGCGACCGCAGAAGCGGCACGCAACCTGCTCAACAACCTGTACTTCAACCCCAAGCGCTACGACCTGGCCAAGGTCGGCCGCTACAAGGTCAACCGCAAGCTGGGCGTCGATGCACCGCTGAGCGACTCGGTCCTGTCGACCGATGACGTGGTTGCGACCATCCGCTACCTCGTGTCCCTGCACGCAGGCGTTGACACCTCCAAGGGTGTCCGTGACGGCGAGAACATCGAGCTCAACGTCAAGCTCGACGACATCGACCACTTCGGCAACCGTCGCATCCGTGCAGTCGGCGAGCTCATCGAGAACCAGGTCCGCACCGGACTCTCTCGCATGGAGCGCGTCGTCCGTGAGCGCATGACGACCCAGGACGTCGAAGCGATCACGCCTCAGACCCTGATCAACATCCGTCCCGTGGTGGCTGCGATCAAGGAGTTCTTCGGCACCTCGCAGCTCTCGCAGTTCATGGATCAGAACAACCCGCTCGCGGGTCTGACTCACAAGCGCCGCCTCTCCGCTCTGGGACCTGGTGGTCTCTCGCGTGACCGTGCCGCCATGGAAGTCCGTGACGTTCACCCATCGCACTACGGACGTATGTGCCCGATTGAGACTCCCGAAGGCCCGAACATCGGTCTGATCGGCTCGCTGGCCTCCTACGCCCGCATCAACCCGTTCGGTTTCATCGAGACGCCTTACCGCAAGGTAGTCGATGGTGTCGTCACCGATGACACCGAGTACCTGACTGCCGACGATGAGCTCGAGTTCAACATCGCTCAGGCCAATGCGCCGCTGACCGAAGAGCAGCGCTTCGCCGAAGTCGAAGTTCTCGCACGTCCTAAGGGCGGCGGCGGCGAAGCCGAGCTGGTCCAGTACGACACGATTGACTTCATGGACGTCTCCGCGCGTCAGATGGTGTCTGTTGCGTCCGCACTGATTCCGTTCCTCGAGCACGATGACGCGAACCGTGCCCTCATGGGTGCGAACATGCAGCGTCAGGCCGTGCCGCTGGTGATGTCGGAGTCTCCAGTCGTGGGCACCGGCATGGAATACCGTGCAGCTGTCGACGCCGGCGACGTCATCACTGCCGATCGCCCAGGCGTCGTCACAGAGGTATCCGCCGACTTCGTCACCGTTCTGGCTGACGATGGCACGATGCAGACCTACCGCGCTTCGAAGTTCAAGCGTTCCAACCATGGAACCTCTTACAACCAGCGCATCATCGTCGACGAGGGCGATCGCGTCGAGCCGGGCACGGTTCTGGCAGACGGACCGTCGACTCAGAACGGTGAGATGGCGCTGGGCAAGAATCTCCTCGTGGCATTCATGTCATGGGAAGGCTACAACTTCGAGGATGCGATCATCCTCTCCCAGCGTCTCGTCCAGGACGACGTTCTGTCCTCGATCCACATCGAGGAGCACGAGGTCGATGCTCGCGACACCAAGCTTGGTGCCGAGGAGATCACTCGCGACATTCCGAACATCTCGCCGGACGCACTGGCAGACCTCGACGATCGCGGAATCATCCGCATCGGCGCCGAGGTCACCGACGGCGACATCCTCGTCGGCAAGGTCACCCCGAAGGGTGAGACCGAGCTGACGCCGGAAGAGCGCCTGCTGCGAGCGATCTTCGGTGAGAAGTCCCGTGAGGTCCGCGACACCTCGCTGCGTGTGCCTCACGGCGAGATCGGCACCGTCATCGGTGTCCGCGTCTTCGACCGGGAGGAAGACGACGAGCTCTCGCCGGGTGTCAACCAGATGGTCCGCGTCTACGTCGCTCAGCGCCGTAAGATCACCATCGGTGACAAGATGGCCGGTCGTCACGGCAACAAGGGTGTCATCTCGACCATCCTGCCTGTTGAGGACATGCCGTTCCTGGCCGACGGAACCCCCGTCGACATCATCCTCAACCCGCACGGTGTTCCGCGTCGTATGAACATCGGCCAGGTCTTCGAAGTCCACCTCGGATGGATCTCGAAGCAGGGTTGGAAGATCGAGGGCAACCCCGAGTGGGCTGCCGAACTGCCGGATGCCGCTCGTGAAGCCGAGGCCGGCACGAACCTGGCGACCCCGGTCTTCGACGGTGCACACGAGCAGGAGCTGCGTGGACTGCTGGACTCGACGACTCCGAACCGCGATGGGGATCGACTCATCGATTCCTCGGGCAAGGCCCAGCTGTTCGACGGTCGCTCCGGAGAGCCGTTCCCGTACCCGATCGCTGTCGGCTACATGTACATGCTCAAGCTCCACCACCTCGTCGACGACAAGATCCACGCGCGTTCGACCGGTCCGTACTCGATGATCACCCAGCAGCCGCTCGGTGGTAAGGCGCAGTTCGGCGGTCAGCGCTTCGGTGAGATGGAAGTGTGGGCCCTCGAGGCCTACGGTGCGGCGTACACGCTGCAGGAACTGCTGACGATCAAGTCCGATGACATCCCGGGCCGTGTGAAGGTCTACGAAGCCATCGTCAAGGGCGAGAACCTGCCCGACCCGGGAATCCCGGAGTCGTTCAAGGTCCTCATCAAGGAGATGCAGTCCCTGTGCCTCAACGTCGAAGTTCTGTCTTCTGACGGAGCCGAGGTTGAGATGCGTGACGGCGAGGACGAGGTCTACCGGGCAGCTGAAGAGCTCGGCATCGACCTGTCACGCCGTGAAGCCCAGACCGTAGAAGAAGTCTGAGGACTTCCACTTCAACCGACACAACTTCGCGATGAACTCGACGTTCATCGCCAGGAAAGAGGATTTACGTGCCTGACGTCAATTTCTTTGATGAGCTACGTATCGGTCTTGCCACTGCGGAATCCATCCGCGGCTGGTCACACGGTGAGGTGAAAAAGCCTGAGACCATCAACTACCGCACACTCAAGCCCGAGAAGGACGGACTCTTCTGCGAGAAGATCTTCGGACCGACCCGCGACTGGGAGTGCGCCTGCGGCAAATACAAGCGTGTCCGCTTCAAGGGCATCATCTGTGAGCGCTGCGGCGTCGAGGTGACCCGCGCCAAGGTTCGCCGTGAGCGCATGGGACACATCGAGCTGGCCGCACCGGTCACTCACATCTGGTACTTCAAGGGCGTTCCTTCGCGCTTGGGCTACCTGCTGGACCTGGCACCGAAGGACCTGGAGAAGGTCATCTACTTCGCTGCTTACATGATCACCTCGGTGGACGAGGACTCTCGCCACCGTGATCTGCCCAGCCTGCAGAACAAGATCGACATCGAGAAGCAGCAGATCGGCACTCGCCGTGACGCCGACATCGATCGTCGTGCCAAGAAGCTCGAAGAGGACCTGGCAGCTCTCGAGGCCGACGGCGGCTCCGCCCCGGCCAAGAAGAAGCTGCGCGATGTCGCCGAGAAGGAAATGGAGAAGCTGCGCAAGAACGCCGACCGTGAGGTCGACCGCCTTGAGCAGGTATGGGACCGGTTCAAGAGCCTCAAGGTCAACGACCTCGAAGGCGATGAGAGCCTGTACCGCGAGATGTTCCACCGTTTCGGTCTCTACTTCACCGGTGCCATGGGCGCCGAGGCGATCCAGAAGCGACTGCTCGAATTCGACCTCGAGGCCGAGTCCGAGAAGCTGCGCGAACTCATCGCCACGGGTAAGGGCCAGCGCAAGACCCGCGCCCTGAAGCGTCTCAAGGTCGTCAATGCGTTCCTGACCACCGACAACAACCCTGAGGGCATGGTCCTCGACGTTGTTCCCGTGGTGCCGCCGGAACTGCGCCCGATGGTGCAGCTCGACGGTGGACGTTTCGCCACGTCTGACCTCAACGACCTCTACCGTCGTGTGATCAACCGCAACAACCGTCTCAAGCGTCTCTTGGACCTCGGTGCCCCCGAGATCATCGTCAACAACGAGAAGCGGATGCTGCAGGAAGCCGTCGACTCGCTGTTCGACAACGGTCGTCGCGGTCGTCCGGTGACCGGACCGGGCAACCGTCCGCTGAAGTCACTGTCGGACATGCTCAAGGGCAAGCAGGGACGTTTCCGTCAGAACCTTCTGGGCAAGCGTGTGGACTACTCGGGCCGTTCGGTCATCGTGGTCGGTCCGCAGCTGCACCTGCACCAGTGTGGTCTGCCTAAGACCATGGCTCTGGAACTGTTCAAGCCCTTCGTGATGAAGCGTCTGGTCGATCTCAACCATGCGCAGAACATCAAGTCGGCAAAGCGGATGGTCGAGCGTCAGCACCCTCAGGTGTGGGACGTCCTCGAAGAGGTCATCACCGAACATCCGGTGCTGCTCAACCGTGCACCTACTCTGCACCGTCTGGGCATCCAGGCGTTCGAACCCCAGCTCATCGAGGGCAAGGCCATCCAGCTGCACCCCCTCGTCTGCTCGGCGTTCAATGCTGACTTCGACGGTGACCAGATGGCAGTGCACCTGCCGCTGAGCCCTGAGGCTCAGGCAGAGGCACGTGTGCTCATGCTCTCGGCGAACAACATCCTCAAGCCTTCGGACGGCAAGCCCGTGACCATGCCCTCGCAGGACATGATCATCGGTCTGTACCACCTGACCTCCGAGCGCAAGGGTCTGGCCGGCGAAGGACGCTCCTTCACCGGTCTCGGCGAAGCCATCATGGCCTTCGATCGTGGAGAGCTGGACCTCGGTTCGGTCATCACGATCCGTCTTGAGAACGTTGTCCCCGGCGACGATCTTGAGGTTCCCGAAGGCTGGGAGGCCGGCGATCCGCTGGACGTGCAGACCACTCTGGGTCGTGCACAGTTCAACGACTACCTGCCTGCCGACTACACGTACGTGAATTCCACGATCGACAAGAAGGCGCTCAGCCGCATCGTGAACTACCTGGCCGAGGAATACCCCAAGGTCGAGGTCGCGCACACCTTGGACAACTTCAAGGCCGGCGGCTTCTACTGGGCAACTCGTTCGGGAATCACGATCTCGATGTCCGACGTGGTCTCACCCGAGGCCAAGACCGAGATCATCGACGACGCGGAGGCCCTCGACACGAAGGTTCAGCAGCAGTACGAACTCGGTGCGCTCACCGACGACGAACGCCGCAACGAACTGGTCAAGCTGTGGACCGAGACGACGGAGAAGGTCGACCAGGTCATGCGGACTAACTTCCCGGAGGAGAACTCGGTTCTGCGTCTGGTGGAGTCTGGCGCATCGGGTAACTGGATGCAGGTCCGCCAGCTGGCCGGTATGCGTGGACTGGTGACGAACCCGAAGGGTGAGATCATCCCTCGCCCGATCGTCTCGAACTACCGTGAGGGACTCTCGGTGCTCGAGTACTTCATCGCCTCGCACGGTGCTCGTAAGGGTCTGGCCGATACGGCTCTGCGTACCGCTGACTCCGGTTACCTGACTCGTCGCCTCGTCGACGTGTCGCAGGACGTCATCATCCGCACCGCCGAAGCCGATACGAACAAGGGCATCACCCTGCCTGCAGCCGAGCGCGACCACGAGGGCAACCTCGTTCCGCACGAGTATGCAGAGACGAGCCTCTACGGCCGCCTCACGGTCTCAGACGTCTCCGACGCTGATGGCAATGTCATCGTGCCGGCGAAGACCGACGTGACCGCGGAGACGATCGATAAGCTGGTCGCTGCCGGGATCGAAGAGCTCAAGGTTCACTCCGTGCTCACTGCTGATTCCGATACGCAGATCTCGGCCATGCACTACGGCCGTTCGATGGCGACCGGAAAGCTCGTCGACATCGGCGAAGCAATCGGCACCGTCGCTGCCCAGTCGATCGGTGAGCCGGGAACCCAGCTCACCATGCGTACCTTCCACACAGGTGGTGCGGCGGCGTCCACGGGTGACATCACCCAGGGTCTGCCGCGTGTGACCGAGCTCTTCGAAGCTCGCACACCGAAGGGCTTCGCTCCCATCGCCGAGGCGACCGGACGTGCCAAGATCGACGACAGCCGCAAGACCCGCTTCGTCGTCATCACACCCGATGACGGTGGCGAAGAGATCGAGCACGCAGTGTCCAAGCGTGCCCGCCTCCTCGTCGAGGACGGACAGAACGTCAAGGCCGGCGAACAGCTGGTCATCGGCGCTGTCGATCCGAAGCAGGTGCTGCGCATCCGCGGTCGTCGTGAGGCCGAACGCTTCCTCGTCGAGCAGGTGCAGAAGGTGTACCGCTCGCAGGGCGTGGGCATCCACGACAAGCACATCGAGGTCATCGTGCGCCAGATGCTGCGTCGCGTGACCGTGATCGAGTCGGGCGACACGAACCTGCTGCCCGGCGAGCTGGTCGACCGTGGCCGCTACCAGGGCGAGAACCGTCGTGTGGTCGCCGAAGGCGGCCAGCCGGCATCGGCTCGTGACGAGCTCATGGGTATCACGAAGGCCTCTCTGGCCACCGATTCGTGGCTGTCTGCCGCATCCTTCCAGGAGACGACACGCGTCCTCACTGAGGCCGCGATGGAAGGCAAGTCGGACACCCTGCTCGGACTCAAGGAGAACGTCATCCTCGGTAAGCTCATCCCTGCAGGCACCGGCCTGCAGACACACCGCGACATCGTGGTGGAGCCGACCGAAGAGGCGAAGGCCGAGATGTTCACGAACAGCTACGGTGACTTCTATGCAGGCATCGGTTCCGATTCCGGATCCGCCATCCCGCTGGAGGACTACGACTACGGCGCCTTCAGCTGAAGCTGATCGTCTGAGTCGCGTCCCTGTCGCTGAGTCATCAGTCTGAGTCGACAGGCACAGCAAGAGGGGCACCCACCATCAGG
>NZ_JBHFIH010000003.1:39993-46464 GCF_057334195.1 Brevibacterium sp. AGC70 | reverse complement strand
CCCACCATCAGGGGGCCCCCCTCTTCGTTCATTCATATGCGGTCCCCGCGAACGTAGACGCGAACGTAGACGCGAACGCGGGCGCGAACGCGGGCGCGCGAGCAGAAGCATCGCCGCAGAACATCCTCGGCCTATGGCATCGAACTCGGTCAGAAGCTCAACAGTCGGCAAGTTCTGATCGAATATCTCGAACAATTCGACCAGGACTTACCGACTGTTGGCCTGCGGCGAGCTCTGAATGCGTGTCGGCGTTGCATGGCGGCTTCGTTGAGCAGGACGGCTAGCCGAAGAGGACTTGCGCCTCTTCCCAGCGTTGAAGCGGAACAGACTTGAGTCGGTCGACGGCTGAAGCCATGTCGACCGAGACGATGTCGGTGCCCTTGAGACTGGCCATCTTGCCCCAGTCGCCGTTGTTCGCGAGATCTGCCGCAGCCATCCCCAGACGCGTGGACAGGACCCGGTCATACGCCGTGGGGGAGCCGCCTCGCTGAAGGTGTCCGAGAATGGTGGCACGGGACTCGATTCCGGTGATCTCCTCGATCTTGGGAGCCAGGAAGTCTGCGATGCCGCCGAGACGGGTCCGTCCCTTGTTGTCGACACCCCGGTCCGCGACCTGTTCGTCGAGCCCCTCGGGAATGAAGCCCTCGGCCACGACGACGATCGGAGCACGGCCGCGGTCCCTGGCCGAGGTCACCCATTCCTCGATCTGGTCGAAGGAGACGGGAAACTCCGGCATGAGGATCGCGTGCGCGCCACCGGCCATTCCCGCATGCAGCGCGATCCATCCGACGTTGCGGCCCATGACCTCGATGACCATGCATCGATGATGGGACTCGGCCGTTGTGCGGAGCCGGTCGATGGACTCGGTCGCGATGGCTTGGGCCGAGTCGAAGCCGAAGGTGTAGTCAGTGCCGCTGAGATCGTTGTCGATGGTCTTGGGGACACCGATGATGTTGAGTCCCTCCTCGTTCACGAGTCGGGAGGCCCCAGCCAGTGTGCCCTCGCCGCCGATCGCAACGATCGCGTCGATGCCGTGGGCGGTCATCACCTCGCGCATCCGCTCCGGCCCGCCGCCCTCATAGGGGTGGGTGCGGGACGTGCCGAGGATGGTGCCGCCTCGGCCGGAGAGTCCGCGAACGTCGAGCATAGTCATGTCGAACACATCGTCTTCGAGCAGGCCGCGCCAACCGTCGCGGATTCCCACAAACGTATCTTCGTGCGAGCGGATGCCCTTGCGGACGATTCCGCGGATGACCGCGTTGAGTCCGGGGCAGTCCCCGCCGGAGGTCAGTACACCTATCTTCATTCCAATTGCCCCTGATCCTTTGCTCGATAGCCTTTGGCCAAATGCACGTCGTGACCGGCCATGACAGAGACGCCCTTGAGGATGAGCGTCCCATTCGAACCGTCTCCTTTGGCGGAGCCGCGGATCTCATTGCCGGCCATGATGTTGATTGTGTCGGCGCGGACCCGCACGCCGGGAGGGACGTAGATGTCGTGGCCGGCCATCATCGAATACGATGTCAGCGACACGGTGACTCCCGGTCCCATGACGTCGCACAGGTCGATGTTGTCGCCGCCCATGAGCGAATAGGTCGTCACCTGGGCTGTGCCGGCTGGCACATCGAGTTCGCGCCCGGACATAATCGCCACCGAGTTCATCGGCTCCGCTGTGCCCGGTTCCGCCATCGGAGCCAGCGAGGTGGGTCCGGCGCTGCGTGCGAGTGATGTCCCTGCCGCCGTTCCGCCGGTCTGGCGCTGCAGGGTGCGGTAGAGCTCGTGTCCTTCGGGCAGATCGACGATGAGCGGCATCAGTTCGTCGAGGTACTTCGCCGAAATCGCCTCATCCTGACGTTCGGCGGTCTCTTCCGGGTCGAGCCGACCGTTGCTGACCGCGTCGGTGATGACTCCGAGAACGGCGTCGCGGTCCTTGTCAGAGGCTCGGATGCGGGGCGCGGGCGAGTGCGGGGAATCTTCTTTGGCCATGACGCCCAGTGTAGCGGGGACCACACATCTGCAGTTGAGATCGGCCGCAGCCAAGTTCCACAAGCTGGACACAGCCACGACTCGGAATTGCGACAGCACAGCACACGAGAGCGGAATCACTGACAACCAAAGAGTTCCCATGACAGTCAACCCGAATCCGAACCTTCCGAACCCCGGGCCGGGCACTCCCAGAGCCGGACAACAGGGCGGTGGCCAGCAGAGGCCTGATTCCATCCTGGATACGACTGTGCCCCCATCACTGATCGTGGTGGGGGCACAGGCGCGATTTCTCAGATCACTCAGCGGTGCAGATCGAAGCGGTCTGCTTCGACGAGCTTGCTCCAGGCCTTGACGAAGTCGTTGACGAACTTCTCCTGGGCGTCATCGGAGGCGTATACCTCGGCGATGGCACGCAGCTCGGAGTTGGCACCGAAGAGCAGATCGATACGGCTTCCGGTCCACAGCTTGTCTCCCTCGGGGGAGAAGCACTCGTAGACAGTGGCGGATTCGGACGGTCCGATCGGCTTCCAGACGTTGCCCAGTTCCAGGAGGTTGACGAAGAAATCGTTCGTCAGCTCGCCGGGACGGTCGGTGAACACACCGAGCTCCGAATCTTCGTAGTTTGCACCGAGGACACGCAGCCCACCGATGAGCACGGTCAGCTCCGAAGTGGTCAGACCGAGCAGGCTCGCCTTGTCCAGGAGGAGGTACTCGGCCGACAGGGGGAGGTCCTCGGTGAGGTAGTTGCGGAATCCGTCGTGTGTCGGCTCCAGGTAAGAGAACGAATCGACGTCGGTCTGCTCCTGGGTCGCGTCACCGCGGCCGGTCGAGACCGGAACGCTGACATCATGGCCGGCGGCCTTCGCCGCGGTTTCGATGCCGACGCCGCCGGCGATCGCCAGGACATCGGCGAACGTTGCTCCGGTGTCCGCTGCGATGCGTTCGAGGACTGTGATGACCTCGGCTAGCTTCGCGGGCTCGTTGACTTCCCAGCTCTTCTGCGGTTCGAGGCGCAGGCGTCCGCCGTTGACTCCGCCGCGGAAGTCGGAGACACGGTGTGATGATGCCGCGGCCCACGTGGTTGAGACCAGCTGGGAGACGCTCAGCCCGGATTCGCGCACGGCAGCCTTGATGGCCTCGAGCTGGCCCTCTGCGAGCGGTGTGCCGGCCGGGACCGGGTCCTGCCAGATGAGCTCTTCGCTGGGGACCTCGGGTCCGAGGTAGCGAGTGGACGGGCCCATGTCACGGTGAGTGAGCTTGAACCAGGCGCGGGCGAAGGCATCCTCGAAGGCCTTCTGATCGTCCTTGAAGCGGCGCGAGATCTCACCATAGATGGGATCGAAACGCAGCGAAAGATCGGTTGTGAGCATGCGGGGCTCGCGGCGTCCGTCGCCCTGAGCCATCGGAACCATGTCATCGCCGCCGCCGTCGACTGGGCGCCACTGCAGGTGTCCGCCTTCGTTCTCGAAGACCTCCCATTCGTAGGCGAAGAGGATGTGGAAGAACTCGTTGTCCCACCGAGTGGGGTGGTAGGTCCACGTGACCTCGATGCCGCTGCCGACGGTGTCATTGCCCTGGCCGGTGCCGAAGTCGGACTTCCAACCCAGGCCCTGCTCCTCGATCGGTGCTGCTTCCGGATCTCCGCCCTTGTGCGACTCGGGTGCTGCGCCGTGGGTCTTGCCGAAGGTATGTCCACCTGCGATGAGAGCGACTGTCTCCTCGTCGTCCATGGCCATGCGACCGAAGGTCTCGCGGATGTCGATGGCCGCGGCCAGCGGATCCGGTTTGCCCTCTGGGCCCTCAGGGTTGACGTAGATGAGACCCATGGTCGTTGCCGCCAGCGGCTTCTGCAGCTCGCGGTTGCCCACATAGCGCTTGTCGGTGCCCAGCCATTCGGTCTCGGAGCCCCAGTAGACGTCATTGTCGGGTTCCCACACGTCCTTGCGACCACCGGCGTAACCGAAAGTCTTGAAGCCCATGGATTCGAGACCTACGTTTCCGGCGAGGATGAATAGATCAGCCCATGAGATCTTCTTGCCGTACTTCTTCTTGACCGGCCAGAGCAATCGACGGGCCTTGTCCAGACCCACGTTGTCGGGCCAGGAATTCAGAGGCGCGAAACGCTGCTGCCCTTCGCCGCCGCCGCCGCGTCCGTCCTGGACTCGGTAGGTGCCTGCGGAGTGCCAGGCCATGCGGATCATGAACGGGCCGTAGTGACCGAAATCAGCCGACCACCAGTCGGCGTTCGTCTTCTGCAGCTCTTCGATGTCGGCCTTGAGCGCGTAGTAGTCGAGGCTGGCGAACTCGGCGTCGTAGTCGAAGCCTTCGTCCATCGGGTCGCGAGCTGGCTGGTTCTTGGCCAAGATCTTGAGGTTGAGGCGATTCGGCCACCAATGCGAGTTGGCATCGCCCTGGCTGGGATCGACCAGCGAGTCGGCATCGGGCGCCGTCGCCGCAGCCGAGGTGGTGTGGACGACTGGACAGCCGCCGGCGGTGGAAGTATCGGTCATAGTATTCCTTTCACTTTCGAGTCCCCGTCAGGACCCGGTTGAAGACAAAGGTGTGGCTTTGTCGTTGGGTGGATCGGCTCAGACCGCCGAGGCGGGTTCGGTGCTGCCCGAACGCGCTGCAGACACAGCGCAGTCAGGACACAAGCCCCAGAAAGTGACTTCGGCCTGCTCGATGACGAAACCAGCGTCGTGTGAAGGGGTCAAGCAGGGGGCCTGCCCGACCGCACAGTCGACATCGACGATGAGATTGCACGAGCGGCACACGAGGTGATGATGATTGTCCCCGATGCGTCGCTCGTAACGGGCCACAGACCCGGACGGCTGAATGCACCGCACGAGTCCGACCTCGGTGAGTGTGTGCAGCGAGTCGTACACCGCCTGATGCGATACCTCGGGGAGGATCTCTCGAACAGCGCGGATGACAGTCTCTGTGTCTGCATGCTGGTGGTCGCACACAGCCGCGAGAACTGCGACTCTCTGTTTCGTCACGCGAAGGGAACTCTCCCGCAGTGCTGCGGTCGGTTCCGACTCGTGCCTATCCTTGTTCTCAGCCACAGCAACAGCTTGCCGCCTTTTCTTGAATGAGTCAAGGAAGCAATAGTCTCGAGTCTCGGGCGCGCGAGCCGCGGGCGACTGTCGGCCTCAGTTCTCGGTACGCGAAGAGCTTGGACTTCGGTCCGCGGAGGGTAGGTGCACCGGGGGAGGGGGTTCCCTGCGCCGGGGTGGCGGTGGCGGGGCTGTGTCGTGCAACCCACAGCGGCTGGTTTTGACCAGATGCGGGAGACCGCGATATTCTAGGATGCGACTGATTGTGTTATCTGCCTCGACGAATGACCATACCGGATGTTTTGTGAGATCCGGACTGATTGTGAGAATTCGACGGAGGCAGGCCGCCGACGTGTCATTCTGCATAGGTTGCGTGTCAACGCGACACGCCCGAGTGCAGGGTTCAGGCCGTCGCGCGAATACTGGCATCGGGCGTGAAGCTTCACCCGGTGTTCAGTCGGATATGTCCCACGGTTCACAGACATGGCTGATGCCATGGCCAACGTTGGGAATTAGGTTTATCGAGAAGCAAATGGAGAACGCTTAGTGCCGACAATCCAGCAGCTCGTCCGCAAGGGACGACATGTCAAATCCGCAGGATCCGACGCTCCTGCTCTGAAGAGCAGCCCGCAGCGTCGTGGAGTGTGCACCCGTGTGTACACCACTACACCCAAGAAGCCGAACTCGGCTCTTCGCAAGGTCGCTCGTGTCAAGCTTTCGAGCCAGATCGAAGTGACTGCCTACATTCCAGGCGAAGGACACAACCTGCAGGAGCACTCGATCGTGCTCGTGCGCGGTGGTCGTGTCAAGGACCTGCCAGGTGTGCGCTACCGAATCGTTCGCGGTTCGCTTGACACCCAGGGTGTCAAGGGCCGCCAGCAGGCACGCAGCAAGTACGGTGCGAAGAGGGAGAAGAAGTAATGCCACGTAAAGGTCCTGCACCAAAGCGACCGATCGTCATTGACCCGGTCTTCAGTTCGCCGATCGTCACGCAGCTGATCAACAAGATCCTGCTCGACGGAAAGCGTTCGACCGCTGAGCGCATCGTCTACGGTGCTCTCGAAGGCACCCGTGAGAAGAACGGCAATGACCCAGTTGTCAACCTGAAGAAGGCTCTCGACAACATCCGCCCATCCCTCGAGGTTCGCTCTCGCCGTGTCGGTGGCGCAACCTACCAGGTTCCGGTCGATGTCCGTCCGGTTCGTTCGACGACTTTGGCACTGCGCTGGCTCGTGGCTTACTCCCGCCAGCGTCGTGAGAAGACGATGACCGAGCGCCTCATGAATGAGATTCTCGACGCGAGCAACGGCCTCGGCGCCGCTGTGAAGCGTCGCGAAGACACCCACAAGATGGCCGAGTCCAACAAGGCCTTCGCCCACTACCGCTGGTAATCGTTCCTCTCCGGAACCCTGGCCGGCAGGCGTCATGC
>NZ_JBHFIH010000003.1:16212-39940 GCF_057334195.1 Brevibacterium sp. AGC70 | reverse complement strand
CCCCCCCCCGCAGCGGGGGAGCCGATCACATCATCGAGTGAGAGAGAGACACCGTGGCACTTGACGTGCTCACCGACCTGAATAAGGTCCGCAACATCGGCATCATGGCCCACATCGATGCCGGTAAGACCACCACAACCGAACGCATCCTTTACTACACCGGTGTGAACTACAAGATCGGCGAGACGCACGACGGTGCCTCGACGATGGACTGGATGGACCAGGAGCAGGAACGTGGCATCACGATCACGTCGGCTGCCACCACCTGCTACTGGCACGACAACCAGATCAACATCATCGACACCCCGGGCCACGTCGACTTCACCGTCGAGGTTGAGCGCTCACTGCGCGTCCTCGATGGCGCCGTCGCCGTCTTCGATGGCAAGGAAGGCGTTGAACCGCAGTCCGAGACCGTGTGGCGTCAGGCTGACAAGTACGACGTGCCACGCGTGTGCTTCGTCAATAAGATGGACAAGCTCGGTGCTGACTTCTACTTCACCGTCGACACCATCCGCGAACGCCTCGGTGCCAAGCCGCTGGTCATTCAGCTGCCTATCGGCTCCGAGTCGGAGTTCGCCGGGGTAGTCGACCTTCTTGAGATGAAGGCCTACATCTGGCCTGATGAGTCCAAGAAGGGTCAGGACATGACCGAGATCGAGATCCCAGAAGATCTCCAGGACAAGGCAGTTGAGTACCGCGCCCAGCTCATCGAGGATGTTGCTGAAGCCACTGACGAACTCATGGAGAAGTACCTTGAGGGCGAAGAGATCTCGATTGCCGAGATCAAGGAGGGCATCCGCTCTCTCGTCGTCAACTCCACGGCGTTCCCTGTGATGTGCGGTTCGGCATACAAGAACAAGGGCGTCCAGCCCATGCTCAATGCCGTCATCGACTATCTCCCTTCGCCTCTCGAAGTTCCTCCCATGATCGGTGAGAACCCTCGTGACGAGGACGAAAAGCTGACTCGCAAGCCTTCCAAAGATGAGCCTTTCTCGGCTCTCGCGTTCAAGGTTGCCACCCACCCGTTCTTCGGCACGCTGACCTACGTCCGCGTGTACTCCGGACAGGTGAAGTCGGGCGAGGCCGTTCTCAACTCTACGAGCGGCAAGAAGGAGCGCGTCGGCAAGCTCTTCCAGATGCACTCCAACAAGGAGAACCCTGTCGAAGAGGCCATCGCCGGCCACATCTACGCGTTCATCGGTCTCAAAGAGACAACCACCGGTGACACGCTGTGCGATCCGAACGCCCCGATCGCTCTCGAGTCGATGACCTTCCCTGAGCCGGTCATCTCCGTGGCCATTGAGCCCAAGACCAAGAGTGACCAGGAGAAGCTCTCTGCTGCCATTCAGAAGTTCGTCAAGGAAGACCCGACATACCGGGTCGAACTTGATGTGGAGACGGGTCAGACCGTCATCCGCGGAATGGGCGAACTTCACCTCGACATCCTCGTCGACCGTATGCGTCGCGAGTTCAAGGTCGAGGCGAATGTCGGCAAGCCGCAGGTCGCCTACCGTGAGACCATTCGCCGCACTGTCGAAAAGTACGACTACACCCACAAGAAGCAGACGGGTGGATCGGGACAGTTCGCGAAGGTCCAGGTCACCTTCGAACCTCTCGAGGTCGAAGGCGATACGATCTACGAATTCGAGAATGCCGTCACGGGCGGACGTATTCCGCGCGAGTACATTCCGAGCGTCGACGCCGGTATCCAGGACGCGATGCAGCTTGGTGTGCTCGCCGGTTACCCGATGGTTGGCGTCAAAGCCACACTCATCGACGGCGCCTACCACGATGTCGACTCTTCGGAGATGGCATTCAAGATCGCCGGCTCAATGGTCTTCAAGGAGGCCGTTCAGAAGGCGAAGCCGGTTCTGCTGGAACCGGTCATGGACGTCGAGGTGCGTACCCCAGAGGAATACATGGGAGACGTCATCGGCGACCTCAATTCCCGACGTGGCCAGATCCAGTCGATGGACGACGCTTCCGGTGTGAAGGTCGTCAAGGCTGTGGTCCCGTTGTCGGAGATGTTCGGTTACATCGGTGATCTGCGGTCGAAGACCCAGGGCCGTGCGGTGTACTCGATGACTTTCTCCAGCTATGCGGAGGTCCCCAAGGCAGTCGCCGAGGAGATCGTCCAGAAGATGCGTGGCGGAGAGTAATCTCCGGTCCCCGGTCGCCACGGTGAGCAAGAACATGTTCACCGAAATGAAAGATAACCAACAAAGGTCTAAGATATGAACCGCATATCTTTTGCCAACCACGAGGAGGAACCCAGTGGCAAAGGCTAGTTTCGATAGGACTAAGCCGCACGTCAACATTGGCACCATCGGCCACGTTGACCACGGAAAGACCACCTTGACCGCCGCAATCACCAAGGTGTTGGCGGACAAGTACCCAGATCTCAATGAGGCTCGCGCCTTCGACCAGGTGGATAACGCACCTGAGGAGAAGGAGCGCGGCATCACCATCAACGTCTCGCACGTTGAATACCAGACCGAGAAGCGTCACTACGCTCACGTCGATGCCCCTGGTCACGCCGACTACATCAAGAACATGATTACCGGTGCTGCTCAGATGGACGGCGCAATCCTCGTGGTTGCCGCTACCGACGGTCCGATGCCGCAGACTCGTGAGCACGTTCTGCTCGCACGTCAGGTTGGTGTGCCTTACATCGTTGTCGCACTGAACAAGTCCGACATGGTCGACGACGAGGAGCTCATCGAGCTCGTCGACTTCGAGGTCCGCGATCTGCTCTCGAGCCAGGACTTCGACGGCGACAACGCTCCCGTCATTCCTGTGTCCGCTCTCAAGGCGCTGGAAGGCGACGAGAAGTGGGTCAAGAGCGTCGAAGACCTCATGCAGGCCGTCGATGACAATGTTCCCGAGCCGGAACGCGACATCGACAAGCCCTTCCTCATGCCTGTGGAAGACGTCTTCACGATCACTGGTCGTGGAACCGTCGTCACCGGCCGTGTGGAGCGCGGCGTCCTGCTGCCTAACGATGACATCGAAATCGTGGGCATCAAGGAGAAGTCGTCCAAGACGACCGTCACCGCAATCGAGATGTTCCGCAAGACTCTGCCCGACGCACGTGCGGGTGAGAACGTCGGACTGCTCCTGCGTGGAACGAAGCGCGAAGAAGTCGAGCGCGGCCAGGTCATCTGCAAGCCAGGTTCGATTACGCCGCACACCGGCTTCGAGGGCCAGGTCTACATCCTGAGCAAGGACGAGGGTGGACGTCACAACCCGTTCTACTCGAACTACCGTCCTCAGTTCTACTTCCGCACCACTGACGTCACCGGCGTCATCACGCTGCCTGAGGGCACCGAGATGGTCATGCCCGGCGACAACACTGACATGTCGGTCGAGCTCATCCAGCCGATCGCTATGGAAGAGGGCCTCCGCTTCGCCATTCGCGAGGGTGGACGTACCGTCGGCGCTGGTCGAGTCACCAAGATCACCGCCTGATATACCTTCGATCGCTGAGGCTTCGGCCTTGAGTTCAGGACTTCGGTCCTGAGAGATCGATTCGGAACCCCGGTCCAATGGGCCGGGGTTCCGTGCATTCACAACGGGGGCCATCCTCAGCGAGTGGCCTGCCCGACTTGCAGCGACAGGCGATGATGAGATGCCTCACAAGTCAGATGCCTGGAATTGCGCCGATGAAGTGCTATATGACAAGATAGTGAAGTTGCGTTTTGGACGTTGACCCCTGCACTGCGGTAGAGATACCGCGAACAGTCCGGAACACTATCGGATCGATGAATCTGCCTTGGGCGGGTTCGGACCGAGCAGCCAATGAGTAAAAGCGCCGTCGGCCCTCAGTGAGAATCGAAAGATTCTCCGCAAGGATCAGCCGACACGCCCGACCTCGGGGGTCGGTCATGGTCAGCCGGCACAGACCACAGAGGATTTTGATCGACTGTTGGTTGATGGCCGGAAGTAACTAAAGAAAGAGACGACGCCATGGCGGGACAGAAGATCCGCATTCGGCTCAAGTCGTACGACCACGCTGTGATTGACAGTGCTGCACGAAAGATCGTGGACACCGTCACTCGCGCAGGTGCGACTGTTGTGGGCCCCGTGCCGTTGCCAACGGAGAAGAACGTTTACTGCGTCATCCGTTCGCCACACAAGTACAAGGACAGCCGTGAGCATTTCGAAATGCGCACGCACAAGCGTCTGATCGACATCGTCGATCCGACGCCGAAGGCAGTCGATTCGCTCATGCGTCTCGACCTCGCTGACGACGTCAACATCGAGATCAAGCTCTAAGGGAGGCAGACATGGCGAACAATCGTTCATCAGCTCTCCCTACCACCCGCAAGGTCAAAGGCCTTCTGGGAACCAAGCTGGGCATGACTCAGGTTTGGGATGAGCAGAACAATCTCGTACCGGTGACCGTAGTGGCCGCCGGCAGCAACGTCGTGACACAGATCCGCAACGAGGAAACCGACGGTTACCCCGCACTGCAGATCGCGTTCGGCGAAATCGATCCTCGCAAGGTCAACAAGCCCACTGCAGGCCACTTCGAGAAGGCAGGCGTGACACCACGCCGTCACCTTGTCGAGCTGCGCACCGCAGACGCTGCTGACTACGCGCTGGGTCAGGAACTCGGAGTCGATACCTTCGACGCCGGGATCAAGGTCGATGTGACCGCAAAGACCAAGGGTAAGGGAACCGCCGGTGTCATGAAGCGTCATGGCTTCCACGGTGTCGGCGCCTCCCACGGTTCGCACCGCAACCACCGCAAGCCGGGTTCAATCGGCGGAGCCGCGACCCCCGGTCGCGTGTTCAAAGGTATGCGCATGGCCGGCCGTATGGGTGCAGTCAAGCACACCACCCAGAACCTCACGATCCACGCCGTGGACACCGAGAACAACTTCCTGCTCATCAAGGGTGCCGTACCTGGCCCCAAGGGTGCAGTCGTTCTCGTTCGCTCGGCCGCGAAGGAGGGCTGAACGTAATGACTGATGTCAAGACAGTCGACGTCGTCGATGCTGCTGGTGCGAAGACCGGATCAGTTGACCTGCCAGCCGAGATCTTCGGTGTGCAGACCAACGTGCCGTTGATCCACCAGGTTGTTGTCGCACAGCTGGCAGCAGCCCGTCAGGGTACACACAAGACAAAGACCCGCTCCGAAGTACGCGGTGGCGGTCGCAAGCCCTACCGCCAGAAGGGTACCGGTAACGCCCGTCAGGGTTCGATCCGTGCTCCTCAGTACAACGGTGGTGGAATCGTGCACGGGCCGGTTCCCCGCGATTACTCGCAGCGGACCCCTAAGAAGATGAAGACCGCTGCTCTGCGCGGCGCTCTCTCGGATCGCGCACGTCTCGATCAGGTCTTCGTTGTGAAGAACCTGATCACCGGCGAAGCACCGTCGACCAAGCAGGCGAAGCTCGCTCTGGCCAGCCTCTCCGATCGCAAGAACACCCTCGTGGTGCTCAACCGTGACGACGAGCTCACCGAGCGCAGCGTTCGCAACCTGCCTCACGTTCACGTGCTCACCTCCGATCAGCTCAACACATACGATGTGCTGATCGCCGATGACATCGTGTTCACCGAGTCAGCGCTGGAGACGTTCCTGGGCGGATACCGCAAATCGGAGGACGCATCATGAGTCTGAACTTCAAGGACCCACGCGACGTCATCGTCGCTCCGGTCGTCTCGGAAAAGACCTACAGCCTGATGGACGAGGGAAAGTACACCTTCATCGTCGATCAGGGGTCGAACAAGACTGAGATCAAGAACGCCATTGAATCGATCTTCAATGTGCAGGTCGCCAAGGTCAACACCCTGAATCGTCAGGGCAAGCGCCGCCGCACTCGCACCGGTTGGGGAAAGCGCAAGGACACCAAGCGTGCCATTGTCGCCCTCAAAGACGGATCGATCGACATCTTCGGTGGATCGCTCTAAGCGATCCTTCGTAAAAGAAGGACAAGACTCATGGGAATCCGTAAGCACAAGCCGACGACCCCGGGCCGCCGTGGCTCATCGGTCGCCGACTTCGTCGAAGTGACCCGGTCTACACCGGAGAAGTCACTTCTGCGCCCGCTGCCTAAGCGCGGTGGCCGCAACAGCCAGGGACGCGTGACCACTCGCCATCAGGGCGGCGGCCACAAGCGTCAGTACCGTGTCATCGACTTCCGCCGCCATGACAAAGATGGCGTACCGGCAAAGGTCGCACACATCGAATATGACCCGAACCGCACTGCGCGGATCGCTCTTCTGCACTATGCAGATGGTGAGAAGCGCTACATCCTCGCCCCGCAGAACCTTAAGCAGGGCGCACAGGTGGAAGCCGGTCTGGGTGCAGACATCAAGCCGGGCAACAACCTTGCCCTGCGCAACATCCCAGTAGGTACCGTGCTGCACGCAGTTGAGATGCGTCCAGGCGGCGGTGCCAAGATCGCTCGCTCTGCCGGCTCTTCCGTGCAGCTCGTTGCGAAGTACGGCCGGTTTGCTCAGCTGCGGATGCCTTCGGGCGAAATCCGCAATGTTGATGCTCGGTGCCGTGCGACGATCGGCGAGGTCGGCAATGCCGAGCAGTCGAACATCAGCTGGGGTAAAGCAGGCCGCATGCGTTGGAAGGGCAAGCGCCCATCCGTCCGTGGTGTCGTCATGAACCCGATCGATCACCCACATGGTGGTGGCGAGGGCCGTACTTCGGGTGGTCGTCACCCAGTCAGCCCGTGGGGTCAGTCAGAAGGCCGCACACGCCGGCCGAACAAAGAGAGCGACAAGTACATCGTGCGCCGTCGCCGGACCGGCAAGAAGCGCTGATTGGAGTACTGACTTATGCCTCGTAGCCTCAAAAAGGGTCCTTTCGTCGATGAACACCTGTACCAGAAGGTGGCTCGTCAGAACGAGAAGAACTCTAAAAACGTAATCAAGACATGGTCTCGTCGCTCGATGATCATCCCGGATTTCCTGGGACACACCATCGCAGTACATGACGGACGCAAGCATGTTCCAGTCTTCATCACTGAAGCCATGGTCGGACACAAGCTTGGCGAGTTCGCACAGACACGGACGTTCCGTGGCCACGAAAAGGACGATCGCAAGGGTCGCCGCCGCTGACGCGGGGCACTCTTACGATCCTAGACAAGAGAGAAGGAAGCGATGGAAGCCAAGGCTAAGGCGCGTTACCTGCGCGTCACGCCTCGCAAGGCTCGGCGCGTCATCGACCTCATTCGTGGTCAGCAGGCGACCGAAGCACTTGCAGTGTTGAAGTTTGCAGAACAGTCGGCATCAGATCCGATTTACAAGCTCGTTGCCTCCGGAATCGCCAACGCGCGAACCCGGGCCGACGAGGAGGGCATTGCGTTCGACGAGAACGAACTGGTCATCTCCGAAGCATTCGTGGACGAGGGACCAACCATGAAGCGGTTCCGCCCGCGAGCTCAGGGTCGCGCCTTTCGCATTGAAAAGCGCACAAGCCACGTTTCAGTGGTCCTGGCCAGCGGTGACGACCTGCCTCAGCGCAAGAGCCGGAAGGGGAACCGTTAATGGGCCAGAAAATCAATCCGAACGGATTCCGACTCGGAATCACAACGGATCACAAGTCAAAGTGGTTTGCTGACTCGACTAAGCCGGGACAGCGCTACAGCGACTACGTGCTCGAAGATGTGAAGATCCGACAGATGATGACCAAGGGCCTTGAGCGCGCTGGCATCTCCAAGGTGAACATCGAGCGCACACGTGATCGTGTCCGAGTCGACATCCACACTGCCCGCCCGGGCATCGTCATCGGGCGTCGTGGAGCCGAAGCCGATCGCATTCGCGGTCAGCTCGAAAAGCTCACCGGCAAGCAGATTCAGCTCAACATCCTTGAGGTGAAGAACGCTGAGATCGACGCTCAGCTCGTTGCTCAGGGAGTTGCCGAGCAGCTCGCAAGTCGTGTGGCCTTCCGCCGCGCGATGCGCAAGTCGATCCAGAGCGCTCAGCGTGCAGGTGCCAAGGGCATCCGCGTGCAGTGCTCCGGCCGCCTCGGCGGTGCTGAGATGAGCCGTTCCGAGTTCTATCGCGAAGGTCGTGTGCCTCTGCACACCCTGCGTGCGAACATCGATTACGGTTTCCACGAAGCACACACCACATTTGGTCGCATCGGCGTCAAGGTGTGGATCTACAAGGGCGATATGACCGACAAGGAGCTTGCTGCCGAGCAGGCGAAGGCTCCTGCAGCTCGTGGCCCCAAGGGCCGTGGGCGCGGCCGTGGAGGCCGTGGTCGTGGACAGGAAGGCGCAGCAGCACCGCGCCGGAATGACGCAGCGCCGAAGACCGAGAACAATGCCGAGGCCCCTGCGGCTGAGGCCGGATCGGAGGGCTGACACATGTTGATCCCTCGTCGGGTTAAATACCGCAAGCAGCACCACCCCAAGCGGGGCGGCGCAGCCAAGGGCGGCACCAAGGTGTCGTTCGGTGACTACGGCATCCAGGCCACAGAGCCTGCCTACATCACCAACCGGCAGATCGAGGCCGCACGTATTGCCATGACGCGCTACATCAAGCGTGGTGGCAAGGTGTGGATCAACATCTACCCAGATCGACCGCTGACGAAGAAGCCTGCCGAGACCCGTATGGGTTCCGGTAAGGGTTCGCCTGAGTGGTGGGTCGCCAATGTCAAGCCGGGTCGGGTCATGTTTGAACTCGCCGGTGTGTCCGAGGAAGTTGCACGCGAGGCGCTGCGTCTCGCCATCCACAAGCTTCCGCTCAAGGCCCGTATCGTGGCCCGCGAAGGTGGTGAGTGATTATGGCAATCGGTTCGAAGAACCTTTCCATGGACGCACTTGACGGTTATGACAACGAGCGTCTGCTCGAGGAGCTCAAGAAGGCTAAGGCTGAGCTGTTCAACCTGCGCTTCCAATCGGCCACCGGCCAGTTGGAGAGCCACGGTCGGCTCAAGGCCGTGCGTCGCGACATCGCTCGTATCTACACCGTGCTCAATGAGCGGGAATTGGACATCCGTCCGAACCCCGCTGACGCTAAGGAAGAGGACAAGTGATGGCGGAGACCACCAAGCCCGAGGCAACGCCTGCGGACCGTAACTCCCGCAAGACTGCGCGTGGTTACGTTGTTTCCGACAAAATGGAGAAGACCATCGTCGTCGAGGTGGAGGAGCGCAAGACGCACCGCCTGTACGGCAAGGTTCTTCGCCAGTCGGTGAAGTACAAGGTTCACGATGAGGAGAACGCCGCTGGTGTCGGCGACCTCGTCCTCGTGTCCGAGACGCGGCCGGTTTCGTCCGCGAAGCGTTGGCGGCTCGTCGAGATCATCGAACGCGCCAAGTAAGCCGACGCCACCCCTCCCACCCGGTCCCGCCCACGGTCTCCAGCAGGCGGGGGGCGGCTACCGGGAACGGGGTGAAATGTCATTAATCTGTTCCGCAAGGCTCATCCAATCGTGTGAGAACCGGCGCGACGACAGGAGAAAATAGTGATTCAGCAAGAGTCGCGACTCAAGGTCGCCGACAACACTGGTGCCAAGCAGATCCTGGCAATCAGGATTCTGGGTGGTTCCGGTCGGCGTTATGCCTCGATCGGTGACACCATCGTGGCAACCGTCAAAGACGCAATTCCTGGTGGAAACGTGAAGAAGGGTGACGTCGTCAAGGCTGTCATCGTTCGCACCGCCAAGGAACGCCGTCGTCCGGATGGTTCGTACATCAAGTTCGACGAGAATGCAGCAGTCATTCTCAAGACTGATGGCGAGCCACGCGGAACCCGTATCTTCGGACCCGTGGGACGCGAATTGCGCGACAAGAAGTTCATGAAGATCGTCTCCCTGGCACCGGAGGTGTTGTGAGCATGGCGAACAAGCTCAAGATCAAGAAGGGCGACCTCGTCCAGGTGATTGCAGGCGCCCGTCAGTCACGAGGTGGCGATCGTGGGAAGCAGGGCAAGGTTCTTGCCGTGTACCCGGAACGCAACCGCGTCCTCGTTGAGGGCATCAACCGCGTGATCAAGCACAAGAAGGCAACGCAGACTCAGGCCGGCGGCACTGCCGGTGGCCGTGAGACTCACGAAGCCCCAATCCACGTGTCCAACGTGGCGCTCGTTGATCCTAAGGACAACAAGCCCGCCCGCGTCGGATACCGCGAGGAAACTGTGGAACGCGATGGTCGCGACAAGACCGTCCGCGTCCGCGTCTCGCGTCGCACCGGGGAGGAGATCTGATGACGGAAACAACAACGAACCGTCCAGCGCCACGCCTCAAGCAGGTTTACCGCGATGACATCGTGGCCAAGCTGCAGGACGAGTTCAACTACGCAAACCCCATGCAGGTTCCCGGTCTGACCAAGGTCGTCGTGAACATGGGTGTGGGTGACGCAGCACGCGATTCGAAGCTGATCGAAGGTGCAATCAACGATCTCACTCTGATCACCGGTCAGAAGCCGATCGTGACTCGGGCGAGGAAATCCATCGCCCAGTTCAAGTTGCGCGAAGGTCAGCCCATTGGAGCCCACGTCACCATGCGTGGAGCCCGTATGTGGGAATTCGTCGACCGTGTCATCTCTCTGGCTCTTCCGCGTATCCGCGACTTCCGCGGCCTCTCGGATCGTCAGTTCGACGGGAACGGTAACTACACCTTCGGTCTCACGGAGCAGTCGATGTTCCACGAGATCGATCAGGACCGGATTGACCGCGTCCGGGGTATGGATATCACAGTTGTGACTACAGCGAACACCGACGACGAGGGACGTGCACTTCTGCGTCACCTCGGGTTCCCGTTCAAGACCAAATAATCGCTACGTTGCAGGTCCAAGCACGCATTGCGTGGGCGGAAACCGTAACGAGGAAGGGCTAGAGCCCAAATGACAATGACTGATCCAGTCGCAGACATGTTGACACGTCTGCGGAACGCCAACTCGGCTTATCACGAGGACGTCAGCATGCCGTTCTCGAAGCTGAAATCCAACATCGCTGAGATCCTCAAAAGCGAGGGCTACATCACCGGTTGGAGCGTCGAAGACGCTCAGGTCGGTAAGACCCTGCTCATGGACCTCAAGTTCGGTCCCAACCGCGAGCGTTCGATCGCCGGCCTGCGCCGTGTGTCGAAGCCCGGGCTGCGCGTCTACGCGAAGTCGACCAACTTGCCTAAGGTCCTCGGTGGACTCGGCATCGCCATCCTGTCGACCTCGTCAGGTCTCCTGACTGATCGTCAGGCCGCCAAGAAGGGTGTGGGTGGGGAAGTCCTCGCCTACGTCTGGTAAGGAAGGAGAGAAGAATATGTCACGTATTGGCAAGAACCCGATCTCCGTCCCGAATGGCGTAGAGGTCAAAATCGATGGCCAGGATGTCGCCGTCAAGGGTCCTAAGGGCGAGCTGTCCGTCACCATCGCCGAGCCGATCACCGTATCGCTCGACGAAGGCGTCGTGACAGTGGCCCGTCCGAACGAGGAGCGCGAATCGCGTTCGTTGCACGGGCTGTCCCGCACGATGATCAACAACATGATCGTCGGTGTGACCGAGGGCTACTCGAAGGCACTCGAAATCGTCGGCACCGGTTACCGCGTGCAGGCCAAGGGATCGAACCTCGAGTTCGCTCTGGGCTACAGCCACTCGATCACCGTTGAACCAGCTGAGGGAATCTCCTTCACGGTCGACGGACAGACCAAGCTGGCCGTTCACGGCATCGACAAGCAGCTGGTCGGAGAGACCGCTGCCAACATCCGGAAGCTGCGCAAGCCTGAGCCCTACAAGGGCAAGGGTGTTCGCTACGTCGGAGAAAATGTCCGTCGCAAGGTCGGAAAGGCTGGTAAGTAGAGATGGCCTTTGGCAAAAAGGAAAGCTACGGCAAGGGCAGGGCTGCGGCCCGCAAACGTCGTCACGCTCGTCTGCGCAAGCATGTCAGCGGTACGCCGGAACGCCCACGCCTGTCAGTGACTCGCTCCACGCGCCACGTCTTTGTCCAGGTCATCGACGACACCGTCGGTAAGACCTTGGCATCGGCCTCCACCATGGAAGCCGACCTGCGCACACTCGAAGGTGACAAGACCGGCAAGGCCCACAAGGTCGGCGAACTGGTAGCCCAGCGCGCCAAGGAAGCCGGCATCGAAGCCGTTGTATTCGACCGTGGCGGCAACGCCTACCATGGACGTGTACAGGCAATCGCCGAAGGTGCACGTGAAGGAGGATTGGCCCTATGAGCACTGAAGAGAACAAGGAACAGCAGCCAGCTGCTGAGACCCGTACCGATAACAACAGTGATCGCTCCTCACGTGGCCGCGGTCAAGGCGGTCAGGGCGGTCAGGGTGGCCAGGGTCGTGGACGCGGCGAAGGTCGTGGACGCGGCGGTCGCGGTGACCGTGAAGAGAAGAGCCAGTTCATCGAGCACGTCGTGACGATCAACCGTGTGTCGAAGGTCGTCAAGGGCGGACGTCGGTTCTCCTTCACCGCCCTCGTCGTCGTCGGTGACGGAGACGGTATGGTCGGCATGGGCTACGGCAAGGCTAAGGAAGTTCCTGCGGCCATTGCCAAGGGTGTTGAGGAGGCGAAGAAGAGCTTCTTCCGCGTCCCCCGCATCCAGAAGACCATTCCGCACCCGATCCAGGGTGAGACCGCTGCCGGTGTCGTCATGCTTCGGCCTGCCGCACCCGGTACCGGTGTCATCGCCGGTGGTCCGGTGCGTGCGGTCCTCGATGCTGCCGGTGTTCAGGACATCCTGTCCAAATCGCTGGGATCAGCCAACGCAATCAACATCGTTCGCGCGGCGATCAAGGCCCTCCAGAGCCTCGAACGCCCAGAGCAGGTCGCGGCACGCCGTGGTCTGCCTGTGGACGAGGTCGCCCCTCACGCATTGCTGCGGGCGGCTGCTGAAGGCGAGAGGAAGTCCTGATGGCAAAGCTCAAGGTAACCCAGCGCAAGTCCGATATCGGTGGCAAGCCGAACCAGCGCGCGTCGCTGCGTTCGCTTGGACTGAAGCGGATCGACGATGTGGTGGTGTGCGAAGATCGCCCGGAAATCCGAGGAATGATCAACGTCGTGCGTCACCTCGTGACTGTGGAAGAGGTGGATTGATATGTCGAATGACGACTCACTGAAGGTCCACGATCTCCGTCCTGCCCCCGGAGGAAAAACCGCCAAGACCCGTGTCGGTCGTGGTGAAGCTTCGAAGGGCAAGACAGCCGGACGCGGAACCAAGGGCACACGTGCCCGCTACCAGGTTCCTCACGGCTTCGAGGGTGGACAGACTCCGATGCACATGCGTCTGCCTAAACTGCGCGGGTTCAAGAACCCCGCAAAGGTGACGTTCCAGGTTGTCAATCTTGACAAGCTGTCGTCCTTGTACCCAGAAGGCGGCGACGTCACTGTCGCCGATCTGGTTGCCAAGGGCGCCGTGCGTCCGAAGCAGCCCGTGAAGGTGCTGGGCACCGGTGAGATCACCGTTGCTCTGAACATCACTGCAGACAAGGTCTCGGGTTCAGCACTCGAGAAGATCATGGCTGCAGGCGGAAGCGTCAACGAAGCCTGAACAGCACTCGCACAGCGGGTCTGAGGTTTCTCAGGAAGGGGCGGTCACACTGTGGCCGCCCCTTCCTCGTCCCCGAATTCTCGCGCCTGCGACCTGGGCGAAGACGCCTCAGAGTCGGTTTCGACACAGTCCCGACGATATCGGGCTTGAGCAGTCGTCCAAGCGGCCCTTCGGTTTCAGCCTGACGGTCATAGCCTGGTAGTCTTTTGCAGGTATTTGTCTCATTCGCCAGGTCGCATCTTCGACCCTGACTTTTTCATCCCCCAATGAGGAGGACGCTTGATCGGCGCAATTCGGAGGGCTTTCAGAACGCCCGACCTGAGGAACAAACTCCTCTTCACCCTGGGCATTCTTGTCATCTTCCGCCTCGGTTCGTTCATTCCCTCGCCGGGAATCGACTACACCCAGGTCCAGGAGTGCGTGGCGTCCCCGCAGCTGAATGAGGGCGGGTTTGCGATGATCAACCTGTTCAGCGGTGGTGCACTGCTGCAGCTGTCGATCTTCGCTCTGGGCATCATGCCCTACATCACCGCCAGCATCATCGTGCAGCTTCTGCGCGTGGTCATTCCGCGCTTCGAGTCGCTCCACAAAGAGGGAGCCTCGGGCCAGGCGAAACTCACCCAGTACACGCGCTACCTGACCATCGGGCTGGCCGTGCTCAATGCCACGACCCTGGTGTCCACAGTGCGCTCGGGAGCGCTCTTCGGCCAGATCGAAGGATGCACCGACCTCATCACCAATGACACCTGGTGGGGCATCGCCGTCCTCGTCGTCACCTTGGTGGCAGGTACCGGCCTCATCATGTGGCTCGGCGAGCAGATCACCGAACACGGAGTCGGCAACGGAATGTCGCTGCTCATCTTCACCTCTGTGGCTTCGGCATTCCCTTCGTCGCTGGGAGCGATCTTCCGCGAACAGGGCATCGACATCTTCCTCATCGTCATCGCCGTCGGTCTGGTGCTCGTTGCACTCGTCGTCTTCGTCGAGCAGTCCCAGCGCCGCATTCCGGTGCAGTACGCCAAGCGCATGGTTGGTCGTCGGATGTTCGGCGGGACCTCGACCTACATACCGATCAAGGTCAACATGGCCGGTGTGATCCCGGTGATCTTCGCTTCCTCGGTTCTCTACCTGCCGAGCCTGATCTCGCAGTTCTTCGATCCCGAGAGCAAGTGGGTGGAGTGGATCAATACCTACTTCACACGCGGTGACCACCCCATCTACATCGCCACCTACGCCCTGCTGACGATCTTCTTCGCCTACTTCTACGTCGCGATCACCTTCAACCCGGAGGAAGTCGCGGACAATATGAAGAAGTACGGAGGCTTCGTCCCCGGCATCCGGGCAGGAAAGCCCACCGCCGACTACCTGAGCTTCGTGCTCAGCCGCATCAACTTCCCGGGCTCGCTCTACCTTGCCTTCATCGCACTGATTCCGCTGATCGCGCTGGTTCTCATCAACGCTAACCAGAACTTCCCATTCGGCGGCACCTCGCTTCTGATCGTGGTGGGAGTCGGTCTCGAGACCGTCAAGCAGATCGATGCACAGATGCAGCAGCGCCATTACGAAGGTCTGCTGCGCTGACCGACCCCGACCGCGGAAATCCATTGGAAGGAAATACCTTATGAGCTCACGCATCATTCTGATCGGCCCCCCTGGTGCCGGCAAAGGCACCCAGGCCGCACGATTGTCGGAGGCGCTGAACATCCCGGCGATCTCGACCGGTGACATCTTCCGTGCGAACGTGAAGGGCGAAACCGAACTCGGCAATCTGGCCAAGCGCTATATGGACGCCGGCGAGTATGTCCCCGACGAGGTGACCAACTCGATGGTGGCCGATCGACTGGGCCAGGACGACGCCGCTGAGGGATTCCTCCTCGACGGCTACCCGCGCACCAGCGCACAGGTGGACGAGCTCGATCGGATTCTCGCCGCTCAGGGCCATGAGATCGAGCAGGTTGTCGAGCTCACCGCTGATATCGACGAGGTCGTCGCCCGCCTCTTGGCGCGCGCGCAGACCGAAGGCCGCAGCGATGACAGTGAAGACGTCATCCGTCACCGCCTGGACGTCTACGCCGAGCAGACTCAGCCTCTGACTGACATCTACCGCGAACGCGGCCTGCTGCGCCAGGTCGACGGACTCGGTGAAGTCGCTGAGATCACCGACCGAATCCTCGACTCCATTCGATGATCTTCGGTCCCAGGATCGAGCTGAAGTCTCCTGAACAGCTGGTCACGATGCGGCGGGCAGGCCTACTCACCAACCAGGTGCTGAAAGCTGCTCGCGCCGCAGCAGTCCCGGGCGTCACCACCGCCGAGGTGGCTGCGGCCGCTGAATCCGTGATCACCGAGGCGGGGGCTCAGTCCAACTTCCTCGGCTACCAGGGGTTCCCCGCCGTTGTGTGCATCTCTGTGAACGAGGAGATCGTGCACGGCATACCAGGCGAGCGGGTCCTTGAGTCCGGGGATCTCGTGTCCATCGATGGTGGAGCCATCGTCGATGGGTTCCACGGTGATTCCGCCTTCACGATGATCATCGGCGGAGAAGCCGCTGGGTCGAAGGCGGACATCGCATTGTCCCAGGCCACTGAGAAGGCCATGTGGGTGGGCATTGCTGCGTTCGCAGCGGGGAACAAGGTCAGTGACATCGGGGATGCCATCGACGATCACGTCTCACGCGAAGTCCCCGGTCTTGGACTCGTGGAGGAATTCACCGGCCATGGCATCGGAACGGCTATGCATATGCCGCCTGAGGTTCTCAACTATCGGGCGCGCTCGAACGGGCCGAAGATCAGATCGGGAATGTGCCTCGCGATCGAACCCATGCTCACCGCGGGCAGCAGCGAGACCATCACCCTGGCCGACGACTGGACCATCGTGACCGATGACGGATCACGTGCCAGCCATTGGGAGCACAGCGTTGCCAGACACGATGGGGGAGTCTGGGTACTCACCGCTGAGGATGGGGGAGTGGCCGGTCTGGCACCCTTCGGAATCACTCCTGTGCCTCCGGCTGGTGCTTGAAGCCAATCGACGATTCAGGTCTGCTGCGTTTTCTTGAGCTCATTCGTCGTCACGATGTGCATAACGATGAACAGGGCCGAGGCTGACATGAGGCTTAGTGCGAACATCCATGCCGCAGTCTCCTGAATCCCGAAGCCAGCGATCATAAACGCGGCGAAGGTGATGAAGGCCGTGATCGCTCCGGTCAGCACCGCTGCGGTGCGTGCGGTCTGGAAGACTCGCTGATTCTTTTCGTACACTCTGTCGTCCATGACGCTGCTCCTCATACTTGTGACCGTCTTTCCGGCCTTCTCGACAGGCTCCTTGCGGTCTCACGTTAGGATCTGGGCATGACGGGTGTCCACGATCACACGAAACGTCGGGAAGATGTGGGCGATCGGTATCGTCTGACCCGCATCGCCTTCGACGTCGTCTCCGCCTTCGGCTGTCTGCGCGCTCAGGGCCTGCCCGGGCCTGTGATCGTCGGAGTCCTGGCTGAACACGGCTATTCGTCCTCGAGCGTGCACAATCAGCTGGTGCGGATGGTTCAGCGCAACATTCTGACCAGCGAGAGACTCGGACGAGTCTCCATCTATCGATTGAGTGCGCGCATACTCTCCGGTTTCATGGACATCGCGGGTGACCGCGAGGAACCGACTTTCGAGGGCCGGTTCCACAGCGTGATGTACTCAATTCCCGAGTCAGCACGGATGCAGCGCGACCGATTCCAATACGTGAGCAGAATGCTCGGCTACCGCCAACTGCGCCCTGGACTGCTTCTGTCCTTTGCGGATCACTCATATGCACTGTCGGCTCAGCTGCCGGCAGTCATCGAACCGGGCTGGTGTGAATACGCGATGATCGAGCCAGCCGATATCGCCTCCGCGAAGCGAATGACTTCGCGAGCTTTCGACGTAGATTCCGCGACCCTTGAGCTTCCACCGCTTGAGAGCGCGCTGGCTGCACTGAGCCAGGATGGAACCCAACCGGGTGGTGGACACCCAGAGATGCCGTTGGTGAAGTTCTTCGACATCTATTTCCAGGTTGCGCGAGCAGTCATGACGCATCCGATACTTCCATCGGAGCTGGTCGGATCCGATCAGCCTGCCCTGCGTTTCCGCAATCTCATGGACCGTTGCAACCTGGAGTACTACCTGAGATTCGACCAGCAGATCTTGGAATGTGCCGGCTCGAGTTCATCCTTCGACCTCATCGAGTGGCTGCCGAACAGCTGAACCGGCTGTGTCCGTTGAGAGCACCGTGCCGGATGAGAACACTGTGCTCGATCACAGCGCGGAGGCGATGCGTGCGATCGCCTCGGTGAGCAGGGGACGCGGCAGCGCGAAGTTGAATCGGATATGGCCTGCGCCGACTTCACCACACAGGCGCCCCTCGGTGATCGCGACTTGGGCCTGGGCATTGAAATGCTCGGAAAGGCCGGTCTCGAGGCCATATCCGCGCATATCCAACCACGCCAGGTACGTGCCCTCGGGCGGGAGGAACGTGGCATTGGGCAGATGTGTGGCCACGAGGTCGGTCAGAAGCTCACGATTGCCCCTGAGATAAGCGGTGATCTCGGCCAGCCAGTCACCTGACTGGGTGTAAGCAGCTGTGGTGGCTAGGATGCCGGGGTTCGAAGCCGCACCCGAGACGAAGTTGCCCTTCTTCGCCCAGATCGCGCGGTCGTCTGCATTGGTGAAGATGAGCTGCGCGCATTTGAGTCCGGGAATGTTGAACGCCTTCGACGCAGCCGTTGCCGTCGCAGTATGGGACGCAGTGGTCTCATTGAGGCTGGCATAGGGAATGTGACGGGCCGGTTCGTAGACGAGGGGTGCATGAATCTCATCGGAGAACACTCGTGCATCATTGCGTTCGACGACCTCGGCGAGCTCCAGAAGCTCAGTCTCCCTGTACACCTTCCCGATCGGATTATGGGGATTGCACAGGACCAGGGTGGCCCCGGGCACCAGCGCGGCATCGACTGCATCGAGGTCGACGGACCAGCCTGTCTCGGACCGGATCATCGGCACCTCGATGAGCTCTCGTCCTGTGACCGCGGCGACATCGAAGAAGGGCATGTAGGCGGGCGTCGGGAGGACGATCGGGGTATCGGCCGGGGTCAGGTGCGTGAGGATGCCCAGGAAGCTTGCGATGACATCGCTGGCGAGCTCGACATGCTGCTCGGGGAACTGCCAGCCGTAGCGTTCGGCGCAGAACGCCGAGGTGGCCGACTTGAGGTCGGAGACGATGGACTGCGGTGCATAGCCGAAGAGATCGCGTTCATCGACCTCGCGCAGAGCCTGGCGCACGCCCGGTGCGACACCGAAGTCCATCTCTGCGATGAACGCGCCGAGGCTGCCCGGGAAGCTTGACCACTTGCGCCCGCCTTTGGCGATGAGTGAGTCTTCTGAGATCGAATCCAGGTCCTGCACGTGATGCTCCTTCATTGGCCGTTGCGAGAATGTCCGGTTTCACGCTAGCAGGGGAACCGCCGCCTACGCGGTCCGTTCTGACATGGACGGTCACGGACTAAAGTGGACCTTGAGACTGGAGCCGGGCCCAGTCATTGAGACAATTGAGAGGTGGTGGTCGCGATGTCTGCACAGCCGCAGTCGGTATTCCGTCGGAATCAATGGGCTCTGAGCCTGGCGCAGCTGTTCTCCGGCATCGGCATCGCCACAGGGTTCGCCGTCGGCGGGATTCTCGCGGAGCGTCTGACCGGACGCACGGAGCTCGCCGGATTCGCGCAGACTGCGTCCATCCTCGGCGCCGGACTGCTTGCCGTTCCACTGGCGAAGCTGGCCGAACGCAGAAGCCGGCGCCTGGCATTGGCCATCGCCTACGCGATCGCGCTCTGCGGTGCCATTCTCATCGTGCTGGCGATCCTGTTCGGCATCGACATCGCCTTCTTCATCGGCATGGGCTGCTTCGGGGCGGCGACGGCCGCGGGGCTGCAGGGCCGCTATGCTGCCACGGATGCGGCTCCCGACCATCTCAAGGGCTCAGCGATGTCCGTGGTCGTCTGGGCCACGACGATCGGCTCCGTCATCGGACCCAACCTCTCAGGACCCGGTGCCGGACTCGGCCGATCACTGAAGATCGACCCATTGTCGGGTCCTTTCGTCATCGCGATCGCAGGCTTCGCACTTGCCCTGCTCAGCGTCCTCTTCCTGCGCCGACTCACACCCGCCACACGAGATGAGTCCTCGACATCGGCTCGCCGAGGTGGCACCTGGCAGGCCATCAGACGTTCCCCGAGCGCGCTCATGGGGCTGCTGTCCGTGGTCACCGGGCACATGATCATGGTGGCAACGATGGTGATGACACCGCTTCACATGGACCACCATGGGCTCGGCCTCGAACTGATCGGCATCACGATCGGCGGGCATATCCTCGGTATGTACGGACTCTCCCCGGTCTTCGGCTACCTCACCGACAGGTACTCCGCCGGTCGGGTGATTCTCCTCGGCCACGGACTGTTCGCCGTGTCCTTGGTCCTCGGCTTCATCGATGCTCTCGGCGAGTCGTCGTTCGCCAGGCTGTCGGTGGCGCTGTTCGTCTTAGGCCTGGGCTGGAGCGCTTGCCTCATCGCTGGATCGACCCTGCTGACCAAAGAGATCGATCCCGCGCATCGCATGTCGGTGCAGGGACTCTCAGACGCAGGAATGAACTTCGGAGCCGCCGCGTTGGCGGCACTGTCCGGGCCGCTGCTGGCCTTCGGTGGATTCGCATCGATCACCCTGATGGGCTTCGTCGTGCTCGCAATCGCCGTCATCGTGAGCATCCGGGCCGGGTACGGAACTCGACGCGCGACCTGAACCTGGGGACAGCCTCGGCGAGGGAGAGAACGATTGTAGGGGACTTCACTCCTGTAAGCCAGCACCGTGTGGAAGAATCTTCGGCCATAGTGTAGGGTTGTTGATTGGTCTGTTCTCACTCAACTCACCCTTTTTCAGTTGTGGGCGGCATTTGCCATCCGCAACTTTTCATGTGGTGAGGTGAGCCACAGACCATGGGGTCGTCGGGGTAGATCGACGATACACGATTACGTCGAACGCGAAGTTTTCGCGGGAATACGAGGTTAGCGAACGATATGGCCAAAAAAGAAGGGGTCATTGAGATCGAAGGCGCCGTTGTCGAAGCCCTCCCGAACGCATCGTTCCGGGTTGAGCTGAGCAATGGGCACAGAGTGCTTGCGCATATCTCAGGAAAAATGCGACAGCACTACATTCGAATTCTCCCTGAGGACCGGGTCATCGTGGAGCTGTCTCCATACGATCTTTCGCGTGGGCGAATCGTTTACCGCTACAAGTAAGGATCTTCGATCATTCGTACCCGCCCCTGCGCAGGGGTAAGGGTCGGAAGAAGGAAAAACCATGAAGGTTAAGCCAAGCGTCAAGAAGATCTGCGAGAATTGCCAGATTACCCGCCGTCACGGCCGGGTCATCGTCATCTGCTCCAACCCGCGTCACAAACAGCGCCAGGGTTGAGCAGCTCTTCGAGCAGACAGAGGCACCCGCAAGGGGCTTCAGCAGCACCACACCCGCGCAGACCTCGCCATCTGCACTGCCTTTAGGGCAGTGTCAGGACGATACCTTCGGTCGGGGGCCGAGGACCTTGGGAGACCAAGGACAGGTCTGCATCAGCACCTCCGGAACTACAACAGGAGATAGTACCTATGGCACGACTTGCCGGAGTCGACATTCCGCGTGAAAAGCGCGTGGAAGTCGCCTTGACTTATATCTACGGTGTGGGCCGCACCCGTGCGCGCCAGACCCTGACGGAAACGGGAATCAGCCCTGATACCCGTGTGAAGGACTTGAGCGATGCCGAGCTCGTCCAGCTGCGTGACTTCATCGAGGGCACATTCCAGGTTGAGGGCGACCTCCGACGTGAGGTTGCTGCCGACATTCGCCGCAAGGTGGAGATCGGAAGCTACGAAGGCCTGCGTCACCGCCGCGGTCTGCCGGTTCGCGGACAGCGGACCAAGACGAATGCGCGTACCCGCAAGGGACCGAAGCGCACCGTGGCCGGTAAGAAGAAGTAACATGCTCACCCGGTTGACCAGCATCAGCCACCTCGATCAGGAGTAAAACACATGCCTCCCAAGTCACGCGCCGCTACAGTGCGCAAGCCTCGCCGCAAGCTCAAGAAGAATATCGTTGCCGGCCAGGCACACATCAAATCAACGTTCAACAACACCATCGTGTCGATCACCGATCCGACCGGTGCTGTCATCTCCTGGGCCTCCTCAGGTGAGGTCGGCTTCAAGGGTTCGCGCAAGTCGACCCCTTACGCCGCACAGATGGCTGCGGAATCCGCTGCCCGTCGCGCACAGGAGCACGGCCTCAAGAAGGTCGACGTCTTCGTCAAGGGACCAGGTTCGGGACGCGAAACCGCGATCCGTTCGCTGCAGGCCGCCGGTCTGGAACTGGGCACCATTCAGGATGTCACTCCAGTTCCGTTCAACGGCTGCCGTCCCACCAAGCGCCGCCGCGGCTGATCCTTCCGTGTATCTGCGACCGATGACGGGGCAAGCCCCGGCATCAGTCGCAGAACGGATTCCAAGATAAACCGAACCGTTCTTCATGGCTTTAGTCCATGACGTGCAGTGCGAACGTCATATAGCGGATGTTCGCTGAAAGGAAGCCCACGTGCTCATTGCACAGCGCCCAACGCTCACGGAAGAAGTCGTCTCCGAGAATCGCTCACGGTTCGCCATCGAACCACTCGAGCCAGGATTCGGCTACACCCTCGGCAACTCGCTTCGTCGTACCCTGCTGTCGTCGATTCCAGGTGCCGCCGTCACGTCCATCCGGATCGACGGTGTGCTCCACGAGTTCAGCACCGTTCCAGGAGTCAAGGAGGATGTCACTGAATTCATCCTCAACCTGAAGTCCCTGGTCGTGTCCTCGGAATTCGATGAACCGGTCGTTGCCTACCTGCGCAAGCAGGGGCCCGGCACCGTGACTGCCGCCGATGTCTCTGCTCCTGCCGGAGTCGAGATCCATAACCCAGATCTGCATATCGCCACGTTGAATGGTGAAGGCCGTCTGGACATGGAGCTGACCATCGAACGTGGACGCGGTTACGTTTCGAGCGCTCAGAACAAGAATGCGGATGCAGAGATCGGTCGGGTCCCCGTTGACTCGATCTACTCGCCGGTTCTCAAGGTCACCTACAAGGTCGAGGCCACTCGTGTCGAGCAGCGCACCGACTTTGATCGCCTGGTGCTCGACATTGAGACCAAGCCGTCGATGACCCCACGCGATGCGATTGCATCTGCGGGTAAGACACTGGTCGAACTCTTCGGCCTGGCTCGGGAACTCAACGTCGAAGCCGAAGGCATCGAGATCGGACCCTCGCCGGTTGACGCGGCTCTGGCTGCTGATCTGGCCCTGGCCATCGAAGATCTCGATCTGACCGTGCGCTCCTACAACTGCCTCAAGCGCGAAGGAATCCACACCGTCGGCGAACTCGTTGCTCGCAGCGAAGCCGATCTGATGGATATCCGCAACTTTGGTTCGAAGTCGATCGACGAAGTGAAGGCCAAGCTCAACGAGCTGGGTCTGAGCCTCAAGGACAGTCCCGCCGGGTTCGAACCCGGTCTCGTTGATGAGGACCAGTCCTACGTCGAAGACGAACAGTACTGATTAAGACCTAGGAGTAAGACACTATGCCAACCCCAACCAAGGGTCCTCGTCTCGGAGGCTCCCCAACACACGAGCGCATGATGCTCAACAACATGGCTGCTGCCCTGTTCGAGCACAAGAAGATCACCACGACCGTGACCAAGGCCAAGCGCCTGCGTCCGGTTGCGGAGCGCATGATCACCGCTGCGAAGAAGGGCGACCTCGCCGCCCGTCGTCGCGTGCTCGGAAAGATCGGCGATAAGTCGATCGTGCACGAGCTGTTCACCTCGATCGCCGAAACCATGGCCGAGCGTCCCGGTGGATACACACGTATCACCAAGATCGGACCCCGTGCCGGTGACAATGCGCCCATGGCCGTCATCGAACTGGTGCTCGAGCCCTACTCGCCGAAGCAGGCAACTGTGAAGGAAGCCGAGCAGGCCACCGAGACCGCAGCAAAGGCGAGCTCGAGCGAAGAAGTCGTCGAAGAGGCTCCTGCGGAGACCACCGAGGAAGCTGCCGACTCGGCCGCAACCGAAGAGGTCGCTGAAGAAGCAACCGACGAAAGCGCCGAAGAGACCAAGTAAGGCTCTTCACTCGCAACATCTCAGGCGGGGGCCCCC
>NZ_JBHFIH010000003.1:0-16167 GCF_057334195.1 Brevibacterium sp. AGC70 | reverse complement strand
GGGGGCCCCCCCTGAAGTGTATTCACAGGAGAGTGGTCGCGTACGTCGCGTACGGGATGGAAGAGGATAATCAGCACCTCCCGTCGGCAGCACACCGCACTCGCAACCAGGCAGTAACCACTCAGCGGCTATTCCTCCCGGTGCTGGTGAAGGAATAGCCGCTGAGTGTAGGGCGTGATGAAGGTGGCGGATTCAGCTCGCCCGACGCACGTGAGTCCGTCAGGCGGGCCGTTGGTCCGTCATCTCACTCGTGAGAGTTCAACTGATTCGTCGAATTCGCGGTCTGTGTCCGCATTGGGCTTGTACGTGAACCTGCTGACCACGATCGCCACAATGAGGTTGATGGCGAAGCCGGGGATGATCTCGTAGATCTGATCGGTCAGTGGGCTGCTGACCTGTCCCCAGACGAACGCCACCGCCGCACCCGAGACGAGTCCGAAGAGCGCACCCCAGTTGCTGAGCTTCTTCCAGAAGAGGGTCAGCAGCACGATCGGCCCGAAGGAGGCACCGAAGCCTGCCCAGGCGAACGCCACCAGGTCGAGGATGCTGTTCGACGGTGAGATCGCCAACAACACGGCGATGACGGCAACAACGAGGATGCCGAGGCGCCCGAGCAGCACGTAGGTCTTGTCCTGGAGGGTGCGCTTCGAACCGGTGCGCAGCGCCACGATCTTGTAGAGATCCTCGATGAGAGCCGAAGAGGTGACGACGAGCTGCGAGGAGATCGTCGACATGATCGCCGCGAGCACCGCAGCCAGGACCAGTCCCGCGATGAATGGGTGGAAGAGGATCTGAGCCAGATCCAGGAACACCGTCTCCGGGTCGGTTGGTTCCATATCGGCATGCTCGGAGAAGTAGGAGATTCCAACGATGGAGGTGGCGATGGCCCCGAGAGCGGAGATTCCCATCCACCCCACACCGATCCGGCGAGCCACTTTCGCATCCGCAGGGGTCCGCAGCGCCATGAACCGTACGATGATGTGCGGCTGGCCGAAGTAGCCCAGGCCCCAGGCGAGTGCGGAGATGACAGCCAGGTAGGTGCCACCGGCCCAGAACGGTCCGCTGCCGAAGACACTGAGCAGGCTGGGGTCGATCTCCCTGACGTTGGAGATCACGGTTGACGGACCGCCGGCGTTGACCACTGCGACGATCGGGACCGCGATGAGTGCGGCGAACATCAGCAGGCCCTGGGCAACATCGGTGAGTGTGGCGCCGAGGAAGCCGCCGAACAGCGTGTAGATCATGGTGATGGCCGCGACGATGAGCATGCCGGCAAGATAGTTCAGGCCGAAGCTCGATTCGAAGAACTTGCCAGCCGCCACCATGCCGGAGGAGACGTAGAAGGTGAAGAAGACCAGAATGATGACACCGCAGACGATGCGCAGCAGACGGGTGTTGTCCTTCAGACGCTGCTCGAAGAAGCTGGGAATGGTGATCGAGTCACCGGCCTTCTCTGTGAATGCCCGCAGACGTGGGGCCACGAACTTCCAATTCACCCAGGCTCCGACGGTCAGACCTACAGCGATCCACGCCTCGACCAGTCCCGCCGCGTAGATGGCTCCGGGCAGCCCCATCAGCAGCCAGCCCGACATGTCGGAGGCTCCGGCGCTGAGTGCGGCAACGCTGGGGCGCAGTCCGCGGCCTGCCAGCATGTAGTCGTCGAGGCTG
This sequence comes from Brevibacterium sp. AGC70, assembly GCF_057334195.1. NCBI lineage: Bacteria > Bacillati > Actinomycetota > Actinomycetes > Micrococcales > Brevibacteriaceae > Brevibacterium > Brevibacterium sp. AGC70. The sequence continues at coordinate 14,499 of NZ_JBHFIH010000003.1, read as the reverse complement.
TTCTTGGTCTTGCGGTACGCGAACCAGCCGATGGCCAGCATTCCTGCAAAGTACAGGACGATCGCTATTGTGCGGAAAGTGGTTTCCGTCATCTTTAAGTCGTCTCCTTTTGTAAACCGGGGCGACTCTACAACACATTCAGCATTGGGTGTGAACTGTCTATGAGTTGGCTAAATGAGGATTCAAGGCCAAGAGAATCTGCTGACAAGCAAGAGAATCTGCTGACAACAAGGCGCTGTGTGCCGACGCCGAGCTGGTCGGATCAGTTGAAGACGACCGTGCGGTGCCCGTCCATGAGGACACGTCCTTCTGCATGCCAGGCCACGGCCCGTGCGAGCACCGCTGCTTCGACATCCTGTCCGCGCTGGACGAAGTCGGCGATATTGCGATTGTGATCGACGCGAGCGACATCCTGTTCGATGATCGGCCCTTCATCGAGATCAGGGGTGACGTAGTGGGCCGTGGCTCCGATGATCTTCACTCCGCGGGCGTGAGCCTGGTGATACGGTTTTGCGCCCTTGAAGCTGGGCAGGAACGAGTGGTGGATGTTGATGACCCGACCCTCGAGCCGAGTACACAGATCCGGGGAGAGGATCTGCATGTACCGGGCGAGGACGATGAGCTCGACGTCAAGCTCATCGACGAGTCCGCTCAGACGCGTCTCGGCAGCGTCCTTGGTCTCACGTGTGATCGGAATGTGGTGGAAGTCGTGACCGTGGAATTCGGCCAGTGGCCGCAGGTCGTCATGGTTGCCGGCCACACCGACGATATCGATGGGCAGTTGCCCCGAGCTCTGTTGGAACAGCAGAGTGTTGAGGCAGTGCGCGGCCTTCGACACGAGGACCAGAGTTCTCGTCTTCTTCTCCACCGGCTGGAGGCTGAGCGTCATATCGAAACGCTGAGCCGCCTCGGCGAGGGAAGACTCCAAGGCTTCGGCATCGCAATCGCGGTTCGTGACGAACTGGACGCGCAGGAAGAACTGGAGGGAATCGGGGGACGAGAACTGCTGGGACTCGGTGATGTTGGCACCGAGTGAGGCCAGGACCCCGGTCACGGCATGGACGATTCCGGTTGCGTCCGGGCAGGTGACTCGCAGGATCCATTCTCGACTCATGCGCACGATTCTAATGGTCGTACCCGGTGTGCCCCGAAACCGGCCCATCATCCGGATGACGAACGGCTCATCGGTGTGATCTGGTTCGCTGTTAGCATTGTTTCCGGGTGCTCGCGGAGCCGATCGCGGCGTCCCACTCATCACTTTGGATGCCACAGGAGTGTATACATGACCGATAACACGATGCAGGCTTCGCTTGCAGACCTCGATCCACAGATCGCGGAAGTCCTCGACCAGGAATTGGGCCGTCAGCGTTCGACTCTCGAGATGATCGCCTCGGAGAACTTCGTGCCGCGCGCAGTGCTGCAGGCACAGGGATCCGTGCTGACGAACAAGTACGCCGAGGGCTACCCGGGGAAGCGCTACTATGGTGGCTGCGAGTACGTCGATGTCGCTGAGACTCTCGCCATCGACCGGGCCAAGAGCCTCTTCGGCGCCGAATACGCGAACGTGCAGTCACACTCAGGTGCCTCGGCCAATGCCGCCGTGATGCACGCACTCGCCCGCCACGGTGACAAGATGCTCGGCCTGTCGCTGGCCCACGGCGGTCACCTCACCCATGGCATGAAGATCAACTTCTCGGGACGCCTCTACGACGTCGCCTCCTATGAAGTCGACCCCGACACCTACCGCATCGACATGGACAAGGTGCGTGAGCGAGCACTCGAGCATCGCCCCGAGGTCATCGTCGCAGGCTGGTCGGCCTACCCGCGCCAGCTTGACTTCCAGGCCTTCCGCGACATCGCCGACGAAGTCGGAGCGAAGCTCTGGGTCGACATGGCTCACTTCGCCGGACTTGTCGCCGCCGGCCTGCACCCCAACCCGGTGCCCTTCGCCGATGTCGTGTCATCGACGGTGCACAAGACCATCGGCGGTCCACGCTCAGGCTTCATCCTCGGCAAGGAGGAGTACGCGAAGAAGCTGAACTCCGCCGTCTTCCCGGGACAGCAGGGCGGACCGCTGATGCACGTGATCGCGGCCAAAGCAGTGGCGTTCAAGCTCGCCGCGTCCGAAGAGTTCAAGGCCCGCCAGGAACGGACCGTGCGCGGAGCCCAGATCTTGGCGCAGCGACTCTTGGCCGACGATGTTGCCAAGGCCGGTGCAACGGTCCTGACCGGCGGAACCGACGTCCACCTGGTCCTCGTCGACCTGCGTAACTCGGCCCTGGACGGCCAGCAGGCAGAAGATCTCCTGCACGAAGTCGGAATCACCGTGAACCGCAACGCCGTTCCGTTCGATCCGCGACCGCCGATGGTGACTTCCGGTCTGCGTATCGGCACCCCCGCTCTGGCCACCCGCGGGTTCGGCGATGCCGAGTTCACCGAGGTCGCCGACGTCATCGCCGAGGCGCTGAAGCCCGGTGCGAACGTCGACGCACTCAGCGCTCGGGTCAAGAAACTCAGCGACAACTTCCCCCTCTACGAAGATCTGGAGCAGTACTGATGGCAGCAAAGACTCTTGACGGCAAGGCCTGTGCGAAGGAGATCAAGGAAGAGCTGAGGACAGCCGTCGCGAGCCTGGCCGAGCGGGGCATCGTTCCCGGCTTGGCCACGGTCCTCGTCGGTGAGGATCCGGGATCGAAGTGGTATGTGGCGGGAAAGCACCGTGACTGCGCCGAGGTGGGCATCCATTCCATCCGACGTGATCTTCCGGAATCGGTGAGCCAGGACGAACTCCTGTCGGTCATCGACGAGCTCAACGCCGATGACGAATGCACCGGATACATCGTGCAGCTGCCGCTGCCGTCTCACATCGACACCGATACGGTCCTCGAACGCATCGACCCGGCTAAGGACGCGGACGGGCTGCATCCGACCAACCTCGGCCGGCTCATGCTCAATGTCAACCGGGAGATCACCTCTCCGCTGCCGTGCACCCCACGTGGAGTCATCGAGCTGATGCAGCGCAACGGGGTCGAACTGGCCGGCAAGCATGTGGTGGTCGTCGGCCGTGGTGTCACCGTCGGCCGGTCGATCGGTGCGCTGCTGACCCGCCGCGAGTACAACGCCACGGTGACGCTGACGCACACCGGAACGACGAATCTGCCCGAGCTGCTGGCTCAGGCCGACATCATCGTCGCCGCCGCGGGCTCGGCTCGGATCGTGACCGCCGACGCGGTCAAGCCTGGTGCGGTCGTCCTCGACGTCGGAGTCTCACGCGAAGAGGACCCGGAGACGGGGAAGTCGAAGATCGTGGGAGATGTGGACCCTGGAGTCGCCGAGGTGGCGGCTTGGGTGTCACCGAACCCCGGCGGAGTCGGACCCATGACTCGGGCACTGCTTCTGAAGAACGTCGTCGACGTCGCTCAGCGGGCGGCCGCAGCCGCCTGAACGGTTCACGTTCTCAGTCCGACGGCCTCCCACATCTGTGTGTGGGAGGCCGTCGGTCTCTGTTCTGCTGGTCCGGTCGCTGTTCGCTGGTCAGACCGGTGTGTCCGTCACTCCTCGAGGAGTTTGAGCTCGAAGAACACTCGCGGATCTCCGGCACCCGCATAGTCTTCTATGAGTTCACCGGTGAACCCGAGAGATGAATGGAACGAAATCGCCGCGGAAGAATCTGGCAAGGTTGTGGCCTGCACCGATGAGACTCCCAAGGTTCGCGAGTGTTCGATGAAGTGCTGGTACAGGTGACGACCGATTCCCTTATGTCGGAAATCTGATCGGGCGGCAACCAGGTGGATATAGGAAGGGCCATCGTGGGGGATGACGCCGAGCAGATAGCCGACGATCTCCGAACGGTATCTGGCCACCAGACCCGAGGTCACGAACTGGCGGAACCAGTAGGCATCGTGATCGCCGCTCAGGTCCCGGTCTCCCCAGAAGTTCTCCTGCGCACCGAGCAGGAACTCGCGCATCTCACGGGCGTCTACTTCGTCAAGCGGGCTGATGCTCAGCTGCTCAGAATCGAAAGTCTCGTCAACAGCCATTACGCCTCCTGAAATATGTTTCTTTCCATCACTCTATAACGCCCAAGCCCGTATGAGTAGTGCGCTCATGCCATGATAGAACACATGATTCGGATTGCATCAGTCAACGTCAACGGAGTTCGAGCAGCATGGAGAAAGGGGATGCCCACCTGGGTGGACAGTGCGAAACCCGACTTCATCACACTGCAGGAAGTCCGGGCCGCCAACGACATCGCCCTCAAAGTGCTCGAAGACACCGAGTACACCACGATCAGCCACGACGCCGAGGCGAAAGGACGTGCCGGAGTCGCCGTCATGGCTCGCACGGAGCCGGCCGAGGTACGCGAAGGCCTCGGTGCTGACGGGTACTTCGACCGTGCCGGTCGGTGGGTGGAAACGGACTACCGCCTCGGTGACGGGTCGCTGCTGACCCTCGTATCGGCCTACGTCCATTCCGGTGAGGTGGACACTCCCAAACAGGAGGACAAGTACCGCTTCCTCGACCGAATGACCGTGCGCCTGCCCGAACTCGCACAGCACGCCGATCACGTGCTTGTCACCGGTGACCTCAACGTCTGCCACACCGAACGCGACCTGAAGAACTGGAAGGCCAACCGCAAGAAGGCGGGATTCCTGCCCGAAGAACGTGTGTACTTCGACGGCTTCTTCGGCGATGTCGGCTTCGTCGACGTACACCGGAAGCTCAGCGGCGATGTCGACGGCCCCTACACCTGGTGGTCCATGCGCGGACAGGCCTTCGACAACAACGCCGGTTGGCGCATCGACTATCAGATGGCGACACCGGAACTTGCCCAGGCGGCAGTTGAAGCCACGGTCGACAGAGCTGACAGCTGGGCCGAGCGCTGGTCCGATCACGCACCGCTCGTCATCGACTATGACCTCCCCGCACCGAAGTAGGCCGCAGGCTGATCGTCTAGGTGTGTGAGGAGCCGAGTTCGATGAGCAGCACGCCGATGAGGATGAGACCGATGCCGCAGAGCATCTTCCGCGTCAGCTTCTCCTTGAACAGCGCGCGGCCGGCCAAGGCCGTCAGAGCCACTCCGCTGGCGGCCCAGATTCCGTAGGCCACTCCCAAGGGGATGCCTGTGCGCAGCGTCAGGCTGAGCAGGCTGAATGACACGAGATATCCAACGGCGACTCCCGTGTACCACCATCTGCTGCCGCCGACCGATGCCATTCGCAGACAGATCGTGGCCGCGACCTCGAGGACGATTGCGAAGGCGAGCAGGATCCATCCGATGATCATGACTCGACTCCCGGCGCGGTCTGCGGCGGTTCTGTCTCGGTCTGCGGCGCGTTCGGGACGGTCGGGTGCGCGTCATTTTCGCGGTTGCCGACCTCCACGAGGATGACGCCGCCCATGATGAAGACGATTCCGGTGATCATGACGGGTGTGAGCGGTTCAGCGAAGAGGACGAGGGAGAGGATCGCGGTGAGTGCGACTCCCGCTGCGCCCCAGATTCCGTAGGCGATGCCAAGCTGCATGCCGACGCGGAGGGTGAGGCTGAGGAAGACGAACGCTGCAGCATAGCCGAGGCCGACGAGGAAATAGAGGGCGGGGGAGTCAAGAGCTCCCTTCAGCGCCAGGGTGCCGGTCACCTCGGCGATGATGGCGCCCATCAGAAATAGCCATCTGCGCACATGACAATTGTCGGCCATGGTCATCCGGCAGGGAAATCGGTCAGCTTCCTCTCACGCGAAGAGGCCCGGGTCTGCGCGGAGGAATCTCCCCACAGACCCGGGACTCACCCAGGGCTCGTCGGCGCTGAACGATGTGATCGGCTTCGTCACTATACCGTTTGCCGGTGGCGCGCAGGTGGCTGAGATCACCTGAGTCCTCGGCTCGCACGGGGCGGTCTGCGATGACGCGGGGTTGAAGTGGCATTATGGTTCTATGATGACTTCTTCTCTGCCACGCACCGTTTCCGGCATCCAGGCCACCTCTGACTCACTGCACCTGGGCAACTACATCGGAGCTCTGCAGCAGTTCGTGGTGCATCAGGAGTCACACGATGCCTTCTACTTCATCGCGAACATGCACGCGATCACCGTCGAGCAGGACCCCAGCGACCTGCGCGAGCGCACCCTGCGCACCGCTGCGCAGTTCATTGCGGCGGGTATCGATCCGGAGAAGTCGACGATCTTCGTTCAGTCGCAGGTCCCGGCACACCCGCAGCTGTCATGGGTCCTCGAATGCACCACGTCGATGGGTGAGGCCAGCCGGATGACGCAGTTCAAGGACAAATCGGCCAAGCAGGAGCATGTGTCCCTGGGGCTGCTCACCTACCCAGCGCTGATGGCCGCCGACATCCTTCTCTACAACCCGCAGATGGTGCCCGTCGGCGAGGATCAGCGCCAGCATCTCGAGCTGACCAGAAACTTGGCCGAACGCTTCAACTATCGGTTCGGAGAGACCTTCGTCGTCCCAGAGCCGCAGATCCTCAAGGCCACCGCGAAGATCTACGACCTTCAGAACCCCTCGTCGAAGATGTCGAAATCCCTGCCCAGCCCGCTGGGTCGCATCGACCTCCTCGATGACGCGAAGTCACTGACGAAGAAGATCAAGTCCGCAGTCACCGATGATGGCAAGGAGATCGCCTACGACCCGGAGTCCAAGCCCGGTGTCTCGAACCTGCTCACGATCTATTCCTCCCTGACCTCGCGGTCGGTCGATGACATCGTCGCCGAGTATGACGGCAAGATGTACGGTCATCTCAAGGTCGACCTGGCAGAGATCGCCGTCGAAGCCCTCACCCCTGTGCGAGAGCGCACCAATGAGCTTCTGCAGGACCGGGCGCAGCTCCAGGCCATCCTCGATTCGGGTGCGGCGAAGGCCAATGAGATCGCCGAGGTGACCCTGCGTGAGGTCTATGACAAGGTCGGCTTCGTCTGAGCCGACTGCAACCCGATCCGACCTGCCGTGCGATGAGTGTGAAGGAAGAACCGTGGCGAAGAAGAAACCCGAAGAGGGACCGCTGAATCTCACCCCGGACATGCTGCACACCGCGGCACGGATGGAAGATCGACTCAACGGCTGGCTCCAGAACCGCGCCACCGACCACACCTATCAGCGCACAGTCATCGCCTATGACACCTATGGCGGCACCGGATGGGTGAGAGTGCTCGGACGTTTGGTCCTGACCCCGACCGGTCAGACTGCGGCGGACCTGCAGGCGAGCATTCGAGGGTGGAAGTCCTTCGTCAGTGTGCCTCTGCCCAACGACACGGCCTGGGTCCGCGTCAATGACGAAGAGCACATGGTCACCGCTGACAGGGGCGGCATCATCGACACTGTCATTCCCGGTGACTTTCAGCCCGGTGAGACGGAGATCGAACTGTGGACCGATGGGTCGCTCGTCGATTCCGCTGCCGTGCGGATCATCGGCGAGGACACGACGTTCGGCATCATCTCCGATATCGATGACACGGTCATGGTCACCTCACTGCCGCGACCGTTTCTTGCCGCGTGGAACACCTTCGTCCTCAGCGAGCATGCCAGGTCGCCGGTGGCGGGAATGGCTGTGCTCTATGACCGGATCACCTATATGCGCCCGAATTCTCCGATGGTCTATCTGTCGACGGGAGCTTGGAATTCGGCTCTGACGATCAAGAGGTTCCTCTCCCGCAACCTCTACCCGATGGGGCCCCTGCTGCTCACCGATTGGGGGCCGACGACGACTCGCGTCTTCCGTTCGGGCAAGGAACACAAACGAAATTCTCTGGAGCGCCTGTCGCGTGAGTTCCCGTGGATGAAATGGCTGCTCATCGGCGACGACGGTCAGAAGGACGAAGAGGTCTACGGAGAGTTCGTGGACAACCACCCCGACAATGTCGCCGCGGTTGCGATCCGACAGCTCACCGTCGGTGAAGCGGTCTGGGCAGGTGGTCGTTCGAAGCGCCACGGTCGCGGTCAGGGCGTGCCGTGGATCTATGCCCCGGACGGTGCAGGACTGTCTTCGCGCCTGACCGAACGGGGCATAATCTCCACGATCTGAGAGTTCAGTGCGGCTCAGCCGACACCGACAGCCGTATTCAGGCGAGCGTCGAGCTCCTTCTTCGCGGCCTCGAACTGGGCGGCAAGACTGTCGACGAGTTCGGCTGTGGTGCTCTTCTCATTGAGCACGCCGATGCCCTGACCCGAGCCCCAGATGTCTTTCCACGCCTTCGAGTCCGACCCTTCCCTCGTGCCGAAGTCCATCTTCGTCGGGTCGGCCTCGGGAAGATCGTCGGGGTCGAGTCCCGAGGCAGTGATCGAACCGCGCAGGTAGTTGCCCTTGACTCCGGTGAAGTAGCTGGAATAGACGACGTCCTCAGCAGCGGAGTCGACGATCATCTGCTTGTAGTCGTCGGTGACGTTGGCCTCTGTCGTCGACAGGAAAGCCGAGCCCACATAGGCGCAGTCGGCGCCGGCGGCCAGCGCTGCGAGGACCGAGCGACCGTGCGCAATTGCGCCCGAGAGCAGCACCGGACCGTCGAACCAGGACCGGATCTCTTGGACCAGCGCGAATGGGGAGAGCGCTCCGGCATGTCCGCCGGCACCGGCGGCCACGGCGATGACGCCGTCGGCGCCCTTCTCCACGGCTTTGTGCGCGAACTTGTTGTTGATGACGTCATGGAGGACGATGCCGCCGTAGGAGTGCACGGCCTCGTTGACCTCTTCACGTGCGCCCAACGACGTGATCACGATGGGCACCTGGTGGCGAACCACCTCGGCGAGGTCGGCTTCCAAGCGGTTGTTCGAGCGGTGAACGATGAGGTTCACGGCGAATGGTGCCGCCGGACGATCGGGATTCGCTGCGGTGAACGCGGCGTTGGTCTCACGGATCTCGTCGAGCCAGTCGGTGAGCATCGAGGCCGGACGGGCATTGAGGGTGGGGAAGGAGCCGATGATGCCGGCCTGGCACTGGGCCTTGACCAGGTCGGGACCCGATGCGATGAACATGGGGGAGCCGAGCACCGGAAGTCGCAGCTGGGGGAGAATATTGGCGAAAGAACTCATTGTGCCTCCTTTGGGTGGATGAATGTTTCCACTCTAACTGAACGATTGTTAAAAGTGATCATGTGACCGAATACGCCGATGGCGCAGACGAGTTCGCCTCGCCTGCACCATCGTTGCAGCCGTGTGCGGTTCGCTGCGCCGTGTGGTGGATCAGGAATCCGTGAAGTTCGCGTCCCGCTTCTCGACGAATGCGGCCATTCCCTCGGTCTGGTCGTTCGTGGCCAGGGAGGAGTGGAAGAGGCGACGTTCGTAACGAAGTCCCTGCTCGAGCGTCGTTTCGAACGCGGTATTGACCGCCTCTTTCACCATCGCCGAGGCGATGCGGGACTTCGAGGCGATCGTCTGCGCGATCTCGTTGGCCGTTGCAAGCAGCTCCTCGGGTTCGACGATACGTGCGACGAGGCCCGAGCGCTCGGCCTCCTCTGCGTCCATCATGCGTCCGGTCAGACACAAGTCCATGGACTTGGCCTTGCCGATCGCGCGAGTCAGACGCTGGGATCCACCCATGCCGGGGAGGACTCCGAGGTTGATCTCGGGCTGGCCGAACTTCGCCTTCGTCGACGCGATGAGGATGTCGCCCATCATCGCCAGCTCACAGCCGCCGCCGAGCGCGAAGCCGTTGACCGCGGTGATGACCGGTTTGCGCACGTCAGTCAGGCGGGTCCAGCCGGCGAACCAGTCGGCCTTGAACGCGGTGGCGAAGTCGAGGTCGGACATCTCCTTGATGTCGGCGCCCGCGGCGAAGGCCTTGCCGCTGCCGGTGATGATGATCGCCTTGACCTCATCGTCGGCATCGAATGCGGCGGCCGCGTCGGTGACGTCGGTGAGCACCTGCATGTTCAACGCGTTGAGAGCCTTCGGGCGATCGAGCGTGATGGTGGCCACACCCTGGTCGACGGATGTGAGGATTGTTTCGTAGTCGCTCATGAGAACACCTTCTCTTCGTGATCGGTGGTGAGGATGTCGTTGACTGTTTCGTCGCTGACCTCGTCGAATGCGGACGGGGACCACTGTGGGTTGCGGTCCTTGTCGATGACCTGCGCGCGGATGCCCTCCTTGAGGTCGGGACGACGCGTCAGCGCGACGGCTGCGCGGTAGTCCTGTTCGAGGACTTCGGCCAGGGACATGTCTGCGGCTTTGCGCACGGCGGCCAGTGTCACCTTCACCGACGTGGGTGCCTTCGTCCCGATCAGCTTCCCGGTGGCATTGGCATCAGGGTTCGCATGCGCGGCCAGCGCTGCGACGATGTCCTCTGCCCGGTCCCCGGTATAGCATTCGTCGATCCAGCCTGCTGCCTCGGCGAGTTCGTTCTCCGGAGCATCGGCGGCGTAGCGGTCGATCACCGTTTCCACGTCGCTGCCCGCTTCGAGGTCGGCGATGAGTCCCGGCACATCAGCGTCTGGCACGTAGTAGTCGGCTAATCCCATGGCCAGCGCGGCTCCCGCTCCGACCGGCAGTCCGGTCAGTGCCAGATGGGTGCCGAGCTCGCCCGGCGCATTGGCCAGCAGATGTGTGCCGCCGACGTCGGGGAACAGGCCGATCCCGGTCTCCGGCATTCCGATCTTGGTGGAATCGGTGACGATGCGGTGGGAGCCGTGGCCCGAGATTCCGACGCCGCCGCCCATCGTGATGCCGTTCATGATGACCACATAGGGCTTGGGGAATTCGGAGATCTCATGGTTCATCTTGTATTCGCGATTCCAGAACCGGGCGTTCTCATCGGTGCCGGCGACAATGTCGTTGTAGACGGCCTTGATGTCGCCACCGGCGCACAGCCCGCGTTCGCCGCGTCCGGTGACAAGGACGGCCTTGATCGCGTCGTCATCGCGCCAGCTCTTCAGGGCATCATCGATGGCACCCACCATTTCCTGGCTCAGTGCGTTGATCAGCTTCGGCCTGTTGAGCTCTATCCGGCCCACTCCGTTGGTGATCGAGGTGATCACCGATGCTTCCGTCGGCGGTGCCGCGGTCTCTGTCGTCATATCAGCCCACTCCTGTGCTCTTGCGCGAAATGATCACGCGCATGATTTCGTTGGTGCCTTCCAGAATCTGGTGGACACGCAGGTCACGCACCAGCTTCTCAATTCCATACTCTGTCAGATAGCCGTAGCCGCCGTGCAACTGGAGTGCCCTATTGGCGACGTCGAAACCCGAATCCGTGGCTGTCAGCTTCGCCATTGCCGAGAGCAGCGAGGTGTTCGGATCGCCTGCGTCGTAGGCGTTGGCGGCACGCCACAGGAGGGAGCGAGCCGCTTCGAGCTTGGTCTGCATCTCCGCGACCTCGAATCGCAGAGCCTGGAAAGCTGAGAGCTCGGTGCCGAAGGCCTGTCGTTCGCCCATGTAGTCGATGGCTTTCTCCAGCGCAGACTGCCCGCCGCCTAGCGAGCATGCTCCGATGTTGAGCCGACCTCCGTCGAGTCCGGACATCGCGATCTTGAAACCCTGACCGGGTTCGCCGAGGAGGTTCTCCTTCGGCACGCGCACGTTTTCCATGATGACCTGTCGGGTCGGCTGAGCTCGCCATCCCATCTTCTGTTCGTTGGGGCCGAAGGAGAGACCCTCCATGTCCTTTTCGAGGATGAATGCGGAGATTCCGCGCGATCCATCTTGGCCGCTACGCGCCATCACCAGGTATGTTTCGGTGGTGCCGGCACCGGAAATGAACTGTTTGACGCCGTTGAGGACATAGGAGTCACCGTCCTCCCTCGCCGAGGTGCGCAGGGCGGCGGCATCGGAACCGGCGTTGGGCTCTGTGAGGCAGTAGCTGCCGAGGTGATCCATCGAGACGAGCTTCGAGAGGTATTTCTCCTTCTGCTCGGCATCTCCGTATTTGTCGATCATCCACGCCACCATGTTGTGGATGGAGATGTATGCGGCGACCGAGGGGCAGGCGGTCGACATGGCTTCGAAGATGAGGGCTGCATCCATTCGCCCCATCCCTGTGCCGCCAGCTTCTTCGCTGACGTAGATTCCGCCCATGCCAAGGTCGGCGGACCTCTTGATGACGTCGACGGGGAAGTGGTGGTTGGCATCCCATTCCAGAGCATGCGGTGCGATCTCGGAATCGGCGAATTCGCGCACCATGCCGGAGATTGTCTGTTGTTCTTCGGTGAGACCGAACGGCAGGGCAGCTGCTGTGCTGCGGGACATTGTTCCTCCACGGTTTGGGCTATCCACGATTGAGACTTGTCGCATTCGTGATGTCGTTCACTACGATACGGAGAAATTACTTGGACGTCCAACTAAATTCGCGCAGTCGTTTCCTGTGGTAATCGGTCAGCAGAGAGGATGCAGCCTCAGGCGTGGTCTTCGAGCTCGGATCGCAGTGATTCAAGGTGGGGGAGGAGTCCGCCCAGATCGGTCCCGGCCAGCGCAGGGGAGGTGAAGACCTCCTCATTGAGGGCGGCGGTTGCGCGTGAGGAGAGTTCACGGCCGGTTTCGGTGAGCTCGACGAGCGTGGTGCGACGGTCATCTGGGTGGCTGCGTCTCTTCACGAGACCAGCCTTCTCGAGTCGATCGACCGAGTTCGTCGTCGATGTGGCGTGGACCTGCAGGCGGGCCGAGATCTTCGACATCGGCAGTGTTCCCGACTTGGTGAAGGACAGGAGAGTGAGGACTTCGTACCGTGAGAACGTCAGCGCAAATGGTTTGAGTGCGGCATCGACCTTTGCGAGGAACAGCTGATGGACTCTCATCACAGAGATCACAGTCGTCATACCATCGGTGGAATCGTTCCAACCGTGGGCGAGCCACTGTTTCCTGGACTCCTCGATCGGGTCGAGTCTGCTCGCTGATGTCTTTTCCGCCGCCATTGTCGACAGTGTAGTGAAGTGAGAAGATAAGCGCATGTGTGGTCGACTCAATATGTCTCTCGATCCGGCAGATCTCGCCGATGAGCTCCGTCTCGACGTCATCTCCTACGACTACACACCCAGGTACAACGTGCCGCCCGGCTCCTTCGTGCCGATCGTCGTCGAACGACTCGACGACGAAGGGCAGCTGACACGTCGACTGGAGACCGCTTCATGGGGGCTGGTCCCTGGATGGGCGAAGGACACGAAGATCGGCTTCAAGGCATTCAACGCGCGCTCCGAGACGGTCCTCGAAAAGCCGATGTTCAGACAGTCCATCAAAAGGCGTCGCTGTGCACTTCCGATCCCTGGCTATTACGAGTGGGAGACAACCGAAGACGGAAAGCAGCCATGGATGATGTCAGCCGCGGGTGCCGACCCGCTGTTCATGGCCGGCCTCTTCGAGTTCTGGAAGCAGCCGGACCAGTCCTGGTTGGTGTCGACGACGATCCTGACCATGGAAGCGGCGGGACACCTGCTCGATGTTCACCATCGGATGCCGGTATTCCTCAGCCGTGGCGGTGTCGATCAATGGATCGATCCAGCGGTGCCCAGTGCCGAGGTCCCTCCGCTCTTGGAATCGACACTCTCGCACGTCGACCCCGCGAGCGTGACGCGACATAAGGTCGGCAAGAGCGTGGGCAATGTTCGCAACGACGGCCCAGAACTCATCACTCCAGTGGACTGACGATCTACTGCACGGTCGCGCGAAACCGCGGAAGCTATCCGGTACGGTTCCTGCAGCGCACCGGTCGCCGGGAAGTCCTCACCCGCCGCTGCGGATGAGTCGAACGGGTCAGCAGCTGGAGGTCTATACGACGGAATCCACTCGTTTTGCACACCCCGCCAGATGTGTGTAGTGTGTACCGAGTTGCCAGCCCGCAAGGAACGGCAACGGTCGCTCTGACCAGGTTTGATCCCAGCAGATTGAAGATGAATTTCAAGTTGCGAAGGTCGAAACAACACTGTAGAGTGGATATCCGCTGGTACGGCGGGCCGCAAGGCAGAAAGTACACAATTGAAACTGACACCCCCGGTGTAGACCGCCATGTTTGATGGTGTGTGGTGACGGGTGAGTGTGTGTGGTTTGAGAATCCAATAGCGTATTTGTTTGAACAGATAGTGATGCCAGAAACATTATTTTTCTGGTAAGACAATCACATGTTCACACACATGTCTCCACCCCCTCGCCGGGGTGGTGACGCCAGCGTGTGTGGACATGATTTTTTGGTCAACTGAGGTCACCCCGTGATTCTTGGTTGGCTGTCTTGCCGGGATTCATTCGTAACATAATTTTTTTATGGAGAGTTTGATCCTGGCTCAGGACGAACGCTGGCTGCGTGCTTAACACATGCAAGTCGAACGCTGAAGCCTGGTGCTTGCACCGGGTGGATGAGTGGCGAACGGGTGAGTAACACGTGAGTAACCTGCCCCCGACTTCGGGATAAGCCCGGGAAACTGGGTCTAATACCGGATATGACTCTCTAACGCATGTTGGAGAGTGGAAAGTTTTTTCGGTTGGGGATGGGCTCGCGGCCTATCAGTTTGTTGGTGAGGTAATGGCTCACCAAGACGACGACGGGTAGCCGGCCTGAGAGGGCGACCGGCC
>NZ_JBHFIH010000002.1:105221-139543 GCF_057334195.1 Brevibacterium sp. AGC70 | reverse complement strand
CTCTCGGAGCGCTGGCAACGGCTACGACTACGTCAGGTCTCGTGCTGTGGGCACAAGTCTCATATCAAGGAATCTGCCAACTCGCACCGACGCTGTTCCTCGGCATCTTTTGGCGACGAACGACTGCGCTCAGCGCCATTCTAGGAATGATTCTCGGTTTCGGTACCGCCGCGATCGTGCAGATTTTCTACCCGATTTCAGTGCCATGGCTGGGCGGAATGACCTCAGGCATAGCGGGGCTGATCATCAACACTGCCGTTATGGTGGCCGTCAGCCTGCTCCTGCCCAATAGCGCAAAAGAACAGACCCGAGTCGACAACCTCTTTGCCGAACTCAACCAGAAGCAGAAGGACGAGAAACAAGCATCATGACCAACGCAGAACGCACAAATTCACGCAACACCGGTTACATCTGGCACGAACGATTCGGATGGCACGACACTTCTACCCACGTCGGCTTCCTCCCTACAGGCGGTTTGCTCCAACCTCTCGAGCACTTTGAAAGCTCGGCGTCCAAGACACGAATGGCGAGTCTCATCGAAGTCAGCGGCCTGCGAAAAAGCCTGACCGACCTGGAATTCGCCCCTGCCACAAAAGAACAAATCCTTTCGGTGCACACGAACGATTACGTCGACCGGATCATCAAACAGAGCAGTTCCAGAGGCGGTGACGCCGGCGATGGCACTTCGCCCTTTGGCCCCGGCAGCTACGAAATCGCGCAGATGGCCGCTGGCGCAACGACATCGGCGCTGCTCAACGTGCTCGACGACACCGTCGACAACTCCTACGCACTGGTGCGTCCACCAGGCCACCACGCGGAACCTCAACAGGGTCGCGGGTTCTGCATATTCTCGAACGTCAGCATTGCGATCAACGAAGCAAGACGTCAGGAAAAGGCGCACCGAATTGCCATCGTCGACATCGATGTCCACCACGGAAACGGAGCACAGAAGATCTACTGGAACGATCCCGAGGTGCTGACGATCTCCGTCCACCAAGACCGTTTGTTCCCGCTTGACTCCGGCATGTTCGACGAAACCGGTGGAGAAGACAGCAATCGGACCAACATCAATCTTCCGCTTCCGGCAGGGTGCGGCAATGGAGCGTACGTCGCCACCGTTTCCGAGAACGTCGTTCCTGCTCTCGAAGCGTTTCGCCCCGAAGTGATCATCGTCAGTTGCGGCTTCGACGCATCGATGGCAGATCCATTGGGTCGTATGTGCGTCACAGCCGCGGGCTATGCGCAGATGACAAAGGTCCTGATGTCCGCGGCAGACTCACTGTGCGATGGAAGGCTTGTTTTCTCGCATGAGGGCGGGTACTCCCCTGCCTATGTTCCATTTTGCGGGCTTTCGGTGGTCGAAACTCTTGCTGGCATCGACGAGCTCACTCCCGACCCGTTCGTTTGGGCATTCGACGAGTACCCCGTACACGAGGTCACGCGTGATCAGCGCGAGGCCATTGATCGCGGATATGAAGTCGTCCGAAAGGCAGTCGGCACAATGCAGTGATTGTCATCTCAGCAGTCAAAAGCACCGTTTGTTCCTGTCGAAAACGGGCCACTCTCGGTCGTCCGAATAATGAGCGATGAAGTCATTCCTGCGAGAAGATGCCGGCTAGGTCGCAGGACTACGAAGCCCCCGTAGGCTAGACCTGTGTCGGAAAATCTACGCAGGGCCCGACAGAATGTTTCCGGCCCCCTGACGCCAAGACGAACATCCCTATGTGAATCTCCAGGAGCATGAGCAACATCGGCACTCAGTCCAGAATGAACAGCCGCGCGATCGGCACTACGCCGGACCCAGCACAGACGGAGACCGGGGGCGAGTACACGTTTGAGCGCGTCGATTGGTCAGTCTGTGATTGAGATCCATGTTTGGATAGTTGAGGCGGGACCGGGGTTCCGTCTCGAATATCCGGGCACTAGTCGGGTGGCGACATCATTTCCGGAGAATTTTTGTACTCATGTTTCAGAGCCAAGTCTCGCAATAGACTCTGGCCAAGAAAGGCCAAGGAGATCAAGCGTAGAAGCACCCTGGCGCAATTGCTCCCGTTGTCCTATCTCCTTCGCTTCTCTGGCTTCAGCGGACTTCAGCGCCGCCTGCCCTTCCACCCCCGGTACTCTGACCAGCCCATCAGCATCTCCAACGATGATGTCTTTTGGCACGACCTCGATGCCGCCGATCGTGACCGGGACGTTGATCGCTCCTATCTGCCGTTTCGTGGTGCGACGAATGCACACTCCGCGGGTAAAGACAGGGAACCCGGACTCGACAATGTCGCGGCTATCACGAACCGCCCCATCGATGACGAGGCCAGCAACCCCTCTTTCCTGTGCAGCCAATGTCAATACGTCTCCCCAAGGGCCAGCGTCCGTGTAGCCTCCGATGTCAACAACGAGGACATCACCGGGACCTGCGTGCATGAGTCCCACGTGGATAAACCAGTTATCGGCCGGATCGAGCTTGACGGTGACAGCTCGACCGGCGAGCACTGAGGTTGGATCAAGTGGTTTGATCGCCGGATCGATGGCCCCTTTCTGCCCGTGTGCTTCATAAACTGTCGCCGCGCCCAGTTCTCCCAATCGGGCGAAAACCTTCTCTTCGAGTGCCATTGCTATGTCCTCCCGTTGTGTACTACTGGTTTTCGTGATTGCCGAAGCGTCTATTCTTAATTCCGGTGCAACGGTCAGGCGGACAAGCCCTCAAGCACCTGGCCGAAGCGACGCAGTCCTTCTTCTATACTTGCCTCGTCAGCGGCAAAAGAGATGCGCACATGCCCTTCGCCTGAGGCTCCGTACTCGGAACCGGCGCGCACCAGTACTCCGCCTTTCGCGAACTCCTCGACCAACTGTTCCGAGGTCAGTGAGCTGTGAATCTTCGGAAATGCATAGAATGCCCCCCGGGGCGCATTGACTGACACTTTCGGCATGGACGACAGTGCATCGATGACCAGGTCCCTACGCCGTTGGTAGTCGTCGCGCATCTTGCTGAGCACATGTTGAGGAGTCTCCAGCGCTGTGATCGCGGCGTCTTGAACAAAGGTGTTAAGTGCACCGTTGATCGTTCGGTGCACGAGGTCGATCCGCTTCGCAATGTTCACGGGAGCTACGGAATAACCGAGTCGCCATCCGGTCATGGCGTACGTCTTCGAGAATGTGCCGATTATGATCGTCCGACCACGCAGCGAGGTCAGTGACAATGCAGAGACGAATTCCTCATCATCGAAGACCAGGCCGCTGTATGCTTCGTCGGCAACTAACACAGTTTCAGGGTTGTCGGTGAGAAGGGTTTCGAGGTGTGCCATGTCCTCGCCATCCATGACCGCCCCTGTCGGGTTCGATGGATTGCACAGGATGAGCATGCGTGCACCTCTGAGAGCTTCGCCGATGCTCGCGAGATCGTTCGATCCATCCTCGAGGGCAGGGACGTTCACTATCTCAGCACCTACCATCGCCAGTTGGTCAGCGTAGAGCGAATAGGTTGGTTCGGGAACGACGACTTTGTCCCCTGACTCGACCAATGCCAAGGTGACCGCGGCCAAAGCCGCACTGGCACCGTGAGTGAGTATCACTTCGTCGGCAGATGTGTTCCGACCTGTTGTCGCAGATATTCGTTCGGCTAGGGCGACTTTCAGATCGGGAAGTCCGCTGAGCGGGGCATAGTGAGTTCGCCCAGATTCCAAGGAAGCCACTGCGCTCGCGACGATTTCTGGAGCCGTGTCCGCGTTGGGCTCCCCCATCGCAAGAGAAACTACTCCGGGCATTAGTTGACCGAGATTGCTCGGGCGACGTGAGACCTGCGTGATTCTCTCCGTGAGAGCAGAGGACCCAGGAGGAGTGACCGGAATCGTAAATGCTGGCTGTTCCATGTTGCTCCTTACACCTTTACTGGAATCGAATTCGAGGAACGCACTTCTATGCGAGAGGCTTGCGGGCGGTTTCGGCGATGAAGAACGCGGTGAGACCAGTGCCAAGTGCTGTGAGCACCACGTAGTAGGCCGGGATCGAGGTCACACCGGTAGCGGCGATCAAGCTGGTCATGACCAGCGGTCCCGCTCCACCGAAGAGCGCCGTGGAGATGTTGTATCCCAGGGAATATGCTGTGCCTCGCACTCGGGTGGGGAACAGTTCAGCGAGGGTGAGATTTATGGTGGCGGAGTGTCCGCAGAAGGCAGCGGCCATGACCAACGCACCGATAACGGCCAGCCAGAAGCTGCCCTGCGCCAGCAGCCAGTAACTGGGGATGGCAAGCACGGCAGAGGCGACGGCCGACCCGATCAGAACTTTTCGCCGGCCGATTCGGTCTGAGAGCGCTCCCATCGTGGGGATACCTGCCAGCATCACCAGCACGGCAAGAGCCGTAACTCCGAGCCCGTCGCCGGTGCTGAAGTTCAGTTCCCGACTGAGATACGACGGCATGTAGTTGAACAGAACGTAGTAACCCGAGCTGTTGAGCAGAGCCAAGGTGATGGCAAAGAACACACGGCGCAGGGTCTCTTTGTCCTTTAGACTCTCGGATAGCGGATTGGAGACGGTATCCCCCTCTTGTTTCGCCTGTCGGAAGATCACGGTGTCGTGCAAAGTTCGGCGAATCCAGAAGCCGATGAGCCCAATCGGACCAGCGAGAAGGAACGGAATTCTCCATGCCCACTCCTGTAGCGAGTCTTCAGGCAGAAAGGCTGCCATCCCTACTCCCAGACTGGTTCCGCAAAGCATAGCCAAATAGGAACCGAACTGCGGCAGTGACGTCAGGAAGCCACGACGGTGGTCGGGCGAATTCTCGGCGACGAACGAAAAGGCACTAGCGACCTCTCCACCGGCAGAGAATCCCTGGACCAAACGGCAGACAAGAAGCAGGGCTGGAGCCAATAGCCCGACGGTTGCGTACCCGGGCAAGAGCCCGATCGCCACCGTAGAGCCGGTCATCAACATGAGCGAGAGAACAAGAGCAGAACGACGGCCGACTCGATCGGCGAATGCGCCGATCACCATACCGCCCAAGGGGCGAACCAGGAAGGTCAGTGCAAAGATCCCCCACGTCATGATCAGTCCGGCAGTCGGCGATTCAGGAGGGAAGAAGACAATAGCGATGGTTCCGGCGAGGAAGCCGTAGATGCCGTAGTCGAAGAATTCGACGAAGACTCCGGCACTTCCACCCAAAACTGCACGCCGTAGTTGTTTGGGCGAGAGCTCTTCTGGTTTTGATGATGTTGTTGTGGACATGTTCTCTCCTGTGTGGAGTTGAAGGTTTAGATCATGGACGTGGTGCGTGGGCTGAAAAGTCGAGAAGCGGCGAACGCCGTCGAACATTTCTTACGGAGTATGTCGAGCTCATCCCTTCGCCTCTGTGCGACGCTTATTGATTGAGCGGGCGTAGTGGGAATGAGGGATACAGTGTCCCCGGGCCGTATCTGAGCTAGTTGTGAGTGCCAACCGCGGGCAACGACTGCTGGCACCGGATAGCCGGCGGTGAGGGGTCTCCCTCGGAGAAGTGCGATCATTCCTCCTGCCGGCGGTACCTCGATTGCGCCGACCGGCACTCCACGGGAGAGGATTTCCGAAGTGCGACTGCGTGGAGCATCCGTGCCTTCCAGTCGTATGCCAGCATGGTCGCTCTGCGCGCCCACTGTGCGCATTTGGCTCGAAATATTGTCGAAGAAGCCGGGGTACTCGTGCAGTTCCGGGCCAGGCATGATGCCTAGCGGAGTATGACGAGAGTAGAGCTCGCGTGGTGCTCTGATGGGAAAACAGGGAGTCATATGCGGAGGCGCTTGGACACAGTGGCCGTCGACTCGGAGCCTTTGGTCGTCGGCAAGCTTGCAGCCTCGGTTAATGAGCGAGTCATAGGCACACGAGCCCATGTACTCATCGCCCTCAATACGGCCGTGAATGGCGATATAGCCGCGCAGTCCCGCTTGGGCCGGCTCTATGCGTATGCAGGCATCTGGCCATGTCACGATCGGTGTACGTGAGGTGAAATTGATTCCATCAATGGTGATGTCTCCGGTCGAACCGGTAATGGAAAACAACACTGGTTCCGGTGTGCACATTTCGAATGGAAGGATCGAAGTAAGTTCGATCACCGGAGAACCTTCACCATTGCCGACAAGAATATTGGCAGCCATTGCCGAGAACTGATCTGCAGCCCCGTTGACCTGGAGGCCCTGATCGGTGAAGCCGTACCGTCCTAGATCAGTCACAACCGATACTCCCGCTTCGCGGATGTTGATCTCTACGGAAGTCATAACAGCTCTCCGATGAAGACGGGTTCAGTTCGGTGGAACTCATCGACAGAGATAGGAACGAATCGGAGTGTGTCGCCAGGGGTCAAAGCGACGAATGGTTGTCCTGAAGGATTGTTCATCCGCAATGGCGTAGTTCCGATGAGCCGCCATCCTCCAGGGGCAGGAATCGTGTAGATAGTGCCCTGGTGTCCCGACACCGCGACGGACCCAGCGGGAATTTTGACCCGAGGGTGGCTCATTCGCGGAATCGGCGTGCCGAAGGCGTCACCTTCGTGCATTGGAGCACCAGCAGGGGCACCATTGAAAGCCAGTCGCCACATGGTCGCGCAGTGCTTCTCGATTACGTCGTTTTCGCTGATTCCGAGGTGGCCAGCAACCGAAGTCAGGTCGGGGCCAAAGTCGCCTCCGTAGACGAGAGGTATCTCGACAAGACGCTCTTCGATCGCAATGTTGCCTGCGGTTGAGAGAGCCTCAGTGAGGCTTTCGCAGAGAGAGAAGACATCTAATCGCAACGGATCATATTCGATGGTCAAAGATTCAAATGTCGGCGTGATGCCTTCTACGCCGACGAGATTCGCCTTTCGAAGCGATGCTGCGAGAGCGTGGGCCATCCGCCATCGTGATTCCTTGTCATCGTCGCTGGGGTGGACGAGCAACGCTGAGTCACCGAACGGTCGCACGTGCACCGTGCGTGCTGCCGAGCCGGAGGGATCTGAAAGAACTATTTCCTTCATACGCTGTTCTTTTCCGAGAGGACTGTCGCCAGTGACGCGAACCCGACACCTGCCGCAGACAGAGCATCGCGAATTCGGTCTGCAGCTTCGACAGCTTCGGCGTTGTCGCCGTGAAGGAGGACCGTGTCGACGTCGATCTCCATCAGAGAACCGTCGTGAGCGACCACGGTTCCATCCGTGACCATACGTACTGCCCGCTCAACGACAACGTCTTCGTCGTGAATGACAGCTCCCTTTATTTTTCGTGAGACCAGTGAGCCGTCCGGGTTGTACGAGCGGTCGGCCATCGCAGTGATTGCGACTCGAAGTCCCTCCGAGCGAGCGAGCTTCGAAAGCTGACCCTCTTGAGTGACAATCGGTAGATTTGGATCGAACGCTGCGACAGCTTCCGCTACTCCGCGTGCATAACCTTCATCGGTCACAGACAGATTTCCGAGGCTCCCATGTGGGGTGACGTGGGAGAGTTCCACAGCTTGAGCTTGAGCGATTCCCTGCAACGCGCCAAGTTGATAGAGAACGTCTGTGCGGACCTCATCTGTTGACATCGCGATTGCTCTCCGTCCGAATCCGCGGAGGTCGTTGAACCCTGGATGTGCACCCACCGCCACCCCTCGTGTTCGGCAGGCTGCCACGGTCTTAGTCATGATTTGCGGATCACCAGCGTGGAACCCGCAGGCCACGTTCGCTGAGGTGAGGAGATCGAGCAGGTGTTCGTCATCGCCAAGGCTATAGGGACCAAATGCCTCTCCGACGTCGGCTACTAGGTCAATTGTTCTCGTCATTGGGCTCACCCTTCGAATAGCGCTCCCTCGCGTTCGTTGGCTCACGGCGAAGGGAGTGATGCGCGTCACGTGTCGCTTTTCCAATACGCTAGTCACACCAGCAATAAAATGCAACACCAGTCGCACTTTATCTCCATACGAGCGAAGTACCGTCCAGCTCAGCAATGACTCAAATCGTCACAGTCGCTGGATTGAATTGCCCGTCTTCTTTGTGCTGGTCGGGCGACGGACCACATCCCAAGGCAGATCAGAGTCGACAGGGCTTGCGAAAAACTAGGAGCACTTTTGTGTTTCATGCGAAAATGGCGGCGAATGGGTACCATGAAAAGAAACAGAGGGGGCGTGAATGCTGCAAGTCCAACGCAAGGACGTCGTCAGAAATAACCGCGCGATTCTGCAGGCTGCTGGGGAGATCATGAGGGTCGACCCCGAAGGCGTTACTATTCCCGCCGTCGCTGAGCGTGCTGGGCTTTCTGCACCGACCGTTTATCGCTACTATCCTTCGACAGAGGCTCTTCTCGGAAGATACCTCACCGAAGTCGTCTCCCAAGTACGCGATTTTTCGCACGACTGCAACACACCCGGCACCGCGCTCTTCAACGACGTTCTCGGCGAGTGGGGCAGGGTCGTGGAAATCTATGGTCCGGGCCTTGTGCAGCTGCGCTCTCGACGCGGGTTCTTAGAGCGTTTGCGCTCGGGGGATGAGACCATGCAAGTGGTCCGAGAAGCTTGGGAGCGACCACTTCGACGTGTGATGAAGGCACACTGCATACGCGACGAGCACTTGGAGAATGCCCTCTTCCTATTTAACATGATGTTCGACCCACGAGAGCTTCTGGATCTCAACAAGCAAGGTCTGCCAATGCCATCGGTTCTGACCTTGCTCCAAGGTGCTTATGTGTCTGCGTTGCAAGGTTGGCAGGACGATAGCTCAACGGGCTAAGTCCATCGGAACTTCGCGGGGCAGGTTTATCTCTGGTCGCACAGGTCGGATTCTGCAGCCAGGAGCATACCCAGCAACTTTCCACGAAAGTATGGGGCTATGAGCGCGGGAAACAGGCACCCAAACTAGGGCATGTCTCCCTTATTCAAGAGTTCTGAACTGACACGCTGAATGAGTGACTACAGACCAACGACGCCACGTCTTCACCGACGAACAACGGTTCGACTTTCTCCCACTGCTCGTCCATGAAGACTTGATGGCGGTCGTGCGTAGTCACCCATCCACAGTGCCAGCCCTACAGCCTCGAATAAAGGAGACTTGCCCTAGCTCGCATCGCCGACGAAGAGAACCTTGCGAAGCATGCGGACGAGATAGCGCAGCCTGCTACCGCGTACCTTCGCACGATCGGCGCGACGTCCGCCACCATGCGATCCTCCGGCAAGCTCGTGTCCGACTTCCTAGCGTTCCATCGTTGCGGCACTTAGGGTGCATGCGTCCACCTGCATGCAGGGGCTTCGACCGGCGATTATGCACTGGCGGCACTCAAGGATGCCGGCACGGAGCTTGACAAGACTGTCTTGACGACTTGACTCCGGGCCGCCGAATTGTCGGAGCCGTAGCCGCAGCTACGACTACGACGCGGAGTGCCTCCGCGCGATTCTGCCCGAGCTTCAAAACAAGTATTACCCCGGCCTCGGAATTCAACGAGCATGGCCTCACCACCCATCGGAAACGAACGCTCTTCGCGGAAGCTCAAGCCGACCCTATCGGTGCCTGCCTATGCCCTAGAAAGCCTCCGCCGAGCAGGAGCAATCAAGGCCAAAGGCGCGCCAGCGCTGACATTGGCGCAAGTCGATCGGATCGTTGCCATTCTGCGGGTAGCGACCCTGACAAAGGAACGTCATGGTCGAACCGGCCCACCCAAAAAAACACTAACGCCCGCCACGAAATAACGTGACGGGCGCATGTGCGTGAGAAGCTAAAATCAGGACCGCAGCCCAATTCTCAGCGGCCAGATAGCCTCATATTCGAGCAAATCACTTACTACCGGCAAGTTGCCGAAGCACGTACTGCAGGATGCCGCCGTTGCGGTAGTAATCGGCTTCACCCGGGGTGTCGATGCGGACCACTGCATCGAAGTCGATGGTGGTTCCATCGTCCTTCGCGGCCGAGACCTTGACGGTCTTGGGGGTCTTGCCCTCGTTGAGCTCCGTGATGCCGGAGATCGAGAAGGTCTCCGTGCCGTCGAGGCCCAGCGAGTCTGCTGATTCGCCGACGGGGAACTGCAGAGGAACAACGCCCATGCCGATGAGGTTCGAGCGGTGGATGCGCTCGAAGCTCTCGGTGATGACGGCTTCGACGCCGAGCAGCTTCGTGCCCTTGGCAGCCCAGTCACGAGAGGATCCCGAACCGTATTCCTTGCCACCGAGGATGACAAGAGGGGTGCCGGCATTCGCGTAGTTCACGGATGCGTCGAAGATCGAGGTCTGCGGACCGCCCTCCTGAGTGAAGTCGCGGGTGAAGCCACCCTGGACTCCGTCGAGGAGCTGGTTCTGCAGGCGGATGTTCGCGAACGTGCCGCGGATCATCACCTCGTGGTTGCCGCGACGCGAACCGAAGGAGTTGAAGTCCTTGCGCTCGACACCGTGCTCGATGAGGTACTTGCCGGCCGGGGTGTCGGCCTTGAAGGAACCTGCAGGCGAGATGTGGTCGGTGGTGACCGAGTCGCCAAGCTTCGCAAGCACGCGTGCACCCTTGATGTCGGAAACGGGTTCAGCTTCCAGATCCATTCCGTCGAAGAAGGTGGGTTTGCGCACGTAGGTCGACTGATCGTCCCACTCGAAGATCGCGCCTTCCGGTGTCTGCAGAGCCTTCCAGCGATCGTCGCCTTCGAAGATTCGGCCGTACTCCTCGTCGAACATATCTGTCGAGATCGACGAGGCGATGACCGACTCAACCTCTTCCGGTGATGGCCAGAGATCCTTGAGGTAGACGTCGACACCTTCCGAGTCCTGGCCCAAAGGCTGGTTGTCGAAGTCGAAGTCCATGGTTCCGGCCAGAGCATAGGCGATGACCAGTGGAGGCGAGGCGAGGTAGTTCATCTTCACATCGGGGCTGATGCGGCCCTCGAAGTTACGGTTGCCGGAGAGTACTGCACTGACTGCCAGGTCGTTGTCCTGGATGCTCTCCGAAATATCGGAATCGAGCGGTCCGGAGTTGCCGATGCAGGTGGTGCAGCCGTAGCCGACGACGAAGAAGTTCAGTGCCTCGAGGTCCTCAATGAGGTTGGCCTTCTTGTAGTACTCGGTGACGACCTTCGAACCGGGAGCGATGGAGGTCTTGACCCATGGCTTGGAGTTGAGTCCGCGTTTGCGAGCATTGCGGGCCAGGAGACCTGCAGCCAGCATCACCGATGGGTTCGAGGTGTTGGTGCACGAAGTGATCGAAGCGATCGCCACAGCACCGTTGGCCAGTTCGAAGCTGGACCCGTCGCCGGTGGTGACGGGAGCCGACTTGTTCTCTTCGCCGGGCTTCGCGTAGTTGTGGATGTCCTTGGCGAACTGGTTCTTGGCATCCGTGAGTTCGATGCGGTCCTGCGGGCGCTTCGGTCCTGAGATCGAAGGCACGACGGTGGAGAGATCGAGCTCGATGTACTCCGAGTACTCAACTTCCTTGCTGGGGTCGTGCCACAGGCCCTGGGTCTTGGCATAGTCCTCAACCAGCTGGATCTGTTCGGCCGAACGACCGGTGAGCTTCAGGTAGTCGACGGTGACCTCGTCGATCGGGAAGATCGCAGCGGTCGAACCGAATTCGGGGCTCATGTTGCCGATCGTCGCGCGGTTGGCCAGAGGCACCGCGGAGACACCCTCGCCGTAGAACTCGACGAACTTTCCGACTGCTCCGTGCTGACGCAGCATATCGGTGATCGTGAGCACGACGTCCGTTGCGGTCACACCGGAAGGGATTTCGCCGGTCAGCTTGAAGCCGACGACGCGAGGGATGAGCATCGAGACGGGCTGGCCGAGCATTGCTGCCTCGGCTTCGATTCCGCCGACGCCCCAGCCGAGCACTCCGAGTCCGTTGACCATGGTGGTGTGGGAGTCGGTGCCGACCAGGGTGTCCGGGTAGGCGCGGAGCACACCGTCGACCTCACGCGGCATGACGACGCGTGCGAGGTGCTCGATGTTGACCTGGTGGACGATGCCCATGCCTGGAGGAACGACCTTGAAGTCGTCGAAGGCCGTCTGGCCCCAGCGCAGGAACTGGTAGCGCTCACCGTTGCGCTTGTACTCCATGTCCATGTTGAGCTCGATCGCTTCGGCAGTACCGAAGTTGTCGATCTGAACCGAGTGGTCGATGACCAGCTCAGCCGGAGCCAGCGGGTTGACCTGTTCCGGCTTTCCACCGAGTTCGACGACCTTCTCGCGCATTGTCGCGAGGTCGACGATGCAGGGCACGCCGGTGAAGTCCTGCATGACCACACGGGCGGGGGTGAACTGAATTTCCGTAGCCGGCTCAGCACTGGGATCCCAGCTGCCGAGGGCTTCGATATGCTCCGAAGTGATATTCGCACCATCTTCAGTGCGCAGCAGATTCTCCAACAGCACCTTGAGGCTGAATGGAAGCTTCTCTGATCCTGGGACCTGATCCAGGCGATAGATCTCGTAATCCGTTTCGCCTACGGTCAGGGTGCTCTTCGATTTGAACGTATCGACGTTGCTCATCGTGATTCTCCTGTTTCATCCGACACTCATCCAAGAAACCGGGCCAGCCCGTGAGCCGCGCACCGATTTACGCGACACAAATGTTTCCAAAAGTATCTTGACGTCAAGATAAATTCTATCTCATTTGGTCGCCCTTGACCACCTTCGGAGCATGGCCTGTCGGTGAACTGAGAATCGGGTTTTCCCCAAGGCAAAGTCCGGACAACTCCCGCGCGAAGCGGTGCCGCAAGTCCCTAATCTGGAGTCACATCAGCAGCTGCGAACTAGGAGCATTCATGGACCCGTTCACTCTCGGAGCCGGATTCGGATTCGGGGCACTCCTCGTCGGCATCATCTTCGCCGTCATCTGTCGAACCCTGGCCGATGAGAAGGGCCGCTCCTCGGGATGGTGGGGCCTATGGGGTTTCCTCACCACCTTCATCGCGCTCATCGTCCTCGTCCTCCTCCCCCAGAGGGCGCGAACCTGAGATCCTCAGACGCCGAGGTGGACGCCGGTTGAGATCTCTCCCTCGCCGAGGTGGACGCCGGTTGAGATCTCTCCCTCGCCGAGGTGGGCCTCCGTCCCGATACGGTCACCGCCTGAGGACGGTGACCGATTCCAGGTGGGCCGTGAGTGGGAACAGATCGAAGCCGCGCAGGCTCTCAATTGAAAATCCCCCGTCGACCAGGACCGCCAGATCTCGAGCCAGCGTGGCTGCGTCGCAGGAGACATAGACGATCGTCTTCGCGCTCGACTCGAGCAGAGCTCGGGTGACTGCCTTCCCCGCTCCGGAACGCGGAGGATCGAGAACGATGACGTCCGAGTCAGGAATCGTCACTCGATCGGCCCGGGACGCGTCGAAGGCGGCGTTGAGGCCCTTTGCATTCACCTTCGCATTCTCGATGGCCGACTTCGCGCCCTCGACCCCGTAGAGCCTGGCACCGGTGGCATCGGCGGCGCTGATTCCCAACAGCCCCACTCCGCAGAACAGATCTGTGATCATCTGTGTCTTCTCGCTCAGCACCGCATTGACCTGAGCGCTCAACAGCTTGGGAGCCTGTTCGTGGACCTGCCAGAACCCATCAGCCGCGACTCGGTAGTCACGCCCGGCGACCTTTTCGATCAGTTGGTCCTCTCCCCTGACCACGGAGAGCTTCGTGTGGCCGCCCTTGGTGCTGATCCTCTTCCGGCCACTTCCGTTTCGCGTATCGGCGAGGACTGACCACTGCGCAGGCAGAGCCTGTGCCAGGTCGGTCAGCGCCGAGGGATCACAGTCACCGCGTACGATCGCGGCTCCGCGATCACCTGACCAGGCGAACTCGAGTCGATCGGCACCCGGCAGTCGCAGGGAAGTCAGGCCAACCTCGGCGATGGCAGATGTCGCCAACGGAGCCGAGACCAGGGGCACGACATCGTGGGATCGTGGAGCCAGCATACCCAGACGACCGTGTCCGTCGACGGCCAGCTGGACCCGGGTTCGCCAGTTCAGTCCGGTCGTCTCCCCCGGTGCGGCCGCGACATCGACGCTGCGGTCGATATGCCCGATGCGCGACAGCTGGTCGCGCAGGGCTTGAGCCTTGAGCTCACGGCTGTGGGCGAGGTCAACATGGGCGAATTCCATCCCACCGAACAGTCTCGGGTTCTGCGCGTCCTCGGCGAGGAACTGCTCGCGACGGTCTCGAACACGATGTTCGGAGACCTCGAGCACCTCGGTGACGTCGGCGCGGAGGAACTTCGCGGCCGATCCGGCCTCGGTGCGAACACGCACGGTCTCCCCGGGGATGGCTCCGGTGACGAAGACGACCTGCCCTTCGTGGCGCGCAATGCTGCTGCCGCCGGCGGCCGGGCCCTCGATGTGCAGGGTCAGATCCATGGCCGGAATCGCTTCGGCTGAAGGTGCGCTCATCGGTGTTCAAGCCTGTCTGTACAGTGGATTGTCGTTTTCAGGTCCATCGCCGTCGTACTGCCGGGAGAAGGAACGCAACCGCCAGGGCACGGAGACCACGACGACGTTGGGGACCAGCAGGAGACGAGTGCGCAGCTTCAAGGCTACTTGGTTGTGCAGGATGTGTTCCCACCATCGTCCCACGATGAACTGCGGAATATAGACGATGACGAGGTCACGCGGTGATCGGCGGCGGATCGCGAGCACATGCGCCAACAGCGGCCTGAGGAGCTCCCGGTAGGGAGAGTCGAGGACCGTCAGCGGCACGGGCAGCGCCATCTCGTTCCACTGACGCTGCAGAGCTGCGGCAGAGTCTTCATCGACTGCGACGGTGATCGCCTCGAGTTGACTCGAGCGTGTCACCCGCGCATAGGACAGGGCACGCAGCGTCGGTTTGTTGATCTCATTGACGACGACGATCGCGTGGGTATTCGACGGGATTGTGCGGGAGCCGCCGTCGACCTCTGGAGCCAGTTCCCGTGCAACGCGTGAGTAGTGACGATGGATTGCGCCCATGACCAGGAACAGTCCGGCCATGGCCGCGACTGCAAGCCAGGCACCGGCGAGGAATTTGGAGACGATGACCACGAGCAGCACACCAGAGGCGATGATGCAGCCGGCCCCGTTGACGAGTCGGTTGAGGTGCATCCTCACTCGCGCCTTCGAGTCGATGACCAGTCGCAGACGCTTGTTCCAGTGCAGGACCATGCCGGCTTGCCCGACGACGAAGCTGGCGAAGACTCCGACGAGATAGAGCTGAATCAGCGTCGTCGCCGAGGCCTGCGTTGCAATGACGAGCAGGATAGCGGCGAAGGCCAAGAGCAGGATTCCGTTCGAGAACGTCAGCCGATCGCCCTTCGTCGCCAGCTGTCTGGGCAGGAATCCGTCGCGTGCCAGTCGAGAGGCGAGGCCGGGGAATCCTTCGACCGCGGTGTTCGCGGCCACGATGAGAACGAGCGCTGCGACAAGCACAACGAGGTAGAACATCACGGGTGCATTGTCGAAGATGGCATGGGCCAGCTGCGCGAGCACCGGTTCCTGTTCGTATTCGGCACTGACCGCACTGCCGTCTGGTCGCATCAGGTAGAGGTGCGGATCGTCGACGTATTTGACCCCGGTCACCGACGCCAGATAGGTCAGACCGGTCAGCATCAGGGCCGCCAGCAGGCCGGAGAGCAGCAGGGTGTTGCCGGCGTTCTTGCCGCGCGGCTTCTTGAATGCGGGCACCGCTGTGGCCACCGTCTGCACACCGGCCAATGCCACTGAGCCCGAGGAGAAGGCGCGCAGGACGATGAGGACCGTCGCCAGCCCGAGGGTGGCTTCGTCGTTGACTCCGGTGTGGACAACGGTGTAGTCGGCCGTCTCCGCCTGCGGGAGGTCTCCGGCGCCGACCCGCAGCAGGCCCACGCACATGGTGAGGAATACAGCACCGAGGAACAGGTAGGTCGGGACGGCAAGCAGCACCGGTGTGGCGCGTGAACCACGCAGCCCGGCCAGGGTGATGAGCAGAATCCCGATGATCGCCACTGCGACACGATATGGTGCCAGAAGTGGGAAGGCCGTAGTGATGTAGGCGGCGAAGACCGTCATCGACACGGCCAAGGTCAGCACATAGTCAACCAGTAGGGCCGCGGCGACGACCAGGCCGGCACGTGGCCCGAGGTTCTTCGACGCGACCTCGTAGTCGCCGCCACCCGACGGGTAGGCCTTGACGTTGATGCGGTAGCAGGCGACGATGACCAAGATCACCGCGCCGACGGCTACACCGATCCAGGGCGCCACAGTCAGAGCGACAAGAGATGTCAGGGACAGCGCCAGTAAGATCTCGTCGGGGGCATAGGCCACGGACGAGAGCATGTCGGAAGCGAAGACAGGCATTGCGATGCGCTTCTTCAGCGCAGGCGCACGCCTGTCCTCACTGCGGAAGGGCCGTCCAACGAGTAGTCTTTTGACGGCATCAGAAAAACTGCTGGCCACGGGCACCAATGGTAGATCAATGCGGAGAGGATTACCCATGCACTTCGTGATTATGGGCTGCGGACGAGTCGGAGCGTCCTTGGCCAAAGCCCTCGATGCCAATGGGCACTCGGTGGCTGTAGTCGATCGCAACCCCGATGCGTTCCTCAAGCTCGGCAGGGAATTCAGCGGTTCCACCATCACCGGCATCGGGTTCGATCGTGAGACCCTTTCCCAGGCGAAGACTGCAGACGCCTACGCCTTCGCCGCCGTGTCCAGCGGAGACAATTCCAATATCCTTGCCGCGCGTGTCGCCCGGGAGACTTTCGGCGTGGTCAACGTCGCGGCCAGAATCTACGACCCCAACCGCGCCCAGGTGTTCGAACGACTGGGCATTCCGACCGTTCCCACAGTGAGGTGGACGGCCGACCAGGTGATGCGCAAGCTCGTTCCGCAGGGATCCATCACCGAATTCCGCGAGCCTTCAGGCAGGCTCGTACTCGCCGAAGTCCATCTCGATCCCGGCTGGGTGGCCAGGCCGATCAAGGAGATCGAGACCAGAACCAAGGCACGGGTCGCCTACGTCACCCGCCTGTCCGAGGGCATCCTCGCTCACGAGGATCTGCTCCTCCAGGACGGGGACCTGGTCCATCTGATGTGCCCGGTGGACCGCCTCGGCGAGATCGAGAAGATCCTGGACCAGCCGGTGCGAACAATGGAGGAAGAATGAGAGTCGTCATCGCAGGGGCCGGGTCCGTCGGTCGTTCAGTGGCTCGGGAGCTCATCGACAAGGAGCACGCCGTTCTGCTCATCGACCAGAGCAAGGAGGCTCTGGGCCATGAGCGCATACCGGGAGCCGAATGGCTGCTCTCGGATGCGTGCGAGCTGGCGGGATTGGGTGAGGCCAAACTTGAGGAGGCCGATGTCGTCGTGGCCGCGACGGGTGACGACAAGACCAATCTCGTTCTGTCCCTGCTGGCGAAGACGGAGTTCGGTGTGCCTCGCACCGTTTCGCGGGTGAACAACCCGAAGAACGAGTGGCTCTTCGACGAGAACTGGGGCGTCGACGTGGCAGTGTCGACACCACGACTGATGACCGCACTTGTCGAGGAGGCTGTCGAGGTCGGAGGCCTGGTGCATCTGATGAGCTTCGAACGCGGTCAGGCTGGTCTGATGGAGTTCACCGTTCATGAGTCGTCCGCGCTCGTCGCCTCACGGATCGGCGAAATCGCCTTCCCGCTGGACACGGTGCTCGTCGCGGTCATCCGCAACTCGCGGGCATTCGCGCCCAGCGCCGATGACGTGATCGAGGCCGGAGACGAGCTGTTCTTCCTCTCCTCACCGGATCAGGAAGGCGCGCTGCTCGAACTGCTGCAGGCTCCCGCTCGTTGAGCTCACTCGTGGTCGTCGCGGGTCACTCGAGGCCGGCTCAGCTCACTCGTGGTCGTCGCCGGTCTGAATCAGCTCGTAGACCGGGTTGTGGGACTTCAGCGCTCCGTCATGAGCACAGAAGCGTCCTTCGAGGACGATCAGTGCTCCTGGCCTGATGCCTCTGATCTCACGGCGGCCCAGGAACTGTGCGTGGACCTCTCCGGTCCCATCGGCAACTGTGATGTGCAGACGGGGGCTGTCGCCGCTGCATGACTGGGTCACTGCGCTGACGACACCGGCGATCCTCGACATCTTCCGAGGGGTCAGATCCTGCACGCTGATGACGCCGGGAATCTGGGATACCAGTCTCAGATCGGCCCGCGCCTCGGCGTCCCTGGAACCGAAGTCACGCACAAGGCGTGTGATGAGATCCAGCATGGAACTCAGCGGACCTCGGTGATTTCCGGACCGCGTTCGAACGGATTGAGCTCGTCCTTGTCCTCGTCCGTGGTCTCAGAATCTCCGTCGACCTGTGGCGCGGTGAGCACGATGAGCTCACGCGGAGCCATCGCCTCGTGTCCTCTGTCGACGACGACGCCGCGGAAGAGTGCGCTGAGTTCGGACCGAGTCTCTTCGTCGGTGACGGCCTTGCCGGAGAACACCGCGCGAACGAACCAGCGTGGACCGTCGACTCCTGCGAAGCGCATGGCACGCTTCCCCGGGCGACCGTCCTCGGTCTTGGCAGGAACCTCGACAGCAAGCTCCCTGCCCAGTGAGGTGTGCAGCTCCGAGGCTTCGCCGCCCTGTGAAGTCACTCCAGTCGCCAACTGTTTGCGAACGGTATTCCACAGTCCTTCCGAGCGTGGGGTCGCGAAGGCCTGCAGCTGGATTCCCCCGCCTTCATGGATGAGTGTCACTGCCAGCACTCGCTGGGAATCGTCGTCGGTATCCAAACGCACCTGCATGCCGTCGACGACCGGCACCTTGAGAGCACCCAGATCGAGCCGGTTGAGCTCAGGGAATTCCTCCGCCGCGTCGAACGGGCCCTTCTCGGAACGGTCGAAGGGAGCGGACTTCTCGAGCAGGGCCTCCTCGTCAAGTTCGTCGACGTCTTCGTCATCTGGCGGGCCATCAGAGTCGTCGTCAGCAGTCGAGCCTTCAGGCATGCTCGCATCGGACTCGTCCGAATCGCCTTCGGTTGAGTCCTCGGCATCGGTGTCATCTGTCACAACGTCGTCGACGTCATGTTCCTCATCGACGGTGTCGTCGATCTTCTCAGCGGAGGATTTCTTGGAGAATCGGGAGAACAGTCCCATGGTCGTTCACACCTCTTTCTCGGTCAGACCTGATTGCACTCCACCTGTGGAGCCGAAGCCCCCTGCCCCGCGATCGCTGTCGTCCAACGATTCGACCAGAGTGAAGTCTGCTTGTTTGATTTCTTGGATGACGAGCTGGGCGATGCGGTCTCCGCGCGAGATGCGCAGAGGCGTCCGCGCATCGAGGTTGATCAGAGGCACCTTGATCTCACCCCGATAGCCGGCGTCGATCGTGCCCGGAGCATTGATGACGGTGACTCCGTGTTTACTCGAGAGTCCCGATCGCGGATGGACGAATCCTGCGCAGCCGACCGGCAGGGCAATCGCGATCCCGGTGGGCACGACCTTCCGTTCGAACGGTTCGAGGACGAAGTCGATCGCCGAGCACAGGTCGGCGCCCGCATCGGTCGCGTGCGCGTAGGAGGGAGGAGTCATACCTGCATCAAGCAGTTTGAGGTCAATCTTCAGGATTTCTGCCACAAAGATGCACTCTAACGCCGAAGCCTGAGCGCTTCCAAAAAGTCCGTTATGGGAGAATGGCCTCATGGCAACGACTCAACCCGAAACACGCGTGGTCTACACGGAGAAACTCGGCCCCTCCATCGGCATGTGGATTCTCATTGTGATCGCGGCGGCTTCGACCGCCCTTATGGTCCTCCCTGTGTGGACGGCCGGCACCATCATCCTCCCGGTTGTCAGCTTCGTCCTGTTGGCATGGTGGCTGCGTTCGCTCGGAATCTCAATCATCGTCACCGAACGACAGCTCTTCGTCGGTGATGCGCATATCGATCGCCGATACATCACCGATGCCACCGGCTACGACGGCGAAGATGCACGGACTGCCCGAGGGACTGGTCTCGACGCTCGGGCGTTCCTCATGCTGCGTCCCTGGGCTAAGTCTGCTGTGCGGATCGACATTCAAGATGAGAGCGACCCGACCCCCTACTGGCTGGTTTCGAGCAAACGTCCGCTAGAGCTCGCCGCGGCTCTCAAACCCTGACATTCGCGCCAGCCCTCACACTCACGCGTTATGCAATTTTCTCGACGGAGGAGCTCACGCAACTAAGGAGCTGACGCACCGGGACTGAAACGAGCCGAGACACAGAAACGCGCCCCGACAAGGGCGCGTTCTTGTATCGTTCGGCAGTCGCTTCAGCCAGCACAGTCCGTGCAGATCGGGACTCCACCCTCTTCGCTCGCCAGCTGCGAACGATGGCGAACCAGGAAGCATTCCATGCAGGTGAACTCGTCATTCTGCTTGGGCAGCACTCGAACGGAGAGCTCTTCGTTCGACAGGTCTGCGCCGGGCAGTTCGAACCC
The DNA here is from genome assembly GCF_057334195.1 of Brevibacterium sp. AGC70. Lineage (NCBI taxonomy): Bacteria > Bacillati > Actinomycetota > Actinomycetes > Micrococcales > Brevibacteriaceae > Brevibacterium > Brevibacterium sp. AGC70. The sequence goes on along the minus strand of NZ_JBHFIH010000002.1, from coordinate 119,226 downwards.
TTCGGCAACTGCTGTCTCATCTTCGTCAATCTTGCTTGCCTGCGCCTGCGAGCGTGAAGCCTTCAGCTGTTCAATCGAATCGCTTTTGATTTCATCGTCTTGCTTACGAGGTGCGTCGTAATCCGTTGCCATATGGCTCATCGCTCTCTGTCGGGTGTGCTGAAGAGGGTTTTCAACCCCTCTCGCCAAACGTGTCCCCAGCATTGTGCACTGTATGCTTGCGGTTGGCAAGATCAGATCGTCCATGTTCACAGTGATTCTCATCACTGATGAGTCGCTTCGTGACGGTTCGCACATACGACTCTCGAAAAGCTCTGCGAGAATACATAAGTCGAATAGCGCCGATAGCATCTTTTCGGCGAATGAAACTGGGTTCGTCCCATGCGTGGGAGACGGCCCGAGGAAGGACGGATACACGATGAGTGAATTCGCAAATCAACTCGATACCAGGATCGACGATGTCCGTCATCGCATTCATGAAGCCCGGTCAGCGGGGGACGACTACCTCGTCGAGACCCTTATCGACGACCTGCAGAATCTCTTGGAGCTGGCCGATCGCAACGATGTCGACACCGGTCCGATCGCGGCGGTCATCACAGCAGAGACCGGTGCGATACCGGTCGTTCCCGCACCTGAAGAGTCCTGACTCCTCGGGACGACCGACACCGAGAATCCCTCCCCTGCGCAACTTGCAGAGGAGGGATTTCCGTTGTCTGAGGAGCGCTCTGGTTCCCGAAGAGCGCTCGGGATACTTGAGCTCAGGCTGGCCAGTTGGGCTCGGTAGCCCGTTCGATGCGTCCGCGGCAGCATTCGATGCTGCACGCACCGCTGCCGGGGACCAGCGCCGTGGAGCCGGTGATAGTCGGCGAAGCCGTCTGTTCGCCGCGCAGCTGTGCGATTCTCTCCTCGACCAGATCGACGAGCCCCGAAACGAACAGGGGGTGCGTCCCGACTGTCGCTGAACGGGTGAAGGCGAAGCCGAGTTCGGCCGCCGTCTCCTTTGCTTCGGTGTCGAGGTCGAAGGCGACCTCCATGTGATCGGAGATGAACCCGATCGGCACGAGAATGACTCCGGTGACACCGTCTGCGGCGAGTTCCGTCATTCGATCGTTGACATCAGGTTCGAGCCATGGAACCTCTGGAGAGCCCGAGCGGGAGCAGTACACCAGCTCTGCCGGAAGCGCTTCGGCCGCAGGCAGCCCATCCACGAGGTGGGCAATGAGCTCTTCGTGCTGTGCGCGATAGCCGCTGGTCGCCACGGCCGAAGCGTCCTGCATGACGTTGGGGATCGAATGTGTGACGAAGAGAATTCGATGCTTCGACGCATCAAGGGCACCGACCTGCTTCGTGAAGTCGGCAATGCCCTCTCTCAGGAGGATTGCACACGCCTCTGCGTAGCCGGGGTGGTTGTAGAACTGCCGGATCTTATCGATCGTGACGTTCGCACCCTCCGCCGACAACTCCTCGATCGTCTTGGCGAAGTCCTCACGGTATTGACGGCAGGAGGAATACGACGAGTACGCCGAGGTGTCGATGGACAGGAATCGAGTTCGCCCAGCCTGCGCCTCGGCGCGCACCTCGTCGGTCAGGTACGGTTCCCAATTGCGGTTGCCCCAGATGAGAGGAATGCCGATGCCTCGACGCTCGAGCTCCTCGCGCAGAGCTTGCAGAAGTGCCTTGTTCTGATCATTGATGGGCGACTTTCCACCGAAACCGTAATAGTGCTCACCGACTTCTTCGAGTCGCTCCTCCGGTATTCCACGACCGGCGGTGACGTTTTTGAGGAACGGGACGACTTCTTCTGGCGCCTCCGGTCCCCCGAATGACATGAGGACGAGAGCGTCAATGGGTTCAGTGTTGTTCACAGTCACCGATTTTACAGCCTGTAGAGTTTCCGCGCCCGCTGTCCGCACAGTGAGTCAATTCCACTCAGCGTTCAGACCGACTGCCGCCGTCCAGTCCAGGTGCCCACCGAACCGACCCCACCGCTGACCGCACCGACCGACTGTTGACCTGTCAGAGCGGCCATTTCGCGACTCGCGCGCAAATCTGCCCAATGCGCGGCCCCGGACGTGACACGATGCAGGGAGACGCGATAAAGGAGCTTAAGGCATGCGTGAACTGATCTTGAACGGAGTCGACGCCGACGGCACTCATCTGCTGCTGAACGACGAAAACGGGCTGCAGTATCGATTGGCTCTCGACGAAGCTCTGTACGCCGCTGTCCGCAAGGACCGCACCACAGTCAAGCCCGAGACCCCTGTGCGCCCTCGCGACATCCAAGCGATGATCCGGGGCGGGATGAGCGCGGAGGAAGTCATTGCTTCCACGGGTGCCGATATCGAACAGGTCCGCACCTACGAGCGCCCTGCTCTTGCCGAACGCGCACACACCGCGTATACGGCCAGTCAGCATCCGATCTATTCCGATCATGACCCCAACGGCGACCCGACTCCCTTGGTGGAGCTGTGTCAGACCCGTCTGGCGATGCGCGACGTCGACATCGAGACGATGGACTGGGATGCGTGGAAGCAGCAGGACGGCAACTGGTACATCCAGCTCAGCTTCACCGCCGCGGATCGGACCCGCACTGCCGGATGGAGCTACTACCGCCGGTCGCTGACCCCCATCGATGACGAAGCGAAATGGCTCGCCGATTCGGGACCCACGGACACAGGACCGATTCCGAACTACGGAACCGGGGCCGAACGTCAGAAGAACACCGAGGAGATCGAAACCCCGATTGCTCCCCCAGCTCCGAACGATTCGACTCCGGCCGCCCGGGACCACCAGGCGGAGACCGGACGGATCTTGGAGAATCTGCGCAAGCGTCGTCGCCATGAGGACGAGGACGAACCACGTGGCAGACTTCGCGCAGTCACCGAGGACCCGGAAACGCATCCTCAAGGTGCGCACACCGCGCCAGGACGGCCCGCAGACGCCACCGATGACGAAGTCTTCGCATTCGAGGACCCGGCAGCTGCCGATCCGACGGCCCTCGACCCGGACGAACCTCAGGAGCCGACCCAGGAGGTCGGCAGATTCGACGACGACAATCAGCTGTCCCTGCTCAACGAGCCGGGGGTCAGCGAAGATTCGAATCAGTTCAAGGACACAGAGTCGAAGGCGAAGGCGAAGAAGAACAGTCGCGCATCCATCCCCAGCTGGGACGAGATCATGTTCGGCTCGAAGCGCGACTGAGTTCGCCTCCCAGCTCGACCAGTCGATCGCTGTCTGCGATCAGACTGCGGTCGTGAGTGACCATCACAACGGCGTGTGAGTCCAGACTATCCCGCAGATCACTCACCAGCCGGTGAGCCATCTCATCATCCAGATGTGCTGTCGGCTCGTCGAGTACGAGCACTTCGGCTCCGCTCAGAAGCGTCCGGGCCACAGCCAGGCGCTGACGCTGGCCCCCGGAGATCTCAGCTCCGTGATCGCCGACCCAGAGGTCGAGTCCGGCCGGATCGGCCCATTCGCCCAAGCCCGCGCTGGTCAGAGCCGCGCACATCTCCTCACTGCTGGGTGTGTCTCTGCGCGCGATCGCCAGATTGCCCCTCACCGTCGACCGGAACACATGCGCCTCCTGCGGGCACCACGCGATTCGGCCGGCGAGGTCCTCCGGCGCCAGACCGAGCACGTCCGTCTCGCGTCCTGCATCGTCTTCTGCCCGATAGGAGCCGAACCACGGGTCGAGGAAACGCAGCAGCACACTCAGCGTCGTCGTCTTTCCGGTGCCGCTGTCGCCGTGCAGGACGGTCCACCTGCCCTTCTGAGCTCGCAGATCCACATCGGCGACTACTGGACCGTCGTCCCACCCGACGCTCATATCCTTGAGCTCGAGGACAGTGAACGTTTGCGCGTCGGAGACCTTGCCCCTGTGATTATGGGTCGAGGGACTGGACTGGGCAGGTGACAGTGCAGGGATGCGGTCGAGGACAGCACCGAGGGTCGGCAGCGCACGGTATGCGAGCAGTGACTGTGAGAAGACATCTGCAGAGCCCAGTGCAATGAGAACGACTACTGCCCGGATCTCGGTCGGTGCCGACGACGACATCGCGATGAGCACAGCAGCGCCCACCGTACTCAGCTGCAGCCAGAGCTGCGCCAGACCGAAGCGGTTCGAGGAGCGACGCTGGACACGCTGCAGCTCCTGCTCTTCGCGAGCGAGCACTGTCAGCACAGTGGCGTCTGCTCGATTCGTGCGCAGATCCGTTTTGGCGTTCAACGCCCGAGCCAGGACGGAGAGTATCCGGCTGCGGAGCTTTCGGACTCGGCCAGCGAGGCCGCTTTCACTCCAGATCACTGCTGCTGGCACCACGACCAGGTTGATCGCTCCGAGCGCCAGGAACACCGGCAGCGTCGCCGGGTCAAGCGCCCAGGCCGCGATGAGCACGGCGAGAAAGACCAACGACGAGGCGACAGGCGGGAACAGAGTCCGCGGAATCAGGTCCCGAACATCATCGGCATCGGAGACCATGGTGCGCAGCGCGGCATCAGAGGTCAGCAGCTTCCGATCTCCCATGCCGACTGCTTCGAAGTGCTCCCAAAGACGAGAGCGCAGTCTGCCCAACGAAGCGAAGATCGCCGAGTGCAGTTTGAGCCGACTGAGGTAGAGAAGCACTGATCGGCTCAGCCCGAAGAACCGCACGCCGACGATGGCGACCATGAGAATCATGATGGGAGGCTGGTATGACGCTTCGACGATGAGCCAAGCGGAGACTGCAGTCAGCGCGATTGCCGCCAAGCTGGAGGCGCAGGACGAGATCAGAGCAATGATCATGTTCGGGGTGAAGAGAGGCATGCTCGACCGCAGGAGCGACCATCGCCGACGAAGAGCCGCTCCTCGACCTTCTTGTGCCCAGCTGTGGTCCTCGCCCACTGCATCCGCGTTCTGCGTTCTGCCAGCCGCTGCGGAATCGGAGGGCATCGCAGGCTCGGTGAGCCTCGTTGGGGCAGTGCGTACAACCGGGGCGGCGAGTGTTGCCGAGTCGGCGTGCGAGGCCGCTGGGACATGATTCCGCGGATCGGATTCCGGATCTGCGCACTGGTCGGCATCCCGATCAGCTTCCTGTGCGCGCGCCCGTGCTGACCGTGCTGCGGGCGTGCCCGGGATGGGTTTCCTGGGAATAATCTCGTCGTCGGCGAGTGCGACGACCCGGTCGTCATGGCTGGCCAGGATGACTCGCACACGAACTGCCGCCTCGGCGATCATGTCGATGATGATCTGCGCGTTGTCATCATCGAGGTGAGCAGTCGGTTCGTCAAGGACGAGGGTCTCCGCGTCGCCGTCAATCAGGTGGACCACTCGGACGAAGGCGAGTCGACGAAGTTGGCCAGGGCTCAGAGCAGATGTCGACAGAGTCGGATCCTCAGGCAGACGGGCTCTGCGCAGTGCAGTCCCCTGTTGTGAGTGTGGGAGACCGTAGACCTCGAGCTCGGCGCCGCTCGTCGCACCGAAGATGCGTGGGGCCTGCGGCAGAAAGGCGACTCGGCGCGGTCTCATCGTGGTTCTCGCCTGTGCAGGCAGATGACCGGACAGGGCTGCCAGAATCGTCGACTTTCCTGCGCCCGAAGCTCCTCGAACCGCAGTGATGCCGGGAGAGGTCGGGAAGTCGCCGTTCCACTCGACCGTCGTTCCGTTCGGGTAGACGACGCGGTGTCGGGCGCCAGCATCTGCATCACTGGCAGCACCGACACCGGCTGCAGTGGAACCTGCCGCACCGACACCAGACATATTGTCGCCGTCGGGCCCTTCCGGTGTCGCACTGTCGGTCCTTGCAATCAGCGCGTGGGCACGATCCTGTGCCTCGCGGCCGTTCTCGCTGGCGTGGTATCCGGCGCCGAGTTCGCGCAGCGGAGTGAAGCACTCGGGAGCCAGGAGCAGGACGAAGAGGCCGGAGCTCAGGTCCATGGTTCCGGAGACGAGGCGCAGCCCGATGACGACGGCGACGAGAGCCACAGAGATCGTGGCGATGAGTTCGAGGGCGAGGCTCGAGAGGAACGCGATACGCAGCGTGGCGAGGTTCGCGCTGTGGTACTTCTCCCCTAAAGCATGCAGGGTGCGCGCGTGGTCCCTGGACCGCCCGAGCCCGATGAGCACGGGCAGGCCTTCGGCCAGCTCGGCGAGGTGGTCGGACAGACGTTCGAGTGCTGTGGTGCTGGCAGCTGTCGAAGCCTCCGTGAACCGGCCGATGAGGATCATGAAGACCGGCACCAATGGCAGGCACAGCGCGATGATGACCGCCGAGAGGACATCGGTGAAGACGATCCGTATCAGCAGCGTCAGCGGCACCACCGCTGCGGCGCTCAATGCCGGCACTACGGTCGTGAAGTAGTCGTCGAGGTCGTCGATGCCGCGCGTGACGGTGACTGCCGTGTTCATTCGCGGCTGCCCGCGCCCGGCGAGGAGTGATCGCAGGATCGAGAACCTCAGCCGCTGCTTGTTCGCAGCAGCCAGAGACGTCCCCAAACTATGATCCGTCCAGAGGCTCGCACCTCGCAGAGCCGCTCCCAGGAGCCCCAGCACCGCCAAGACTGCGACGGGGCTTGACCCGATGATCGATCGCACCAGAGCCTCGGCGATGAGCACGATGCCCACAGCCCGAGCCAGGGCGCTGAACAGGGAGAGGCAGAATCCGCGCTGACCGCCCGGCAGGTCGAGCAGAATCCGCAGTGGGGATCTCATGACCTGATCGCCACCGGCACACGGTGCGCTTCGGGGATGTGGGTCTCGGCGATACGGCCCAGGAACATGCGATAGCTGAAGATCTGGTAGCCGATGATGATCGGCAGGCAGATCACGGTCACGACCAGCATCACCGTGAGCGTGTAGTCCGATGAGGACGCCGAGGCGATTGTCAGCGAGTTCGCGGAGTCCGATGTGGAGGGCAGCACGTTGGGATGGGCCCCGGCGAACACAGCGAAGAGTCCGAACACGAGGTAGAGCCCGTGCAGAGCGAAGGCTGCCTTCTCCGCCCCGGACCGCACAGCGAAGTACGTCGCTCCCAGCGCGATCACCGCTGCGAGGACCACAGCAATGAGCCATGGGCGCTGGGTGATGGAGAGACCGAACCAGATGAGGAAGCCGATCGAGCACGGCAGCAGCATCCTCCGCGCCCACCGCTGAGCCTTGTCTCGGATGTCGCCCTGCGTCTTCAGACCCAGGAAGATGAGGCCGTGGACGAGGGCGAAGCCGACTCCGCCCACACCGCCGAAGACGGCGGGCCACCCCATCCAGGCGAATGCTCCGCCGACGATGTCACCGTTGCCATTCAGAGGCAGCCCGATGGAGGTGATGGCGAGCATGGCGCCGATGAAGAATGCGATTCCACCCGACCCCACGGCCATCGCCCAGGTCCAGAAGGACTTCCATGCCCGGCTGTGTCCTTTGCCGCGATATTCGATGGCGACGGCGCGGAAGATCAATGCCAGCAGGCACAACGTCAGCGGTATGTAGAGGGCGCTGAACAGGGAGGCATACCAATGTGGGAAGGCTGCGAACGTGGCCCCGGCCGCGGTGACCAGCCACACTTCGTTGCCATCCCATGTCGGCCCGATCGTGTTGAGCAGCACCCGCTTCTGCCGTTCTGTACGGCTCAGCACCGGCATCAGCATGCCGACGCCGAGGTCGAAGCCGTCGAGGAACAGGTACCCCATCCACAGGACGATGATGAGGACGAACCAGATCGTGGCGAGAATTTCCATCGTGTCTTCTCCTCAGTACGCGAACGACAGGACGTCGTCTTCGTCGTTCGTGATCCGCGGGGTGTGGTTGGTCTTCGTGACCTCAGGCATCGCCGAGGCGACCCCTCCCCTGATGTAGACGATGAGCAGCCGCAGTTCGACCACCATCAGAACGCCGTAGACGAGGCTGAGGCTGATCAAGGAGAACAGCAGCATCGCCGGCGTGAGTTGGGGCGACAGTGCAGCCTGGGTGAACATGTACACAGCGTCTTGTCGTGCGGGATTCGGCGCGACCACGAACGGCTGACGTCCCATCTCCGTGAAGATCCAACCGGCAGAGTTCGCGATGAAGGGTGCTGTGATGGACAGGAGCGCCGCACGCATCAGCCAGGCCGAGGCGGGGACGGTGCCCTTGCGCGTCAGCCACAGCGCCAGGGCGCTGACTCCCGCTGCGATCATGCCGAATCCGATCATGAGACGAAAGCCCCAGTAGGTGACGATCATGATGGGCTGGTAGTCGATCTTCTCGCCGGAGTGCTGGCCGTAGCGTTCATCCTCGGGAAGATGGGTGCCGTACTTCTCCTGGTAGTCAGGAAGCAGAGTCGTCACACCGTGGACCGGGGTGTCGAAGTCGCCGTTGGCGAGGAAGGACAACAGACCGGGGATCTCGAACACGTTCTCAACACCATCACAGTCGTTCGAGGAGGGGTCTCCGATCGTGAGCACCGAGAACTCCGTTCCATCGTGGCAGGCAGCCTCAGCCGAGGCCATCTTCATGGGCTGTTGTTCGAACATGAGCTTTGACTGGATGTCGCCGGTGATCGCCACACCGGCGAAGGCGACGATGCCGACGACCGCGCCGATCCGCAGAGAACGGATCCAGACCTGGTGATCGATGGCATCTCGTCCGGGCACATCGGGAGCGGAGCCGACGACGACCTTTCCGTCGGCTCCGATGGTGTCAATTCCGTCTTTGCGCCGGCGGTACAGGTGATACCAGGAGATTCCGAGCAGGAAGCTGCCGCCGACGGCCAGCGCCCCGCACAGCGCGTGGGTGTAGGCGGCGATCGCCGTGTTGTTCGTCAGCACTGCCCAGACATCGGTCATCACCGGTCTGCCGTCGACCATTTCGACCCCGACCGGATGCTGCATCCACGAGTTCGCGACGATGATGAAGTAGGCGGAGATCCATGACCCGATGACCGCACACCAGAGGCTGCCCAGATGAACAGCACGAGGGATTCTGCCCCAGCCGAAGATCCAGAGCCCAAGGAATGTCGACTCCAGGAAGAACGCGAGCAGCGCTTCCAGCGCGAGCGGCGCACCGAAGACGTCCCCGACGAAACGGGAATACTCGCTCCAGGCCATACCGAACTGAAACTCTTGGACCAGGCCGGTCGCCACACCCATGATGAAGTTGATGAGGAAGAGCTTCCCGAAGAACTTGGTGCTGCGCAGGTACATCTCATTGCCCGTGCGGTGGTACATGGTCTGCAGAATCGCGACCAGCATGCCGAGGCCGAGGGTGAGTGGGACCATCCAGAAGTGATAGACGGTGGTGATGCCGAATTGCCAGCGCCCGATGAGAACCGGATCCAGGTCCATGGGTACTCCGTTCGTGGAAGACCAAGTTTCTACAACACGTAGAATTCTACAGTGCGTAGAAGCTATCGCGGCAACATTCCGCCATCTAAGATCTGCCGTCCCAGAACGTGCGTCAGTGCCGGTTTGAGTTCACCCCATTCCCCCGAGATGTGCAGGACCCCGATTCGACCGAACAGCGCACCAGCAACGGCGACGAAGCGAATTGCAGTCGATCTCACATGGAATTCGACAGCTTGTAGAGTTAGACTGAACTGGCAACAAGGACCATCACCTCGAAGGACAAGGACACCGTGGGAACACTGGGCGAACTCGAACGCAGCGTCATGGACGCCATCTGGGTACATGATGATGGGTTGAGCGCGGCCGAACTCCGCGACGTGCTGGCAGCACGCGATCTGGCACTGACCACCGTCCACACCGTCCTCACCCGGCTGGAGAAGAAGGGGTTCGTCACTCGCGACCGCAGCATCCGTCCGCATCGCTACCTCGCAGTTTCGACGCGGGAAGACCATGTTGCAGAGTTGATGACCGAAGTCCTGTCACAGGCCCCGGATCGCCAGGCCGTTCTTGCCCGATTCCTCGGCACCGTATCGGAGGCCGACACTAAGGCCCTGCGCAAGATGCTGGGACGCAATCACTCGACCAACTCCTGACGCAGGTCGTTCCCGAGCATGAGCGTCGTGGGATCCGTCCTCGCGGTACTTGCATTTCTCTTAGCGTGGCCGGTTCCGGCCGCGCTCTCCCGTTTTCGGGGAGATCCCATCTCGCAGGTCATTCTGTGGCAGGCCGTCGGCCTCTCCGGTGGCCTCTCACTTATCGGCACAGCACTGGCTTTTGCCGTTGCTCCGACTTCGCACAGTCTGCCTGAGGGACTCTGGCAGCTCGCCAGAGGACAGTCGCACGCTCATCTCACGGTCTTCGCCTGGATTTTCCTCATCATCGCAATGGCACTCATCGCCCGACTGCTGGGTTGTCTTGCCCTGACGTTCTACTCCGCGCGCAGAACTCGCATTCGCCATGATGAGATTCTGCATCTGCTCAGCGAACCATCCGCGACGTACCCTGATACGCGGATCATCACGACCGACGAAGCTGTCGCCTATTGCCTGCCACAGGGGCCGCGCAAAGGAACTGCAGTGCTCTCAACAGGACTGCTCGAAGTCCTCGGCGAGGACGAGCGCACAGCCGTCATCGCACATGAGAGAGCCCATCTGGACTTCCGCCACGACGTGCTGGTGATTCCCTTCGCCGCGTGGCACCGTGCTCTGCCGTTCTTCTCGGCTACCGCGATCGGCCTCAACTCAGTCAATGGTCTGATTGAACTCATGGCCGATGACCAGGCTCGCGAGCACGTCGACCCGGCGATTCTGGCGAAGGCAGTGCGAGAAGCGGCGGGCATCAGCCCAGAGCATCGCAGCGATCTCTCGACTCAGCGGATCGACCGTCTGTCCCGGCCTCTTGACCCTGCACGGGTACCGGTGCGCGTGACGTCGACGCTTGTGGCGCTGGGCCTGCTGCTGGTCCCCAGCTTGTTGCTCTTCGCCCCCGTCGCTCCCGGATTCTGACCCCTCGCGTCGCCCCGGCTCAGCTGTCGATGCGTTCAGCGTCGAGAACAGCGGCTCCCGAGACGATGAACTCTTTTCGCGGTCCGACAGATGACCCCATCAGAAGCTCGAAGGTGTTCTCTGCTGCCTCGGCGTCGGCCATGGTCACTCGGCGCAGTGTGCGCATGCTCGGATCCATCGTCGTCTCCGCCAGCTGGTCGGCATCCATCTCACCCAGTCCCTTGTAGCGCTGGATGGGTTCCTTGTATGCCTTCTTCGACTTCTCCAGCTTCTTCAGCAGAGCATGGAGTTCTGCCTCGCTGTAGGTGTAGATGACGTCGTTGGGCGTCCCGCGCTTCGTGACCACCTCCACACGGTGCAGGGGCGGCACAGCCGCGAACACTCGACCCTGTTCGACCAGTGGCTTCATATAGCGGAAGAACAGGGTCAGCAGCAGGGTCCGAATGTGAGCACCGTCGACGTCGGCGTCGGTCATGATGATGACACGTCCGTAGCGGGCCGCGTCAATGTCGAAGCTGCGGCCGGATCCGGCCCCGATGACCTGGATCAGTGCAGCACATTCGACGTTGGCCAACATGTCCGACAACGATGCCTTCTGCACGTTGAGGATCTTGCCGCGGATGGGAAACAGTGCCTGGTGGTCGGAGTTGCGAGCGGCTTTCGCCGTTCCCATCGCCGAGTCGCCCTCAACGATGAACAGCTCTGTGTTCTCCACTCCGTTGTCACGGCAGTCGTAGAGTTTGGCTGGCAGGGAGGATGCCTCGAGCGCCGTTTTGCGCCGCTGGTTCTCCTTGTGCGTGCGAGCCGAGATGCGCGACTTGAGCTCCGCGACGACCTTCTCCATGAGGACCGCGGCCTGCTGCTTCTCTGCGCGCTTGGTCGAGGACAGGATGTCGCCCAGTTGCTTCTCGACCGTCTTCGCAACGATCTGCCTGACCGCGGCCGTACCCAGAACTTCCTTAGTCTGCCCCTCGAACTGCGGCTCGGCCAACTGCACCGTGACCACCGCTGTCAGGCCTGCCAGCACGTCGTCCTTCTCGAGTTTGTCCTTGCCCAGTTTGAGCTTGCGGGCGTTGGCCTCGACAGCCTTGCGCATGGCCTTGAGGCTGGCCTGCTCGAAACCTGCCAGGTGGGTTCCGCCGTGCGGAGTGGACACCACGTTGACGAAGGACTTGACCTTCGTGTCGTAGCCGGTCCCCCACCTCAAGGCGATATCGACGCCCACTTCGCGCTCGACCTCTTTCGAGACCAGGTGACCCGAGGAGTCGAGTACTGGGACTGTCTCGCTGAATTTTCCGGTGTCCTGCAGACGCCAGGTGTCCGTCATCGGCGGGTCGATCGACAGATGGTCGACGAATTCGGTGATGCCGCCGTCGAAGCGGAAGACCTCGAGGCGTTCGGCGATGACCCCTCCGGTCTCGTCGCGGGCGACTCCACGGCGGTCTTCGATGCGCAGTTCGAGCCCGGGGACGAGGAATGCCGTCTGGCGTGCACGCTCGACGAGGTGCTGGTAGTCGAACTGGGCTTTGGTCAGGAATATCTGCGGGTCAGCCCAGTACTGGACTCGCGTGCCCGTGACTCCCTTCTTCGCCTTGCGGACGACATCGAGCCCGGTCGGCTCCTGGAACTCCTCGAATGGGTTGTCAGGACCGGGCTGTCCGGAGGAATCGTCGAAGCGCCCCGGCACACCTCTGTGGAAGGACATCTTGTGAACCTTCGACCCACGTGTGACTTCGACATCGAGCCGAGCAGAGAGTGCATTGACGACGGAGGCGCCGACGCCGTGCAGACCGCCGGACGCGGCATAGGAACTGCCGCCGAACTTGCCTCCGGCATGGAGCTTGGTCAGAACCACCTCGACGCCGGTCAGTCCCGTCTTGGGCTCGATGTCCACGGGGATGCCTCGGCCGCTGTCCGTGACCGCCACTGAGCCGTCCGGTTCGAGTTCTATGAGGATCGACTTGCCGAAGCCGCCCAGAGCCTCGTCGACGGCATTGTCGATGATCTCCCACAGGCAGTGCATCAGCCCACGGGAATCAGTGGTCCCGATGTACATACCCGGACGCTTGCGAACCGCTTCGAGACCCGACAACACTGACAGATGCCTGGCGCCGTAACTTTCCTCTTCCACACGTTTCCTCTCGTTCGATTAAATTCTAATCCCTCAACCGGCTCTGTCTCTGCCATTGCGGTCCGTGTCTCGTGTCGATTCCGCCGAAACCACCTGTTGCCGACATCTTTCCTGGAACAATGGCACTATGTCACCTCGTCGCAGTGCCCTGGCCCCACTCTTGTGCGTGGTTCTCACCTTGCCGGGCCTCACGGGGTGCAATGCGAGCCCGCCGTCGCAACCCGCTGCGTCCACACCGGCAGAGCCCGAGGCAATGTCGAGTTCGACGAGCCCCGCCGCGCAGGATACCCCAACAACGGATCCTGCGGTCGACCTCAGCGGTCGCACGATCGCCATTGACCCTGGTCACAACGGAGGCAACGCCTCACACCCGAACAAGATCGCCCGCCCAGTTCCGGATGGACGAGGTGGGACCAAAGCATGCAACACCACCGGAACCGCGACGGATACCGATTATCCCGAGACCGATTTCAACTGGGGCGTTGCACAGAAGCTCGAACGGGAACTCGAAGACGCGGGGGCCGAAGTGGTCATGAGTCGCGACGACAACACGGGTGTGGGCCCCTGCGTCGACGAGCGCGGCACGTTCGCGGATGACGCAGACCTCATGGTCAGCATCCACGCCAACGGCAGCGAATCGGCCACGCCCAAGGGCTTTCATGTCATCGTCGCGGAACCGGGCAGCTCCGAAGCTGTCGAAGACGACTCGAACCGCCTCGCCGATGCTATGAGTAAGGCATTGGCTGATCCGTTCACCCCCAACAGCGCCTACGGGAAGAACGCCATCAGTCGGCGCCCCGACCTGGCAGGACTCAACAACGCCTCGGTTCCTGCCGTCATCGTCGAATGCGGTGAGATGCGCAATCCCGACGAAGCCGAGACCATGGAATCGAAGTCCGGTCAGCAGAAGTATGCCGAGGCTCTGATGCAGGGCATCGTCGACTGGTACTGAACGGGCAGCGATCGAACCTGAACGACCCCGTCTGAGCAGGTCCTGCAACAGACAGATCGCCGGGGG
>NZ_JBHFIH010000002.1:56118-105162 GCF_057334195.1 Brevibacterium sp. AGC70 | reverse complement strand
GGCGATCGTCGTCACCGAGCTCATGCCGTGAGGCCGCAGCCATGGCAGGAGACAGCTGTGTCAGTCGAGGTAGTCCCGCAGAACCTGGGAGCGCGAGGGGTGCCGCAGCTTCGCCATCGTCTTCGACTCTATCTGGCGGATACGCTCACGCGTGACTCCGTAGACCTTGCCGATCTCATCCAGTGTCTTCGGTTGACCGTCGTTGAGGCCGAAGCGCATCGACACGACACCGGCTTCGCGTTCGGACAAGGTGTCGAGAACCGAGTGCAGCTGTTCCTGCAGCAGGGTGAAGCTGACCGAGTCAGACGGCACGACTGCTTCGGAGTCCTCGATGAGGTCACCGAACTCCGAGTCGCCGTCTTCGCCCAGCGGCGTGTGCAGAGAGATGGGCTCGCGGCCGTACTTCTGAACCTCGACGACACGCTCAGGCGTCATGTCGAGTTCCTTGGCGAGCTCTTCCGGGCTCGGTTCGCGTCCGAGGTCCTGCAGCATCTGACGCTGGACACGCGCAAGCTTGTTGATGACCTCGACCATGTGCACGGGAATGCGAATGGTGCGAGCCTGATCGGCCATGGCACGGGTGATGGCCTGACGGATCCACCACGTGGCGTAGGTCGAGAACTTGAACCCCTTCGTGTAGTCGAACTTCTCGACTGCACGGATGAGGCCCAGGTTGCCCTCCTGAATCAGGTCGAGGAAGAGCATTCCACGGCCGGTGTAACGCTTGGCCAATGAGACGACGAGACGCAGGTTGGCCTCGAGGAGGTGGTTCTTCGCAATGCGACCATCGTGGATGATCCACTTGTAGTCCATGGACTCACGGGGTTCGGTGATGCCACCGGCATCGAGCAGGTGCTCGGCGTACATTCCGGCTTCGATGCGCTTGGCCAGATCGACCTCTTCGGCCGCGTTGAGCAGTGCGACCTTGCCGATCTGCTTGAGGTAGTCCTTGACCGGGTCCGCGGTCGCGCCCGCAGAGACGACCTGCTGTGCAGGTGCATCTTCTTCGTCGGCGTCGGAGACGATGAAGCCGCCGGCCTCTGTGACAGCGGCGTTCTTCTCCTTCTCTTCGGAGTTCTTCGTCTCGGTCGCCTCAGCTGGGCTCTGCTCAGTGCCGAGAGCATCAGTTGCCGGCTCGGCTGCCTCGCCCGCCTCAAGCACGTCGTCGGACTTCTTCTTCGCCCCCGCGGCCTTGGTGGGCTTCGTCACCGTCTTCTTAGCGGCGGCGGTCTTCGCCACCTTAGCTGCGGTCGATTTCGTCGCAGCGACTTTGGCGGTCGTGGTCTTTCGGGCCGCGGTGGTCTGCTTGGTCCCGGTCTCCGCTGCGGTCGCTGAAGCCGATGTCTTCGTCGTCTTGGCTCCCTTCGACGCCGCAGTGGTCTTGGATCCAACGGTGGAAGTGTTGGCGGCCGTTCCCTCCGACTCTTCCGTCACCGTCGTGGATTCCTTGTCGACTCTCGGCACGTGTTCACCTTTCGCGAGCGTTGAAACTTCTCGAATGCACCAGGACATTACTAAGACCCATGTCAAGAGGTCCAGATATCTGGCCCGTGGGGAACACAGAGTTCGCCCATGATGCTATGACAGGGTCAACACCCAATTTTCGCACGATATTCCCGGCTTTGCGAATTGGGCCCCGGACGGGGGTTCGGGGCCCTGCGCCAAGCTCTTCGTGAGAGCCGCCACCGTATCGTCGGACTCATCCGGGGCCTCGGCGTGCTGACATCAGCCACCGTGGGAGATACCCCTGTTCCACTGCGTTCAGGATCAGGGTGGCCATCGCATGGTCAGCATCGAGTTCGAGCCCTGCCTGGGCGTAGTGCTCTGCCATGGTCGAGCCTCCCAACGACCATTCGAACCATGCGATCACAGCATATGCGGTGGCCCGAACGTCGGGATGTCCCAAGGGTATATAGGCTTTGAGGAACTCAATGCCCAACTGAACATCACAGGGGCGAGGTGCGCGTGGGGAAAGCCCCACCATCTCCTGTGCGGCTTGCGGGGACCTCGCGTATCTCTGTGCGCGAAGGTGCAGCTGTCCGGGACCGCACTTCTCGATGTCGGCTGGTGCGAAATTCGGGTGATCGAAGCTGAGGATCATTTCTAGTGCGTCCCGGGACCATTTTTCGCTGAGGATCGCGTCGACGGCCATGGTCGTCTGCAGAGTCATCAGCTCTGCGAGGGCAGTCGGGTCGATGCTGTCCTCGACCTCGCTCAGGCGAGCAAGGCGAGGGTAGAGGATGGATAGGACGTCGAAGCCTTCGGCGATGCTCAGCCAGATGTCGCGTTGGCCGTTGCGACTGGCGGTGAATTCTGCTGCCGACACGGGCCTGACCACGAGTTCCCGCGGGGACGCCGCAGGAGAGGAACCCGCCGCGACGAGTTCCGTTGCACACGCCGAGGTCGAGGCGGCTTCGAGCAGCGTGCTGATCTGAGCATCGTCGTCGATGCGGCCGAATCGCTCCTCACTGACCCACCATGCGCTCAGCGTATCGATGCCTCGGTCCCCCAACGACAGCGCGATCTCATCGATCGCCGCCCGGATGAGGTCTCGGTGGACGCGTGGGTACTCGTCGCTGTGCCCGCTGGCTCCTGCCAGAGCCGCCACTGGCAATCCGCTCTGGTACTCCGAGTCGTAGAGGACGAGGAACACCCCTGTCGCCGTGCACGCTCCAGCGATGAGATCGCTGTACCACTGACCACCTTCGGCCACGAGATGGGCCGCTGTCTCCAGGTCGAAGTCGACGCGAAGCGTCGTCGCACATGTCTGGGCGCCGTGTTCGTCGGTGCCCACGATGACGGCCACGAGGCTCTCCCGTGGAATGTAGCCGAGAGTGTGGGGCACGATTCCGATGATGTCTTCTGCTGTCTTCGCTGTGGTCTCCATGACAACACTTCAGCTCCTGCCCTGCCAGGTTGACCAGAGTGAGCTGTGCACATGTGGAAACGCTTGAGGCGTCCACACCCCGAACGCACATGAGTGTGGGCCGATTTCCCCAAGCGAAGTCGCACAGAATTGCCACCGCGGCTCAACTGGCATACAAGTGAGGGGTGGCAAAACGACGGATATACACAGCACCTGGCTCACAAGTCGTCGAAATCTCGACCGGCACCGCGCGCCTGGAGAAGGTCGACGGGGAGGTCGACAGCTATGTCCTCCATGTCAACGGGGTGCCTTCATCATCGATCACTCTGAGCGAGCCGACTCGGCTGGACTTCGAATATCTGGATTGGATGTCACGGATCATCGATATCCAGTTCGCGGCCGGTCCGCTGCGAGCAGTCCACATCGGGGCTGCGGGATGTGCACTTGCCCGGGCCATTCATGCCCAGCGGCCCGGTTCGAAGCAGACAGCGATCGATATCGATCCCCTGCTCCTCGACTACTCACGCACCTGGTTCGATCTGCCGCGCGCACCTGGTCTGGCTCTGCGTGCCGGAGACGGCGCGGTCGAAGCCGAAAAGTTCCGTCCCGACACCCTTGACGTGCTCATCCGTGATGCCTTCGATCATGACTCGGTGCCACCTGCACTGCAGACCTCGGTGTTCTTCACCACCTGTGCGCGCATCCTCAAGGACTCGGGTGTCTATATCGCCAACGTCCCCGATGCTGGTGACCACCGCGTCCTCAGAGCAGAACTGGAGCTGCTGAATTCTGCGTTCGACCATATCGCTGCCGCCGCCGAGCCCGGAATCCTCAAGGGACGCAGACGTGGGAACGTGGTCGTCATCGCCTCCAATTCGCCGCTGCACGTGCACGAGCTCGATAGGAGTCTGCGCACTGCGGCGACAATGGCGACTTTCCTGACGGGGCAAGCGCTGAAGTCGCGACTGGGGCTGTGACGGAACACACCTGGCATGATTCATTGCTTCCAACTACTCCCGGTGAGAAAAGTTCGGCATAATGGAATGCCGATTGGGAAGGTGAGATGACCGAGACTTCAGAAATACGCGTCGAGCAGGTCAAGCTTGACGAGCTCTATGCACGACTCGACGAATTACGAGATGAGGCAACTGCCCGGCTGGGTACGGTGAGGATCTCCGAAGTCGGCGGCAATCATCAGCACCGGAGCGAACGGGATGCGTTCGCCACCCTGTATGAGGACCAGCTGATCCGGCTCAACAGCGCCGAAGACGGGCTGTGCTTCGGCCGTCTCGATTTCAGAACCGACGCCGAGCCCAGCTACATCGGACGGATCGGGCTCACCGACGCCAACCGTCAGCAGATCCTCATCGATTGGCGCGCACCGGCTTCGGAGCGCTTCTACCAGTCGACTGCTGCCAACCCGGCGGGAGTCGTGCGGCGCCGCCACCTGGTGACGAAGAACCGCACGGTCACAGACCTCGAGGACGATGTGCTCGACATCGAGGCTCTCGACGATGCCGACCGATCGAATCTGCAGGGCGAGGGTGCGCTGATCGCGGCACTCACGAATCACCGGACCGGTCGAATGGGCGATATCGTCGCGACCATTCAGGCCGAACAGGATGCCATCATCCGCCAACCCCTCCAGGGTGTGCTCGTGGTTCAAGGTGGGCCGGGAACCGGAAAGACGGCGGTGGCACTCCACCGCGCGGCCTTCCTCCTCTATCGGCACCGTGAGCGGATCGCCAAGTCGGGCGTGCTGCTCGTCGGCCCCTCCGCTGTGTTCCTCAAGTACATCGAGAAGGTCCTGCCCAGCCTCGGCGAGACCGGTGCGCTTCTGCTGACACCGGGCCAGCTCTATCCAGGTCTCGAGACCGAGCTGACCGATGACACGGATGTGGCAGTGATCAAGGGCCGCTCCGAGATGGCCGCGGTGCTGAAGAACCACATCGCGAACTACGAACGGATCCCCGAGCAGGACGAAGAGCTGCGCGTCGGCTCACACACCATCTGGCTGCGCCGCCGCGACGTGCGCGGAGCTCGCGATCGAGCCCGTCGCAGCGGGGATGCTCACAACGCCGCCCGGACCGGCTTCGTCTCAGGTCTGCTCAAGACACTCGCAGAAGATCTGGCCAGGGAGATGGGCCTCGACGGTGCAGGTGAGAGACTGCCGGAGCTGATGGACGAGCTGCGCTCGAGCGTGGATGTGCGCCGAGCTCTCAACCTCGCCTGGTTCCCGATCAGTCCTGCTGCGGCGCTCCGTGCCCTGCTGTCGAAACCGCACAAGCTGCAGGCCGCTGCCAGCCACCTGCTCTCGCCCGAAGATCAGCAGACGCTGATTCGCCCGCCCAATGCCGAGCTCACCGTTGAGGACGTTCCTCTCCTCGACGAACTCGCGGAACTGCTCGGCAGCAGTCCGCAGCAGACTGCTGCCCGCGACGAGTCCGCTCGTGAGTACGCCGAGGCGGTCCTCGATATGACCGACACCTCTGCCCTCATCGATGCCGAGACGCTTGCCGCCAGGTGGGAGGAAGAGGGACCGACTGTCACTCTGGCAGAGCGGGCGCTCGATGATCGCGAATGGACCTACGGCCACCTCGTCGTCGATGAGGCTCAGGAGCTTTCGCCAATGCAGTGGCGTGTGCTCTTCCGGCGAGTTCCGTCGAAGTCCGCGACTGTCGTGGGCGACCTGGCACAGTCCTCGCACGTGGACAACACCCGGACGTGGAATTCCATCCTGTCCGAGTTCGTCGGGGACCGTTACGCACTGCAGGTGCTGACCGTGTCCTACCGGACGCCCCAGTCGGTGATGGACCTGGCCAACCGCTACCTGCACCGTCATTTCCCGCAGCTCGAACTCGTCGAATCCGTCCGGCAGGGCGGCCCTGACCCGCACATGCAGTCGTTCGCTTCGACGCAGGACGCGGTCAATGCCCTCGTGCCCACCGTCACTGATGAGGTCGAATCCGTGGAAGGTGGGAAGATCGCCGTGATCGCGCCTGCCGATCTCATCGATTCCGTCGCCGAGGTGCTCGCCGGCTTCGACATCGGCCGCTCGGTCACCGGCCTCGACCATCAGATCGCAGTCATCACGGCGCAGCAGGCGAAGGGACTTGAATTCGATTCGGTCGTCATCGTCGAACCGGGGCTGATCGCCCCTGACGGTCACGAGGACGGGGTCGGCGCGCTCTATGTATCGCTGACGCGAACCACGGACCGACTCCGGATCCTGGCTGCGGCAGCGACCGAACTGAGCGAGCTCATGGCCGACTGATTTCAGCGCGGCATCTCACGCGTTTACCGGCACCTGCCGGACGCAGACAGAGGGCGCATCGGAGTCATCTCCGATGCGCCCTCTGTTTCAATCTGCGTTTCAATCTGCGTTTCAATCTGCGCCGATGGTCGGCCTGCAACCAGGCTGTTGCCATCGTCATGGAGAAAGTAAAGGGCCGCTTAACGGTTCGGCTTCCCCTCCGAACCGCAAGCGGCCGCGCGCCAGAAGCGCGCACTGTCAATGTTACACAAGAATCGGTGCGCTGGACTACTCCGCTCACAGATTTATGGGGTGATTTTCTCAGTCGTGGAAATCTTCGGGCGTCGCCTGCCTGGCATCCCCCGATTTCAGAGCCGCATCCGCACGCAGTGAGTCGATCGCCGTCTCAAAGTCTTCCAGGGAGTCGAAGCCCTGGTAGACGCTGGCAAACCGCAGGTACGCGACCTGGTCGAGCTCACGCAGGGGCTCGAGAATGCTCAGCCCCACCTCATCGGCGTCGATCTCAGCAATCCCCTTGGAACGAATGTCCTCTTCGACCTTCTGTGCCAGTTTCGCCAGATCGTCATCGTTGACCGGTCGCCCCTGACAGGCTTTGCGCACACCAGACATGATCTTCTGACGGGAGAACTCTTCTGTCACACCGGAGCGCTTGATCACCGACAGGCTGGTCGCTTCCATGGTTGTGAAGCGGCGCCCGCAATGGCGGCACTGACGCCTGCGACGGATCGCGGCGCCGTCTTCGCTGGTGCGCGAATCGACGACTCGAGAATCTGATTCACGACAGAACGGACAACGCATATCTACTCCTCGAACCTGATGCTGACGGCTCGACCGTGAGCGGGGAGCTGTTCGCTGCCTGCCAGCACCTCGATGTGGTCGGCAACCTCGGCCAGAGCCGAACGGTCATAGTCGATGACCTGGCTGACCTTGATGAATGAGTGCACGCCCAGTCCGGATCCGTGTGCTGCCGTTCCCATCGTGGGCAGGACGTGATTCGATCCTGCGCAGTAGTCTCCCAGCGACACCGGTGTCCAGTCCCCGACGAACACCGCTCCCCCGTTGGTGATCCGCGCGGCAACCGAATGAGCGTCCGCGGTGTGGACCTCGACGTGCTCTCCGGCGTACCCGTTGACGACATCGATTCCTGCGTCCAGATCATCGACGAGGACGATAGCGGACTGCTTCCCTGCCAGGGCGATGCCGATCCGCTCCTTGTGGGTCGCGGCGGGGACCTGGGCTGCGAGTTGGGCCTGCACCCGTTCAACCAATTCGGTCGAGTCGGTCACAAGGACCGAAGCAGCGAGTTCGTCGTGTTCGGCCTGGCTGATGAGGTCGGCGGCGACGAACGCCGGATCTGCGCTCGCATCGGCGAGGATGATGATCTCGGTGGGTCCGGCGACCGCGTCGATGCCCACATGCGTTCGCATGAGTGATTTCGCGGCGGCGACGTAGGCGTTGCCCGGGCCCGTGATGAGGTCGACAGGTTCCAGCTGCTCCTCATCGTCAAGGCCGTAGGCAAGCGCACCGATAGCCTGGGCACCGCCCATGGCCCAGACTTCATCGACGCCGAGGATGTGGGCTGTGGCGAGCACTGTGGGGTGAGGCAGCCCATTGCTCTGGGGTGGACTGGCGATGGCCAGTGAGGCGGACCCTGCTGCCTGAGCCGGCACGACGTTCATCACGACGGTGGATGGATAGACGGCCAGTCCGCCGGGTACATAGAGGCCGACCCGTTCGATCGGCAGGTGCCGTGTGGTGACGTGGGCACCGGAGGCCAACTCTGTGCGGACATCGGTGGGGCGCTGGTCGTCAGCGACCTTCCTTGCCCGAGAGATCGATTCGACCAGGGCAGCTTTGACGGAAGCGTCCAGTTCGTCTTCGGCGCGTTTCAGCGCGGAGACGGGCACACGCAGAGCCTCGAGTTCGACGGAGTCGAATCTCGCGGTGAATTCCCTCACGGCACGAGTGCCCTCGGCCTGCACCCGGCTCAGCAGATCGGCCACTCGTCGTTCGATATCGG
The DNA here is from genome assembly GCF_057334195.1 of Brevibacterium sp. AGC70. Lineage (NCBI taxonomy): Bacteria > Bacillati > Actinomycetota > Actinomycetes > Micrococcales > Brevibacteriaceae > Brevibacterium > Brevibacterium sp. AGC70. Next base: position 97,002 of record NZ_JBHFIH010000002.1, on the reverse strand, counting down.
CATGTGTATCGGCGGCACGGGGCAGCCTCTGCTTGAGGAATCTCTTGCTCAGTCTCTCACCGCGGAAGTCCAGAATGTTCACTCGCACCATTCTAGTCCCCGTCCCTTCGCCGCTTGCCTCGGCCTCCGCTGCAGGCGCTCAGGCAATGCCTCAGGCGGTCAGGCAACGAGATCCCAACAGTGCCTTGAGGTCACCGTAGAGGCTGGGATTCGGGTCGACGCGGATGGCGCGGTCGAGCCGCATCACCGTCTGTCTGCCCGGCTGCGAGAGGACCAGGTGCACATCGGTCTGTCCCTTGTGTGATTCCAGGACCCGGAGCAGCTTGGATGCCATCTCCTCCGTCGCCTTCTCCATCGGCAGCATCAGGTTGAGCGGCCGGTCCTTCGGATCGGTGACGTCAGGGATCGTCATCGACATCGCCATCATCGAGGTCGGTCGATCATCGGAGAGCCGGATGCGTCCCGTCAGGCTGATGACGAGGTCGGTGGCCAGCAGGCTCGCAACGGGTTCGTAGGTGTCGCCGAAGAACATCACCTCGACCTCTGCTTCGAGGTCCTCCACGGTCACGATCGCATACGGTTTGCCCGAGTTCTTCGAGACCTTGCGCGCAACCTGGGTGATCATTCCACAGATCTTCACCTGGGAACCGTCGTGGCGATGAGTCTCCGGATCCACCACATCGGCGATGGAGGCCTCCGATTCAGCGGCGAGGACTCCCTCAAGACCGTTGAGGGGGTGGTCGGAGACATAGAGGCCGATCATGTCGCGTTCGAAGGCCAGCTTCTCCTTCTTCTCCCATTCGGGACGATCGGGAATCGCAACGGAGAAGCTCGGTTCATCATCGTCCCCGCCGAGGCCGGCGAACAGGTCGAACTGCCCATTGGCCTCTTGCCGTTTGACGCCGATGACCGAATCCACTGCTTCTTCGTGCACTTCGACGAGAGATCGCCGGGTCTGCCCCAGCGAGTCGAAGCCGCCTGCTTTGATGAGCGATTCGATCGTGCGCTTGTTGCACACATGGCTGGGCACCTTGTCGAGGAAGTCCGTGAACGAGGTGAATGCCCCCCTCTCTTCACGTGCCTCGACGATGCCATCGACGACGTTGGCACCGACGTTGCGCACTGCACCCATGCCGAAGCGGATGTCCTGACCGACTGGGGTGAAGTGCAGAGCCGAATCGTTGACGTCCGGAGGCAGCACGGTGATGCCCAACCGCCGGCACTCGTTGAGGTAGATGGCGAGCTTGTCCTTGTTGTCGCCCACCGAGGTGAGCAGGGCTGCCATGTACTCTGCCGTGTAGTGGGCTTTGAGGAACGCGGTCCAGTAGGACACGAGGCCGTAGGCAGCCGAGTGCGCCTTGTTGAACGCATAGTCGGAGAAGGGCAGCAGAATGTCCCACAGAGCCTGCGCTGCCGGCTCGGAGTAGCCGCGTTCCTTCATCCCTCCGAAGAAGCCCACCTGCTGTTTATCCAGCTCGGACTTCTTCTTCTTGCCCATCGCTCGACGCAGGATGTCTGCTTGACCCAGCGAGTATCCGGCGACCTTCTGCGCGATCGCCATCACCTGCTCCTGGTAGATGATGAGTCCGTAGGTGGTGCCGAGGATGTCCTCTAGCGGCTCTTCGAGCTCCGGGTGGATCGGTGTGACTTCCTGCAGCCCGTTCTTGCGAAGTGCGAAGTTCGTGTGGGAGTCGGCACCCATCGGGCCAGGACGGTAGAGCGCAATCGTCGCGGAGATGTCTTCGAAGTTGTCCGGCTTCATCAGCCGCAGCAGGGCGCGCAGTCCGCCGCCGTCGAGCTGGAACACACCGAGAGTGTCGCCACGGGAGAGAAGATCGTAGGCCCCGCGATCATCAAGATCCAGGTGCTCCAGATCAAGATCGTAATCACGGTTCGCCTTGATGTTCTCCACAGCGTCGGAGATGATCGTGAGGTTTCGCAGCCCCAGGAAGTCCATCTTGATCAGTCCGAGACCCTCAGAGGTGGGGTAGTCGAACTGCGTGATGACCTGGCCGTCCTGGAACCGGCGCATGATCGGAATGACATCGATGATCGGATCCGAGGACATGATGACACCGGCAGCGTGGACGCCCCACTGCCGTTTCAGCCCTTCGATGCCTTTAGCGGTTTCAAAGGTCTCACGTGCATCGGGGTCCGAGTCGACGAATGCTCGGAATTCCCCCGCCTCGTTGTAGCGCTTGGATTCTGTATTCTCGATATCGGCCAGCGGAATGTCCTTGGCCATCTCGGCCGGTGGCAGGGCCTTGGTCAGGCGCTCCCCCATCGAGAACGGCTTGCCGAGGACTCGAGCGGAGTCCTTGAGCGCCATCTTCGTCTTGATCGTGCCGTAGGTGACGATCATCGCGACACGTTCGTCGCCGTATTTTCTGGTCACATATTCGATGACCTCGCCACGGCGACGATCATCGAAGTCGACGTCGAAGTCGGGCATGGAGACACGGTCGGGATTGAGGAACCGCTCGAAGAACAGTCCGTGTTTGAGCGGGTCCAGATCGGTGATGCGCATTGCGTAGGCGACCATGGAACCGGCACCTGAGCCACGTCCAGGCCCGACCCGGATGCCGTTGTCCTTCGACCAGTTGATGAAGTCGGCGACGACGAGGAAGTAGCCGGGGAAGCCCATCGAGATGATGACGTCGAGTTCGTAGTCTGCCTGTTTGCGCACATCGTCGGGAATTCCTCCCGGGTACCGATATTCGAGCCCCGTCTGCACCTCTTTGACCAGCCAGGATGTCTCATCCTCTCCGGGCGGGCAGGGGAACTTCGGCATGTAGTTCGCCGAGGTGTCGAAGGAGACTTCGCATTTCTCGGCGATCTCAAGCGTGTTGTCGCAGGCTTCGGGGAACTCGGAGAACAGCGCCCGCATCTCCGCACCCGATTTGAGGTAGTAGCCGGAACCGGAGAAGGCGAAGCGCGAACCGCCCTGGTCGTAGGTGGGTTCGATGAGCTTCGACCCTGACTGAATGGCCAGCAGCGCCTCGTGCGCCTTGGCGTCAGACTCATGGGTGTAGTGCAGGTCGTTGGTCGCGACCAACGGAATGTCCATCTCCTTCGACAGACGGATCAGGTCCTTGGTCACTCGCTTTTCGATGGAGAGGCCGTGGTCCATGAGTTCGACGTAGTAGTTGTCCTTGCCGAACATCTCACGGTATTTGCCGGCCGCGGCCTTGGCCTCTTCGTATTGTCCCAGTCGCAGCCGAACCTGGATCTCCCCCGAAGGGCAGCCTGTGGTCGCGAGCAGCCCATCGGAATAGGTTTCCAGCAGCTCCTGGTCGATGCGCGGCCATTTGCTGAACACCGAATCGAGAGAGGCGAATGACGAGGCCTTGAACAGATTGCGCATGCCGGTGTTATTGCGGGAGAGCAGCGTCATGTGGGTATAGGCACCGCCGCCTGAGAGGTCATCGCGCTTCTGCGACTCATCCGTGCGCCATTTCACCCTCGTCTTGTCGCGCCGGTCCGTGCCCGGGGTGACATAGGCTTCGACTCCGATGATGGGTTTGATGCCGGCGGCGGTCGCCTGCGACCAGAAGTCGAAGGCACCGAACAGGTAGCCATGGTCCGTAGTCGCGATGGCCGACATTCCCGAGGCCTTCGTCGCGGCCATCAGGTCCGTGAGTCGGGCTGCTCCGTCCAACATGGAGTATTCGGTGTGGACGTGAAGATGGACGAAATCGTCTTTCGGCACTGGCAGCCTTCCCTCTGATATGACCTGTGTTGCGACCACCAGCTTAGACCATCCGGGACCCGCAGATCAGATCATTCGAGACTCGCCCGACGGTGCCTGCGCCACCGCCTCGGTGGCCGAAACAGAAACGGCCAGCGAGGAGATGATGCGGTGTTCGGTGCACTCACCTGGCTTGCGTTCAGGGTGTGCGGATGCGATCGATCGCATACTGCAGGTCATCGGGGTATCCGCTCTCGAATTCGACCCATTCGTTCGAGTCCGGGTGATGGAATCCGAGTTTGACGGCATGCAGCCACTGACGTTCCAGGCGCAGATCCTTGGCCAGGCCCGGATCGGCTCCGTAGGGAAGATCACCGACGCAGGGTCGCTTGAGGGCGGAGAAATGAACTCGAATCTGGTGGGTGCGTCCGGTTTCGAGGTGAACCTCCACCAGGGAGGCCCGACGGTGCGCTTCGAGGACCTCATAGTGGGTGATCGCGTTCTTGCCTCCGCTGTGGACGGCATAGAGGCCGTCGTGTCGCGGGTTGCGAGCGATGGGTGCGTCGATCGTGCCGAGCACCGGATCCGGCAGTCCCTGGACAACCGCGTGATAGGTCTTCTCCACGGTTCGTTCCTTGAACGCGCGCTTGAGCACGCTGTAGGCGTACTCGCTCTTCGCGATGACCATCAGGCCCGAGGTGCCCACGTCGAGACGCTGCACGATCCCCTGCCGCTCTGGCGCACCCGAAGTGGCAATCCTGAAACCGGCGGCCGCGAGCCCGCCGACGACGGTGCGCCCCTTCCACCCCAACGCTGGGTGTGCCGCGACGCCGACGGGTTTGTCGACGACGACGAAGGAATCCTCGTCATGGACGATCTTCATCCCCGGGACCGGATCTGGCACGACCTCCAAAGGGCGTGGAGGCTCGGGCATCATGATGTCCAGGCGTGCACCGGCTTCGACGCGGTCTGATTTAGCCACGATCTGTCCGGATAGCTGCACGCCCCCTTCTGCGCAGATGTCGGCGGCTGCTGTGCGGGAGAGCCCCAGCAGCTTCGACAGCGCCGAGTCCACCCGCTGGCCCTCTAGGCCCTCGGGTACCAGGATCGAGCGTTCAGCCATGTGTGTCCTCTCCGACCGTGCTCGGGTGCTTCGAGTCCGATCCGTCCAGTTCAATGCCTTTGAGGCTTGCCACCACAAGGGTGACTGCCGCTGCGGATATCGCAATGTCAGCGACATTGCAGATGAAAAACGATAGGTCGATGAAATCGACGACGGCTCCGTGGAGGAAGCCGGGCTGACGAAACAGCCGATCCACGAGGTTGCCGAACAGTCCGCCCAGGAGCAGTCCCAGTCCGATAGCCCACGCCACCGAACCCAACTTCCTCGACAGCATGATGATGCCTGCGAACACAATGATCGCGATCAAGGGGAAGATCCAGGTCACTCCGGAGCCGAGGCCCAGCGCCGCACCAGGGTTCCGGTAGAAGTTGAAGCCCGCCAGTGTGCCGATGACCGAGATCGGCTCCTGACCTTCAAGGAAAGTGACTGCGAGGAGTTTGGTGAACTGGTCCACCGCGAGGACGAGAACGGCTATGCCGAACAACGTCCCGAGCATTCTGCGCCGCCGGGGTCTCGTCTCAGTGGCATCGTCGTTCATTTGGCTCATTCTAACTCACTGTCTGAGGGCACGAGGGCGCCGGCTCTGAAGCTTTGGTCCAACTCAAAAGGGCACGAACAAGGCCCGGGATCTCCTTGGAGTTCCCGGACCTTGCGTGTCTGCTGTGACGAATCAGAGTTTGTGATTCGACGACGAACCGAAGGAGTTCCCGTCCAGGGTCTCCGGTGCCAGACTGGTTGAGTTCTCGAGGTCGCGCAGCTGATCGTTGAGGTAGCTCTTCAGACGCGTACGGTACTGACGCTCGAAGTTCGACAGCTGGTCGATCGAACGCTCGAGAGTCGACTTCTGAGTTTCCAGAGTCGACAGGGTCTCGTCGCGCTTGGTCTCGGCCTTGCCGACGATGTCCTTGGCTTCGGTCTCGGCACTCCTGATGAGCTCGTCGCGACGGCGTTCGCCCTCTGCCACGTGCTCGTCGTGGACGCGTTGAGCAAGCGCAATGAGGCCATGCGCGTCGCCGTCTCCGTTGCCCAAGCTCGATCCGATGCCCAGCCCTGCGGCAGTGCCTGCCGCTGCAGGTGCAGCGCCGTTGGCGGCTGGAGCTGATTGGTTCGCAGGAGGGGTCTGCGAAGCGGGCGATGCTTCCCGGACTGCAGGTGCCGAAGACTGCTCGGTTTTCTCCGGAACAGCAGGTGCCGCAGGAGTCTGGCCCTGCTTCGGCGCATCGGCGTTGTTCCGCGAAGAGGGAGCCGGCACCGCAGCATGCATAGCCTGAGTGGCATCGATGTCTTGAGCAGGTGCCGCAGCAGATGCCCCGCCGGCGTCGAGTTCCTTGACGCGCTGTTCGGCAGTGGAGAGCTTCTGACGAAGTTCGTCGTTCTCCTGGTAGAGACGGCGGATCTCTACGACAACCTCATCGAGGAAATCGTCGACTTCATCCTGGTCGTACCCGTCGCGGAACTTCACATGCTGGAACCGCTTGTTTACTACGTCTTCAGGCGTGAGCGCCATGAGGTCACCTTTGGTCGATCTACATTCATTACGCTGCCGCCATTAAGACGGCTTCAACGTCACATTAGCGTAACACCTGCAGTTTTGTCCTGCAGAAAAGCCGTGTCGCAATTTTCATATGACGAAGTTGTAATAATCGAGCCTAGCAACACTCGGAACTGTTCAGCGAACTGGGCACCATCTCACGATTCTCACAGTGACGTGTGCATCATTCACGTAACGAAGTGGTAACACGTCGCCTTGCGTCGTCCGAGCAGCTGATGTCAGGCGGTCACCCTCGAGAAGTTGAACAGCACCGATGCCAGTATCTGAATTCCGATCAGCAGCACGATGAAGCCCAGATCCAGTGAGATCTGTCCCAACCGCAAGGGTGGAATCACCTTGCGCAGCAGACGCAGCGGCGGATCGGTCAATGTGTACACGATCTCCGCCAGCACAAGGAAGAAGCCGGCGGGCTTCCACTCGCGCGAGAACACCTGAACGAGGTCGAGGACCACCCGTGCCAGGAGAACATAGACGTAAAGACTGAGTGCCGTGCCGAGGATGTAGAAGATGATGGCCACGTGTTTCCTCGTGCCTTTCTTTGATGCTTAGCTGTCGATCCACAGCTTATACGTCGGAGCTGAGGATGAGATAAGAGCGTCGTCAACCGGAGGTCGAACAGCTCAACTCTGGTTGAAGAAACTCGCCTGAGTGTCCGGATCCGACTCGTTCTCTCCGCTGACCTCGATGTTCTCAGGCGTGAGAAGAAACACCTTGTTCGTCACGCGCTCGATGGAACCGTGCAGACCGAAGATCAGTCCAGCTGAGAAGTCGACGAGGCGCTTCGAGTTGTTCTCGTCCATCTCGGACAGGTTCATGATCACCGGTGTTCCCTCACGGAACGCGGCACCGATCACCATAGCGTCGTTATAGCTGCGGGGATGGATGGTCTTGATGCGATTCATGGAGATTCCTGGCGCGGGAGAGTCAACTGGACGTATCGGTGTCGGATGGATCGGCGTCACTTGGGCAGGGGGCCGTTCCTCGTCCTCGACATAGTCTTCGACGGGCTCTTCGTAGGTGTCGATGACCTCACGGTCCCGACGTTCGATGGGCTCGTCCTCTTCTTCGACGAAACCCAGGTATTCCAGCGTCTTCTTGATTGCTGACATTTTTCCACTCCTCGGCCTTCGGCACTTCCTCGCCTGCCGCCAAACTATCTCAACAGACGAGCCCGGCGGGTGAGTCTCATGGGTGTGTCGTGGGGTTTTCTTCCTGGAGCCAGACCACGCCTGCGAATCGGCCGGTACTGTGCTGTCTCCGGTAGGAGAACAGATCCTCAGATTCCCGTGTGCAGGTTCGTGAGAAATGGTCAATGCTCACACCTGCACGGCGCAGCTGTTCAGCCGCCGCCCCCGCGACGTCGATCGCCGGGGTTCCTGTGACAGACACGGAGGCGGCCACAGGTTCGACTGCGGCGACCTCGTCCCGCAGTGCGGCGGGAACTTCGTAGCAGCGTGGGCACACTGATGGTCCGATGATCGCGTGGATGTCCGTGGCACCCAGATCCTGCATTCGGGTGATCGTCTCCGGCACGACGCCTGATGTCATTCCGGGCCGGCCGGCATGAATCGCGCCGATGACACCAACCTCGGTGTCCGCAAGCATGATCGGAGTGCAGTCTGCGACCATGATGGCCAGTCCGATACCGGCGCGGGTCGTGACCTGAGCGTCGGCTGTCACAGGATCCTCGCGCAGCTGTTCCGGCGAATTGATGATGTGCACATCGGTTCCATGAACCTGGGACACGAAGTTCAGCCGCTCGCCACTCAGCCCGAGCACCTGAGCCAGAGCGGCCCGGTTGGCGGCGACGAGCTCATCATCGTCCCCGACGTGGCGGGCGAGGTTGAACGATGACAGGTCGCCTCTCGAGTAGCCGCCGTGCCGGTCGGTGAACGCAACATGTGCCTTCAGCCTTCCGGGAACGACGAATCTCGAGTGCAACATCTTATTACTTCAGGAAATCTGGGATATCGAGGTCGTTGTCGAGGCTCGAGGTGCTGCGCTCATTGGGCAGGGACGCCGGAATCTTGTGCTCGTCGCTGCGAGGTTCAGGCTCGTCGTCCGGTGCCGGTTCAGCCTGTTCGGCTGGCGCTGGTTCGACTTCTGCCGGGCTCGTCGCCATCGGAATCGAGGCAGGCACAGCAGCCTCGGCTGGGGCCGAGTCCTGGCCTGCCACCGTGTTGTCGAAGCCGGCGGCGATCACGGTGACGCGGCATTCGTCGCCGATGTTGTCATCGATGACTGCACCGAAGATGATGTTGGCTTCGGGATGCGCGGCTTCCTGCACCAGTCGGGCTGCTTCGTTGACTTCGAACAGGCCGAGGTCGGCACCGCCCTGGATGCAGAACAGCACGCCATGGGCGCCGTCGATGCTGGCTTCGAGCAGAGGTGAGGCGATGGCGGACTCGGCCGCCTGAACGGCACGGTCATCCCCGGTGGCTGCTCCGATGCCCATGAGCGCCGTGCCAGCGTCCTGCATCACGGACTTCACGTCGGCGAAGTCGAGGTTGATCAGGCCGGGAACGGAGATCAGATCGGTGATGCCCTGGACACCCGAGCGCAGCACTTCATCAGCCGAGCGGAATGCGTCGACGACGGAGACGCTGCGGTCCGAGATGGAGAGCAGTCGGTCGTTGGGGATGACGATGAGGGTGTCGACCTCTTCGCGAAGCGCGGCGATGCCGGCCTCGGCCTGCGCGGAACGACGGCGTCCCTCGAAGGTGAATGGGCGGGTGACGACGCCGATCGTCAGTGCGCCCAGGGAACGTGCGACACGGGCGACGACCGGAGCCGCACCTGTGCCTGTTCCTCCGCCCTCACCGGCTGTGACGAAGACCATGTCGGCACCCTCGAGCGCGTCGCGGATGGCTTCTTCGCTGGAGTCTGCGGCCTTGCGGCCGATCTCCGGATCAGCGCCGGCGCCGAGTCCGCGCGTCTGGTCGCGTCCGATCTCCAGCTTCACATCGGCGTCCGAGAGCACGAGCGCCTGGGCATCGGTGTTGATCGCGATGAACTCCACGCCGCGCAGTCCGACGTCGATCATCCTCTGAACAGCGTTGACACCGCCGCCGCCGGTACCGGCAACTTTGATATCCGCTCCGGATTGTGGGAATTCAGCCAAGTCGGTTCCTCTTTCGGCGCATCGTCCACGCATGATCTGCGTGCAAATTCGAAAAGTCTTCTTTGCCCTGAGGCTATTGTCCGGGGCAACACCACTGCAACCATTCTCTCCGGAGTGTCGGACATCGGCCAAACTTCAGACCCGGTGTGTCGGCGGCAATGCCGGTCAACTCGCGTGGTTTCTCGGGTTTTCAGTTGGTGACGGGCACCGAGGGGATAGAGACGTCGATTTCGGTGCGGCCATCGGCGGCCAACTGCAGGGCGGTGCGCATCTTCAGGCTTGCGCTTGTGCTGTCGCCGAAGACTACTTTCGCCTTCGCATTTCCGGTGTCGATGACCCCTGCAAGGTTGTTCTCGTCCTTGGCGTGGATCGAGGCCAGGTCGGAGCGCAGCTGTGGTCGGAGTTCTGCCATGAAGCGGATCACTGCGGCCACGGTCTTCTGGTCTGGTGCGCCGTCGGACTCTTCGAGAACGGTCACGCTCTTAGGCGCCTTCTTGACGGTGCCCAGATTGACGGCTTCATCGTCGAAGAGCTTGAATCCGCCTGTCGTTGTGATCGCGAGAACCGGGTCCCTGTCGGTGATTTGGATGCTCAGGCTCCGTGGTCCCGAATAGTGCACCGAGGCCTGCTTGGCCCGGGGAAACGCCTTGAGGACCTTCTTCTCCACCGTGCCGGGGCTCACCCGTGGCAGCGGTGTGCCGCCCTCGGTGTCGAGCACTGATTCCGAGACCTGTTCGTGGTCGACCAGCTCGCTGCCTTTGACGCTGACCTTGTCGAGGGCCAACAGCGGCGAGAGCCAGAGCACGGCTGCGATGACGAGGACCGCCGCGACTGCCCCGATGAGCACGAGACGCTGGCGCCAGACCTGGTTCCTACGTGCACGGATGACCCCGGTGAGGTCCGCGGTCGAGTTGTCACCGGTGCGCGGTTCGGGAAGGGGCGCCACGGTGTTCAGGCTTCCAGAGCGGTGAGCAGCTCAGGACCGAGGATCGTCACATCCCCGGCACCGAGGGTGAGCACAAGGTCGCCGGGGCGAACACGCGCTGCGACGTACGGTACCGCTTCGTTGAATGATTCGACGAAGGTCACGTTCTCGTGTGGGACGCGATCGGCGATCAGCGCACCGGTGACACCCGGAACCGGGTCCTCCCTGGCGGGGAAGACGTCCAGGACGACGACTTCGTCGGCGAGCCCGAGGGCTTCGCCGAACTCGGCCCGGAACTCCATCGTGCGCGAGTAGAGATGCGGTTGGAAGATCGCCCACACCCTGCCCTCTCCGGTGACGACACCGCGAGCTGCGCTGAGCACCGCTCGCAGCTCAGTCGGATGGTGAGCGTAGTCGTCGATGACGCGGACACCGGCCGCGATTCCGCGTTCTTCGAAACGTCGCCGGGTGCCTCCGTAGTTTCCGAGTCCGCTGGCTGCCTTGGCCACATCGGCGCCGAGACTGTGGGCGACGGCGATAGCCGCCGTCGCGTTGAGTGCGTTGTGGGTACCCGGCTGCCTCAGCGCGACTGGCAATGGCTCTGCTTGTCCTGGAACATCGAGAACGAATTCGGAGACCAGACCTGATTGGAGTTCGCGGAGGCGGATATCCGCGGTTTCGGAGACGCCGTAGAGGATGACGGAAGTCCCCTGCGCCCGTGCCTGCTCGCCGACTTCGAGCGAACCTGGGTCATCGGCGCAGGCGATGACGGTGCCGCCGTCGGCACCGATGCCGGCACAGAATTCGACGAACGCTTCCCGTACCTTCTCCGGTGTCCCGTAGTAGTCCAGGTGATCCGCTTCGACGTTGGTGAGGATGCCGATCGTGGGTTCGTAGAGCAGGAACGAGCCGTCGGATTCGTCTGCTTCTGCGACGAAGACGTCTCCTGTGCCCAGATGGGCGTTGGTGCCTGTCGTGGACAGCACTCCCCCGATGACGAACGAGGGATCGAGCCCGCAGGCCTGCAGCGCCACGGTCGTCATGGATGTCGTGGTGGTCTTGCCATGGGTCCCGGCCACCGCCACAGCCCGTTTGTCGGCCATCAGGGATGCCAGTGCACCTGAGCGGTGGAGAATCCGCAGGCCCCTGTCTTCTGCTGCGACGAGCTCGGGATTGTCTTTGCGAATGGCTGAGGAGATGACGAGGGTATCTGCCTCGCCGAGGTTGTCCGCCGAGTGTCCGATCTCGACTCTAGCACCCAGTGTCCGCAGCACGTCGACGACCGCCGATTCCTTCGCATCGGAACCGGAGACGGTGACGCCGTTCATGACCATGATCCGTGCGATCCCGGACATGCCCGAACCGCCGATTCCGATGAAGTGGACGGCTCCCAGCTCTGTGGCCGGGACGATTTCAGCTGTGCTCATGTTCAACCTCTCAGAGCGCGAGTGACGATGGTGGCCATGGTGCTGGCGGCAGTGGTCGGATAGTGCAGTTCTAGGGCTGCCTTGCTCATGGCGTCCAAGCGAGCTTGGTCGCTCACCAGGGGCAGGATCTGTTCGGTCACGGTTGACGGGGTGAAGTCCGCATTGTCGACGAGCAGTGAGGCGCCCGCCCTGACGCTGCCGGCGGCGTTGAGGCGCTGTTCACCGTTGCCGATGGCAAGAGGGACGTAGAGCGCGGGAACTCCGACGACGGTGGCTTCGGACACGGTCGCTGCGCCCGAACGTGCCACAAGCAGGTCCGCGACCGCGTAGGCCCTGTGCATTCCATCGACGTAGTCGACGACATGGTAGTCGGGCAGCTGAGCTGCTGCTTCCCGCAGAGCGTCATCCTTGCCAGCACCGGTGATGTGCAGGACCTGCACTCCGTTCTCCTGGCACATCGGTGCCGCTGCAAGGAAGGCATCGTTGATGCGCTGCGCCCCAGAGGATCCGCCGGTGACCACGAGGACGGGCTTGTCGTCGTTCAGACCGAGATCCTCTCGCCACGCCTGTCGCTGGACGGAATCGCTGCGGTCAAGCATGGAGATCTCGGTCGGCATCGGCATGCCCACCAGTTCGGAATTGCGCAGCTTCGTATCGGGGAAGGTGACTCCGACCATGCCCTGTTTCGTCAGGGCGGCGCCGAGGCGGTTCGCCATTCCGGGCTTCGCATTCGCCTCGTGGACGAACAGAGGGATCTTCGCCTGTCTGGCTGCAATGAACGCGGGTGGGCAGACATAGCCGCCAACTCCGACGACGGCTTTCACTTCTCGTTCGGCAATGATCTGCTTGACGTGCGAGATGTTGGCGGCGAAACGTTTCGGGAACTTCAACGCGGCTGGACTGATCGAACGCGGCATGGGTACCTTGTCGATGGTGAGGAGCTCGAAGCCGGCCTTTGGAACAATGTCAGCTTCGAGGCCATCGGCGGTGCCGAGTGCGAAGACGTCCCAATCGGGATGCACCTCACGCAGCTCACGGCCGATCGCCAACATGGGCGAAATATGGCCGGTGGTGCCTCCACCGGCAAGAAGAATGCTCGTCATCTCACTACTTTCTCTTTCTGGCCAGTACGGCGAACGACGATCTGACTCGATCCTTGTGCGCCTTGATCGCTGCCGCGGCGCCGTCTTCGGTCCTGGCGAAAGACAGAACCACCCCGATCGCCAGCAGACATGCGATGATCGACGACCCGCCGTAGGACACGAACGGCAACGGCACTCCGATGACCGGCAGCATCCCGGTCACCACAAAGATGTTGACGGCCCCCTGGCCGATCATCCACGCGAACAGCCCTGCCGTTGCGATTTGGACGAACCTTGATTTCGAACGCATGATGACTCTCACCAATCCGTAGGCCAGGGTCGCAAACAGGACAATGACGATCAATGACCCGAGGAGGCCGAGTTCTTCGCCGATGATGGCAAAGATGAAATCATTGTGCGCTTCCGGCAGCCAGGACCATTTCTCGCGGCTGGCACCGAGACCCACGCCCAGCCAGCCTCCAGATGCCAGAGAGAACAGACCGTGATTGGACTGCCAGGCTTGGCCGGTGATGTCGGAAGCTGTCTGGTCTGCGTGTCCGGTGAGGGACGCAGTGATTCGCTGGAGGCGGTTCTGAGAACTGAACACGAAGAACGTGGTCATCGCCGCAAGGAAGCCGAAGAGCAAGAGAAAGTATTTCCAGGGGAAGAATCCGATGAACAGGCAGACAAGCGCCATGACCATCAGAATCAGGGCCGTTCCCAGGTCATTGCCGGCGACTATGAGACCGACGGCGACTGCGATGCCAGGGACGACGGGGATCATGGCGTGGCCGAAGGTCGTCATCTTCCCGGCCTTCTTCGCCAGGACACAGCCAAGCCACACGGCCAGAGCGATCTTGAGGAATTCGGATGGCTGAAGCTGGATGCCACCGAATTGGATCCAGTTGGCATTGCCCTTCGTGGACTTTCCAAGACCGGGCAGGAAGACCAGAGCCTGCATGAGAATGCCGAGCCCCATGGCTGGCCAGGCGAGTTTTTCCCACCAGCGCAGGGGGAAGAAGGTGGCCGTGACCATGAGGACGATGCCCACCGCTACAAATCCGGCCTGCTTGTTGAAGTAGGCGAAGGATGATCCTTCCCCTCCATCGTAAGAGGTGATCGAGGACGCTGAGAGGACCATGACGAGTCCGAGGGACGTCAGTGCGAGGACTGAAACCAGAACCAGGTAATAGGTAGTCAGCGGGTAGGCAGAGACTCGGTCGAACTCACGGCGCACCGAAGACAGCATTGCCCGAACAGCTCCTGCCCGAGGATGATTCCGAGGGTGAGACGTCTTGGCGCTGCGCACGCTCGTCGTCTGTTCGCCGTTGCGAGCCGAACTCGTGCCGACGTTCTTCTTCGGTTTGGCCTCCTTTGCGGCAGCAGTGGCCATCTTCGGCCCTGTCCGCTTCGAGCCAGCTGTGGTCTTCGAAGACGACGCTTTCGCGGTCGCGGTGTTCTTCGCGGTCGCGGTGTTCTTCGCGGTCGCGGTGTTCGGCGACTTCGCGCTCGGCTTCGCTGCAGTCTTCTTCGCTGCGGCATTCGTATTCCCAGCAGGGCCCACGGCTGGCTCGGCCGACCTGGTCGATCGGAGACGGCGTGACTGAGATTTCGCGGTTGTCTGCCGTCCCATGTCAGTTCCCCAGGTGAGCGTGGACAGCCTGGGTGAAGAGTTCACCCCGAGTGTTGTAGTTGAGGAATTGGTCCATGCTGGCCGCCGCGGGAGCCAGCAGTACGGTATCGCCTGTGCGGGCGATGTCTGCGGCTGCATCCACTGCCGCAGCGACCACGGCTTCGCCCCGGCGTCGGGGTACGCCCGAGTCCACGGCGAGAGCTGGTTCGATTCTGATCACGTCGAGATCTGGAACTGTCGCCGCGATGGCATCCCGGAAGGCTGAGTCTTCGGCTCCGATGAGCACGAGTGCTCGGAGCCTGTGGCCGTGATCGGCGAAAAGTGAGGTGAAGTCCGCCCCTTTGGGCAGTCCCCCGGCGATCCAGACGATCGAATCGAAGCTGCCGAGCGAAGCATTGGCTGCGTGGGTGTTCGTCGCTTTCGAATCATCGACCCAGGTGATCCCGTTGCTCTCCGCGACGGTGACCATCCTGTGGGCTCCAAGCGAGTGGTTCCTCAGTCCCTCCGAGATCGCCTGACCCGGTACCCCGATGCTCCGTGCCAGGGCTGCGGCTGCGAGTGCGTTCGACACCTGGTGGTCTGCCGGCGCACGGCCGGGAACACCAGCCGCCGCTGCGACATCGTCTAAGGAGGCGAGTTCAGCGGCCGAGGAGTATCGCTGCGGGATGAAAGCGCGATCGACAAGCATATCCTCGACGACGCCCACCTCCCCCGGTCGTGGGATGCCCGTGGTGAAGCCGATGGCTTTGGCACCGTCGACGACATCGGCTTCTTCGACCATGTGCAGTGTCACCTCGTCGGCGACGTTGTAGATGCACGCGGTCTTGGCCTGGTGATAGATCTTGGCCTTATCGGCCTCATAGGCATCGGCGCTGCCGTGCCAGTCCAGATGATCGGGGGCGATGTTGAGCACAGCGGCAGCATCGGCGCTCAGCGAATACTGCCAGTGAAGCTGAAAACTCGAGAGTTCGATCGCCAGCACCTCGAGTCCGGGCTCGAGCACGGCTTCGAGAAGAGGTGCACCGATGTTGCCGCAGGCCTTGGCCTTGCGACCATCGGCCAGGAGCATGGATTCGAGCATCGTCGTGGTCGTCGTTTTGCCGTTGGTGCCGGTGATCGCCAGCCATTTGGCGTCGTTGGTGCCACGGATCCGCCAGGCCAACTCGACTTCACCGATCACGGGCACACCCGCCTCGGCGGCGGACAGAAGCAAGGGGTGGTCGGGACGCCAGCCAGGCGAAGTCACGACCAGATCGAGCGGCTCCTCCGGCAGGCGGGAGACGTGCTCTTCTCCGCGCCGGATATCGACGTCGAAGACCTCGAGGATCTGAGCCTTCTCGCTGACGTCTGCCTGATCATCGCCGTCGACGACGATAACATCGGCACCGCGTTCGCCGAGATGGACAGCAGCGGGAAACCCTGTCACACCGAGACCGGTGACGAGGATCCGCAACCCGTCCAAAGACGAGCTCGGCCCCACGAGTGCGGCTGGGATCGCCTCGGCGTTCGGATAATCGGTAAGGGGATTCTCAGCCAACGCGAGACACCCATTCGGCGTAGAAGAGACAGATTCCGGCGATGACGAAGAGTGCGGCGATGATCCAGAACCGGACCACGATCGTGACCTCTGCCCACCCCTTGAGTTCGAAGTGATGTTGGAGCGGAGCCATTCGGAATACGCGTTTTCCGGTGGTCTTGAACGACACGACCTGGATGATCACGGAGAGTGTGATGATGACGAAGAGTCCGCCGAGGACGACGAGCAGAAGCTCAGTCCGCGACATGATCGCGAGACCGGCGATTGCGCCGCCGATGGCCAGGGAACCGGTGTCGCCCATGAAGATCTTCGCGGGTGAGGTGTTGAACCATAGGAAGCCGAAACACGCCGCTGCCATGGCACCGGCGACCATTGCGAGGTCACGTGGATCGCGCATGTAGTAACAGGCGTTCGTGGCATCCGTCATCAGATTGCAGTTCTGCGTCGACTGCCATGTCCCGATGACGACATAAGCGGCGAAGACGACGACCGAGGCGCCGGCGGCCAGTCCGTCGAGGCCGTCAGTCAAGTTCACCGCATTCGATACCGCGGTGACGATGAGGTTGGCCCAGATGACGAACAGGATGAGTCCGAGCACTGCGGATCCGAATGCCAGGTCGAGGTTGGTGTCGCGAATGAACGACACCTTCGTCGACGCCGGGGTTTCACCGAAGGAGTTCGGGAACTGCAGCGCCAACACGGCGAAGGAGATTCCGACGAAGGCCTGGCCCAGGAGCTTGGGCACCGGTCGCAGACCCAGGGAGCGCTGCTTCTTGATCTTGATGAAGTCGTCGAGGAAGCCGACAACGCCGAGTCCTGCGGCCAGCCAGAGGACGAGAAGTCCGGAAGCAGTGGGCACGGATCCTGTGAACAGGTGTCCGAGCAGGTAGGCCAGGACGGCGGCACCGATGATGACGACGCCGCCCATGGTCGGTGTGCCACGTTTCGTGGCGTGTGAGGTCGGACCGTCATCACGGACGAACTGGCCGTAGCCTCGCTTGACCAGAACACGGATGAACAGCGGCGTGCCGACCAGTGCCAGGATCAGTGCCAGGCAGGCGGCGAGCAGTACTGCGATCATTGGGCCCCCGATACACCGGCGATTTCATCTCCGAGATAGCGCAGACCGGCATCTCTGGAGGATTTGAACAGGACGATGTCCCCGGGTGCCAGTTCCGCACTCAGCAGGTCCTTCGCTTCGGCAGCGGTCGCGACCCAAGCCGCTTCGTTGCCCCAAGAACCTTCGAGGTTCGCTGCGTTGAAGATGGGCTTCGCTCCGTCACCGACGACGATCGTGCGGGTGATGTTGAGTCGCACGACGAGTTCGCCGATATCGGAGTGTGCAGAAACGGATTCGTCGCCGAGCTCCAGCATCTCGCCGAGGACGGCGAACGTCCGACGTGGTCGGCTGTCTTCGTCGCCGCGGCCCATCGACGCCAGCGTCTTCAAGGAGGCTCGCATGGATTCCGGGTTCGCGTTGTAGGCGTCGTTGAGCACGGTCACGCCCGACGGTGAGTCGATGAGCTCCATGCGCCAGCGGCTCGCGGCCGAGGAGGTTGAGAGCGTGGTCACGATGGACTTCACGCCCACCCCACAGGCGTGGGCGATGGCTGCCGAGGCAAGGGCATTGCCAACGTGATGTTCACCGATCAGAGCCAGACGAACGTCCTGCGGCTCCTCTCCTGGCAGGTTCAGCGCGAAAGCGGCGTGTCCTGAGGCGTCTGTCGTGACGCCTGTTCCACGGACGACGGAGTCCTCATCGGCAACCCACTCGGGCAGCGATTCCCGTTGTGAGAACCACAAGGTCTCAACCTCAGGTGAGAGGACCTCACGCATCCCGGCGACTCGTGAGTCGTCGGCGTTGAGGATCGCGACAGATCCTGCAGTGAGCGACTCCACGAGTTCGGCCTTGGCTCGGGCCGTGTTATCGATCGAACCGAAGACGCCCGAGTGGGCGGTGCCGACCGCGAGTTCGACAGCGATGTCGGGGCGGACAAGGCTGGTCAGGTAGGCGAGGTTGCCGATGGAACGGGCACCCATCTCCAGGACCAGGAACCGCGTGGTCTCCCCCGCCTGCAGTGCAGTCAAGGGCACGCCGACCTCGTTGTTGTAGGAGTTCGGCGGCCACACCGTCTCGGCTTCGCCGGCGAGCAGGTCGGCAGCGAGATCCTTCACTGTGGTTTTGCCGACAGAACCGGTGATCGCGATGACCGTGATCTCACCAACCTCGCGCAGTGCCTCGATGTTGGCCTTGGCCAGCTGGCCAAGCGCTTCCGTGGCATCGGAGACGTGAACGGTGGGCAGGGTCGCATCGTCGAGGGTGGGAACGGATTCGCCGATGATCAGCGCTGCGCCTGCCTCCACGGCCGCTGCTGCGAATTCGATGCCGTCGAAGGACTCACCTCGGCGGGCAACGTAGATATCGCCGGGTCCGACTTCTCTCGAATCGGTTACCACTCCGGCGGACAATTTGGTCTCGGGGTCTACGCCGTACAACTCGCCGGAGACGGCGGTTGCTATTTCGGCTGCACTCAGTCGCTTCATATCAACTGTGAACTTTACCTGTTTGTGCGCCGCCAAGTCGCGCGCTGAGCGCCGAGCGTGTCCTCGACCGGTCGTCGAAGTCGGTCACCACCCCGCCTGCGGACTGCCCGGTTTCGTGTCCCTTCCCTGCGATGAGCACGGTTGTGGAGGCTCCGGCAGCAGCGATCGCCTGGTCGATGGCGGCCCCTCTTTCTGCCACTTCAATGACTTTCTTCACACGTGCACCTCCGGTTGAGATCTCAGCATCGATGCCATCTTTGATGGCGGCCCGGATCGTTGCCGGGTCCTCGGTGCGCGGATTGTCGTCGGTGAGAACGATCACGTCGGCTCCCCGAGCGGCTGCCTGGCCCATTCCGAATCGCTTCCCTCTGTCCCGGTCACCCCCGGCCCCGAAGACGATCACCAGTTCGTCGCTGTCGGCGTGGAGTGACTCCAGGGCTTTCTCGATCGCATCGGGGGTGTGGGAGTAGTCGACGATCGCGCGTGGGAGAAGTTGCGGATGAGACTGGCCCTCGGCGCGTGGTCCACTGACGTCGATGATCTCCATCCGCCCGGGGACAGATGCGACGAAGGTTCGACCGATCGCGTTGATGTCGCTGGCCGGAATTCCGGCTTCCAGCAGCATTGCTGCGGCCAGTGCAGTGTTCGTGACGTTGAAATCTCCCGGCAGTGGGGATCGCAGTGCGATGCCCTCATCACCGGGTCCGTCGAGGTGGAGGATGAAGCCTGATTCTCCTGGAGTGTGTTCGATCCGCCAGTCGCTGCGATCGTCGCGTCCCAGCGTGCGCACCGGCACCTGTGCCGCCTCGACCATCTTCTCGCCCCACCTGTCCTCGACGACGATGACGGCGGTGTCGGAGAAGGCGCGAGTGAACAGCTCGGCTTTGACGCCGAAGTATTCGTCCATTGAATTGTGAAAGTCGAGGTGGTCCTGGGAGAGGTTCGTGAAACCTGAGACAGCGAAGTGGGCACCGTCGACGCGGTGCTGGCTCAGCGCATGTGAGGACACTTCCATGGCACAGGTGTCGACATCAGCGGCGCGCATCTTCGCAAACAGGGCATGCAGTTCGGGAGCTTCCGGAGTCGTGCGCACGCTCGGCTCGGTGACACCGGCGATCAGCGTCGCCACTGTCCCGATGACACCGGTGCGATGACCGAGGGCCTCAAGCATGCCGTCGACCAGATAGGTCGTCGTCGTCTTTCCGTTGGTTCCGGTCACACCGATCAGCTGGGGGCGCCCCGAGGTGCCGTACACGGCGGCCGAGACATAGCCCAGAACGGCCCGCGGGTGCTCCACGATCAGCCCGGTCACCTCGGCGAGAGTCTGCGAGTCGATGCTGTGGGCGATCATGTCCCAGCCGGTCGCGTCGGTGAGGATCGCGGTGACCCCGCGAGCAATGAGATCCGGTGCGAACTTCGCTCCATGGACGTTCGCGCCCGGCAGCGCGGCATAGAGGTGGCCAGGCGCTACCGTGCGCGAATCGTGAGAGACTCCCCCGACCTCGCGATCGGGATCTCCATGAATGGTTCCAGGGGCTGCTGGCAGCAGCTGTGAGATGCGCATTATTTCCATTCTCGAGCAGGGAGCTGGGGATCTGCGGTCGACGGTGGGATCTTCAGGTGCCGCATGGCGAAGCCGGCGACATCGGAGAATACCGGAGCGGCGGCGCTTCCACCGTAATAGCCGTTTCGGGGCCGCTGCAACGTCACAGAGATCGCGATCTGCGGGTCCTCGGCGGGGAGGACGCCGACGAAGGAGGCTGTGTAGCCGTCGTAGCCGCCACCCTCGGCTGCCGGTGCCTGCGCGGTTCCTGTCTTTCCCGCCACCCTGTAGCCTGAGACCTGCGCCGATTTGCCGGTGCCCTTGGCGACGACGCCTTCGAGCATGGACAGAGTCTGGTCAGCGGCCTTCTTGCTGATGACGCGTTGAGGTTCGCCTGCCTGATTCGGGATCGTCTTCCCTGATGGGGAGACCGTTCCATCGACGAGCTTCGAGGGGACGTGCACTCCGCCGTTGGCAATGGTCGCGATGACATCGGTGGTCTGTACGGCGTTCGCGGCCACGCCCTGGCCGAACATCACCGTGTATTTTGTACGGCCGTCCCACTCCGGGTACGGGTGGAGGATGCCAGATGTCTCGGCAGGGAACTCGATGCCTGTCGGCGAACCGAAGCCGAACTTCTTCAAGTAGCCGTATCGCTGTTCTTCTGAGAGTTCATTCCCGGCCAGAATGGTGCCGGTGTTCGAGGATTCGGCGAGGATTCCGGCGAAGGTGAGCTTCTCATCCGGGTGCGAGTGCGAGTCCCGGAATTCCTCTCCGTTGGGAGCCTTCCATTTGTCTGGGACCGTGAACTCCTGTTCAGGGGTGACCAGACCCTGGTCGAGCAGAGCTGCGGCAGTGACCATCTTTGCGGTCGAGCCGGGTTCGAAGACGTCGGTGAAGATGCGCGACCCACGGTCGGTGCCGCCCACTTTGCCCGGTGAATTGGGATCGACGCTGGGTGCGTCTGCTGCGGTGAGGATCTTGCCGGTCTTGATGTCCTTGATGACGATCGAGGCTGATTCGGCCTCATTTTCCTTCCGCTGCTCCTCGATCGCCTGCTGGGCGTAGTACTGCAGTGCCGGGTCGATCGTCGTCTGCAGGCCCTTTCCATCGATGGCATTGCGCGTGTTGTTGTCGCCGAGCGGGATGATCTCGCCTCGAGCCCCGCGTTCGTACTGCTGTTGACCGTCGCGACCGTTCAACTGGTCGTTGTAGGCCATCTCCAGGCCCGCCTGAGGCTGGCCGTCCGAACTGAGGAATCCCACGAGGTTCCCTGCCACTGCACCTGATGGATAGGAGCGCACGGCGTATTCCTCGGCGGAGAGGCCGAGGATGTTGAGCTTCTTCACGGCTCGCCAAGTCTCAGAGGTAAGTCCCTTGGCGACGGGATTCCACCGTTTGTCGCCGACAAGTTTCGGGTACAGCAGTCCGGGGTCGGTGTCGAGGGGCTTCGCCAGGGCCTCTGCTGCTCCCCAGGCACCGACCAGTTTTCCGTCAACCTTGTACTGGGCCACGTTCTGCTGGTCCACGACGAGCTGATATCGGGAGACGCTGTCGGCGAGGACCGTGCCGTCGGAGGCCAGAATCTGCCCCCGCGAGGCCGGCAGAGTCTTGGTGACGAGTCGGTTGGACAGTGCCTTCTCGGCCAGTTTCATCGAATCCATGCCCTGGATCGAGATCAGCCGTCCGGAGGTGACGAGGAGAACCAGGATGGACAGAGCCGCGATCAGTGCCATCCGCAGGCGAAGGTTGGGTTTGCCTCGTCCGCCTTTTTTCTTCACCCGAGTGGCTCGTGGGCCCATTGCACTGTCCTTGGTCCTTGCTTGTCGGCGAATGGCTGTCGGACTCTCCTTATTTCGGAGTTTCCTGTGCCGGTGGCGCGATGTCCTTGCTGGGACTGCCCCCGACTACTGGCAGCTTCTCATCCGATCGTAGATTGGGACGGAGGTCTTCGCGGGTATTGGCACGCGGTCCGGGGACAACTGTCGGCTTCTTTTCTCCGCTGACGTCGATCGGAGGTGCATCGATGATCTTTCCGGTCTCCGCGTCGAGGAACTCGGGCGAGGAGTCGCGGACCAGTCCGAGCTCCTCGGCCGCGATCGAGATGTTCTGCGGAGATTCGCGGTACGAATTGTCTTCGACCAGTCGATCCTTCTGCTCGGCCAACTGTTCCTTCTCGGAATTCAGTTGGTCGATCTGATACGAGGTGTGGGAGATGAAGATGTTGAGCAGCAGCACTGCCACGAGGGTGGCAACGAGGATCGCCACGCAGAGCATAGAGAACGGGACCCTGGCCTTCGGCAGCTCGAACTTCAGGAGCTTGAGCCGAGGAGGTACCGGCCGACTGGCGGACTCTTCGAGGCGCCGCGTCCGTTCAGTGACGCGGGGTTGGCGGATGGCCGCTTGAGCGTTCCTCACGATCTTGCCTCCCTGATCTTCTGTACTGCACGCAATCGCACGCTCTTGGCGCGAGGGTTCCTGTCTGCTTCGTCACTGTCGGCCAGTTCCGCACCGCGAATGATTTCGGACAGCCACGGTTGGAGTTCCTCGGGGACGACGGGCATGTCCGGCGGCGCCGAGGTGGTGGTTGCGGAACGGAATATCTTCTTCACGATCGTGTCCTCGAGGGACTGGTACGACTCGATGACCGCCACTCCCCCGATATGCAGTGCCCGCAGAGCCTCCGGCAGAGCTGTCCGCAGCACTCCGAGTTCGTCGTTGACTTCGATGCGCAGGGCTTGGAACGTTCGCTTCGCGGGGTGGGACTTCTTCTTCGTCTGGGGAAGAACCCGTCCCAACATCGCTGCGAGCTGCTCCGAGGTCTCCCAGGGCGCATCCTCACGGTCGGTGACGATGATCTTCGCGATCCGGCCGGCCATCTTCTCTTCGCCGTACTCACGGAGGATGCGCCGGAGTTCAGCTTCGGTGTAGGTGGCCAGCACCTCGGCGGCGGTCAGGCTCTGGGTTCGATCCATTCTCATGTCCAAGGGCGCCGGACGGGAGTAGGAGAACCCTCGCTCGTCCTCGTCGAGCTGCAGGGACGACACCCCGAGGTCGAGGAGAACGGCGCTGATGTGATCGACGCCGAGGTCGTCAAGTATCGCTGGGATCTCGTCATCGACGGCATGGACGATGTCGATGCGGTCGGAGAAGGGCGCAAGTCGCTTCGTGGCGATATCGATGGCCTGGGTATCGCGATCGACTCCGATGAGGTGAACATCGGGGAAGGCGGTGAGGACCGCTTCGGAGTGTCCGCCCATCCCCAGTGTTCCGTCCACGACGATCGGTGCGTGACCATTGTCTCTGGCGGCCTGGACTCCGACCCCGATGAGCTCGACCACGCGCTCCAGGAGCACTGGTACGTGCTGATCGTTCATAGGTGAGTCCTTCGTGGGTGGTGGTCGTGGGGGTGAACTGCTGGAGCCAGAACCTTGTCCGCCGCTGCCCTGGCACCGGGGAAGTGTGTCAGGACTGCCGAACTTCGGAAACGGGGAAGTTCCCCGAAACTCGAACACGGCGGGCAAGGATCAAACCCGAGCAGAATCAGATCACTCCTGGAATCACCTCGTTCTCACGTTCAGCGAATGCCTGCTGAGCGCCGACCAGGTAGTTATCCCATGTCGGTGAGTCCCAGATCTCGACGCGGTTGCCCATGCCGATCACCGCAACTTCCCGTTCAAGTGATGCGTACTGCCGCAATATGTTCGGGACCGTGATGCGCCCCTGTTTGTCCGGTTGATCCGCAAAGGCCGCCGACAGGAATACACGCTGGTAGTCGCGAGCTTCCTTATTCGTCTTCGGCGCGTTCTGGATTCGCTCATGCTCGGCTTCGAATTCCGTGGTGGGGAACAGGGTGAGGCAGTTCTCCTGTCCACGGGTCAATACGAGACCGGGCGAAAGCTCCTCCCGGAACTTTGCGGGCAGGATGAGCCGACCTTTGTCGTCGAGCTTCTGCAAATGAGTGCCCAAGAACATGTCGTCTCACCCCTTTCGAAACCCAATTGGCTCCGATAGCAACCACAGTACTCCACTTCCCTCCACCCAATCTAGTGGTTTGCCCCTACGACACCCTTGCGACCTATAAAACCCCAGGTCAGATTGGTGGAGGAAAGTGGGGAAAATTTGCGGTCGGCGAGTCGGAAGTGGTGCACAGTGGGCCTTTTGCGGCGTATTTCAACCGTCAGGATCTCCTTAACGCCGAGTCCGCGAGGTGGCCAGATCCCTGATTTTCCGCGGGAGACCGAAGCCTCGAGCTCCCCGGGGAGGGAAGTGGGGAGGGAAGTGGGGAGGGAAGTGGGGGTCTCCGGTGGAGCGAAGTGGGGAGGGATGTGGGGAGCGAAGTGGGGAGCGAAGTGGGGAGCAATGTGGAGGGGGCTGGTGGAGCCAAGTAGGGAGCGAAGTTGGGGCCCGTTCTGCAGGGCAGGGAAAGGCAGCTGCGCAGTCCCCCGACACCGGCACCGTGGCTGAGACACCAGTATCAGACCCCCATGCCGGCGCGACCGGTGACGCAGAACGCGGCTGCCCGCACGGGCCGAATGGTGACCACCCGAAAGGTCGAGCGATGACTACCCGAACGGCCGAACGATGCCCGTGTGGATGCAGGAGACGGGATAGGGGACAATGGGATCATGTCGATCAGCCAAGAAGGTACTCAGGCCAATTCCGTGATCGGTGCCGAGCACATCGAATGGGTTCAGCAACTCACCTCACGGGCACGCACAGCAATGAACGCCGTCCTCGAAGGCAAGGATGAAGCAGTCGGACTGTCCCTGGTTGCGCTCCTTGCCGGGGGCCACGTCCTCCTCGAGGACGTGCCCGGAGTCGGGAAGACTCTGTTGGCACGAGCCATGGGCAAGGTCGTCGATGGTTCGGTCAGGCGCATCCAATTCACCCCCGACCTGCTGCCGACTGACGTAGTCGGCGTGAACCTGTTCAATCAGGAGACCCGGCACTTCGAGTTCCGGCAGGGCCCCGTGTTCGCCAATATCGTCATCGCCGATGAGATCAACCGCGCTTCCCCCAAAACTCAGTCCGCGATGCTTGAGTGCATGGCCGAAGGTCAGGCCACCATTGACGGCGAGACCTACCCGATGCCATCGCCTTTCATCGTCGTCGCCACTCAGAACCCGATCGACATGGAAGGTACATACGCGCTTCCCGAAGCACAGCGGGACCGCTTCATGACTCGAATCTCGCTGGGCTACCCCGAAACTGCTGACGAGATCGACCTCCTGGACAACCAGATCGAGCACGATCCGCTTTCCAGCGCAACTCCGGTGACCAGCCTCGAGCAGATCAACCAGGCCCGGGGAATCGTCCGACATGTCAGTGCAGCCAGAGAGCTGCGCGAATACATCGTCGCCATCCTCCATGCCAGCCGCAACGACGAGGCCATCCTTCTCGGCTGCTCGCCCCGAGGCGGTGTCCACCTTCTCCGCGCGGCCAAGGCTCGCGCCGCGCTCTCGGGACGGACCTTCGTGACTCCGGATGATATTCAGGCTCTGGCCCCCTACATCTTGGCTCACCGGATCATCCCGCGCGATGGTGACGATTCGGAGCTGGCAGCCGAACTGATCGGCCGTCTCCTGGCCCGCGTGCCCATTTCGACGGTTCAGTGACCACATGCGTCTGAGCACCTCAGGAATCATCTTCGTCCTCGCCGGAGTCGCACTGATCATCACCGCGTATCGGTTCGCACTCCCCGGGCTGCTGCCTGCTGGAATTCTGCTTCTCGCACTGGTCATCCTTTCGGCGCTGCTGATCACCTGGGGCGCCCGCCGCGTTTCGATCACACTGCGGACTGGACTGCCTACTGTGGCACTGCCTCAGTCAAGAGACCGCTACCCGCTTGCCCACGAGGGGAAAGAGGTCCAGGTCGAGGCACTGGTGACCAACACCGGACGTCTGGCCATCCCGTCCTCGACAATCAGCTTCGTGGCTGGCGAGGGCTTCGGCGATTCCACTGTCGGGCAAGTTCCACCTCTGGCACACGGAGCTTCTCAGACCGTCCTGACGTCCTTCACCCCGAATCGTCGTGGTCTCAGCGGAGTGGAAACTGTATTGATCACTGTCTCTGGCCCCTTCGGCCTTGTGACGAGGAAGAAGAAGGTCATCGCCGGCTACCCGGTAGCTGTCTCAGTGCCGATCCTTCCCGCACGGATTCCCACTGACTCGGCGATCAGACCGGCCCGCTTGGATGACGGCAAGGTCCGTGCCGGCCACACTGCTCGGGACTTCCACACGCGAGAATACGTTCCCGGAGACGATCTCCGACACGTCCATTGGCCGAGCACCGCGAAGTCCGGTGAGCTCATGGTCCGTCACGAAGCCGACGAGGAGACGCTCTACGCTCTCATCGTCGTCGATCTCGAGGGTGACGGTGACCGACCGGACGCCCTTGAAATCGAATTCCTCCTGGCCGCGGCGGCCGCAGCCGGCACGGCTTTCCTGCGTGCTGGCTACGAGGTCTTCGTCGTCACACCCGGCCATCAGATCAGGTTCAAAGGACAGCGCGATATCGACAGACTGCGATTGCTCACCGCCCTCGTCGAGGCCGGCCGAGTGCAACTGCCTTCCCATGACAACCCCAACCACATCGTCATCTGCGCCGTCGACGACGCTCGCGGGAAGGAGCTGGCGGCCCAATTCTCCCGGCGCGTTCCGGTGACCGTCCGAAGCCTCGACGACATCAATGACCTGACGATGGTGGGACTGAGCGAGGATCTGCCCGAATCATGGACCGCATTCGATTCGAAGCGGGTGAAGCGATGAACCCCGAAACATCAGAGAGTGCAGACAGACATTCCCCGGCTTGGCTCGAGGCCTGTGCAGTATTCGTAGCCATGGTCTTGGCCGCGATCGGACTCTCCGCCGTCTTCTCCGACTTCGCGTGGCTTCCCTCCGTGCTCATCTCGATTCTCCTGATCGTTCTGGTCGGCGCGATCTTCCGCAGTGTCCCGGTCCTTCGGGCCACCGGAGCTGCCGTCATCGCGCAGTGCGTGGTGGGTCTGATCGCAGTCCTCGTGCTATGTGCACCGAGCACGCTCATTCTCGGCGTCGTGCCCACCGGCAGCTCATTCACCACCGTGATCGATCTCCTGTCCTCGGGAGTCAGCGACCTGTACGCAACGACTCCCCCAGCGCCCAGCACTCCTGGCTTCACCACGATGCTCACGATTGCGTTCACTCTGATCACCATCCTCATCGACGGACTCGTCTCCGACCTCAGAGCTCCTAAGGTGAGCGGCGTTCTGCTCCTGGTGCTGTGGATGATCCCGGTCTTCTTCGCCCCCACCCAGGTGAGGTGGTGGCACGTCGTCGCCATCTTGGCGGCTTTCCTCATCCTCATACTCAGCCCCTACTTCCCTGCAGCGAAGTGGCGCGGCGGTCTGACCGCAACCGTGGCTGGAGCTGTGGCCGTTGCAATCGGCATCGGAGCTCCCGTGCTCCTGCCGGAGGTTCCGACCCTGCCTGATCGCGCAGCGAGCGACAAGGGCGATCTCACCGTGACGAACCCGTTCCTCGACCTGCGTGCCGATCTCGGTGACCGCGACGATTCGACCCTGTTCAACTACACCACTTCGGAATCCGAAGGGCAGCCGATCAGGCTGACCTCGATCAACTCCTTTGACGGCCAGTCGTGGGCACCGACCCCGTTCCCGCTCGACCCCTTTGCGATCGCGAACGAGGGATTGCCCTGGCCGCAGGGACTGCCACGTGAGAAGAACTACAACGAAGAGCGCATCGACGTCACAGTCTCTGACGAATACGATCAGCAGTATCTTCCCACCCCGTACGCCCCACAACAGCCAACTGGCTTGGACCGGCGCTGGATCTATGACGAGACGTCGCTGACAATCGTCGGCAATGGCGAGAAGTCGGGTGGACAGGACTACTCGATGGAGTATCTCTCCATCAATCCCGATGTCAACGATCTGCAGAGCGCGGCACCGGTGAACTCCAGCGATTTCGAGACGGAACTCGAAGTTCCCGACAGTCTGCCGGGCAGCGTGAAGGAAACCGCTGAGAAGATCACCGCGGACGCAGACAACCAATGGGAAGCCGCCGTCTTGCTCCAGGCCTACTTCCGAAGCGGCGACTTCGAATACTCGCTGGATGCTCCCGAAAAGGCCAGCGGAGATGCGATCTCTGACTTCCTCGTCGATAAGAAGGGGTACTGTGTTCAGTTCTCGTCGGCCATGACGATCATGGCTCGGACGATGGGAATTCCGGCACGCATCGGCGTCGGTTACGGCGAAGGCACCAAGAGCGGTGAAGGCTTCGAGGTCAGCATGCAGGATTCGCATGCGTGGCCGGAACTGTACTTCGAGGGAGCCGGATGGGTCCGCTTCGAACCCACTCCAGGCGGTCCAGCCGGCGAGCCGCCGAAATGGACGGTCGCCAGCGGCAGCACCGGAGGGGACTCCGAGGAGGATTCCGAAGAGACCTCGTCACCGTCTGAGGAGCCCACAAAGGGCTCTGAGGAATCGGAAGCGGCGGAATCCGAGAGCTCCAGCCCCGAAACAACAGCGGCTGGGGAACCAGCTGGTGCGAATCTCGGTACGTACCTGTGGGCGGGTCTCATCGTGCTTGCGATCGTGCTGCTTGCGGCGATTCCGGCTCTGTGGAGACTCATTCTGCGTCGTCGACGCACACGTGACCCTGACAAACTTGAGAAGGTCTGGACGGAGATACGGGCGCTGTCGACCGACTATGGTCAGAGCCTCGACCCCAGCCGAACGTTGCGATACAACGAACTCGTGTTGGCCAGCAGAGCCGGTGGAGGGACCGCTGAATCCGAGGACCCCACTGCGGAACCTGGTTCTTCGTCTTCTGACGCGCGTGGCGATTCCAGTGATGGATTCACCGCGCTGCGCAGTCCGGCCCCGCCGTCAGGGTCACGCAGCGCCGGCGATGACACTGCATTGTCAGCCTTCGTCGACGCTCTTGAAACCCAGCGCTACGGCGCGAGTGAGAAGAGCATCTCGTCAACAGAGGTCAGTGCCCTCATCGACGAGGTCAGGACCGACCTCGCAGAAAACGCGTCTCCCGGAAAAAAGATCACCGCCAGAATCTGGCCGGCAAGCATCTTCAATCCACCGCGCTGATTGCGATGCCCTGTTGCTGCCCCGGATGCCTTCCGCGTCCGGGGCAGCAACTATTCCATGACTGCGTCCGTTCGAGGCAGCGCATGTTCAAGGTGCCATCGTTACAGCCCCCATTGGGCGCGGCTCTCCCGGCCGCCATCTGATGACCGCAGGTGTCCTCCGAGCGCATCGGAGTGCCCCTACCCGTGGACTGTACCTGCGGACGCCGACACAGGCCGAAGACGATGCGAGACGGCGCTGCCTATGCCGAAGCCAATGCGTCATGATTCCTGCTGATTCCGATGCACTATAGAGCACGAAAAAGCGCCCTCTCTGCAGAGGACGCTTCACTTGGGTGGATTGTGTACCAGGCCTTAATCGCAGGGTATCCGCGAACAATGACGATCGGCTCACAAGTCATCCGTCTGCCAATCAGTCTCGGCAGCCAGTCTCAGCGGCTCGACCGAGTGCCGCGAAAATCATTCGCCGCGCTGGCGCTTCTCCCACCGGTCTTCGATCCGATTCATGAAACCGGACGGCCCCTTGGCTTCAGACTGGGGACCTTTCGACGGCTGAGCTCGCTTGGCTTTGTCGCCCACCTGACGCGGACGGCTGAAAGCCCAGTACATTCCGGCAACCATCAGCCCGAAGCCGACGACACCGAGGATGATCCACCATGTGCTGTTCGTCACCATCGAAATGGCGAAGATCACTGCGGCGAGTCCTACAAGCGTGAGCAGAATACCCAGCACGAATCGCTTCGCGGAGAACCCCGGCCCATTAGCTGCTGCCTGGGTTTCTGAAATGTTGCGTGCGAAACGTGGGTCTTCACTGCGCAGCTGCTTCTCCAACTGATCGAGCAGCTGCTGTTCGTGATCGGAGAGTGGCATCTCGAACCCCCGTTTCCTTACTATGGCCTGATGACACAATCATAGTCTCTGAACACTGAAAAAACATCTTGAGGACCGTTGCATCCCCTGGATTCTCACTGCGTCCTCAGACTATGAGGCACCTCACCTCCTAAACGTGGTCAGGACCCGTATTTTCGGGGTCAGGGTGCCTTCTGAGCAGAGACGCCTGCGAGATCGAAGCGGTCCCGAATTTTTTCCGCACATCGTCAAGAGCAACCTCTGCTTCCCTGCCTGAGTGCTCGGCCTCGTCCAATTTCGCCTGTCTGCCGCTGGCTGCGAAGTCCATCAGACCGGCTGCGCGGATACCCAGCAGGCGCACTCCCTTGGATTTCTGCTCCCGCAGGTTCCTCATTGCCGGCCGCAAGGCCTCATAGATCTCACGGGCGAGGTCGGTGGGAGCATCAAGAGTGATCGATCGCGACAATGTGGTGAAATCACCGAGTCGATATTTCAGCCCCAAAGTGGTGGCGACCTTGCCTTCGGCCCGAACCCTGTGCGCAACTTTGTCCGACAGCCGCAGCAGCTCGTGCTCAAGCTGACTCAGATCCCAGACGTCGTCATTGAAGGTGTGCTCAGCGCTGATCGACCGGTCCTTCACCTGCCTGTCCATACCATGTGAGTCCAGTCCGTGGGCGCTGCGCCACAGATGATGGCCGTGGGCGCCGAATACCCGACCTGCCCACGCTTCGTCGACTGCGGCTAAGTCCCCGATCAGACGTATGCCGTACTTGAAGAACCCATCCTTCGTCTTCTCCCCCACTCCCGGAAGCGCTTCGATCGGCATCGGATCGAGGAACTCCTGAGTCGCCGACAGCGGGACGAGCAGTTGTCCGCGCGGTTTGGCACGGGTGGATGCGAGCTTCGCCACGACTCGACTGCCGGCGATCCCCACAGATGCGTTCAGCCCCGTCTGTGCTTCGATCTCGGCTCGAAGCTCGGAAGTGATCACCACCGGCGATCCCAATCTGCGCACCGCTGCTGACACGTCGATGTACGCTTCGTCGACACTCACCTGGTGAAAATCAGGTGTCACCTCGCCCACCAGGTCGAAGACCTTCTGGGAATACGAGGAGTACAGGCCATGCGAAGGAGGAATCACCTCGGCGAAGGGACAGAGACCCATCGCCCGACCCATGGGCATGGCCGCGTGCACGCCGAACTCACGAGCCTCATAGCTCGCCGAAACCACGACGCCCCGCCCGCTGCGACCGCCGACGATAACGGGTCGACCGAGAAGTTCCGGGCGGCTCAGAAGCTCCACCGACACGAAGAAAGAATCCATGTCCAGGTGGAGCATCGTGGCTCCGGCATCGTCCGTCCCGAGACGGCTGAGATCGCCACCGGATCGTGACAGCTGTTTACGACTCATCGAGCACTCATGTGTCTGCGTTGGCTCCTTTCGGCTCCCGTCGCCGAGTCCGGGTAGTCTGTAGTCATGGTAACGCGCGCCACTGTCATGACATTGCCCCTCGCCGCCGCTCTCCTCCTCGCAGGATGTTCTGGACCGGCCAACGAGGCGGCCGAAGGATCACCCACTCCGGAGAAGACCCAGTCTTCGGCCGCAGCCTCGACGTCCGAAGGTTCGGAGGCTGCGAGCAGCGATCAGCCGAGCAAGGAATCCGAGGCTGCCGACACCGACGTCGAAGATCTCCCGAAATACCTCAAGCCCTACCCGGACTCGACTGTGCTGTCGAGCGCCCGTGCGAAGGCCGAGAACGGAGCCGATTCAGGAAAGCTCGAAGAGGTCAGCCTAGTCATGAGCGCCAAGGCCGAGCCCAAGGACATCTTCACGTTCTATTCCAAGGCCCTGAAGAAGGCCGGATTCGAAACGTATGGCGACGAGATAAAGACGAAGAGCGCCCAGGTCGTGAACTTCCGACACAAGGACAATGAAGGACTGCTCGTCGTCACAATCGCCAAGGACCCCTCAGAGAAGGCGAATTCGATCGTGACGGTCGGCGGGAACATCGTTCCATGATGGGTGCCGATTCTCCGTCAGCGGTTAGGGCGGAGACCGCGGAGACACCAGAGGCTTCCGACCGGAACCGCACCATCGAAGCCCTCGAGTCACCCGAATCCATTGCGGCCGAGGTATCGACGAGAATCGAAGGATTCCTCGCATCGAAGGCGGCCGAGTTCCTCACGATCTCACCCGATGCGCACGACATCGGGCGTGCGCTCCTCGACTTCACACGGGGCGGGAAGATGATCCGTCCGGTCCTGCTGTGGTGGGGCTACCAGCTGGCAGCCGGAGACGATCCTTCAAGGGACAGGATGACCGGCGGCGTCGCCGAGGCCGCCGGATCACTCGAACTTCTCCACGCGGCCGCTCTCATCCATGACGACGTCATCGACCATTCCGATACGCGTCGCGGCAAGCCGGCACTGCATCGCCAATTCGAGTCCCATCACGCCGAACGCAGCTATCAAGGCGGAGCCGAGCCCTTCGGAATCGCGGCCGCCATCGTCGTCGGAGACATCTGCCTCGCCCTCAGCGAAGAGCTCTTCGAGAGGTCCCAGACAGTCCTGGGCATCACGCCCTTGGCACGAGATCTGCGTGCCACGCTCCGCAGGGACGTGATGGTCGGGCAGTACCTCGACGTCCTGGCCGAGGTGGTCCCGCTTGAGGACGAACGCATCGGAGAAAGGGCCTGGGAGGTTCTCAGCTACAAGTCCGCGAAGTATTCGGTCGAACAACCACTCCTTCTCGGCGCGGCCTTGGGAGGTGCCGACGAGGAACAGCTTGCGGAGATCTCCAAGTTCGGATTCCCGCTCGGGCAGGCATTCCAGCTTCGCGACGACGTGCTCGGCATCTTCGGCGATCCCGCTGCCACCGGGAAACCAGCCGGCGATGACATCCGTGAGGGCAAACGCACCGTGCTCATCGCCGAGAGCATGAAGAACCTTCGCCCTGAGCAGGTTCAGGTCATGGCCGAGCGTCTGGGAGACCCGCATCTCTCCGATGACGAGGTCGACGAGTGCGTGGTGATGCTCACCGAATCGGGCGGTCTCGACGCGGTCGAATCCTTCATTCGGACCAAGTACGACGAAGCACTGTCCGTCGTCCGCGAATGGGCGGATAGAGGTGCCCACGCTGACACAACACGGACAACGATCGGCGCCACGGCCCAGAGGCAGCTCGAGGGATTCGCCAAGTCTCTCAGCTATCGGACGAGCTGAGAGACCCTGCTGAGCGACTAGAAGGCTGAGGTATCAGAAGGCCAGGGCCTGGGCCCGCCGTCTGACCTCTTTGCGATTGCCCGCCCGCAGCAGATCGATGGGACGCCCTGGCAGAGAATCATCCGGGGTGAAGAGCCAGGCGATGGACTCGTGGTCGTCGAAGCCCGCATCCCGCAATGTGCTCAGCGTGCCCTTCAACGGGGTCAGCACCGAGCCGTCGACGAAGAACGCCGTCGGCACCTTCATCACTTTGGGTGTCCCGTGCTTATAGCCGCAGATCGCGCCGTCTTCCAAGAGCCTGCGCACCTGCATGATGCCAAGACCCGTCGACTCGGCGATATCTGGCAATGTGGCCCAATCCTGGACGAGTTCTTCCGTATTCACATCCTCAAGCCTAGCAATATTTGAGAGAAACACCCCGCCATGCGGAGTCGAATGCTCGGGTGCAGGCCGGGCACTCGATAGTCTGGAGTGTGAAACTTCCCCATCCGATATGAAGTCAACAGGTGACAGATGACACGTATGCGACGGAATCCTCAGGTGCCCGTTACCGCCGCTCCTGACATCCGTGCTGCTTCAAAGGTGAATTCCACCGGCCCAATTCCGGGACTCACCGACCCCATCCCCACGGATCATGACAACGCTGACCTCGACTTCGCCGAGGCGGCCCCCTCCCCCCGTACCGACGACCTTGAGAGCTCTCGCGGCACACCGAACGACGCCCCAGCGACGTCATCGGTGACTGCCCCGGGGCCGCAATGGACGTCTGGAACAAGCGGCGAGACCATTCCAGTGACTCACGGCGGTCGCACCTACAAAACCAGAGAAGGCGACACTCTGTACGGAGTCGCCAGCAAACATGGCGTTTCCGTGCCCGCTCTGGCTGAGCTCAATCGCATCTCGCCGCGTCAGAATCTCCATCAGGGTCAGGTGCTGTCCCTGCCTGAGAAGAACGACCTGCCCGATACCGACCCTTCGCATGTCGTCGCGCCGGGCGAAACTCTGCCCGGAATCGCCGCCAGACATCAGATGTCGCCCGGCAGCCTGCGTCGTGCGAATTCGATGGGCGACGACTCGTTCCTCCAGGTCGGCGAGCTGCTGCTGCTCAGAGATTCGACGGCTCGACGGCATCGCACACCGCCCCAACCACCGACCGATATTCCGCGCGTCGCCACGAGCGCACAGGTCGAGGGCATCAGGCCCACTGTGCTCGCAGCCGCACGACTGAACAAATTCACTCTCCTGCAGAGAACACATCCGGCACCAGCCCAGGCCCGATTCATCATTGCATCCATCGCCGAAGAACTCGGAGCCGACCCGGCACTGATGCAGGCGGTTGCCGCGCAGGAATCAGGTTTCCAGCACACCACGGTCTCGGCTGGGAATGCCATCGGCATCATGCAGGTCACTCCTCGATCGGGCAGGTGGGCCAGTGACATCGTCGGCCGCAGTCTCAATCTCCTTGATCTCGGCGACAACATCGTTGCGGGCACCGTCATCCTGGGGTGGCTGATCGAAACTGCAGAATCGGAGAACGAGGCGCTGGCCGGCTACTATCAGGATCTTCGCTCCGTGAGGTCCGAGGGATTGCTGCCCGAGACGAAAGCCTTCGTCCGCGCCGTTCAAATGCAGCGACAGCGAATGCAGGAGGCGCTATGAGTGCCCGCACGGATCCGCTCATCGGCACCATTCTCAATGACCGGTACAGCATCGACGCGAAGATCGCGCGCGGTGGAATGGCCATGGTCTACCGCGGCACAGATCTGCGCCTTGACCGTGAGATCGCAATCAAGGTCATGCATGACCACCTCATCAGCGACGACACCTTCGTCGAAAGGTTCCGACGCGAGGCCATCAACGCCGGACGGCTGACCCACCCGAATCTCGTGGCTATCCATGACCAGGCCCGCGACGGCGACACGGTCTATCTTGTGATGGAGTACCTGCCGTCGGTGACTCTGCGCCGCGAGCTCAAGCACCGGGGCACCTTCACTCCGCGTCAGGCGATCGTCGTCCTCGATGCGATCCTCGCCGCACTCGAAGCAGTCCATTCCACGGGAATCATCCATCGCGATCTCAAACCCGACAACGTACTCCTCGGCACCGATGGTCAGGTCAAGCTCGCGGACTTCGGCTTGGCGCGCGCCGTCACCACCGCGACGACGACCAAGACTCTGATCGGCACCGTCGGATATGTGGCGCCTGAGCTCGTCACGCGTACTGGTGCGGATATCCGCACCGACCTCTACACGGTCGGCATCATGTTCTACGAGATGCTCACCGGGATGCAGCCGTATACGGATGAAGTCCCCATCCAAGTCGCCTACCGCCACGTACATGATTCCGTACCGCCTCCGTCAGACCAGGTCGCCGGACTGAGTCCGCGCCTCGACGCCCTGGTGCTGTGGGCGACGTCGAAGGATCCCGCCGACCGTCCCGATGACGCCGCGCAGTTCCGTCATGCCCTTGCCGAGGCCCGCTCCGAGATGAGCGAGAGCGAACTCGACCTCGGCGATCCCAATGTCGTACCCGGTGAGCACTCCCCCGCACTGACAGCGAGCATCGATCTCGGAGCTGAAGCTCCGAAGGAGAAGAGATCGCGCACCGACGAGATCCCCTACCTCGAGAACGACGAAGACAACGAGAACGCCGAGGCGAACCACTCCGATACTGACACCGACCAAGAGTCTGGTGCGGCGGGCACAAACGCAGCGGCTGGTGCCGCAGGCATCGGTGCCGCTGGTGTGGGTGCGGCTGGTGTGGGTGCGGCTGGTGCCGCTGCCGTATCAGAGGCAGACGATACGGGGAGCTCCTCCGACGGTGCGTCCCAGGAGAACACCGATCACGGTGACGAGAACGAACCCGAGCACGGCGAAGACAAGGCCGATGAGAAGACCACAGTCGCGGCGGCTGCAGGCACAGCCTCGGCAACTGCAGCACCGGCCCGTCGACGCAGACGACGACTGGCTGCAACCGTCGGCGCGGCGTTGCTCGTGCTCGCCCTTGTGGCCTGGCTGGTCATCGCAAACCTTCCCGCGCCCACCTCGATCGTGCCTGCCCAGCTGGCGGGCAAGGACCTTGACAAGGTGACCACGCAGATCGAGGACACCGGTCTCGACGCTCAGCCGAAGGAAGTCTTCGATGACAGCGTCCCAGCTGGTGTCGTCATCGGGACCGACCCGGTGGGCGGATCCGAACTTGCCCCGGACTCGACCGTCACGGTCGTCGTGTCCAAGGGCGAAGAGATGTTCGCCGTTCCCAAGCTTGAAGGTCTCAGCGCCGACGAGGCCGAGGCCGCACTGAAGAAGGCCGAGTTGAAGCTCGGCAAGGTGGACGAAGAGTACAGCGATTCGGTCGACAACGACGATGTCATCAAAGCGTCGAAGAAACCAGGCGAGGATCTGTCCAAGGGCACCGAGGTCGATCTCGTCGTGTCCAAGGGTGTCGAGCCGACTCCCGTGCCCAATGTCGAGGGCCTGACCTTCGAAGCCGCATATGCGACCTTGGCCAAACGCGGATTCCGTGTGGGCAAGGACGAGGTCTTCTCCGACGACATCCCCAAGGGCAAAGTGGTCTCACAGTGGCCGAAGAGCTCTGAGGCGAAACCCTATGACTCTCTCATCATCGTCCGCGTCTCCAAGGGCAAGGAGAAGAAGGAAGAGTCCAAGGACGACAAGAAGGACGAAAAGAAGGACGAAAAGAAGAAGGACGACGCCAAGGACAGCAAAAAGGACGAAGATAAGAAGAAGGACGACTGATCTGATCGATCAGGACCCTTCCCCGCTGCAAGTCTTTTCCAGAAGCCGAATGAAATAGCAGGTGGCCGTGCGATTCGTTCGCACGGCCACATGTTTAGCTGTTGTCTGAGAAGACGAGTCGACGCCTGTCAGCCGACACCCGGATCAGTTGCGACGAGTCAGGTACTCCGCGACCTGGAAGGCCATCTCGAGAGACTGGTCGTGATTGAGACGAGGATCGACGAGTGTCTCATAGCGACGGCGCAGCCCCTCGTCGTCGATCTCGGTCGCTCCGCCCATGATCTCTGTGACGTCGTCACCGGTGAGTTCGATGTGCAGTCCGCCCGGAATGGTCCCAGCTTCCTGGTGGGCGCTGAAGAATCCTTCGACTTCGGCCATGACATCTTCGAATCGGCGGGTCTTGTACCCGGTATTCGAGGTGATGGTGTTGCCGTGCATTGGATCGCAGACCCAGGTCACGTGCGGCAGGCGGTCACCGACTCCGGCAAGCAGCTTCGGCAGCGCCTCGGTGATCTTCCCTGCGCCCATGCGAGTCACGAAAGTCAGCCGGCCGGGCTCGGCACTCGGGTCGAGCTTCTCAGCTAGTGCCAGTGCTTCGTCCGCGGTGGCCGTCGGACCGAGCTTGACGCCGATAGGATTGCGGACCTTCGACAGGAAATCCACGTGGGCTCCGTCGACGTCACGGGTGCGTTCGCCGATCCACAGGAAATGTCCGGACACGTCGTATGCTTCGCCTGTCCGCGAGTCGATCCGCGTCAGTGCACGTTCGTATTCGAGCAGAAGAGCCTCATGAGCGGCGTAGAACTCGGTAGTCCTCAACGCATCGAAGTCAGCGCCGCAAGCGTCCATGAAGCGGATGGCACGATCGATCTCGCGCGCAGTCTGCTCATAGCGCTGGTAGCCCGGGTTCGATGTCAGGAATCCGCGATTCCACTCGTGGACGAGGCGCAGGTCTGCGAAACCACCCTGAGTGAAGGCACGGATGAGATTGAGCGTGGACGCAGAGACATGGTATCCCTGCAGCAGTCTCGCTGGATCGTGACGGCGTGACTCCTCGGTGAACTCATAGCCGTTGACGATGTCGCCGCGGTATGAGGGAAGCGTGACGCCGTCGCGCGTCTCCATATCCGCGGACCGGGGTTTGGCAAACTGGCCGGCCATGCGACCGATCTTGACGACCGGCATCGAACCGCCGTAGGTGAGCACCGCCGCCATCTGCAGCACAGTCTGCACTCGGGCGCGGATCTTGTCAGCTTGAGCGCCGGCAAAGGACTCGGCGCAGTCGCCACCGGCTAGGACGAAGGCCTCGCCACGAGAAGCAGCTGCAATTCGCTGTTTGAGGACGTCGGCCTCGCCCGCGAAGACCAGCGGAGGAGAGCTGCGCAGACTGGTCAGCGAATCGTCGAGGGCCTGGCCATCGAGATAGGTCGGCTGCTGCTGCGGATTCATCTCACGCCAGTCGTCTAGACCGCTGAGATCGTTCGTGCCCGCTGGGGCGCTGTCCCTGTTGGCGAATACCGGATCGATATGGAGGCTCACAATCGTTCTTTCATGGTGTTTCGGTACCGGTTTCGAAGTCCTCGGCAGAGACGTTGTCGAGGAAGTCCCGGAACTGGGCCACTTCCTCTTCGTCAGCCGCTGGTGCTTCGATTCCGGACTCTTCGAGAAGTTCTGAATCGACGTAGACGGGACACTGTGCCGTGAGAGCCAGTGTCACCGCGTCAGATGGTCGTGCCGAGATCGACTTTCCATCGTTCGTATGAAGTTCGGCCAGGAATATCTGCCCATCGCGGCCGGTGATTGTCACGTCGGACAATGATGCCTCATATGCTTCGAGCGTGTCGAGCAGCAGCGCATGTGCCATCGGTCGCGGCGGGGTCAGGCCCCGCTGCGCGATCGAGAGTGCATTTGCTTCGATGGCTCCGACCCATATCGGCAGATAGTAGGCCGGTTCAGTTGCTTTGAGCAAAAGGATCGGCTGGTTGGCTGGCATCTCGATGCGAACACCAACAACCTCAACTTCGATGTTTGACATTATCCCCCGGTCAGGAGCGCGGACGCTGCTGGAAAATCATCCGGAACTTGCCGATCTGCACATCGGCTCCGTTCTGCAGTTCAATGGAATCGATGAGCTGACGGCCCACATAGGTTCCGTTGAGCGACCCGGTGTCGCGAAGCGTGAATCCGCTTGGAGTTCGAATGAACTCGGCGTGCTTGCGCGAGACTGTGACATCGTCAAGGAAGATGTCCGCATTCGGGCTGCGACCCACCGTCACCACATCTGTGTCGAGCAGAATCTGCGAACCCGAGTCCGGGCCCGAGACGACGACGAGCAGCGCATCTGTGTCCTGTAGACCTTCAAGGTCGGGCACTGGGTGAATCTCGCCGGTATGCGGATCCAGAATTCCATGGAACTGCTGGCTGCCGGAATCGTTGGAGACCGGCGCGTCGTTGCCGTACTGCTGGCCCTGACCGTTCCCGTTGTACGGGTTCTGGCCCCGGCTGCCATACTGCGGCTGATTGCCCTGACCGTTTGGATCCTGTGGAATATAGCCACCGCCCTGGGGCTGATTGCCCTGAGGAGGGTACTGACCCTGATCCTGCTGGTGCTGAGGCTGTCGATATGAAGGCTGCTGGCCCTGTTGATATGGAGGCTGCTGACCGTTGTTGTACTGACCCGGCTGCCCCTGGTTCTGCTGGGCACCATACTGACCGTAGCCTGGCTGCTGCGCGCTGTTCTGCTGCGGAGCATTGCCGTACTGCGGTGCCTGCGATCCGTTGTTCACGGGCTGCTGACCGTAGGGAGGTGTCTCCTGCGAAGCCGGTCCGCCCTGCGGCTGTGACTGGGCATAGTTCTGGGCGTTGCCCTGGCTGCCGCCGCCGTTCTGACCGTGTGGGTCGACCAGCGGGTTGTGACGCGTCTCGGGGTCCCTGCTCTCATCGCCATTGCCGGCGCCGAACGGAAACTTCTTCGATTGCGGCACTTGACCGTTGTCATACCAGGTCTGCGAGGGGTTGGGACGACCTTGATCGTTATTCTGCGACATTACGCCTCCTCGCTCTTAATGAGCTCTTGGTACTGCTCGCTGTCCAACAGCGCGTCGACCTGCTCTGGATCACTGAGTTCGACGAGATACATCCAACCGTCCTGGAATGGGGATGAATTCACGGTCTCGGGAGCGTCGTCGAGTCCTTCGTTGACTTCCGTGACCGAACCGGACACGGGTGCGATGAGATCGGACACGCTCTTCGTGCTCTCAACCTCACCACAGGATTCTCCAGCAGTGGTCTTATCGCCGACATCAGGAAGATCGACATACACGACATCACCCAGCTGTTCCTGGGCAAAATCGGTGATACCCACCCGCACAACTGCACTGTTGTCCGTGGTCTCGACCCATTCGTGGTCGCGCGAGTATCGCAAGGACACTGGATAATCCAGGTTTGCCATGTCGACTCCTCTTAGCTTGTTGGTCCTCCAAGCATAGCCGCCTGAGGTGGTTTCATAACAATCACGAAACAGAAATGTTACCGATCCTCGGGACCAGCCCAGGCTCGCACCCGCCTCTCACGTGACTACCTGGGATGATACCCGTTTTTTCGAGGTCACGAAACGCGGTTTTGGCACTTGGCCGGGGATCGTTATAGGCTGGGTCTCGTTGCTTTCCGAAGCAGCACGGAAACGGGCTATAGCGCAGCTTGGTAGCGCGCTTCACTGGGGGTGAAGAGGTCGTGGGT
Source organism: Brevibacterium sp. AGC70 (assembly GCF_057334195.1). Lineage (NCBI taxonomy): Bacteria > Bacillati > Actinomycetota > Actinomycetes > Micrococcales > Brevibacteriaceae > Brevibacterium > Brevibacterium sp. AGC70. The sequence goes on along the minus strand of NZ_JBHFIH010000002.1, from coordinate 56,154 downwards.
TCAAATCCCGCTAGCCCGACTGTGTGATGTGTCGGG